>JAUNGM010000011.1 GCA_030524545.1 Eubacteriales bacterium
CTGCCTGCTCCCCTGACGGAAGATCTTCCGCATCCAGCTGCACCACCTCATCCAGCGACAGCTTCTGCCCGTCACGGATGACGTACACATCATCACACCGGCCTTCTTTGTACTTGATATAGCGTTTGACCGCCACATCTACAAATTTTTCTTCCAGTTCCACGCCATAACAGATGCGGTCAAGTTCCTCACAGGCAATCAATGTAGACGCCGAGCCGAGGAATCCATCCAGTACAACGCCATTGGTCATTGTACACTGCTTAATCAGGTAAGCAATCAATGGGATCGGCTTACTGGACGGATGCCCGCAGCCTTCCTCTTTAGAATTTTTCAACCGCGGAAATTCAAAGACAGTTGTCTGTTTCTGGTCGCCATACCAGCGATGGCGGCCGTCTTTACGCCACCCCCAGATGATCGGTTCATGATTGTATTTCCAGTCCGTCCTTGTCAGTACCAGACGGTCCTTCTTCCACACCAGCCCCGCCCCCACTTTAAAACCCGCATCCTCAAAAGCATCATGGAAGATCCGGGCTTTTGCCGTAGCGTAAAACACATAGATGGATGCGTCATTTGCCATCGCTTCGTGGAAGCAGGAAAAGGCTTTCATCAGAAATTCCACTGCATCATGGTCATTCAGATCATCGTTTGTAATAGTGCCAGATGTACTTTGCAGCGCCACCATATATGGAGGGTCCGTACACACAAGATTTGCTTTGACTTCTCCCATCAGCCGGGTATAGGTTTCCGGCAGAGTAGAGTCACCACAGATTACTGTGTGTTTTCCCAGATGCCAGATGTCACCCCTCTTTGAAAAAGCCGGACGTTTCAGTTCGCTCTCCACATCGAAATCATCTTCCCTGACTTCTTTGTCATGGACTTTATTGAAAAGTTCATCAATTTCAGGCGGGTCAAAACCTGTTTTACCCAAATCAAAATCACTGTTTTCGATATCCTTCAACAGATCGGCCAGCAGGGAATCATCCCACGCGCCCGTGATCTTATTAAGGGCAATATTCAGTGCCTTCTCCCGGATTTTATCGACATCAACCACCGCACACGGCACTTCCGTATAGCCAAGGTCCATGGCAACAGCCAATCTCTGGTGCCCTCCCACGATTGTCATATCGGAATTGACCACAAGTGGGTCCGCAAACCCAAACTCCGTAATGGAATTTTTGATTTTCTCGTACTCCTTATCCCCCGGTTTCAGTTTCTTGCGGGGATTGTATGCGGCCGGCCTGAGTACGCCCACCGGCAGCACTTTAAGTTGTGCAGTTTTCTGCATCCATGCGTCCTCCTTTACTCAGACGCGCATGACCTCTGAGAACGGCACGAAAAAAGAGCCGAATAAGAATCCCGGCTCCGCCTCTTCCCCGTCCGACCGCGTCTGTTCATTCATGGGACACCACTGCGGGTTTTCTCCATTTGCGGATGCAAGCACCCTGTCCTCACAGCAGTCAATCTCATGTACGCAGATACCCATCGTATTGCAGACGCAGTACACCCCGATGGTTTCAATCTTATCCTTCATTTCCCTCACGCTCCTTTCGTTTCGCCCGTCCTCTGTTGGCACAGGCATGGCTGCAATATTTCCTCACTCTCCCATACTCCCGGCTTGCCAGAAATGGTTTCCCACATTCCGGGCAGACAGCCGTCCGGGTGGATTTCCAGTTTTCCGGGTGCGGGTTTCTGTTCTTCCACGCATACCTGCAGGGTTCCGAGCAGAATATCCTCGGACGGCCTCTGCCGTTTGGCGTGACCGCCGCACCGCAGTTGGGGCAGAACCGTTTCGCCATATCCTCCAGCATCTCCGCTTCCGTATTTGCTTCCATCGCCGCCCCTCCTTCCTGTGTGGTTCATGTTGCACCGTTTCCATGCTGCGCCGTAACCCCGCCCATTTTGCGGAAAAATCCCAAAAAACACATAAAAAACGGTGAGGTGAATTTTCATCCTGTCAGCATGGATGCCGCATGGATAGCTGCTGCTTTATTCCAGATTTTCATGTTCCACCGGAACAAACAAAAACACACGAAATTCCCCGTTTTATCAAGGAAGTTCATGCGTTTTGGTTCATTTCGGATATTTAAAAGACAGGGCCTGGCAGTGCTGCCGCGCCTCTTCGTCTGCTGGTTTCATTTTGCGCCGTAACTGCCAGACCCCCGGCCTATCAAATTCGCGGTTTTTTACGTTTGAGGGGGCGGCGGTCTCCGTGGCACTTCACCACAGAGAAGTAAACCCGGCCCCCGGTGGCCCCTTTCTGCCATAATGTACACAAACAAAACCACGAAAATCTGTGTAAATTATGTCTGAGGTATTCCTTGATATATCTTCGTTTTGACGGTAATATGTCCACAACAAAAGCAAGGGAGGAACACACATGGAAACAACAATCAAAACAGTCACCTATGAAGAGGCTCTTTCAAAGGCTTTAGAAATGGGATTCCAAGTTGCCCAGATTTATGGCATCAGCACCTACATTGAGGAAATGCTGGAAGACTGCCGCAAGGAACCCACCGGTGAATTTCCTGCTGACTGGATCATCGTTGGCGATGTCCTCTGCCGCACAGGAGATATCTGGCAGGAGAATGCGGAAGTCTACTATCTCCACTGAGTCAGGACAAATCCGGCCTGCATTAATAGGTGTAGGTCGGATTATTATCTTCCGCCCGCGTCTTTTTATCATGACACTGCTTACATAAACTCCTCCAGTTGCTCCGGTCCCAGAACAGCTTTTGGTCGCCGCGGTGTGGGGTGATGTGGTCAACCACTGTCGCCTTCACATACCGTGGCGGCTGTTTCTTCATGCACAGCACACACAGCGGATGCGCCTGCAGGTATTCCCGGCTGGCTTTCTGCCATCTCTTTCCGTACCCGCGCTTTGCAGCTGACCGCACTTCTTCCGGGTGCAGTGCTTTGTGCTTTTCACAATACTTTGTTCCCGATTCCACCAATTCCGCACAGCCGGGATGCTTACAGGGAACCTTTGGTTTCCAAGGCATCCCTATTCCTCCCACGGAAGTCCGGGCTTCCCGAAGTGCCCGTAGGCGGATACCAGGTTGTAGTCCACATCCAGGAGATGCAATCTGCTGATGATTCCCCCCGGTGTCAAATCATAGCTGTCCTCCACATAAGCCTGAATGAAATCCAGCGGTTGGAACTCTGTACCAAAGCAGTCCATGTTGACTGACACCGGATGTTCCATCCCGATGGCATAGGCAATCTGAATTTCACACTGCTCCGCATATCCTGCCTGCACAATGTCGCGGGCGATCTTCCGTGCCATATATGCAGCCGAGCGGTCTACCTTACTTGGGTCTTTCCCGGACAGCGCACCACCGCCAAGCCTGCCGATGCCGCCATAGGTATCACAGGCAAGTTTCCTTCCTGTCACGCCGCAGTCAGCAAAAGAGCCGCCGACCACAAACCGTCCGGTCGGATTGACCAGTTTCACGAAGTCACCATTCAGCCCGTACTCACAGGCAGCCAGCACCATCATTCCCTCGATGATGTGACGGAAATCGCTAACCTCCACATCCGGGCTGTGCTGCACGGAGCAGAGGAAAGCGGTGATCCGTCCGCTGCTGTAATCAAAGCTGACCTGCGCCTTGGCATCCGCCCGGAACATCTTTGACGGATGGTTCTTCAAAAGCCGCAGGAACTTGGTCGCCACGGCAAACGGAACCGGAAGGAGCTCCGGCGTTTCGTTGGTGGCATATCCGAACATAATGCCCTGGTCTCCGGCTCCGCCCTTATCCACACCAAGGGCGATGTCCGGGGACTGCTCCCTTACCATGAGGGCAACATCCAGCGGGCTGATGATCTCCATCCTGCCGTATTCCGTCTTTCCCTTTCCGATACGCTCCAGCACATCATCCACCAGTTTCCGGTAGTCCGGCTGGTGCCCGCTGGTCAGTTCTCCGGCAATAATCAGGCGGCTGTCCTTTAACAGGCACTCTATCGCCACTCTGCTTTCTTTGTCATGTACCAGACAGTCTGTCACAATGGCATCCGCAACTTGGTCGCAGATTTTATCGGGATGCCCGTCTGACACCTGTTCGCATGTTAAAATTCTGCTCATAGTTTTACTTCTCCTCTCGTTTGGTTTATGTATCAAAGCAGGCACCCTTTGCCGCTGCTCACCCTGTAGGGATTCCCACAAAGCAAGCCGCCACAAAAGATGCCTGATATGATTTATTATCTGCCACAATGAATCGTAATGTAGGAGATTGTAGGAGATGAACGCATCCAAAAATCCGCACCTCCTACAATCTTCAAACCCTGATTTTCCTTGAAAATAAGCCATTTTCCTGATTTTCTTTTTCTGTTTTTATTCTTTTGTAGGAGATGTAGGAGATAAAATATAAATCCTCTATAAAAGAAACAATAAAAAATAATAACCTATTTTCCTCCTACATTTCCTACACCCAATCTTGGAGGGCTAAAAAGTAGCGTAAAATAAAGGTTTTCTTGAATTTCGCGCCTTAAGAATTGTAGGAGGTTGTAGGAGATGAAAAAACCGCAGCCCCTACAAAAGCGGGTATCGTGTTGTTCCTTCAGGCTTGAGTGATTGCACATTGTGGAAATAACAATCGTCTTTAAGCATCTGGAACCACCTCAAACTCCGGTTCCTCACCCGTGGCAAATTTCACATCCTCAACAACGGTCGTTGGGTTTCCTCCGCCTGTCGGCCTTCCGCTGTTGTTGTATGTGTAATGCACTTCCATGCCTTTTCGGAAATTCTTCATATTTTCTGGCTTGTATCCACTATCCCTGCACCAGTCCACATATCTGGTATAAACTGCTTTACTTGCCAGCTTATTCCCATATTCTGTAACCAGGCACTCCGTTGAAAACATGCTGATCCGGTCTGATTCCTTGTGGTAAGCATCGGTCGCCTCCAGCACGGACTTTGGCATAGTAAGCCCCTCTCTTTCAAAAAGCCTGTGCCCTTCCAGCAGCCAGTTAAAGATACCGGACATATTTTCTTCCTCTGCAAAGAAAGCCTTCAATCCCTTATCCTGTTCTTCCTCCTCAAAATGGCGGTTGAACGGGATGATCTTGATACGGCCGGAATCGAACAACGTAAGGTCTGTGATATTCGGCAGATGGTTCGTGTTGATGAATATCTTGAAATTTGGACGGAACTCAAAAGAATTCTCATGCAGGAAACGAGCCGTGATGGAATCGTTACCCGTCATACGCTTGGTAAATGCCGCGTCCATGGTGAGCTTCTTTTCCGGCTCCGAGATGTTCACAAACCGGGAGCCTGCAAGCCGCGCCACTTCCTCTGTGGGGCCGTTGCTCTGTGCGTTGAACTTCATGGCAAGAAGGGCGGGATCGGCGTTGCGGCCGTAGTCGCCCATGATCCGCAGGAACGTCTCCATCATGGTACCCTTGCCGTTACGGGAAGTCGCACCGTAGAGGATAAACAAACATTCCATCCTGGTATCACCGGACAGTGCGTATCCCAGTGCCTTCCGGATATACCGGATACGTTCTTCATCCCCCTGCATGACCTCCTCCATGAACTGTGTCCATCGCGGGCAGTCCGCATCCGGATCGTAAACGACCGGGGAAATTTTCGTCAGGTAGTCCTCCGCCCGGTGTTCCCTAAATTCCAGTGTTCTCAAATTCAGCGTCCCATTGGCGAGATTGAACAGGTAAATGTCCCGGTCAAAAAAAGACATTGCCAGGGGATACACGGATTTCGCATCTTTTAACATGGTTTCCCTGTGTTTCCTCTGCTGCAGCTTGCGGATGCGGTCGATGAACCGCTTTCTGGTATCCTCCTCCTTGATCTTGATCGCATAAGTCAAAAGGCGGTCCGCTAAGAGCTTTGCCAGCTCCGCAACTTTCAGCCCTCCCGTGTCTGCCCGCCAGACTGTCCCGTCATACACATACCAGATGCCCCGGTCACGATTATAACGCGCCACGCCTTTGAAGTAGTCTGCGAACATATTTCCGACTCCGATCTCATCCCGGCCATAGCGGGGATTGGACTGCGGCTGCATCTCATCCAGCGTGGTCTTGATCTGGGAAAGGTCCGGATTGTAATCCACCTCTTCCCCGTCAAGGTTCTTAAACTCATCCCCTGCATCCGTGATGTCCTGCGGATCAACAGGAAGATAGATCGCACGGCAGGTGGACACAGCATTCCGGATGGAGATTGCCCCATAGGTGGTGCCGGCCTGTTTCCGGTCCCATTTGGGACGCATCATGCCGGAGGTACGGAAAATACGGTCAATCTGCTCCTCGTCACAACCGCACCAGAACGCCAGCATGGAAAGAAAACCCATATCCGCATCGGACTGGTTATCAAAATATTTCTGCCAGTTGCCCTCGTAGTAATCCATGAAGCGTTCCCCATTGGCAGACTTCCCTGCGTGTTCCAGCACTTCCTCATCCGACAGGTATGAACACGGCTCAATGTGTGTGTTCACTACCTGGCTCTTTCGTTTCATCAGCGTATCCAGCAAAGTTTGAAGTGCCGGCATATCCGTTGGGACGGTTCCTTCCCGGTACTTATTTCCTGTCACTGTCACGAAACGGTTTGTCGCCCCGGCAAGATAGACCTCCAAACCAAGGGTACGGTTATTGATGTAATAAATGGTTTTGTCAAAATTAAAATCCGCATCCACATGGAAGAACCCGCGCAGGCCGGTTCCGGACGGGGATCGTTCCACATAAGCGTCTTTGAAGATTCCAAGCACGGAAGCTGCCACATCGTTAAGGCTCCCGTCCTCACGGATACAATGGTCAATATCAAAAGCACCGATGCCGTTATCTACCCGGATACCGATGCCGTCATACCCGCCCATTGCATAAGTTTTGATGACTGTGTTAAAATCCGAGAAAGTTGCGGCGTTATTGCTCTGTGCCTTTCTCCCGGTTGCCGGGTCATAGGGCACCTTGGTAAGCCTTGCTGACCTGCCTTTTCCCTTCTCCATCTTCCATACACAGAACCGGCAGGACGCTTTCAAATCCGCCGGAATGTTTATAAAATTCACCGGCGCACGGCCGCTACTGGTAGTTTCCACAATTTATCATCTCCAATCCTGGTTAGAAATCTTGTTGAATGTAAAATCTGGACATAAAAAGACTGCGCTCACTTATCCCGCACCTTTCCAGCCAGACCGAGATGCACTTCCACAGCCTTTTCAATCTCATGTACTCTGTCCTCTCCGACACGCCCCACAAAACTTTTGAGGGCGCACTTGCCAATGGTAGTCACCTGCTCCGCCAGCACCATAGAAGGCTCCAGATTGGGACAGTCAGAGGCTTCTGTCAAAACATGTGTTGGAAGATATGCTTTTTTCTTCTTGGAAGTCATCGGCACGACTGTCACAGTACCGGAATGCCCGTTTGCCGTGTCATTGCTCATAATAAATACCGGCCGGCATCCTTCCTGAACACTCGTCCCCGGATGCTTCCCAAGCTCTGCAAACCAAATGTCTCCTCTGACCGGAGCTGCGCCGTTATGTACGATGTCCGTTTGCGGTTTGGATATCAGTTTCTCTGGATTTCTCATCTTCCGGGAATACGCTGATTCCTTCCTCCTGTTTTTCCTGCCCAATTCTCTCACCTCCCGTGGTGTCTGCAAAAGAAAAAGCCGGAAACAGGAATGCTCCTGATCCAGCTTTATGTTAGGAGGACATCTCTATCCTCCGCCTCTCGGCATTATAAATAATACCACGGTTTTCACTCAAAAATAAAGGCTCCGAATATTCAACTTATTAAGGTAAATGTTCAGTTTATATATGGAAATGTTCAAGTTATTTTTTATACCATAAACATCCTAAAGCGGAAAAATCCGGACGCATCATAACATCCGGATTCCGCTACGCAAACAATATTTCACTTTTCCAAATCATAAAAGAATCCACTTCTATTGCAAGAAGTCTTACTGCTTCATTCCTTCTCCGGGTAATCGTAGACTGCGATAAAGAAAACTTTCTTTCCACTTCCACCCGTGGCAGCTGTTTCAAAAACAAGGCTTCTGCCACTTCCTTTACCTCACCCTCTAATCCCATAATGCCGTGTTCTAAAAGATACACTTTTTCTTTATCATCCAAGTAAGCATCTATCAATTTCCGATCCTTTCCGCGGATTCCTGGCTGAATAAATAAATCCTCATTTGGTGCAGCTTCTGGCACAAACGCTTCAAGATTAATCTGGCAGTGTTTCAATAAAAATCCTCGGTTTTCTTCAAAATTCTTACACCCTTCTTTCATTTTGGGATATTGTCTGATGGCCTCTAAAATAAAGTCAGTAGCTTCCACACTTGCCCGTTCAACATTCTTTTTCTTTCTTCCCATCATAACTCCTCTGCGATCTGCTCTATTAATGACAATTCTTCTGCTATAGCTTCGATTGCTTTCTCCCGTGCATCTGCAATCTGCTGTGGCCGCAAACTATTCCCATACTCATCCCTGACAGCACTCCACACCCTATGTTCTATGAAAAGACACTGGAATACAGCCCTTGTCCTGTCATCCATCCGCTCATTCATGGCAGTCTCCACAATCTCCATCTGCTCACAGAGTTTCCGGTATTCATCCATCCGGCTCTGCGCTTCTTTTTGCATCCGGTATTTCTGTTTCTCTACATACCCATCTGCCAGCAAGATTGCCGCCCTTTCCGGGATATTGGAAATATTGCTGGTCTGTACCCGCTCTCCTTCCTGCTGCCCTCCTCCGATCAAATCCTGGATCGCCATGTCCTCGGTATATTCAAACTCTCCCGTCATCAAATCCTGAAGCTGTTTCTTTTCCTTTGCAGCATCAGAATATGATCCGGCCAGAAGGAGGGCTTCCGTCAGGAACCGCTCCTCTATTTCATATTTTTCTTTCTTCGGTCGTCCCATGAATCGTCCTCCTCCCGTCCGAACCGTGTATTTTTGTCCTAATAAGCACTATGCCCTTATCGGCCAAGTCTGGCCTTGACCGCAGCGATCAGCTTTTCCTGCGTCACGTCCTTTTCTTCCAGTGCCGCCATCACATCTTCATCCACTGTGCCTTTCGTAATGATGTGATGGATTGTCACCACATCCGTCTGCCCCTGCCGCCAGAGTCGGGCATTGGTCTGCTGGTAAAGTTCCAAGCTCCAGGTCAGTCCGAACCAGATCAGGATGTGCCCGCCCTGCTGAATGTTCAGACCATGTCCGGCACTTGCCGGATGGATCAGTGCAACCGGGATATTCCCTGCATTCCAATCCCGGATATCCTCACTGTTCTTTATGTCCCTCGGAGAGCATCCCATCTTTGTGAGATGTTCTTCAATACGTTTCTTATCATGCTTGAACCAGTACGCTACCAGAACGCTCTGCCCGTTGGCAGCTTCGATCAAATCCTCCAATGCTTCCAGCTTGTGGTTGTGAATCCTGCGGGCTGTGCCATTCTCATCATACACAGCGCCGTTTGCCATCTGCAGGAGTTTCCCGGAAAGGGCTGCGGCATTGGCAGCGTCTATATCACCATCTTCCAACGGGATCAGCAGGTCTTTTGCCAGCATATCGTAGAGTTTCTTTTCCTGCGTGCTCATCTCCACTTCATGGGAAGCCATCACACACTCTGGCATATTAAGATAATCCAGAGCCTTCATTGAGATCGTGATGTCTGAAATCTTTTCGTAGATCTGTTCTTCTGCTCCGGGGCGCGGTACATACTGGAACACCACACCAGTCTGTGGATTCATGCTGCCAGCTTTAAAGTAGGCTTCCCGGTACCGGCCGATAAATTTCCCCAGACGCTGTCCTCCATCTAAAATCCCAATCTCTGCCCATAAGTCCATAAGACCATTGGAAGTCGGCGTACCAGTCAGGCCAACAAACCGCTTTACAAACGGACGGATCTTCCGCAGAAACCGGAACCTCTGACTTTGATGGTTTTTGAAGGAGGAAAGTTCATCAATCACCACCATATCAAAATCCCACCGCAGGCCATTTTTCTCGTAATACTCCACCAGCCATTTGACCGTCTCACGGTTGATGACATACACCAGAGACGGATGGTTCAGTGCCCCAATCCGTGTCTTTACATCCCCAACGATGACGGAAATGGAAAGGAACTTCAGATGTTCCCACTTTTCAACTTCTGCCGGCCAGGTGTCCCGTGCTACTCTGAGGGGAGCCACTACCAGCACCTTGCTCACATCAAAGGTATCCAACATTAAGTCATTGATTGCGGACAGTGTAATTGCCGTCTTACCTCAACCCAAGCCCATATCGAGAAACAAAGCTGCAACAGGATGGTTTTTGATATACTCCGTGCAATAGCTTTGATAATCATGCGGTACGAACTTCATTCGGCATCACCTCCTCCCGGCAGTATCATTTTTATCAGTTCTGGAATTTCTGCCCCTACTCCTGTTGGGACCGGTTCTCCCGGTTCCCACTCCCCAAGTGCTTTCATGACCGGTTGTATCTGTTCCGGCCGGTCTACGCAGAACACAGGGAATCCAAGCGCCAGTAACTGCTCTCTCCGTTTTCTTTGCAGCCTCCGCATCTGTTTTCCGGGAGCTTTCAGCTCTACAAAAGCGCACTTGCCGCAGGGCAGCAGAACCAGTCTGTCCGGCACCCCGTTCATCGTCTGGCTGGTAAACTTCACCGCTTTACCGCCAGCCTCTTTGACTGCATCCACAAATGCCTTTTCTACTTCATTTTCCCTCACTGCTTCTTCCTCCTCCCGGTATCCGCCGGCTGCTGTTTTTCTTCCGGCTGGATTTCCCATGCCTGCTGGACGGCGGTTTTTTCTTTTTCCTTTCCTCCCGCATAAGATTGCCAATGGCTGCGTCTGCGGTTGGATCAGAGTGGGAATGCCTGGACGGATGATCGGCAGTGGTTTCAGATGAGTGTGTCACCCAACGGAATCCAAAATCTCTCTCAGGCATTACCCATTCATCTCCTTCCACTGCTGCCGCGCCATGGCAGCAACCTGCCAGCCGATGCCCTCCAGCGCAGTCGCCCGGTCGTAAGACTCTACATCCTGGCTTGCCCGCGTGATGGCATTGGATAAACCATACTGTGAGAGGTCACCGCCGGAAATCAGATACTGTAGGATGTTGTCCTGCTCGTCCTGGTTCAGCCCGTAACTGCGTCCGGTAAGTTCCACCACCTCCGGCAACTTTCCTGTAATCGGCACACCAGCCGCTTCTTTTAATCTGCCCACCACCTGTGCAAAACGGCTCTCCTCAATCGCCGCAGCCGTCACATCCCGGAGTTTTAAAAGAAACGCCTTGTCCTCCGCTTCGATGGTCTCATCCGAATAAATGTGAAAGCTGTCCTCTAATGCCCTGGCTGTCCTTCCTACATGGTTCTTCCGTTCGCCCATGTCATTGACTACCATTCCGTTCGTACACACAAGGCGGTAGACCAGCGGCTGTACGGAGACGGAACCAAGGCCAACCTCTGAATTTGAGATCACCACGCCGGCCTGCACATAGTCCCCTGGAACAACGGCCATCTCCAGCCGGTGATTCACGATTTTTAAATACAGCCGGTTCTCCGTCACCTCGCAGGAAACCACCTCATACTGCTCCTGTCCGGCAAATAACGGAAGGACTGCCGTGGCGATCTCCATATTGTCAATGCGGCGGTACCGTTCTGAAAGGAGCGCCCTTGCCACCGGACCGCTTCCGTAATCCATGGAGCGGATCATATAGCTGCCCGTCTTATCCGCAAACCATGCGTTCACATTCTCTGCCAGCAGTTCCGGTTTTTGCGCCGACATCATGTCATAATACTTTGCCGGGATGCCAAGTGCCGATGCCACCTGCCTGTGGAAGAGCTGGCTGGTACCAAAGACTTCCTGCTGCCCGGAAACCACATGGTTGATCTCAAACGTCCGTCCGTCATCCCTGAGATGGAATGCCTCTGCCGGCCCGATATAATCTCTCTTCGCCCTGCTCTGGCGGTCCAGTTCCGCCATGACTTCTTTTAAACTTCTGCCTGTTTTCATATCAAAATCCTCACTTTCCGCATCCTCCGATGCCATTTGGTATATGTCCGTACCCCTAAAGTTCAGCCCGTATCATCTTCTGGATGTTTCTCACAGCAGCATGCAGCTTTGTGCGGCTTAAACGCGGCGCATCCAAAAACTGCTCCATGGCTTCCAGTTCTTCTTTCACATCATTCAGAAATGCCCTCTGGTGGTCTTCCAGTTTCTCGATCCTGCCCTCGTAGTATTTTTCCTGTTCCTCAAAGTCCACCCTATCCTGTTTGATTTCAGATACATACTCCTCAATGAAACGCCTTGGTTCCGTTCCGGCATACTCTTCGACCATCTCCAGCACATCCCTAAGTCCAAATACCGTGGCTGTTTTTCCGTCTTTCATTTCCATCACATGAGCCATGCTGCCACCTCAATCCTTAAAATAGTAATCGCCTCGATACCCGGCCGCCGCCAGCGGTAAGTCCATACACCAGCGGGGATTTGCCGCCATGACTTTACAGATATCTTCTGGTGTGTACTTCCCGAGGGGTGCTTCAATAATGACTTCGTCATGCACATGGCCCACGATCTCAAATCCAGCTTTCTCAAGCCGCCACATCGCTTCCGTCAGGATATCCCTGGCGATTGCCTGTGTTGCATTTTCCACAATTTTTCCAGAGTACGTCTCCTGCCTCTGCCACTTGTTATTTGCCCCTGTCCCACAGAAAGTCAGGCTCATCCGCCCGAACCGGTTCGGCTGGAGCTTCGGCTGAAGATATGCCAGTTTCCTGCCCGATGGCAGCTCCATCCACAGCGTACCGGAATAATACTGGAAACGGATTCTCTTGATACTGTGTTCTTCATGGGTTTTTACGGTTTCCACCGCTGCTTTCTCCACATCCCACCAATACTGCACGATCTTCGGGTTTGCCTCCCGCCAGTTCTGGATCAGGTCTGGCAGCTCCGATTCTTTCAGTCCCATATCCAACGCACCCATGGAAATCAGTGCGCCCACGGAGCCGCCGTAACCACAGTTATGGACTAGCCTGCCCGATACGGTAAAACAGTGACGTCGTCCGGCATTTCGTATGTCATAAACTCTAACCTTGCCTCGATATACCGCCAGTTCTTTCGTCTTTCGAACACAGCTGTTTCTGCATCCCGAATAATCTCTTCCCGCGTCAATCCGGAAGACAGCTTTCGTATAACCACCGAACGTGCATAGGGCCAATATTCCGGATCGTAACGGGAAAGCACCGTACATCGTTTGTTGCGGTTGTTCTGCCTGTGTGTCACAAAATGGATATTGCCCGGAGCATAATTCCCATTGTTGTCTATCCTGTCTATCTCCATTTTTCTGTCTGGAAGCCCGAATTTTTCGATTAGATAAATCCCCGCTTCTGTCACTCCCGGAAAATCGAATCGGATGCCTCTTTCCCCATAATTGTGATAGCCTGGATCGTTTGGGTTCTCGCACCGCTGTTTCGCAGCAGTCAGCCTTCTGTCCAGCCATAGCGGTATCTGCCTCGGCTGAGAACAGGACTGGCATCCTTTGGACAGTCCTCTTGTAAGATTTCCCAAGATTGTCCATTGGACAGTGCCGCATCCCGTACACTCTGTCAGGACATAACAACGGTTCCACTCTTTGTTCCACCGTTTCTCCGGACCAATTATTTTCACCCAACCGTATTGCTGTCCCACCATATCCGGATTGTATGAGATGTGCTCCGCAGGCGGCGGCGATTCCAAAGTATACCGGCTCCGTTTCCCCCTCGATAAAGACGAGATGGTCTGGTGTTGCTGTAAGTCCTTCATATTCAATCACCTCACGCTCTCCCTTGTAGATCACTCCTCCATGCGTTACCCATTCCCGGCCATCCCAAACTTTCTGTTCAGGCATAACGTCCTCAATGGGAACCAGGCCCTGATTTGTCAGAACCAAACTTCCTTCTGCAATGCAGGCTAATTCCGCTACTTTACCCTTCTGCCGGAGGTCACCATTCACGCCATGTTTTACTACCGGCACATGGAACATCTGGCTGGCAGACTCACAGTAGATATCTGCCCCCTTTTCAAATGCATCCAACCGCCACTGTTCGCCCGCTTCCCATGCAAGCACTCTGGCTTCAATCGCTGAGAAGTCCGCAACAATAAACTCACAGCCTTCTTTTGGAACCAGCATGGTGCGGATCAGCTGGGACAGCACATCCGGTGTATTGCCGTAGAGCATCTCCACCGCTTCAAAACATCCCATCTTCACAAGTTCCCTCGCTTCATCCAGTGTGGAAATGTGGTTCTGGGGAAGATTTTGCAATTGAATCCCCCTGCCTGAGAAGCGGCCCGTGCGGTTGGCACCGTAGAACTGAAACAATCCCTTTGCCCTGCCATCCTGATTGACGTACCGCTCCGCCGCCTGGTATTTCTTCACAGAACTTTTCGCCATCTGTAACCGGAGTTTCAGCATATCCAGCGCCTCCTGGTCACATCCGTTCTTATCCAGTTCTGTAATCATTGCAGCCACATTCTTCTTTCCAAGACTCTCCATCGGGATGCCTTTTTCCTCCAGCCACTGCTTTAGCTGGCTGACGCTGTTCGGGTTCTCAAGGCCGGTCAGTTCATAGGCTTTTTTTGTCATCTCATCCGACAGCATCAGGTCACAGGCAATCGCCTGCTGCACCAGTACCGTGTCGATCCTGACACCCCGGTCGTTGATGCGCTGGTCCATATGGTAGTAGTTCCATTCAGCCTCCGGCATCGGGAATGCCACCAGCCGTCTGCGGATATCCCGTTCAGTGCGGACATCCTGCAGGCAGTAATCCTTAAATTTCCGCCACCCTTCTGGATCATGTTCCGGGAGGTTTCGTGTGCGCCCGCCATTTGATTTTGTCGGCTTGCACGGGACAGAAAAATATTTGATTAAGTTCTCCCCAGCCCGGTCCTTCTGCTCCCCGGTCTTTAACGCCAATGCCGCATTCCTCAGTGCAAGCGGGAGAGAAAGGGATGCCGCGTGTATCATGGAACACTGCCAGCTGTCCGGGGAGAGCACCCGCCCCAGATAATGTCCGATGCAGGTACGCTCAAACTGTGCGTTCCATGCCGCTTTGATAATGCCGGGATCGTCAATGGCATCCCATATCTCCTGCGGCACATTTTCCCCGCAGGCCATATCCACAATCCGCACCTCTTCCTCATCAAAGGCGTATGCCAGCAGCAGGATTTCAAAATCTTCTGCTTCCACATACCGGTACACGCCACACTTGGAAAGATCTGCGCTGCTGTAGGTCTCCAAATCAATGGAAAGCACCTGCGGACTGTCTGGCGGCCTGCTGTCTGTATAAATCTCATTCATGTTCATCACCCCATGTAATGGGAACTCCGGGAGAAGGCATCCGCCTCCTTCCCGGCTCCCATTATTTTGCTGCTGTGTTACTTTATTTCAGGAAATCCGGCATATCTTCGCCCAGAACCTCTTCCTCTTCCGTTTCCAGTGCGTCAAATTCGCTTTCCGCAGATGCCCTGCCGGACAGACGTTCACCGTCTTTCACGAACTGGATATTGGAAAGGCCGGCAGCCACACCGCGGTTGCCATTAGCATTGAATGGATAGAAATTCACGCTGACATTGCAGTAACACCCGGAATAAACCAGCATCGGGTCTGTCACAGGCTGTACCCTGCGGTCAACAATACCCGGTGCATCTTTCGATGTGGCATTCACAAACATGCAGTCCTGATAGGTCTCATCATCCGGCCGGTCGATATCACCGTCACGCAGGGGCAGCTTCAGGTTCGGAGGGATCTTCCCGCTCCACTTGCGTGTCCTGCCGTCCTCTTTCGCCGCCTCCACTGCTTTCTGGATACGGGCCAGGGTTTTCTTGTCACTCTTTGGAATGACACAGGAAACGGAATATTTCTCATCACCGCCATTGATTGCCTTCGGTTCCCAGATGTTTGCAAAGGAAATCCGGCAGGGAATGATCACTTTCGTAGGGTTTGTATTAGTTGCCATAGTCGTTGTCCTCCTATATTCATTTCTTAACTGGATCACTGATTCAGCACTTCAAATTCATCTTCGGCAGTCCCGTTTAAGTCCACTGCCGGACGCGGGTCTGTTTCCGGTACCAGCGCCAGCTTACCGGGCGGCTTGACCACAAACTCACCCAGTATCTGTGCAAACCGTTTTTTGCCCATCATCTTCTCAAATTCCGTAAGCGAGATAAGCTCCTGCTTATACACATCCGTGAAACCTTCTTTTGCTGCGGCATTCACTACCGCTTTTGTGTCAGTGAACTGTCGCTTGCTCCTGCCCTCCACTACCTTATAGCCGGACCAGACAACACCGTGGTTGATCGCCTCGTTGGAAACATAAGCAAATACGGCGGTGATCCATTCGGATATGCGGTTCAGTGTCGGAAGGATGGCTTCAATCTCCTGCTGGGAGATCAATGCCGGAGACTTGAAGGTGAGCGCTTCTGTGTTCGGGCTGTAAGGTGCCGTGGCATCGGTCAGTTCCACCTCGTCCGCCAACGCTCCTTGATCCAGGTCAAGAAATTCCTCCCTTGCCAGTGCCAGGGCTTCCTCTGCCCTTGCACGGCACATGGCCTTTGCCCGACAGAACCTGCACCAGTCACCCGGTTTCTGCTCACCTTTTCCCTCAAATGCCATCTTTGCCACCGGCCGGATGCTCTCAGCCCAATCCAGAAGTTCCTGTTTCGTACAGGTAAACGTACTGATATTCTCAAGCCGCGGCTGAATGATGGTCATGGAAACGGTCTGGATGTCAAACAGATAGTCATAGGCATGCAGTGCGCCAAGTGCATACAGCATCATCTGCGTGTTGTGGTCTGCATCAACGAACACGCCGGAACCCGTCTTGAAATCACAGACATGGAGCAGGCCGGGAGCCAGGATCACCATATCCCCGGTACCAAAACCGCTCGGTGCAATATGGCTGTAATCCAGTTTTTCTTCCACCAGTGCCAGCACAGAAAGCCCCTGCGCCTTCAGCTCCTCAATCGTGGAGATCACAAACTCCGCATAGACATCGGTCAGCCCTTCAATCTCCTCTGTCAGATACTCGGACTGCGGGCGCTTCATCCGCCGGTGCAGATACTTCTTTACCTTGTACTCACACAGTTCATGCGCCCATGTCCCTTCCTCTGCGTAAGAGGAACTCTCATTCGGAAAGTTCTCCTCCAGCCTTGCAGATGGCGGGCAGTTCAGCCAACGCTTGGAACTGGATGCGGATAATAATGCGTGTGCTCCCATAGGCATCCACCATCACAGCTGTGCGAGGTCGTTTAAGAACGCCTCCCTTTTGTCCTCTGGAAGCTCACTGACCGCGCCACAGCCATAGGAAGTAAGCAATGCCTTGATCTTCGGGCTGTTCTTCCGGTTCATGGTAATCTTCTGCGCTGCAACTTTTAAAAGATCATCCACGGTAATTGCGGCTGTGGATTTTTTATCTTCCGGTGCTGCCTCAAACGGCAGTTCCTCCTCTGTCATTTGGGAATCGCCTGCCGCTGTGTCAGCCTGTTCCTTCTGTCCGTCCGCCGCCTTATCAGCAGATTCCGTAGAAATCTGCTGCTCTGCCAGTCCTTCCATCTGCTGCATCTGCTCTGCCATTCCGTCAAACATGATGGAGAACCCCTGAAAGATCGTAGTCATGCCTTTCACGATCTTCTCCGGGCTGACTGTCGGAAGCAAAGCGCTGCCTGCTGCCTTTCCCTTACTTTCGGTCTTTGCCATGGCCTAACCCTCCTGTTTCAGATTTCTTTCCCGGACGCATCCCCTCCGGCAGCACGGACTCCATGATACCCATGAGGATAGCCCCGCCCAGAAGCTGCCCCAACATCTCCGGGAACTCGTTTTCCAGGAAATCAGATGCACTGCCTTCCGGCTTATGGTTCTCCCGTGCTGTATGCTCCTCCTGTGCTGCACTGCTGGCCTCCTGCGGATTATCCTCTGTGATTTCTTCTTCCACAACCTCAACAACGCCCATCTTCTCCAGGATGCGTTCTTCTGCCTCCAGCACCTCTTTCACGATGCTCATCTCGATACCGGTCTCCCCGGCAATCTCCGCTGCCAGCTCATCCAGATCGATTTCCACATCCTCTCCCTGGCATCCACAGCAGCATGGTGTATCTTCCTTTTCAAAATGGTTCGTGGTCTCCATATGCTCGTCCAGATGGATGTGCAGATTTCTCACTCTCAAAACGACTGCTTCTTTTTTCATATCCTTTTTACTCATGGTTCGTGTCCTCACTTTCTTCCTGATCTTGGCCGCCCTGTTCCCGGCAGCCCTCCGTGTGTTCTTCCTGTCTCTGTTTCCACGCATTCACGATGCACTCGATCAGCCTGCCCGGTTCCGGCAGGCACCGTACCGGGATGCCAAGTTCCCTGGCATAACTGATCTCCCGGCTCATGCCGTCAGAAATCCGCTCCCCGAATACCCACAGTTCGTCTGAAACTGCCAGCCACCGCATCCCAAGCGCTATGCCTTCCTCCCGTTCCTTTTCATCATCATCCTCAAGGAACTGAGTGAAATACAGATGCGGTGCTAGGGGCAGATACCCCAATTTCACTAATATCCGGCAGGCCAGCTTTGCCCTTTTTACGTTCTCTTTCATTTCCCGCTCCCGGTCCGCTTCTGAAAGGGAAGCTGCCTTATAAGGGGAACAAACGTAAATGGTCTTTGCCGTGCTTTCCGTAACCTTAACTCCCATCGGTGTCCTCCTCTGCAGGCGCTTCCACGGGATGGAATGAAACACTGTCCACACACCCACTGGGCATGATGATCAGCACACGGTTCTCCCTACCAAAGAGCGCATCCAGAACCCGGTTACGGATTCCCCTTTTGTGTACGTCACAGATGGGCCTGCCCATATCTCTGGTGCCGATGTCCATCGTGAATCTCTTTGCTGCATCCATTGACTTATCCTCCTTCCAGTCAAATCTGTTTCCGGCGGCTGTGCCTCCGGGAAGGAGTTTTCTATGAACCCCTTCACCTGTTGTCGTGGGAGAAGGGGTTTTGCAACCATCATGCAAAATTTTTTTTAATTTTTTTCAGAGCTTGCTTCAGGATGTTGTCTACTGCCTGATGACTGACTCCCAGCTTGTCCGCAATCTGCTGCTGTGTAAGTCCATCAAAAAAGTATGCCGTAACAACTTCACGCTGCCGCTCAGTCAGACAAGCTAACAATTCAGACAGCATGTCCATCTGAATGATCGCATCCAGCACATCCGGCACTTCCTCTTCCACCCGGATATGCTCCCAATCATCCTCATACTGCCTGCTCCCCTTACGGTCACCTTTCCGGTTCATAAGGTTCGCCTCGATCTGCTCCTCTCCTTTTAAGGCCACCGCTATGCTCCAGTCATCTCCATCCAGAAGGAGTCTGCTCTCTGTGGGCAGACCATCCTCCCCGTCGTGGAACTGGTATGTATACTCACCGCACTCACCAATACTGACCACGGTGGTGCCGCTGCCATTGGAGTAGACAGCATAACCACCCGGATACACACTCAGGCTCCCGTCCGGCCCGATCTCCCGGACCGCCACAGGTTCTTCCCCGGATTCCCTTAACTGCCTTGCGGTCGGAGTTTTATACCCTGCACCGTTTCCAACTATCTCCCGTAACTGCCGGAACGTAAGCCCGGACTTTTCTTTTTTTCTTTCCATGTCGTGTCCTTTCCGCCCGGACACGGGATGCTGTGGTCATTCACAGACAGGCTGTGATAGCCATAGCGGGCGGCAAAAGACATAGAAAAAGGCGGACCTGAGTGCCGGAAGTACACCCAAATCCGCCCGGATGCCTGAAAAAAGCGCAGCAAGACCATAGGGTACTTCACAGCGATTTTTTTCGATACCTTCCGACACGCTGCCGGAACATCTGTAAAACCGCCTTATGAAATATCCTTTGCCTTCTCGCGAACCAGGCATTTGATATATGTATTTTTCGTTGCCCCTGCTATCTGCAGGGATGCTGGCTGTTCCCCTGTTCCATGCGGCACAGCCGGAGCCGCATGGATACGCACCACCTCCTTTCCAAGCCGTCTTTCGACAGGCTTATTTTATGAATACACAGCGAGAAATGTTATAAATCCCCGAACCCTGTCGCAGCCCCTACAGGGCAGAAACACCCGACAAAGCACCATCCTATGTGCATCTAACTTTGTCGGGCGTCTCTCTATTTTTATTCTCTTATCTTTATTTCACAAGTTCTGTCAGCCACGGGACTAACGGCCTTGCAACCACTCTGGCGTTTAGGTAAGCCATCTCCAGAGTCAGGCAGGTGTGTCCCATGTAATATCCGTCCATCACTTCCAGCGTCATGACAAGGTCCGGTTTCTTCATGTTCGTCAGATAAACCGGAAGAAGATACTGTATCTTCCCCTGGTATCCCTGCGGAACTACAAGCCCCGGTTCCACCACGGCCCGCCGTCTGCCAAGCTCCACCGCTGTTTCAAATAAAAGCGGCAGGTTCTTTGCCTTGCGGATCTTCGCCGGAATCCTCTCCAGATTTTCTGTATCCCCTAATATGTGTTCTACGTTTACCCTGATCGGCCAGTCCGGATTAAATCCCGCTCCCCGTTTCGCTGTGTAGTAGGAAGGCTTCTGCGGCAGAGGCTGTATGTATCTCAGCCACGGTGACAGCTCGTCACAAAATCCCCTAAAATACCATTCCAGCATGGAGTCCTTCTTGTGGTTCCGGTCAAAGAAAGCGTAAATCCCTTTATACCGGCTGTTATATAGTCCGGTATGGAAACAGGCTCTCTCGTTCTCCACATGGAAAAACTGTGCTGCTTTTCTGGCATCTTCTGCTGAATTAAACTCAATGCATTGTTTGCGAAAAATCATATGTATATAGCGTTCCAGAATAGGTGTGTCCTGGTTCTTCGTTACATTGGTTGGTTTCTTGAACCGCCACGGCTCCGGGAGGGCTATCTGCGCCAATTCATCCAACTGCCCGTACCAATCAGGCACAAAGGCAAAACTAAATAAATCTGTCGTCAACATTTCTTAATCCCCTCCACTTCGGTATCGCATCAACCAGTTTCATCTGAATCCGTGTCTTTAGATCGCCGTCAACATACTGGTACTCATTGCCCTGCGCGTCCTCGGTCTTCACTGTCGCTAATGTGTTGATATAATCATCATAGTAAATTAAAATTTGATCGAGAGCCTCCCGGTCGCCTTTTACAGCGGCACAGATCAGCTCATATGTAAGTTCATTTTCTTTCATAATGGTTCCTTTCATGATAGTTTCGTATGGCAGCAAACGCTTTCTGCCGCCAGTTGTAGATTGTCCTTGGCGTGACAGCAAACTGTGCAGCTATCTCAATATCCGTGTACCCATACCAGAAATCCAGGATCAGTACCTCCCTCTGTGTTTCTGATAATTTCAGCATGGCATTGTAAAGCCATTCGCTGGTAATCACACAGATGTGGGATTTCCCCTGCAGAACCAGATGCTCGGACGGATAGATGTCCTCCTGCACCTGTGTTTCAAACAGATACTGCATCTTCTCTGTCGCCGTCTGTTCTTTTTCTCTTCTTCTTTTTTCTTCATCCACTGCATTCCTGCACTCGTTCTTCATCACAGTCTTGGCAAAACTGTCAAATATGGCAATGATGCAGTCCTTGTCTTTTAAGGGAGCCGACATGATCGTTCCCCCTTTCTTATGCAGTTTTGAGTGGTCCTTATCGCCTCCTTTGAACTACTAAGACGAATCTGCCCATACAAAACCGGAAAGGTTTTTCAAAATTTCTCAAAAAATTTTCTGAGTGGCAGAACTGTCCTTTTGTCCCCTTTAACTACTAAGACAGATCTGCCCACCCCAAACCGGAAAGGTTTTTCAAAATTTTTTCAAAAAATTTTTCCGGGCAGTAGAAATGTCTCTTTTTCCCCTTTAAATAACTAAAACAATTCAGCTTTTCAAAATCGGAAATGAAAGCGGAAATCTTTTCAAAAAATTTTTCATGGGCTATATTTTCAATAGAGGCACAAAACAAACACGGAGGGCCTCTGCTCCAATAACAATCAAAGAAATTCGTCAGAAATTGACATAGAAAAACGCCAGGGAGCCTCTGCTGCTTCCTGACGTGATAGTTCCAGATATGGTAGTAATATGCGTTATAGGTATTATTGTAGGCATTGAACACGCAATATAATGCCTGTTCGTAGGTATAAGACTCCGCATCGAATGCTAAGATTTTTTTAATTGTCCACCCGGCGGGAACCTATACCCTTTCACAAAAATAATGCCATCCACGGTTTTCTCCTTACGGCAAACCACAGATGGCAAACACGAATAAGCCCTGCTGCGGGAAGCCGTTTTTTTTATTAGCTCCCCGACAGGGCTTTCTATATTCCATTTCCACAATCGGCATAATCTTGCATACTATGTAGGTACGATTAGGGAATGTGAAAACCCAAATCGGCACGATAGAATATATGTGAGGTGAATGATTATGCCGAAAGACAAATTAGCACATTTGGGTAACTGCATCCGCGCCGCAAGACACGTCTGCAAGCTAACCCAACAGGAACTGGCGGATGATTGCCATGTGGCGATCAAAACCGTCCAGAACATAGAGAGGGGACTGATGAACCCTTCCTTTGAAATCCTATACCCGATTGTGAACCGGTTAGGAATTTCAGCCAACATACTGTTCAACCCGGAGATTTCCGATGAAGATATGGATGTAGAGCATCTCATCGGGAAATTCCAAATATGCCATCCGCAGGAACGGAAATTCATGTTGAACACCGTAGACTGTATGACCGAGCAGTTCCTCGCCCAGCACAGTGAGTCCGATGCGGAAAAATCTGAGTGAAACCAGTAGGACAAGAATTCCTTGTTGCTGCTGGTTTTTCTCGTTATCTGCCATTATAAAACACCGGGTTATGAACGAGTTATGGATGAGTTATGAATGGTATAATATTTTGAAAATCGTTCGACAGAATGTGACAATTATGTATTTGCCAGACGCTTAATGGTTGCCAGTAAATCCGGATCAGTTTTGCTACAGAATTCTTCGCCGTGGAACTTTACGCAATTAACTACAAACGAATCTTCAATCCCGGACATCAGCAGGAACGGAATGCTCTTTCCGTTCCTGCAAAGTTGTTCCAGTAATTCCAATCCAGTGCCGTCCGGTAGATTATAGTCCGAGCAGATTAAATCAACAGTGTTTTCTTCCAGATTATGCAGTGCTTCTCTTACCCCGCAAGTCTCATATACCTGAAGCTGTTTACTCAGCACATCAGATAAAAGTTTCAAAAACATAACATCGTCCTCTACAATTAATACCTTTTTCATCCTGATCATGCCTCATCTTTCCATACACAGAAGTTCTTTTTCGGTTCTTTTTCTGTATTGTACAGATTTTTGCTTACAATTAGATGAATTTCTGCTTACGAAAATGTAAGGTTGAAAAAGGCAGGCAATTCATGACTATGAACTGTCTGCCTTAAAATAAAGAGTGCTAATGTGCGCTAATATTCTCCACAATCGACATGGCGTGAAGACGTTTTGCCGGACCTCTGACAGCAAGGACGGTTGTGAGCAATACAACACAGATGATCAATCCCAGAGCTAAAAACGGAATGTTCCATGCAATTCCCCAAAAATTCGTAATCAAGCTGACAAAGACAACCCAATGCAAAGGTATTCCTATTATACATCCGGCAATAATACCGCTGACCGCATACGTTGTTGCTTCTGCAACGATCATCTTCACCAGTTGCCAATCACTCATACCTATTGCCCTCATTGCTCCATACTGCTTCATTTTTGCCGCAACACCCATGTTTATGGTATTCATTATATGAAAAACTGTAATGGCAACAATGATCGACAAAAAACCATATACCAAAACGGCAAAAGCACGATACAAGTTTCGTTGCTGCTGGACAGCGGATAAATTATTAGAAAATGTGACATCACCTGTAAACAGGGATTCCACTTCCTTGACATCTTGCTGCGAAGCACTATTCTGGAACTGGACGTCAATAATCGTATAGCCATTCTCACCAGTTAAGCCAGTAAAAGTTTCCTCTGAGCAAAAAATAGTTTCTGTTCCCTCTAAACGCGCTAATGGACTATCCGATAAGATACCTGCCACCGTAACCTTGCGTTCTTCACCATTGATGGACAGAACAATACTGTCTCCCACATGGACATCCGAGGTTTCGCTATCTACAAATAACACTTGGTTCACTTTCTGCCGAACCGGATCAACCGAGCCTTCGATCAGGGAATCTTCGGCCCACTTGAATTGATTTTCTTCATACGATATCACGTTGCTGTTAGAGAGATTTCCTTGAATCATAGCAGGAACATCATACGCAAACATTCGACCAAACGCACGCTTTACGGCATTATTTTGACTGACTGCTTCGGTCATACTGTTATCTATGGAGCAAGTGTTACTTTCGCTTACAATAGATAGCTCTGCTGTCCATTCCGGCGGTATAAACGCATTTTTCATAAAATCCACAAGAGTTGTGAATGATAAGAAAAGTGCAATACAGATTGCAAACGCACCAGTCATCAGAATATAATTCTTCTTACCTGCTTTTGCATGATGTACGCCCAAAGCCGTTTCAATCTTAAAGCGGTTTGTATTTGCCGCCTTATGAAAAGAATTTACTTGTTGTGCGTTCCCTGACACAGCTTCCAGTGGAGATACTTTTGCTGCCTTTTTCGCCGGAGAACGGGCGGCAAGGAGTACAGTAAGAAGCCCTAATATAATACTTACCACAATACTAATCCAGCTAATTCCGAAAACAGGCATAGCTGAGAACCACTGCGGGCTGATAATTCTCATAGCTGCAGACAGAATCCAAACAACGATAATAGATAAACCAATTCCAATGGGAATCGCCGTTTTACACCAATGAAGCCCCTCATGGCGCACAAACCGCATGATTTGCTTTTTAGTTGCACCCAAACACCGCATACTGCCAAAAAACTGTGTTCTCTGCATGACATTACTGTTCAAGGTACTTGATATCATCAGTATGCAGGTCAACATAACGATAATGGAGAGGAGCAGGGCCACTTGATATATCTGGCTGACATTTGTCCCTGCCAACTGGCCCTCTACGCTTAACAGACTTTCATTCGCAGTAACTTGTTCATCGGACAGGCCATTCTTCACTTTTATATCAGCGATTGCATTTGCCATATCAGAACGCCGGGAAAGCTGAATAACATAATCCCAATCCGTCATTGGACTGCCAGCCGAAAAAGCGAGAGCATCAAAACCGTCTGGCGTCAAAACAGCGATAGATGTTTCACCGGTAACCAGCCGAGCGGCATCTTCGTTATCCAAAAAACCGACAACAGAAAAACTTGCAGAACTCCCATCAGGACGCACTAAGTCGACCAATGCGCCCAATTCAAGCGAAGTAGCCTCTTTGATTGAAGAAGAAACAGCAATCTCATTTTCTGTGGTGGGGTAGCTTCCCTCAGTAAGCGTATTCAAATATATATCTTCAAAAACAACTTCGTCTTGGCCGCTAATAGCAACAGGCTGTTCGTTAATCGAGTACCCCGCATCAGACTTGACCGTATTATGCCAGCCTGAAACCTCAACTTCAGGCCGTACTGAAATCAGCGTTGCCGTATCTGCATCAAGCGCGGAAAACTGATAATGCCAATTCCCGCTCGTTTGCATTTGTTTCTGGATTGCACCTTGCAAATACATATCAGCAAGGCCGAACATGACTGCCACCAAAAACACAGCGAGTATGATACAAATACGGGTCATTTTACTTTGCTTTTGATGAACTTTTGCGGATATAGGAACAAGATCAAGATAACGTCTCATTTGCTTTTCCTCCCAAATCCGTAAGAATACCGTCTGATACCCTGAACACGCGATCTACCGAAGCGGCCAGATTGTTATTGTGGGTAATCATCAAAATCGTCTGTTGGTAATGGCGGGAAGCCTGGATTAGCAGGTCCATAACATCCTGACTACTTTTACTGTCAAGATTTCCAGTTGGCTCATCTGCTAAGATCAATTTTGGTTTTGTTATCAATGCACGACCGATGGCAACACGCTGCTGTTGCCCACCAGATAATTGATTAGGCAAATGATGACGTCGGTCTACCAGTCCCAAAACTTCCAAAATTTCATCAATATCTGCGGGCTTAGGTTTCTTATAATCCAAGAGAAGCGGAAACATGATATTCTGCTCTACTGTCAACTCCGGTACTAACTGAAATGACTGGAATACAAAACCGATATTACGCCGCCGAAAAATTGTTCTTTTTTCCTCTTTCATAGAAAACAAATTCTGTCCATCCATATAAACATTACCGGAAGTTGGAGTATCTAATGCTCCAATACAATTGAGCAGCGTACTTTTACCAGATCCAGATTCACCAACAATCGCAGCAAATTCGCCTTTCTCCATTGAAAAGGATACATTTTTTAAGGCTTCCACTCTTGCTTCGCCTTTTCCATATGTTTTACATAAGTTCTGTACTTTTAAAATTTCCATTATAACAGTACCTCCTTTTCCAAAAAGATAGCAAATTCATCTTACACTCCGGTGAATTTAACCTTACAGTTTCGTAAGCAAGGAAATTATAAAAGTGGTTCCTTCATTCAAGTTACTTTGAACAGAAATCGTTCCACCCTGGCCTTCGATGATTGACTTCGCCAGTGGCAGGCCCAATCCAACACCTTGCGTGTCCAAAGAATTTTTGCTCCGATAGAATCGCTTAAAAATGTGATGTATATCTTCGGCTGAAATACCATGTCCATTATCTGTAATCATAATCCGAGCCATATATGGAGAACGATCATAACTAATCCATATTTTCCCTCCTGCCGATGTATGGTCTAAAGCATTTTTTACAATGTTGCCAATTGCTTCACTTGTCCATTCCATATCGCAAATAATTGTATCTTCCATCGGCCCATTCATCAAAATCTCCTTCTTCTCATTTTTTGCCCGTATTGTCAATTCACTAACAGCTCGTAAAATCAATTCTGATATTTGATAGGATTCCTTTTCAAATATAATATTTCCAACATCTAACCGGGTAATCTTCAACATGGAGGAAATCAGTTGTTCCATGCGTTTTAAAGATACATTCATTTTTGTAGAAAACTCTTTTACTGTATCCGCATTATCCGGCTCACCTTCAATTATTTCCTGGTACATAGCAAGAGCTGACAATGGCGTTTTTAATTGGTGTGATATGTCGGAAATAGTACCTTTTAGGAATTCTTTACTTTTACGTTCCGTTTCATTTTTTGCCTGTAGCATAGTTGAAAGCTGGTCTATTGACGCAAATAATTGAAAAATCGTCCCTTCGTTGCTTTGAGGCATATGGCGGGAGTAATTTCCCTCTATAAAATCAGAGATTGTATTTTCAGCTTGCTGATACAAATGTTCCCGCTTCCAGAAAAAAAGGAATGTTCCTGCTATAAGCACAATAGCCAAAACTGCTCCCGCCATCAACATGGGAAATTCTACTGTACGTTGAAATTGCGAAACAAGAGGAAATAATACTGTTGCTGTCTGGTCTGTCCTTCCAATTTTAGAAAGGAAGTTAGCTCCATTCTCACTACTTTCTGTATTTGCAATTGCAGTTGCTATAACATCTTCGGAAATTCCCTGATCCATGAGAGAAGTAATGATTGCATTATCATGTGATAAAATGAGTTTCTGTGCCGCATTCGTTTGTATCACAACAATGCCTGCCCCTAAAAGAAAAAGCAGCAGAACAAAACAAAACACAAAATACCAATACCGTCTTATCTGTCTGTCATTCCAAAAACTCATACCGCAACCTCCTTCCATTGATATCCAAAACCACGCACTGTTATCAAGTGTTCCGGGTGGGATGGGTCCGCTTCCACCTTCTCCCGGAGCCTCCGCACGTATACAGAAAGGGTGTTGTTATCTACATAGTCCCCGGTGCTATCCCACAACTCACTTAAGATCATATCCCGTGTCACAATCCGATTCGCATTCCTTACCAGCAGGCAGAGCAGCCGATATTCTGCACCAGTCAGATCCAATACCTTTCCCGCCAGCATCACCCGACTTCCGAAAAGATCAATGGTAATGTCTCCACATTCAATCGTTGTGGGATTAGCTGCATTCGATATTCCCGCCCTGCGGAGCAATGCCCGGATGCGCGAACATAACTCTCCCAATTTAAAAGGTTTTGTTATATAGTCATCGCCCCCGCAGTCAAGCCCACGGATCACACTGACTTCCTCATCAGATGCCGTCAGATAAATGATCGGTATCTGATGATTCTGCTTTCTTACCTTTTCGCATACTTCAAATCCTGTTCCATCCGGTAAAGTGACATCTAAAAGTAGCAAATCATATTTTCCGATATCCTGCAACGCTGTAAATGCTTCACGGACAGTACGAACCGTTTCCACTTCAAATCCATTTTTCTTTAAGGAATATTGAAGCCCATC
The DNA here is from genome assembly GCA_030524545.1 of Eubacteriales bacterium. Taxonomy (GTDB): domain Bacteria; phylum Bacillota; class Clostridia; order Lachnospirales; family Lachnospiraceae; genus Blautia_A. The sequence continues at coordinate 28,391 of JAUNGM010000011.1, forward strand.
TATTAAACTCACATCATCTTCTAACAATAAAATTCTATTCATGTTGTAGCTCCTTTCCTGCCTGCCCGCCCATCATCTGGCCTGCTTGCATCTTTTGGTATCAGCCAGACACCAGACAGTTTTATTGCCCCAGGAATACGGCTTGCTTTACAGTGATACTGTACCATTCGCTCTGTCAATTCCCACTTCCTGGCTGCTTCTTTTGTCGTCATAAAATCCATCTTCGTTACCTCCCGGCAGATACCATTATATTTCGTTAAAACGAAAGAAGCAAGTCAGATGGTCTTAAGTTTCCTTAAATGTTCTGATAACTTTAAAAGCAGAGGCCAGTCGCTCATATGAAGCAACAGCCTCTGCCTTTATCTATCCCACAAACTTATAGCCTCTCCCAATAACGGTCTGGATCATATCCGGGTTCTGCAGTTTCCCTCTAATCTGGCAAATCACGTTATAGACCACATGCTCGCAGCCAGTCACACTCTCCTTCCAAACGGCATCGTAAATCTGTTCAGGAGAAAGCACCCAACCGGGATACTTTTTCTCATCCCACAAACTTATACCCGCTCCCCACTACAGTCTCTATATACCCATCTCCGATCTTCCGCCTGATCTGGCTTATTACATTCGTCACCGCCGCCCCGCAATGCTCCGAGTCCGCTTTCCAAACCGCTTCGTAAATCATGGATTGTGAGAGAACCCAGGATGGATACTGTGCTAAGTAAAGCAGCGTAAAAAACTCATGGTGGGTGAGTGGAACGGGAATGCCGTTTTGGTAGACGGTCTGTTCGTTGATACGGATCTCCAGACCAGGGAATTTTAATGCCTGGGGAGAGGATGTTAAATGCGTAACCTGGCACTGCGTCCTTGAGGATAAGAAGTCCACGACCTCTTGCAGAATTCCATCCTCCTCCCTGGACTCAATGACCAGGATATTTATCATAGGCTTTTACCTCCACTTTGCTTCTTTCAGTTTCGTATAGCTTTCATCGCTAATGATATGTTCAATTTTACAGGCATCCTCTTCGGCCTGCGCCGGATCAACGCCAAACTCTATCAGACTGGAAGTAAAGAACTGATGCTTCTCATAGATTTTCTCCGCTACTTCTTTACCGGCATCAGTCAGATGAAGATAGCCATCTTGGTCCATTGTCAAGAAGCTACCTTCTCGCAAAACTTTCACCGCATGGCTAATACTCGGTTTGGAGAACCCCATGTGCCGAGCAAGATCAACAGAGCGTACCATACCCTTAGTCTTTTGGATCATGAGGATTGCTTCTAAGTAGTCCTCGCCCGACTTATAAAGTTCCATAGACACCTCCTATACGCTGAGTTTCCAGTTCGCCGATTCCGTCTGCAAATCAACCAATCTCCGATACAAACCGTTTTTCTTCATAAGTTCAGAATGAGTGCCACTCTCTGCAACAATTCCATTTGCAAGCACTATGATCTGATCTGCTGCCTCAATGGTTCTCATTCTATGAGCGATAACCAAAACTGTCTTACCTTGAACAAGTTTAGAAATCGCGTTCTGAATTTCTGTTTCATTATCCACATCAAGGGAAGCGGTTGCCTCGTCCAGTAAAATAACAGGGGCATCTTTCAGCAGAGCGCGGGCAATCGAAAGACGCTGACACTCACCGCCAGAAAGAGTAGAACCATTTTCTCCAATGACAGTCTGATAGCCTTGCGGAAGCCGTTCAATAAATTCATGGCACATAGCGGCTTTTGCCGCAGCTATCACATCTTCGTCAGTGGCATTTTTGCGCCCCACACGAATGTTCTCCATAATCGTGTTATTAAACAGCACCACATCCTGAAAAACGATGGAAAAGTCTTTCATCAGCATAGTAGAATCTAGCGGCGCAATATCCGTTCCGCCTAACAGGATTTTTCCGCTTTCCAGCGGATAGAACTTAGCAGCCAGTTTCGCAGCCGTACTTTTGCCGCCGCCAGATGGCCCGACTAATGCTGTGACTTGACCTTGCTTCGCTGTAAAAGAAACATCCTGTAAAACAGACTTGCCTTTCTCATAAGAAAACTTCACATGGTCGAATGTAATATCATAACCATTGGTGTGAATATTTTTCTCCCCAGCTTCTTCCGGGTATTCCTCGATTTCTTTCAGGCGGTTCACTTGTAACCCTACGCTGAACATTTCTGCCATATTAGACATAGCGCCGGAAAGCGGGTCATACAGTCTGGAAGCTGCAATTAAATACAGAATATAAATAAATAGACTTGTCTGGCCTTTCATAACCAGCCCATTTCCAACAACAATCACCGTTGCCAGGCCAAGCCGAAGAAACATCTGCCCCGTTGTTAATAGGCTGGCAGTTGCCAATTCGGACGATACCTGCGCTTTTTCCGCAGCATCCATTTTGGCATCCAGCTTTTTCAGGTAATCTTCTTCCTGATTGCAGGCTTTAATGTCCTGTACCGTTTCCAGACATTCCTGTATTCCCTCTGCAAGTTCAAGTCTGGCTCCCATGTGTTTTTTTCCAAGTTTCTCTTGCCATTTGCGGGAAAGAATTACGATTGCAAAGGAAATCGGAGCAACCCATAAAAGCGCAAGCCCCATTTGCCAGTTAAAAATAAGCAAACCGACACATACGATAACGGTTGAGATCACAGCACCCCAAAATTGAGGAACAGTATGGGAAAATGCGTGTTCAAAGCTGGCGCAATCACCCATGATTGTGCTGGTCAGATCAGAAAGGTCGCGCTGGTGGAAGAAAGAGAGTGGCAAAGTCCGCAGCTTCTCCGCAAGGCGGATACGCCGTCTGGCACTTTCCGCATAGGTTCCCATATACGCTGCCGTATATTGGAGATAATGCAGGATAAATACCGCTGCCAAAATTACAATTCCAATCCCTGTATAAACGATAATGCTAAATTCCTGTGTTGCTGTTCCCAACAACGGCGCTAATAACTGGTTCAAAACAATTGCCAGCAGGATAACGGGGAGCATCAGACTGATATTTGCCAGAACAGAGTACACAATTCCCTTAAACAAATCTCTTGCGCCCTGATCGCTGAGTGCATATTTCTTTTTCAGTGCTTCAATCATGTTATACGTCCCCCTTTCCAACTTTCCAGGAAATCGAAGTCTGATAGTCTTTCCACATGGTCGCATAAGTGCCATTCCCGGACAACAGTTCATCATGTGTGCCGCGTTCTATGATTTTCCCGTCCTTAAACACTAAAATCAAATCGGCATCCTGTATGGTAGAAAGCCTGTGTGCGATCATCAGAACAGATTTTCCCTTTGTCAATTCTTCAAACGCAAGCTGAATTTGATGCTCGTTCTCTGCATCAGCAAATGCGGTTGCCTCGTCTAGAACAATGATAGGAGCGTCTTTCAAAATAGCCCTTGCCAGAGCAATACGTTGATTTTCACCGCCGGAAAGATATGTACCGCCACTCCCAACAATGGTATCAAGGCCATTCGGAAGCCGGTCTATGATCTCCTTGCATTGCGCCATTTCCGCCGCTTTCAATACTTCTTCGCGGGTAGCCGATGGCCTGGCTGCCCGGATGTTCTCTAAAAGGGTGTCTTTGAAAAGACGTGTATTTTGAAACACGAAAGCAACTCGTTCCATCAGATCGCGCTTTGCAATGTTACGAACATCTACACCGCCAACAGAAACGCTGCCCTCTTGAACATCATAAAAACGGGGGATAAGACTTGCGGCTGTACTTTTGCCGCTACCGGACGCTCCAACCAAAGCGACTGTTTTTCCAGTCGATACTTCAAAGCTCACTTGCTCCAACGCCTTTTCTTTGGCTCCCGGATAAGTAAACGATACATTCTTAAATACAACGCTTGCATCTTTCGGCACTTGTGGGGAAACGGGTTCAGGAAGCGGCTGTTCCTGCAAAATGGCCTCCACACGGCTGACCGCGCTCTTAGCGGCCATGAGCTGTTCACTGGCAAACATGATACGGTTCATCATTGTGGCGCATACAGGTGTAAACAGACTGTAAAAAAGAAAATCAAGCGCCACATCTTTATAGGCTGCCTGGCCGCTGACACCCGCTAAAATGAGCATGGCAACTGGAATCAGGAGAACGAAAGTTCCATTCAAAGTTACCGTGAATCCAGTCAGCGGAACCCGGCACTTTAACGCATATCCAGAGGCAAATTTCTCATATTCTTCAATGGCGGCGTGAAAATTCTTGAAAGAATAAATCGTCTGCTGGAATACCTTTACGATAGGAATACCGCGGATGTATTCAACAGCCTCTTTGTTCATTCTTTCCAGGGCCGTCATATACTTAGACATAAACTGGGCATTATCACCGCCCATCATCTGCTTTAAGAAAAACACACTGATTGCCATTGGAATCAGGCAACAGATGCCAAGCCGCCAGTCAAATAGGAAAATCAATACTAAAACAGCTACCGGCATAACTACAGCTCCGGTCAGATCGGGAAGCTGGTGGGCCAAAAAGCCCTCTGTAAGTCCCGCATTATCATCAATAATTTTCCGTAGCTGTCCACTGGCGTTTTGACTGAAATAGCCAAGCGGCAAGGTCAAAATATGATGAATGGCCTCTTTTCTCATGTTCGTAGCAGTACGAAACGCTGCAAGGTGGGAACAGTTCAGCGCAAAAAAATAGAGTAAAATGCTAAGTGCAGAAAACAACACCGCAAGCCATGCATACCATCCACAGGAAACCGCAAGCGTAATATCGCCCTGTCCAAGCGCGTGAATGAACTCCCGGATGACAAACCAAATGCAGACAAATGGTAACATAGATAAAATGGTACTGATTCCAGCTAGAATACATCCAACAATGGTCAACCAGTGCCGGTTTCCTGCATACGCAAACATTTTGGATAATTCGGCATTTTCCTTTTGATTCATAGTCACAAATCCTCCTAAAAAAGAGTCGGTGGGTATCAGAGCCACTCCAATTCCCACCGACACAAATTTTATTGCTTATTCAGACAGATTTTCTGTGCAGAAAAGCTGAATGCAGTTTTCGATGTCCTCCTGTGTGTAGTCAACAGAAATACCGGAAGCCAGCCAATAAGCATATGTGCCCGCATCATACTGTCCCAATGCGTCCAAATCACTGCCATAGCGGAATTCAATGTGCCATGTGGTATCCATCGTATCGGGTGCCATGCAGAAATATGTAAATTCGCCAGAATCAGCATCGTCACTTTCGTAAATGTAAAGGCCACGAATTTCTTCCATGCCAACATAGTGATAAGAATGGCTGAATAATTCATTTCCGTCTGCATCCACTCCGGAAATGGTTGTGCCATCAAAAGTGAATTGTTCCACATCCTGTAGGAAAGCACAGCAGTATGCCATGCTGCCGTCCTGATAAGCCGCTACCGCATCCTCCCCGGTCAGGGTTCCAGTCACCATAGAAGCCATCATGTCAACGGCGCTTTCAGCATTCTCCTTCCCAACCAGTTCTACACTGTCATCCAGCCATAACTGTTTGTATTCATCCGCCAGAACAACTGGCCAAAGCTCCTGATAGGTTCCTTCCAGATCAAGCAAGAGCTGTTCTGCAGCCGCTTGATTCTCGTCAACTTCACTTTCCTGTTCTGTATCTGCGCCAGTGGTTGACTCTTCCGTAACGGCGTTTGCAGGTGGCTGCGTTTCGGATGTACCGTTACTTGTGTTTCCACAGCCAGCCAGCAAAGAAAGAACCAGGGCAAAAACAAGAAACAGGCTTGCTAATTTTTTCTGTTTCATTATGGTTTCCTCCTAAACAAAATATGTGCATCGGTTAGATTGAGCTAACCAATGCACATATTTTATCCGACATTTATTCGAATTACAATGACTGAACAGACTAAGTCTATCCATTTAGACACTCTTTTTATATATGGTGGGTGGCATTCCGTACTCAGCATGAAAGGCCGATGTAAACTTGTTCGGATTTGTATATCCAATCTTTGCAGCAATTTCCGCTATGGACAACTGCCCCTCCCGCAATAACTGTTCTGCGATCTGCAAACGGTATGTACGAAGATAGGCATACACGGAAGTTCCATAAACGCCTCTAAAACATTTTTTCAATGTAGTTGTTGAAATACCAAATCTTTCAGAGAGCTGTTCAATCGTATAGTGCTTTGTCAAATCTTTTGTAATAAAGGCGGCTACTTCTTTTATAAGTTTGACTTGCTTTTGGTTATAGTAATCCGTCTGTGTTACTTCTTTTACTTCATCAAGATCACTTAAAAATAGTAACAGCTCCAACATTTTGATTTTCATATATCCTGGTTTTCGCTGTTCCCGTACATGGTATAATTCAGAAAAGATGTGTTCAATAGAGGGATTTGCCCGCATGATGCAAAGGCGGTTGTCCTCACAAATGTATTTTTGAATATAATTCAAATCAATGTTCAGCAGCTTCATAATCTGCCGCACTTCCGGCAACAGTTCATCCAGGTCAATAATAATCGTAATTCCATGATAATGACTAAGCGGAAATGCTGAAAAGGATTTCTTTTTCATCATAGAACCAATGGATAAATCACCCGCAGCCATATAACAGCAGCCGTTTTCTCCAAAGTTGCACTCATACCGCCCAATACAACAGTGGTTAATTTCGATCATGTTTTTAGCAGTAGCTTGATTTTGATTGCAATATGCCATGTGCATATCATTGTAGTACAGTTCAATTCCAGTAAACACCTGATAGGCAGTTATTCTTCCTGTTCCGGTCTCATTGGATAGTTTATATACTTTACAATCAGGACACAGGTTGTTTTCATCTTCCACGGTTTCTCCGTATAGTTTTGTTCCCTCAAATTCTAAAGGCAAATGTGCCAGTGTTGTCAGAATGTCAATGGTATCGGAAATCGCTTGCTTTTTCATGGCAGACATATCCAATCCCCCTTTCTTGTTTGTTGCATCTAACTCGTTTTTAGTATATTCGAGGAAAATTCAGAAGTCAAGAAACCTATAATGACTAAATATCCGCATTTTCCCCTTCTGCTATCCGCTCCGCTTCCTCCAAAGGGAAGTCCGGTATCTTCTCCAGCAGATTCAGAATAATGGATTGTTTCATATCCTCATCCACATAGGTTCTCACGCTGCCATCTGGCTGCCTTTCTTTCACTGTAGCAAACTCTGTCATATAATCATCGTAATATCTAAGAACTCGTTCCGTTGCCCACTTCTCCCCGGCAACAGCCGCTTTGATAATTTCATAAGTCAATGTATTCTGCTGATCGTCCATAATTCCGTACCTCCAAATTGATATACTGCTAACAGCATACCATATCTGTGTGGAAAAAGCACCCGCCAGTCACACTGACAGATGCCCTCATCCCACTTAATACACTTCATCAAAATATCCAATGAACACCGACATCCGAAGCAGACCATCTTTCATCGAAAACGTCACATTCTCCGCCCGCTCTGCAATCTCCTTTAGCAGCGTCAGAGCCTCCCTGTCACAGAATTCAAAATGCTCCAAGTACAGATCAATGGTCGCCTGCCATTTCTGGTAATCAACCTCGCCCCGGATTTTTCCGCCGAACTGCCGGACGTAAGCGTCACACTCCCCAAGCAGGTATTCATAATCAGCTTTCTCTTTGGGAACCACACGCTTTGGGATTTTGTCCATTTCCTCCTGGTACTTCTGAAAGAATCCAACCTCCATCAATGTGTCCAGAAAATCCTTTCCCTCTGCCTTATTGCTTCTCTCCCGGAATTCTTCTCCGTAGTCTTTTTCGTATATTTCATTTTCCATGCTTCGCACCCTTTCCTGTAGAATAATTTACCACTACGGGTAGGATGTTACCATAGATTTCTTATTATTCGTTGTCATGAAAGATAACTTTATGGGTCTATATTGATAAGTTTATCAGTCTTTTCGTTTCAAGCTTATTTAAAACAGCCCCGGAATACAATGTATTTTAACACTGTGTTCCGGGGCCTTACTATCCTATAAACTTATATCCACTATTAATCACAGTTTCTATGTATCCATCTCCGATTTTTCTCCTAATCTGGCTTATTACATTCGTCACAGCAGCACCACATCTATCGGCAGGCTCTTTCCACACGACCTCATATATCTGTTCCTTTGTAAACACCCATCCGGGATGCTGTGCCAAATAGAGTAACGTAAAAAACTCATGATGACTCATCGGCACCAGTTCTCCCTTCCTACAGACCCTCTGCTCTTTTGGTTGAATTTCCAAGCCAGAGAAACACAACGTCTTAGCAGAAAGCGTCACCTCAGAATGGGAAGATAAATTTGTAACCCTACATCTTGTTTTCTTAGTCACAAATGAAATTACTTCCTGGAGGAAGGTATTCTCCGCTTCGATCACTAGAATATTTACCATATTGCCACCTCCTGGATTTCATAATATTCCAAATTATAAGTTCAATCAGTCAGCTAAAATTTTGAGTTTATTTTATTCCGAATCCGGATAGTCCATCTATTCATGTGTTCCTTATTGTGCAGCAACATTTCATATGCTCTTTTTTCAGCGGAAACGTATCCGAATATGGATAAAGATAGAGCAATTAACAAGATTCCAATAGCACTGAATGTATTTCCACCTGTTTTCAAATATTCATCTGCATAAATACTGCATAAACAACCGACAAACAGCAGGATTGTTGCTGTAATATTTGCCGTAAAATATTTTTTCCGCAATATTGTATATGTGTGTTTAAGCTGTTCAAGATAGTTCCCATCAAACAGCAGGGCTGTGTTTTTCCAGCCCTTATATTCATTCTCATAAAAGTTCTGTGTCGCTATAATCCCTATTCCTACAATGAGCAGAACCACACTGCTGAATAACTGCGGCATGGAATCTTCCTGCAAAAAGAAACATGGGATCACGGAACAGATGATAAAGAAGATTCCGACAGCACGGGCTTTCACCACTTTGTGGTGATACAACAAATAACCTTCAGCTTTTTCTCTGCTGATATAATAGCTGCCATCTTCCCTATCTTCCTTTTCATCCGCATCATCTTTTAGCAAGTAATCTACACTAACATGAAATATGTTGGCGAGTACCAGTATTTTTTCTACATCCGGGCATCCCTGGTTGTTCTCCCATTTGCTGACAGCCTGTCTGGTTGTTCCAAGAACTTCTGACAATGCCTCCTGCGACATGCCCTTCTCTTTTCTTAACTTATATATCTTTTCTCCTAAAGTCATACTCGATACCTCCTGACATTGTAACAATTACTGGTGTAAATAATCACTCTTGAATATTATAACAAATTCTTTAGAATACAGCAGCCACTTATTCCATACTTATCGCTTCCACAACAGAAATCTTCCTATAAATCCGCTTTGTAGTGATCAATCCGCCATAAATAGTAATAAGCATGAATATTCCAATGAAAAGTAATAATGTTTCTATTTCCAGATGAAAAACGAGGTTCCAGTGCAGCAGATTATTCAATGCCTTCACAAAAACCATATTCAGCAAAATTGCACAAAACCCTCCTGTGGCAGACGCAAAAACTGCTTTCATACCCCCATCTAAAATGCACTGCATATGCGCTTGAGAACGGGTGAGTCCCAGTGCTTTCAATATTGTTATGGAACAAATGTTTCCGCGAGTTTCTGAAACCATACAATTTATAATGATAAGCAAGGCGGAAAACAATATAATCAAAAGTATCCCATACAATAGATATATTATCTGATTGTCGGCCTGCATCTCCACTTCCTTCATTTCCTGTACATCCCAGACAGCAAGATAGGGATCCGTGCTGCCATTCTTAAAATTCTTCTTAAATGTATCGAACTCACAGCCGGGATTTAGGACAACATTTACATATCGGATTTTATAATCAGAAACAGCAGAAAGAAAACCATCCATTCCGATCAATGCAGATTTTCCGTCATTCAAGATAGAAGCATAACTGCCTTCTATTGTAAACTTCTGTCCATTAACTTCTATCTCATCACCAATTTTTAATCTGCATTTCTGCAAAACAAAATCAGATAAGAGGATGCTATCTGGCTTTTCCAATGCGTTCCATTCATCCGTAGTAATATCCATAAATGACATCAATTGATCTCTGTTTTGTGCTTCATGAGCGTACCCGTTTAACTGGATTTCTACACCATTACAGTCAAAATAGGATTGATAAAGCGGATATATTTCTGATACCTCTTCTCTGTTTTCCAGCATATCCAAATCTGTATTTGTTATCGAAGCTCCTGATACAGAGCGTACGACTGCATCCCCGAAATAAGAATAGTCTGCCAATTTATTCAATGTTACATTCAACTGTTGAAATGTGCAGCTTAATCCGGTTATAAAGGTTATAATCAGTGCCAACAAAACCACAGTCCTCTGATTCTTTTTTCTGTTCTTTTGATAATTGTTCCTTACAATTAGTTTGCAATAATCAGGAAAACAGGGTATCTTCTGCGTGATCAGCCGGGCAAACTTGGGATAAAAAAGCCTTACGGTTATAAGAATCAAAAAAATATCTGCGCTAATCTGCAAAATGATACTTAAAAGGACATGGACTTTTAGAACAATCCCCAAAATTCCAACAGTTACACAAAATACACATAAACAAAACGTGGTGCTCTGATTATTTTCTTTTTCAACCACATCCGGGTATTTCAGCAAACCGTCTACTATAGATTCCCGTGCCACCCTGTGCGCTAAAAGCAGAGCAATCACAAAACCTCCAACGATACAACAAATAGCAGCAAAGAAGATCGCCACATAAGGGATTTCCAGAGGAATATCTCCCATATGCAGCAGGCTGGCTATCATTCCGGTCATAACCCTGGCCGATATGAAACCGAGAACCAGTCCCAGTGAGGAACCGGTCAGGCAAAATACACCTCCCATTTTACCTAACAGAGAATATAACTCCTGTTTTGTCGCTCCCAACACTTTCAAAACTGCCAGTTCTTTCCTTGCGCCATATAAATAATGATTGATAGTAATACCCATAAGATAATACCCTAAAAGAAGCAGCATACCCGATACTGCATAAAAAATGTTAAAAAAGATATTAAGCTCGTTGTCAAAGGATGTGGAATTTTCATTAGCGTCAGTAATAATATAATCCTTGCCGATAGCTGTTGCCATCTGATCTTTTACATAATCAAGCTTTTGCTTTCCTGACAAGGCAATCCGGTACTCTTGGGCCTTCATCTCAGTTTCCTGTCCAATATCTACTACCATACATTGGAAGGAATTTTTTGTGACGGTACCACTGTTCTTCAACACACCGGAAATTTGATAATTTCTCTCCCCGTTAACATTACGGACTGAGATACTATCCCCAACAGAGAGCGCATATTCCTTTTCCAGCATTTCTGTAATCAAACACTCTTCCTTCTGAGGTCTTTGACCTTCTGCCAGAATCAAAGTCTGCCGCTTAATCTCCTCTTGAGGGTCGGTGTCAATCATGAGAACTGGTGACAAACCATCCGCCGTTTCTATATAGTCTTCGTTTTCCGCATAAGGAATGATACTTTCAATCCCTAATTCTGCCTGCAAATCAGATGTAATCTGCAAAGGATTTTCTACTTTCGGTCTGATAATCAAATCAGCACCGGAAGATCTGTTTCCTATATAATTGTTATAATAATTTTTCGTAGACAATGTGCTGATCGCCGTCGCCACAAAAATCATAACACCCAACGAAATGGATAAAACAGCCAGGATATTTTTTTCTTTATCCATTTTTAATTTTTTACGTAAATATAAAGCTCCACCACTCATTTTACCCCACCATCCTTTACCTGTATGGTTCTTTCCGCATATGATTGGTCTTGTAATGAATGGGTCACCATCAGAATCGTTGTCTCGTTGTCTCCATTGATCTTCTTTAACAGTTTCATTACTTCTTTTTTGTTCCGGCTGTCCAAATTTCCAGTTGGTTCATCTGCAAAAATCAGCAACGGATTTGTCACAATCGCCCGTGCAATCGCCACACGTTGGTTTTGTCCGCCTGAGAGTTTTTCCGGGGTATTCCCGAAATACTGACTTAACCCTACATAAGATAAAGCCTTCTCTGCCGCTTCATGGGCCATTTCCTTTTTTACCCCATCAATTAGTAAGGGGAGCATGACATTTTCAACCACAGTCAGCTCCGGAAGCAGATTGTAGCTTTGAAAAATGAAACCCACATTTTTCCTTCTGAACATGGCTTTTTGCGATTCACTCATTTTTGTAATACATTCATTGTTAATATAGACATCTCCCCCGGTAGGTTCCAAAAAGCCGGCTAACAAATTTAGCAATGTGGTTTTACCAGAACCACTTTCCCCATGTATGGCTATAAACTCACCTTTTTGAATTTGAAGATTGACATGATTAATAACCATACTATCCCGATATGCAGTAATATAACTTTTGCATAAATCTCTCGTTTCCAATAATGCCATAAGTAAGCACCTCCTGTTCTATGGATAGATGATACAATTTCACGCCTGGTAATTCCATATTTCAGAAGATGCACTTTCGCAACTACACGTTGCAGTTTGGTTGCATACCTGTTATTGAGGTTATTTTCACAAAAATAGCAGCTTTCATCCTTCAAATGCACCCTATCGTTTTTTGAGTATGGGTAATCGTTAAAAATGCACCCTCCGACTGCCAAGGGTGCATTGTATCAATTTGTGGTACGCAAGCCAGTGAGATGGTACGCCAATAATCATCAATACATATCTCCAAAAGCGGCTTCATACAAACGGCACCTCATATTTCTACGAGGCACCGTTTATCTCATTTTTCTTCAAATTGTCAAACCTGTCAACTCGACCTGCAAATATCCAACCAGTCTACTCAACCTACCCATTTTGCAAGCTGTCAACTCAACCCTACGCTATTTTTTCAAGTAGATATGTTTCCATTAACAGCAAACTTATCATTTTCCGATTGGGCTGTCCTGTGTCCTAAATCCGCTCCACCTCGGAAGTCCCTTGTTTTCAAGCCTTTTTCATACATCTACTTCTCGACTTTCGACATCAAACATACGACCTCGACATGCGGTGAAAGTTATTTCTTATACTAAATAGCGAAACTATTACCTTTTGCGAAAAGGTTTATATGCCACTTAGGGGGGATAACGTTTACCCCTATATATTTTATAAGAGATTTTACATTAACAGTAATTTTTCTAAAGAGAGTATTTCTCCATAAGGAAAATTTATAGTATTCCATATCTCTTGGGTAATTATAGTATTACTTAATGTAAGTAATAGCATTTTCAAAAATTGGTTATGCGAACATATTAATATATTTCCATCTTCTTTATTCATTAATTGCAGAAACTCAGTTGCCCTATTCTTAAAATCAACATATGATTCACCGGAAGGAGGAGTCGAAAAAAGTCTGAATTTTCCATTAATAAATAATTCAGGGCTGTTACTGACAATAAAAGATTTTAGCTTCCCTTCCCAAATCCCCATATCACGTTCATATAGTAATTTCGAATATCGAACCGGAACTTTTGGGTTGGTTTTAAAATAACAATCAATGGTTTGTCTACAACGCAATGCATCGGAGCAATAAACTAAATCAATATGATAAGAATTCGTTATCAATTTTTCATTTTCTATGGACTGCGTAAGACTCCTTCCATTTATTAATTGTCTAGTATTATTAGAAGTTTTCAAATGCCTCAAAAAAAAATAGTTTCTGCTCATTAATCAGTTTTCTCCCTCTCTATAGCTCTAATGCTGTTTTTGGAGTATTCGCATACAGGTAATAATGTTTTCACAATTTTACCCTGTATATAGTTATGTCCCATCTGAAGAAATTCTTCTCCATCTTTAAATTGTCGAATCTTTTTCCCAGGACATTCAATATGTTCTTGTGATTTAATCTGCGATGGATAATCTCCTTCATCTGTAGTAATAATGAGATTCCCACTTTCTTTATGCACTTTAATATTTGTAACATGTTCGATTTCTTGCCCCCATCCATGTGGTACTAAACATACCTTCCCCTTTTTTTCGCCAAGGTTAATTTGAAAATTATCCGGTCCTATTTCAAAAATATACACTGGTTTTTGATATGCTGAAAAAATGGGGACTTGTGTTCCAACCGGTTCCACAAATGTACCGATAGCTATAGATTGACTTGTAGGCATGTAATAATGATGTCTCATCCAATTTTCGTCATTTAAAAAATCCCCACCATTGATTTTTTTTGCTAACCAAAAATGGATCTGTTCATTATACCTTTGAAAATTCTTAACCATACGAATAAAATAGCGTGCATCTTCATCCTTTAGATATTTAAAATATCGTCCATCTTTACCTTCAATATGTTTCACTTTATCACTATACCAATTTCCTTCAACAGGGTACAATCCCATATACGAGTGTTTTAATTCATTTGCAGATGAATGCATAACAATGTAATACTCATCCGAAGAAGAATCTTTTGCAAGTAAGAGAAAATGGTTTCCTGTTGTAAAACTAAAAGAATATCCTTTTTCTTCAGAGGCTTTCTGAGAGTATTTTTTTACCGTATCATAAAAGGTTTCTGGATATGTAATCCATTGGGGGTTAATTCTATCTAGTTTATATACGCTGCTTGTACAAATATTAACGGTAGCATCTACCGGAACCATGTCAATTCCACAATGCCATGTGACCAGCATTCCGGTAGCAAAACCACCTGCTAAGCGCTGCACATTATTAGGAAACCCTAAGTCTAGTGAAGGAATTATATGACAAAAGCTATTTTCACTTTGATCATGTTTTTTTATTGCTTCTGTAAATAGAAGTTCTGTTTCGTGAATATATGGTAACAATATTTGCTGTGTTCTATCGTTAAGTAGATTTTCAGGATTATATAAATCTACGTATTTCTGCATATATGAGCTAGGTATAAATTCACCTATTCGTCCTTTATCAGAGCTCCACGTACTGCACACATAATTGAAAATCTGTTTTTCATATACCTTATGAAGATAGATATTATCATAAGCGGAATTGCGTAAAAATTCCCTCCATTCCATATGGTAGCTACGAGCACTGAAACGCTCTGGTAATGGATCATCCACATCAACATCAGGATAGATGATGGTACTATTGCTCATTATCATATTCAGATATTCTCGATGTGCTTTATATTCAGATGTTTCCGAGTCATAATAGTAATCTGCTGCATGAAGCATAAAATTGCCTTTATATAAACGTTTATAATTCCACAACTTATTGGTTCGGAAGGCAAGAAATTCTTCTGTCATAACAGCGTGGTCAATTTGTAATAATGGAAGAAAATAAATATGAAGGCTGATATTATATCCCTTTTCTTTTTCTTCATGTATTTCTCTATATATATTTTCCTGCAGGGACTTTATTGCTTCATCAATATCTCTAATAGGTTGTCCACATTCAGTAGATTCTTCAAAAATTAAAGGATCTGTAAGAAGTATTGATAAACGGGTCAGCTGATGATTTCTAATTGCCTCTATCAGTTCGTTAGAAACATCATTAGAATCGCCACGTCTAAAAGCTTCTCGAAGAGATGCTCCAGCGATTATCAAATGTCCGCTTGCACTTTTGACAAGTTTGCGCCGTAAATCCCAAAATCCATCGTTTATACATACTGAAGAGGATTGCCGTAAATTAAACGGGGTATTATTCATACGGTCAAAATATTCTGTGAATTCTTTGTATTGTGTCCTTGGAAACTTATTTACGAGCATACAAGTAGCTCCCTGCAAAATGGAAAATAAAAACAACATATGAAAAAATTCAGGATATCGTTTTTTACCATATAAAAAAAGTATATATTTCCGTACATAATCTAAAGCAATGACATCACTATGATGAGTAGTGCTTTTTTTATTATTTTTACAGGTTTCCTGAACTTTAGTTAGGGCTTCATGCACTAAAGGCATTTTTTGAAGTGCAAAGTCAGCGCAGATGTTTTTTTCTGCACAAAATATTCTATCATAGATATCTCTTGGCACTAGTTTAGCATAATCTTCATATGAGTTAGAAATATATTTCGCCAATTCCTCTCGTACACTGAGTATCCCATTTGCATTAGTTCCTGTCATAAGGTTACTAAGAAGCGAACGATCTGCTCCAAATAAACGTTGATAAATATTTGTTTTTCCTTTATTAATAAATTCTACAGGAATAATCATATTTAAGCATGCTCTGTTATCTTCGTTTGGAAAAAAAGTTTTAAGATCATCACCATTATAGAGAATATCCTGACCATTTAAAATTTCGTTTAGTATTTGTTTAAATCCTTGTATAGGGTTTATAATTTTTTGTTTTGCCATATAGAATTACCTCCATATTTTAATAATATCATGGGTGATCCACCTAAAGGGAATTACATCTATATGATAACATACAATGGCTTTCTTAGGCAGATACTTTTTCAGATTGCCGGAAAATTTATGAATCCACCCACACTCAATTTCTGTCTCTCCTACAAAAGCACATTGACCTCAATGAAATCGTTCTCGTTTCCCTATGTATTAACGGGAATATCCCGCAAATACCCTCTGTACGATCTTTATGAGTGCTTATCATTTAACTTTTTTGACTCTCTGCTCCTTGTTTTATTTCAGCATCTTCGTGAATTCTGTGGCTTCGCCAAGGTTCCAGTCTCTTCTTAAATCACCCGCTATAAACAGCTTTTTCTTGAAAATATGCTGTTTTCAGCCATCTTCTGAACCACTCTGTCAGACAATCGATTCCTTACACGGATATGAACCTTTTTGATTTATCTGGTATTAAAACTTAGATTTCCCAAGTGTGCCAACCGTATCATCAAATAACTGAAAGCTTACGCAATTGCATAATCTTACCACGTGTACCTTTTTTTATCTCATAAATTCTAAAATTCCAAGGTTCAACATTGTTTGTTTAAAATTACAAACCCATTTTGCAATTACCTATTAATAATATCAAAAATCAAACAAAATATCATTGGTTTTATACGAAATTGTTGTCACTTATTCACTATATAAATGCCAACAGATATTGTTTCTAGCCGTTATCCCAGAAAACACGTTATGTAAATTGTTATCTGGAAGATATATTACCAACAGATATTAATTTAGTCGGTATGGGGGCGTTTGGTTAATCTACCACCCATACAGATAAAAATAAAGCAAATTACATTTATACTTTTTTTTGATAAGGTAGTGATAGCAAAAAAGTAATAGAAGGGAGGGTTATTATGGATAAGCCTGTAAAGATTTCAATAAGAAAAGTTTTTTGTAAGAAATGTGGGACATGAAATGATAGGAAATCTGCTTTCTACTACCACTAGGACAAGCTGTGAATGTTGTAGTAAAACAATTTCAGATATAGCACCGAATAATTCTTAATTATGCCATATTGAGAATTCCTCACAACGCTGCTTCACATATGGATATTGGTGCGAATACCATCAAATTTGCTGGCAAAGTAAGCATAGCTTGTCTCAAAGTTTTCATTTTGTCTACTTATGATAAGGTTCGATTCGTATGATTCTTCACTTGATTTGACCCTGATAGCAAAATGAAAAAGGGAGAAACCTGTTGGCGCAGGACTCTCCCGTAACTCTGAAACAAACCAGCAACATACTGATTCATTCCGTACAAATATATTTTAAAGTATGGTGAGCTGGAAATCAAGAAAATCATATACTGCAAGGAGGTGTGATTGATGGATAGCAACAACATTTTTATTTCACTAATCTATTATGTAGGAATTGCTTCATGTGCCGCCCAAGGAGCAGAGAAAGGTAAGTACGAGTATAACATCCCGTTGCTGTATTACATAGCAAATGCATTCGGTGGTGGATTCATACGTGATGTTATCTTCTTGAAAATGCATCCATGGTTGCTTACCTCATCAGCTTTGCCGGATCTTGTACTTGTAATCATTATCGGATTTCTGTATACTTACTATTTCTTTATCTGTAAAGCAAATGAAAAGCAATATAGTATAGCGATACAACTTGTAACCATTACAGATGCATTTGGTCTTGGCAGTTTTATATGCATTGGTATGGATAAGGCATTTATATATAGTAACAATGTTTTTACAATCATCACATGCGGTTACGTTACAGCCATTGGTGGAGGAATCCTTGCAAGCGGGAAATCACTTGCCAAGATTTTTCAAAGCAGAAAGACCGTTCGTTATCACTTTGTAACCCTGCTTGGATGCTGTTATTACTATATATTCAGACACTCACTTTGCCTTGTTTATATTATTGCTATCGGACTTTTCATGGCAAACATTGACTATAAAAAACTGTATAATCCTTTTTGCCGCAACTTAATAACTCCATGTCTCAAAGTATTTTTGCTGTATCCAGTTAGCTATAATAAAAGCAATAGCTTTCAGAGGCAGAAAATTATCAAGATTACCAAAAAACTTGATAACTACCCAAAATGCTCAAAAATATATCTCGTACAACAAAGAATCCGCCAATGCTGATACCTATTAGTCATTACAATTAAATAAGCTAAAAATAACATCTAAAAAAGGACCGTCACTAAATATTTGATATTATGGCAGTCCTTTTTCTTAGCCGAACTATACTTTGTATCAGATGCGGTATAAATATGGGATTCCTGTAAGTGTTTGTTACACTAGCTCCGCAGATGTCGATAAATCATCTTTATCCGAATTGAAAAAGGGAATATAAAAATTTCAAAATAGCAATTCTTATAAATGCAATTTGTATCGTCATTGGAGGAACTGGATACTATTTGTTCCGAAACATGATTAAATGTATAACCAACTCCCAATCGGCCTCTTTTCTTACTCCTCTTCATTTTTGCATTCAATCTCTGTCCCGTCCAGAAACACCACCAGCAGCTTCCCATCCTCAAAAACCTTGATGTGATCCAGCGTTTTCAGCATGAAGTCCGTATCCATCTCCGTCAAAGGCTCTGCGCCATCCGTATACTCTATGAACTTCTCCGCCCGGTACCCTTCCAGCAGATTCTCACTCTGCATCTGCTCCTTCCAGCGCTCCATAAAAGCCTCCCGGTTCTCGACCAGAGCATTCCACGCCATCAGATACGCCTTTATCAGCGTTTCTTCATCTACATGACGGTTGGAACAGCCCATAACCCCTTTTACCTTGTACCGTTCACTGCACTGCCATACCTTACGGTCAATGCCTGTACTGCTTCGCCAGCCTTTTCGTGCAAACACTTTATTGCATTCTCCGCAGATAATCTTCGAAGCAAACGGGTTGCTTTCCGGCCGGTGGGAATAGGAGTTTGTCCCATGTTCTTCCAGATACCTTGCTCTACGTTTTATTTCAAGCTGTACGCATTCCCAAATTCTCTTTGAAATGATGGCATCGTGGTCATCTTCCACATAATACATCTGAATTTCGCCTGTATTCTGCGTCCGTTTCTTGGTAAGGAAATCCACCGTGTAGCTTTTCTGCAGCAAGGCATCGCCTTTATATTTTTCATTCTCCAGCATATTCATCAGAGTCGTAGCCTGCCATTTCGTGCCGCTGTTCCAATTCTGCACCCCTTCTCTTTCAAAAATCCGCTTAATATAATCTGTAGTTTTCCCATCCAGAAATTCCTGATACAGACGCACCACAATCGGCTCCTGCTTCCTGTTGATGACCAGCTTGCCGCTGCTCTCGTCCGTATCGTAACCGAGAAACCGTTTTGTACTCATTTTGTGCTTCCCCGTTTCAAACCGCCTGCGGATTCCCCATGTACAGTTCTCTGAAATGGAGCGGCTCTCGTCTTGCGCCAGTGAGGAAAAAATCGTCAGCAGCACTTCCCCTTTCGCATCAAGAGTATTGATATTCTCTTTTTCAAAAATAATCCCGATTCCTAACTCCTTCAGTTCCCGCACATAGTTCAGGCAGTCCAGCGTATTCCTTGCAAAACGGGAAATGGACTTGGTAATAATCATATCAATTTTCCCCGCCCTGCAGTCAGCGATCATGCGGTTGAACTCGTCCCTCTTCTTCGTATTGGTGCCGGAAATTCCTTCGTCCGCATAGGTTCCCGCATATTCATACAGAGGATTTTCGCTGATATAGTTCGTGTAATAATTAACCTGATTTTCATAACTTAATAACTGTTCTTCTTGGTCGGTTGATACCCTGCAGTACGCCGCCATTCTTAGTTTCTTCACAGCCTGCGCTGTTCCGGATTCCGCAGTCAAAGTCCTCTTTGCTGGTATAACGGTAACTCTTCTTGCCATTTTGAATCACCTCCTCAACTACTGTCTGTTCCGTGATATTCAATCCTGCAAGGGCAGCATCATCGATACGGATGCCCCTGCAGGCTTTCTTTCCCTTTTCAATGTAGGTACTGCACAGCCATTGGATTTTTTTCTTATAAACCTGTCTGCGCCGAAGCGTTTTTCCGCAATAAGGGCAGATCAGCATCCCGCTTAACGGATAACGGTTCTGAAATTTCTTTGTGCCGTCCTGTCCAATGTTCCTTTCTTGTTTCCGGTACTCTCTCATTTCCTGAACCTGTCCCCAAAGCTCCGGCGAAACAATCGGCTCATGGTTTTCAGAAATGTAATAGCTCTGCACTTCGCCCCGGTTTCTCCGTGTCGCATTTCGCTGCGTGGGAGGCGTGTAATATTTCTGCAAGTGAAAATCTCCCTTGTATTTTTCATTTGAAAGCATCCCGCCGATTGTTCCGCTTTCCCATTGACCTCCTGTCACAGTCTTAACACCGAGATAATTCAGCAAGTCGGAGAGCCTGCTGCATCCGACATTCATCAGATAAAGGTCAAACAGCAGCCGGACGATTTCCGCTTCCTTCCGGTTGATTACCAAATCCCCGTATTCGTTTTTGTCATATCCGCAAAAACGCGTGGTGTTAATCATCCCTTCGCCGCGTTCAAATTTCTTCTTAATGGACCATTTATTATTCTCACTCATGCTCCTGCTTTCTTCCTGCGCAAAAGAAGCGAGGACGGCAAGCATCATCTCGCCCTCCCCCGAAAGAGTATTTATATTCTGTTCTTCAAAAAAAATACCGACACCAAGTCCTTTCAGTTCTCTTGCAGACTTCAGAACCGTGACGGTATTTCTTGCAAACCTCGATATGGATTTTGTAATGATAAGATCAAGTTCGCCCGCCCTTGCCTGTTCCAGCATTTTCTGGAACTGCGGACGGTTTTCACAGTAGCCGGAGATACCCTGATCTGCATACACCCCGGCAAACTCATATTCCGGATTCCCTTTGATCAGTCTTTCATAGGCTGCTGTCTGATTTTCCAGAGAATCTTCCTGTCTCCGGCTGTCTGTGGAGACTCTTGCATAAGCGCATACTCTCTTTTTCCTTACTGCCGATGCCGGAAGTTTATTGATAATCTTTACCTGCATGTATGATCACTTCCTTCAAAATAATCTTCTGCAAACTGCTGTATCCTTTCAAAAATAGACTGTGCATCTTCAATCCTGTCTGTACACACTACTTTTACATTATTCTTACTGCAGACCAGCATGAATTCTATAAACTGTCCCCAGTCACGGGCGATTGTGGCAACCTTCATAGTAACCACCACATCAATCTTCCTTGCGGCAATCTCCATTTTCAGACGGTTGAATTCTTTTCTGTCCGGATCTGCTCCCGATGCCTCTTCAAAGAATATCTGCAGATCCCATTCCTGCTCTCCATATTCTTCATCCAGCCTTCTCATCACAGCATCAAGATACTGTGTATAGTCCCTGTCACGATGGTTCACACGGCAGTAAAAAGCCGCCCGGTTTTTCGTTCCTGCAATCACCATTTTAATTGTTCCCCCTTTCTTGGTAGTCTATCTATCACTCTAAAGCCCGTAAAAGTCAAGCAATTCCGCTGTTTCCACCGCATCTTTTTCACTCTGTCCAAACTTATCCGGATGTCAAAAAAAGCCAGACGGGAAAATTCCCGCCTGACCGATTCTTCAGCACCTCTCTGTATAATCCAACGCGATCCAGCCGATTCCGCTTTTTAATCTGCCCCATCTGGAAGCCCCTTTTCCTTCTGCTTCTTCCACAATAGTATAAACACCGACAGGGATATACTTCACATGGTCATAATCCGTCCCCGGTCCTTTGCGGATGTTGAGGTCAGGAATCTTAACCCTTACCATATAAGGAAATTTCTCAGCCGCCTTTTCCGGGTAAAGAGCTGTTCCACTCTCATCAAAAACAAAATATCCTTTGTTGGAATCAGCACACTTCTTCGCATTCTCCAAGTTGTGGAATGCGCCTTTCTGGGAAGATTTGTCAGCCCATGCCTTCCTGACACGGTACCAGACTTCGGTTTCCTCTGCCGTATCATACTGTGTCAGATTCCAACGTTCAATGATAGAGCAGAGCTTCTCCACATAATCCGGGGAAGTCGCATATCCGCCATCCTTAATGATCCGCGCTGCTTTTCTGTAATCCGTACAGCCCTTCAGACCGTCATACCGCAGCCTGCTGCCATTTTTCGCTCCAAGCAGATATGCGGAATGGTCTGCAATGGACTTTTCTACGGACGGATACTTACGGAAATCTGCGGTTACCGTCACATAAGCGCCGTTCTCATACTCCTGCGTTTTCTTTGTGTAGATGGAGATGCCGTCCCATGCAGATCCGCCCCATGTGTTGCCGGAGAGGGATTTCTTCATGCCGAACACATTATTGGCATTCTGCGCCAGCTCACTTTTTCCATAGCCGGATTCCAGAATAAACTGTGCAAAAGAAACGCTGGCAGGGATGCCGCTCTGCTTCATATCTGCAGTAAATAAGGCTCCTGCTTTTGCGATTATTTCCTCTTCGGATAGCCCCGCAAATACAGAAGCCTGTGTGCCTGTGGGAATGTCCGCACTGCCATCCATTGCCGCCTTGACTGCCTTGCGGAATCCGTCCATCGTATATCCCATCTGAAGCTGATTCCACAAATGCTCCGGGTCTCCGTGGTTGCTCGCCACTCCCCGGCTGTGTCCCTCCCTATGGGAAATAATTACCCCGTCCGCCAGCGGATCAAGGCTGAACTTTTTACAGAGCATGGCGAACAGCCCCACCGCCGCTTCATAGGTACGTTTTGCCACTGCTTTCGCCGCAACGGTATCGGAACAGGTAAAGTTTGCACCAGATGTGTACTTAATACACGCAGGTTCGCACATCTCCACCCCGATATGGGTATCATTCGCCGCTCCCCCACAGTGCCATCCACGGTGATTCCACGGAAGCGTCTGGTAAATGGTCCCGTCATTTCCGTCAATGAAGCCATGTACACAGGCACTTGAAAAATCCGCCCTGTTCCAACTGCTGATAAATGCGAATGCCCGTGGCTGCGGGCATCCCACGGAATGGAGCATCAACCCCTTTACCGTAATCTTTCTCCCTACCGTATAGCAGGGATTCCTTGTCAGAATGCTTTCCACCAACTTCATCTTCACTCATCCCCCTTCTCTGCCCTATCATGGAGCTGCTCCAGCACCGCTTTCATCTGCTCCGGGATGGGAAGCCCCAGATGCGCCGCATTCTCCAGAAGGCTTACACCTTCATTGGAAATATAGAAAAAGATAACGGCAGTACGCAGCACGCTCCCCGTCCCGATGACCTGCACATCAAGGATGTTGGCAATGCCGACAAGCAGAAAGATCAGTACCTTCCTGCAGATCCCCTTAAATCCCACCTCGCTGGACAGTTTCTTATCCGCCACCGCGCACATCACACCCGTGATGTAATCCACAACCGCAAATACCACAAGGGCAATCAGCAGGCCGTCACAGCCGCCCAAGAAGTAGCCGAGCCACCCTCCGATAGCTGCCAAAATGAGTTGGATCGAGTTCCAGAATTCTTTCATAGCGAACCCTCCTTAAAATGATTTTTTGTATAGTCATGCAGAAAATCTGCATGACTGACGCGGTATTCGCCAGATAGAAATGCAAGCATTTCTGCATGGCTCATTACTCGCGCAAAAAAAGCGGCTGTCCCTAAAACAACCGCTGATTCCCAAGTAAAAGCAATGTCTTTTTACACAATGTTTTCTTCTTATCTTTGTTGGATTTATGCCCCTGTTCCGCTTGCTATTTCCTGCGTTTAGAGTGATTAATAACACTACCAGAAACGCCGCCCAAAAGGCGGCACAGAAAGGAGACATTTTATGCAGACAAAAAACCTAAAAGTAGCTTACACCAGCCGCCAGACGAAATCCTCTTATATTTCCGTCCCGAAAATACAGATGGAAGGGAAATGGCTTGAGGAGCTTGGATTTGCCATCGGCACGCTCCTCAAGGTGGAATTTGAGGAAGGCTCCATCCGCCTCCGCCCCCTGTCGGAAGAAGAAGCGGCAGAACGCAGACAGCAGGAGCTGAAAGCGGAGCTTGACCGCAAATCTGCGGAGCTGAAGCAGGTACAGCTTGGCCTTGCTGCCGCCTATGCCGGCCTTTCCCCGGAACTCTCCCAAGTTGCAGAATCCAAATCCCCGTATTCTCCTTCCGGCAGGAAGTCCAAAAAGTCTGAAAAAACCAAATAGCCACCGCCATATCACTCCGACACCTTCCATTTTTGCAGGGGATACCTCTCCCCTGCTTTTTATGCTTCCTCCGTCAGTGTATAAGTGATTTTCATCGTCTTATCGACCGTTTTAACCACTGCAGAGGAAAGGTTGTTGATGGAAGCAAGGTACGGCGTCAGCAGGTACGCTGTCCGGTATTCATTCCCATAGCTGCCTCCCCATCCAAACAGGAAATGCTTGTACTGGAACAGCGGCGTTGCCGCATCATTCAGCCTTGCGCTCCCCTGCGTATGGATGACCGCATCCGCCGCAGTAATCTGGAAATCCCCGGCTACAATCAGATCCCCTACCAGAGTCATATACACTTCACAGGAGCCAGCCTCACATAGCGGCTTCCATTTGGATGTAAAGCCGAATTCAATCAGCGTGACATCCGCCTGATTGGAAAGGTTGATCTTGTAAATGCCCTTCTTATTATAAGCGGGGACATACAGATACCCGTTCCTCACACAGCATTTGACTACCCGCTCCGGATAAGTGGTATTCCCGTCCCGGTTCCCTACATCCATCAGCTTTGCATTGGACAGCGTCCACTCACCTTCCGTAAAGGAATAATCCGTTTTGGAAATTTTGATCCACACCATCGTTGCGCTGCCGGAGGAATTCCCTTCATTGGAAAAGCCATACCAGTACCCGTCCCTTCCATCCATGAATTCCCCATAAAGCGTATAATCCCCAAGGAAATGGAAGGTCTGCGTGGTCAGCACTTTATCCTCCAGAACCGTATAGGTTGAATCATCCAGTTTCTCATTCAGCCCGATATTGAAAACAGGAATCCGGATTTTTTTAATCTGCACACTGGAATCTTCCGAGGTAATGGAATACAGGATATTATTCTCAAAATCCACTTCCACCGTCTCAAACAGCACCATCTGCCTTGCCTTTGGAATATCCCCGATATCTGCGGCTTTCAGCAGGAGGAACGTGCTGGCATCCCCCGCAAGGCTTCCATATCCGTTTTCCCCTCCTTTGGCGCTCGTCAGGGCGATTGCCGCTATCGTCCCGTTCCCTTGGCTCGGCGTAAATTCCCATACAAATTTGTACCCGTTCTCCAACACCTTGCTCTCCGTCGTGTTCAGGCTTCCCCGTGCCGTATTCGTTGTTGCATTGACATTATTGGAAGCATAAGCCACCGGAAGGTTATCTGACAGGGTGTAAATATTATCTGCATCCTCTTCCAGAGTTTTTGAGAAAAGAAGGATGCCCCCGATCATGTTCGGGCAGATTGGAAGCAGGCTCCCATTCCACAATACGGCGTCATCGTACTCCCCCGTGGCTTGGTAAAAAATCCCCATCGGATTTAAGCCGAGAATGTTATTGACTGCATTCGTTACCATATTTTCTTCTGTGATGGTTTCTGTCTCAGAAGTATTCACATCCGTCAGCTCCACAACCATCATCCCTTTTAATTTCATTTCAGACCTCCTGTCCCATGGCCACCGGACGGCAGAACGCGCCGATGGCATATTTTCCTGCCACATGGTCACTGTAGCTTCTCTGTACCAGCTCCATTGTTTCCATCTTTACGGTTTCCCCATAGCCTCTCGCCTGAATGCCCCCGCCGATCATAAACCTTGCCTCTGTCTCTTCTATATTGATCTTGCCATCCCAAGCCGCTGCCGCCGCCATTGCCTGACCGCTGACTGCCGCAATGCAGCCCCCGGTATCCACGATACCCGTCCCATTCGCCATCCGCAGGTACAACTCAAAGGTGTTCGTGATATTCGGGACGACATTGTCAATCGGATAATAGAGGGAAAAAGTATGCTTCCCGCTGTGCCAAGTTTCCGCCGGATGGTGGAGCAGTATCTCCTCATCATTGAATACGAAGGTCACAATGGCTTCCGCCATGCCGTCTTCCTTCCAAGTGACCGGAAGCTCCACCTCAACGGTAATGCCATCATCCCCTGTCCCCGTTCCGGTGCTGGCGGATTCATCCGTGCCTCCCGTTTCCGCATCCCCGGCTCCTGCAGTCCCATCTGCATTAGCCGGAATTACGATGCTGCCCTTTGCGCTTGCTTCCCGGTCTTCCTGTACCGCTGTCACATCCACAATCACCTGCCCGAAGAACTGTACATGGGTTTCCTCCGATGATGCAAACTCGATGCTGACAATCCGCACATCACTGTCAGCGATTGTATAAGCGGACGCATTCGTAAACGTGTGTATGCCGATTTTTCCCGCTTCGATCTGGTTCAGCAGCCCGGAAATGTTCTTGTCGTTCTTGCTCTTGGCCTGTGCAAGCCGGGGATTCTTTCCCACGCACCGGATGGACTGTCTTCCGCCGATGCGGTGTTCGATGGATGTAATACAGGCAGTCTGCGTCCCGTCTGCCTGCCCGCCGGAAAAAGTCAGTACATCCCCCAAGTCCAGAGCTGGGTTCCCTATTGTGGACGAATCAAACGGGACATAAGATATAACAGACAGGTCTGCTAAAATATTTTCACAGAGCGTCCGCCGCGTTTCCTCAAGGCCGAACTGCAGGAGTGGGTTGACACCAAGATTCATGGTCAACCCGTCATCCGTTTCCAGCGCATAATATTCCGCCGTCTGCGTCCTCAGATTCGTGGAACTGACCGCCGTATACCTCGTAATAAAATCAGAAAAGCTGCTGGAAAACCGATGCCTTCCTTTTATCTCCAATACCGGAACCGTACCGTATTTGCGAAGCTCAAGGCGGCCCTCCCTGTTGATGCAGAAAAAACCGCCCAACACCTGTGCAACAAAATACAAAACATCCCGGTACGTTTCAATATCATTTTCCGGGTAGATGGAAAGAAGCTCCTCCCCATTCGGCATCGCTTCAATCTCTTCTTTGGTATGTGCCAGTTCCACATTGCAGGCCCCACAGCACAGTTCGAGAAAAGCATAGGCATTTCCCACGGTTTCAAACCCGTTAAAGCTCTTCTCAAACCGGAGCATATAATCATATGCTTTCAGTTCCAATGTTTTCAGATGCCTGTTTGCTTCGCTGACTTCAAAAATGCCCATCGGGATTTCCTCAAAGTTCCCATCCGGCAGCCGGAAATGGCAGGACAGCTCTACCTTCGCATCTTCCAGCGTATAACGGTCAATCTGTGAAAAGAGCGTAATCCCCATCTCTGACGCATACACCGTCCCGATTTCCAGCTCCGTGCTTCCGCAGCACTGCGCTGTGATATACCCGCTTCCCTTTACGATATCACGGTACCCGAAAGGATACTCTTTTCCTGCTTTTATTGTAATTTTCCCCGTCCAGTAATATTCTCTGGTGTTCTCCTGCACCGCCTGCAGGAATGCCTCGCTTACCGGGTACATGAAAACACCCCTTTCCGCTATAATTCGTTCAGCGTAAATGACACCGTCCACAGCCCTTTCTTAGAAGTATCCTTATAGAGTTTTGCTTTGAATCCTGTCACATACATCTCTGTTCCCTTAAGTGCAAGCTCCTCCGTATCAAAATACTGGACGGCAATCTTTTCCTGCTTGGAAAACGCCGTCAGCCGCGCAAGCCATGCGGCGCTGACAGAAAAAGACACTGCAATCGTAACCACTCCCGCCCTTACCACGTCCCTCTGCGTTGTCCCTGCTTCCGTCTCCCCACCGGAATCCGCCTCCACATCGGTAAGCCCAAGATCATACGAATCGGGAAGCGGAAGGTCGGTACCTTCCATTTTCAGATACTGCACAAACGCCATTTTCTATCTCCCTCCGCTCCTTAAATTCGTCCTCTGCTGCGCGCTTACCACAATTTCATCCAGCAGCGCACCGCCAAGATAAACAGGGATGACGATGTCCCCGCTCTGCCCGTTCATATCCCGGATAGCCGCTGTAATCGCCGATGTCAGCCCTGCCAGACTGCTGCCTGCCGCTGTTCCCGCAGAGTTTTCTGCATCTGCCATGCCGGAAGCTACCCTCGGATTAATGACCATATCCTCCGATACGCCCCGGACAGCCTTCTCTATCATCCCCCGGCTCCCTTCTATGCCTCTGGCAAGCCCCTTCATAAAGTCCGGCATCCAAGACTCATACTCCGTAAGCGGCCCTTCATCCGGCACGGAGAAATGGAGGAACGATTTAATCTTATTTGCCACATCCGAAACCGCATCCCCGACTGCGCCGATGCAGCTCCTGATCCCGTTGACAATCCCCATAATGATATCCTTCCCCCACTGCAGTGCTTGGGAAGGAAGGGATGTAATGAACCGGATCGCTTGGTTAAATCCGTCCCTGATGGCTGATACGATACTGCCCATCGTGCCTTTGATTCCGGTGAGCATATTCTGGAATGCACTTGTAACTGTATTTTTGATGCCGTTCACGATGGATGTGACGGTACTCTTAATACTGTTCCAAACCGTGGAGACCACCATCTTAATCGCATTGACCACTGTCGTGAACGCCGTTTTAATGGCATTCCATACCGTGACAATCACTGTCTTTATGGCATTGACTGTTGTGGTAATGACCGTTTTTATCGCATTCCATGCCGTGGTAAGGAACGTCTGGATTGCCGTGACCACCGTAGTGATTACCGTCTTGATGGCATTCCATACCGTAGTCACCACCAGTTTGATTGCATTAAGCACCGTGGTAATGACAGTCTTATACAGGTTGAAATACGTTGTGATAATAAGTTTGATCGCTTCCGCAGCCGCGGAAAATATCAGCCTGATAGCTTCCCATATTCCGGAGAAGAATGTTTTAATTCCCTCCCATATGGTCTTGGCTGCCGCAGAAATTGCTTCCCACGCTGCTGTAAAAAACGCTTTCAGCCCTTCCCATACAGCAACTGCTGCTTCCTTAATCTGGTTCCAGAGGTTTATCCAGAACTCCCGAAATTCCTCACAGTTATTCCACAAATAGATAAATGCGGCCACAAGCGCTGTAATAGCTGCAATGACCAGAGCAATTGGATTGGCAAGCATAGTGGTATTTAAGGCAGCGAATGCGGTTTTTACCGTATTGATAACTCCCGCAATCTTTGGTACGACTGTCATGATTGTACCGACTGCAGAGATGACTTTCCCAACCACGATAAGGACCGGCCCCAATGCCGCCGCCAGCAGCGCTACCGTCACAATGACTTTCTTCGTCCCCTCGTCCATGCCGTTGAGCCAGTCCACGAACTTCTGTACCCAGCCGACAATCTGCTTGATAGCGGGCATCAGAAGCTCACCGAAGGAGATTGCCAGACCTTCCAGTGCGGATTTTAAAATAGTAAGCTGCCCCTGAAGGTTATCAAGCTGCGTATCCGCCATCTGCTGCGCCGCCCCGCCGCTGTCAATGATTGACTGCTGGAGGTCATCCCATGTGCTGCCCGTATTGGCAAGCAGGGCATTTACGGAAGCAAGGTCAGTCTTATTGAAAATGGTGCTGATGATATTGGACTTCTCTGCAGAAGTCATCCCGTCCATGCTCTTATTCAGATCCCCAAGAATGTCATTGAGGGAGCGCATGTTTCCTTCGGAATCGTAGACATCCACGCCGAGCTTTTCCATGCTCGCCGCCGCTTTGTCTGTCGGGTTCTGCAAAGACAGGATGACATTCCGAAGATGCGTCCCTCCCTCAGCCCCTTTGATACCATTGTTGGCAAGGATACCGAGCGCAGTATTCAATTCCGCCGTGCCGCCCTTTACGGACTTGGCTGTTGCACCGATGGTAAGGATTCCCTCTCCAAGCTGTGCAACGGAAGTGTTCGTAGTAGATGCGGTCTTTGCCATCTGGTCTACCATCATCTCCGCTTCATCCACGCCCATGCCGAGGGCTGACATGGCATCCGTTACCATATCGGAAGCAGAAGCAAGGTCAATCCCCCCTGCCGCTGCCAAGTTCAGTACAGTCGGCAGGGTATCACACATCTGCTGCGTATCGTATCCGGCAAGCGCAAGGTAATTTAGTGCTTCGGCACATTCTTTTGCAGAAAAAGCGGTCTCCGCGCCCATCTTCTTGGCAAGCTCGGACAGCGTGGACATGGTATTGACCGTCTGCCCGTCCACCTGCGACATGGAATCCTTTGTAATTCCCATCGTTGCCTGCACCTGCGACATGGCAGATTCAAAATCTGCCGCCGTGGTGACCGCCGCCGTGCCAAGCCCTCCAACCGCCGCTGTTACAGGCATCAGCTTCTTCCCAGCTTCTGATATGCTGCTCCCGGCGCTCTTTAATTTTTCGCCCGTAGCTGCAATCTTCTGCATGGCCACAGCCGACTGGTTTGCCTGAGTTTCCAGCCGCTTCAGTTCCTGCTCCGTTTCTATGATTTCCCTTTGGAGAGCATCATACTGCTCCTGCGAAATCTCCCCGTTTGCAAGTGCCGTGTTTGCCTGTTCCGCAGCCGTTTTTAAAGTGGCGAGCTTTTCTTTGGTGTCCTCCACCGCCTGTCCGAGAAGCCTGTGCTTCTGCGCCAGCAGTTCCGTATTGCCCGGATCGAGTTTCAGGAGTTTTTCTATGTCCCGGAGCTGTGACTGCGTATTCCTGATTTCAGAATTCACGCCTTTAAGGGCATTCTGCAGCTTCGTGGTATCGCCGCCGATTTCTACTGTAATACCCTTAATCCTGCTTGCACCCATGCTTCCCACCTCCTCAAAACGGGCATAAAAAAAGGAGCATCACTGCCCCATATATGGAAAAAGCACCGACATTTCTGCCGATGCTCTATGTAATATTACATTTTTAATCTCGCAAACTAAGAATTGAATTTCTCGATGTCACAAATGCTTACCCAAAATTGAAAAAACATTCATCCCTTCCGCCTTTAGATCTATCTTTTCTGCATATTATTACGGAA
The DNA here is from genome assembly GCA_030524545.1 of Eubacteriales bacterium. Lineage (GTDB taxonomy): Bacteria > Bacillota > Clostridia > Lachnospirales > Lachnospiraceae > Blautia_A. The sequence continues at coordinate 59,612 of JAUNGM010000011.1, forward strand.
CCTTTCACGCAACAAAGTATATTCCATAAAGGAATACATAAATTTGCTTTCTTCTTTGCCATCAAAAAATAGTAATCTGTCTGATGGAAGCCGCCCTATATCTAATATTTTCCCTTTTAATTCTATTAATTCGGAATGCTTACCAACATATTCCTTTAATTCATCTGACGGCAAACCACTAATCCTTCCGTTATGCCTAAATATTGCTTCTTTTCCAGATAAATTTACAAAGGTGTCCATATTATATTCTAAGATTGCTTTGCTCACTTTAAATTTATCTATTGCCACAAAAAATACGGTATAACTTTTCCTATGAGTATTTTCCTTGTCGTATTCCGTTGATTCTCCTGTGCCGAACATCGAAAAACTCAATATCTGACTATCGCCATCAACATCGTTTATAAGAAACGACCTATATAATCCATCAAAATGACCTCCGCCACCGTTAGAATAATCATAGTATCGGACGCCCAAATCTTCCACCATTTCAAAGTTCTGAAATTTCACCGCTGGAAGTTTATGTTCTTCGTCCAGCAATGCTTGATACAGATTAACTGCAAAGGGGATAAATTTTACAGGAGTATCACTGCCGAAAACCCATACATCCGCTTCACTGTACTCTCTCATTAAATCAATATCCCGTAATTGCTCTAAAGTAAACCGTGATAGCTTTTCTTCTACTAACATAATTGGCTCGTTTCTTGAAACCATCTCATCATAAGAAAGAACTTTCTCTAGTTTCTGATAGCCATTGGTCTTTTCTATGAATTTAAACATCTCCATATCGATGCCGTTTGTAATGACAAAATAGTCTGCACCAATAATATCACAATATCTAACCGCTTGCTCCGCCACTTTATCTGTGAGAAAGGCATTGGTTTGTTTACATTCCACTACCATCAGAGGGTATAATACATTATCCGATGTTTTCTGATGGATAACTATATCGGCACGCCCCTTTGTCCCTGCCACATATTTTGACATTGGTATTTCAAGTATAATACACTCCGCAGGCACTTTAAGAATCTCCTCACAGTATTTGGCAATCTTCTGTCTGACGATTTCCTCCGGAGTTATCTCAATCAACCGTTTCCTGTATGGGTCAAGAAAGCAATCTTTTCCATTTCTTTTATACTGTTTTGGTAATTGCATTTCTTCAAGTTCTTCTTGTATTCTCACAGCAGCATCCTCTTTGCTATCGTTAAAATCATATTCAAATAAATCAATTATCAAAAAAGCGGTAATTTGTATCAATCATACCATACCACCCGCCCATAGTAAAGCATCCGCAAATCCAACATCCCGGCAAGGAAATTTACATTCCTTGCCGATCCATCTTAAAAACGGTCCATGTCCTCCTGTGTCGCAAGTGCAGCATATTTATGCTCATCGTTCCTGCTTTCGATATACATATCATTGATTAATCCTATGGAGAGAAGCTCCAGATCCGCTATGGACAGCCCCAACTGTACACATCTTAACAGGAACAGCGGCGTTGTCATTTCGCGCTCTGTTGGGCGAAGTTTTTTTTAGCTTCAGCATCCGTCTTGACATTCAGCCCCCAAAGTTCAATCAGCTTCGACAACACTTGGTAAATGGAAAATGTGTTAAAGCCGTCCAGCCATTCCTCCGGGGTATCCGGTATGGACGGGTCAGCGTGCTTCGCCATAACAAATGCGATATTTTCAAACATTTCCAAGCTGAACAAGTCAAGGCTGCTCTCTTCTTCCTTCTGCCCTCCCACGCTTTTTTCAAGCACCCGAAGATCCTTATAAATATCCCTCTGGAATTTCAGCCTGTAAATACGGGGAATCGCCGCGCTTGCTTTAAACGCCACCTGCTGCCCGTCTATTTCGATTTTTTTCATAATGCTCATCCTTTTCCATCTCCTTTACGCATTTTCTGTATTTGAAGTTTCCTCCGGCGTTGGGGAGGCATTCGGCTCGTAAACGGATTTATACCAGTTATTGTAAACCGCCTCCGTAGTTGCATCCCCGGTCTTGGCTTTCACATACCCGTTTGCCATCGGCCTTGCTTTTACCGTCAGCGTCTCCGTCTGCACTTCCTTATCTTCCTCATTGGTCTTTGATTCAATGGATGGGCGGGAAGCGGAGCAGTTATACAATACATGGCGGATTTTACGGATGTCCCCGTCAAACTCAAACAACAGTGCAAAACTGCCTGTCTCGCTGTTTGCATTTTCCACAAGCACCTGATTAGCATCCGTTTCTTCTTTCAGTATATCCGTCCTGAAGGATTCCGGGATCATGGCAAGTTCCAGATCGCCGTCATATCCCTGATTGTTATTGATTACATAGTATTCCACCCCATCCGCATAAAACGATTCCGGTTCCCCTGTCGGGTCCATGCTGATGGAAACCGCACCGGGCATTGCCACAGGCGCGGCAAACGATACTGTCCCGTCCTCCGCTGCCGTAATCGGCGCATAGTGGACATTGCAGATATTGAATTTTACTTTGTTCTTTTTATTGGACACTTCTATACCTCCATCTCATAAAGCACTTCATACAGTTTTTCTGACTCAATCCATACTTCGCTTTTCTCATAAAATATACCGTAACCGTCAAGGACATCCTCCACTGTTTCCTCTAAGCCGATATCCTTCCGGTCAGTATAAAGTTCTATATTCAAACGGCTGGCTTTAAAATAAACCTTCCCGTCCGCTGCGAAGTTCCTGCTGTTCGGATAGAGGAACACCACGAATGGCGGATCGGGGGATTCTCCTTCCACAAAATGGTCATATGCGGACGGAAGCCCCATTTTACTGATCATTTCCATTACTTCATCATGTGTCATGGCTTAAGCCCCCTCTCGATCCGTTCCATCAGTTCTTCCTCGCCCTTTGCCTCTGCCGGGGCGATATGGGGAATGGCAGCCACCCTGCCGCCCCCGCGCTTGGCATGGCCATGCTCCAGAAGATGTGCGATCTGGTAGCGGTCTTTCGAATGCACCGTAATGACAAGCCCATTGCTGCTCTCCTTTGTCTTTTTTGCCGTCCAGCTTTTCTTATACTTCCCCGTCCAGGATGGCGCACCGGCCTGTATTTCCTTTTTGACCGTCTTCGCCGATTCCGTCACCGCTTCCTTGACTGTATCCGAAGCAAGGTCAGCATATTCCAGCAGACCTTCCATTATGGCATCCGCCATCGCATCAACGCTTACTCTTTCTCCCGCCATATTCCCTCACCTCTTTACCAGCGCCGCCCGGATTTTCACGGTTTTATTTTTATACTGCACGTTGTCGATCAAGGAAATATTATAAATTTTTCCCCGGAACAGGATACGGTAATGCTCCGTATCCATAACGGCAATCTCAGAACAGTGCCGGACGACAAAATTTATCTCCGTCTGTGCATTGACCTGCGCCGCTTCCCAATATTCCTTTCCCGACAGGTTGTTGACATAGGCGACGCAGGAATAGCAGTCTGACCAGTTTAAGATGTGGTTTCCATTCTTATCCGTGCCTGCTTCGCTTTTCTGGAACGTAATGCGTTCCCGCATCAGTTCTATCATCAGAATGCCTCCTTCCGCACGGAGAACAGCAGATACTTGAGCGTTTCTGTCATAGCCCTGTGGTCAGCCTCTTCCCTATGCTCATACAGATATGCAATGGCATAAAGCTCCGCCGACCTGACAATATCCGTATACGTTTCCAGTTCCTCCGCAGGCCGTCTGCTTACCTCCAGAACCAGATGTTCCGCAGTACACATAAACTGGAGGATTGACTCATCCTCATCCGATGAGTCAATCCTCAGATACTGCTTTGCTTCCTTCAGTGTAACCACCATTCCTGCCGCCCTCCCTCATTTAAGTTGTCTTCGCTTTCACGTCCAGTGTTTTTACTGCTTCAGAGAGAATCAGCTTGCCGTCCACACGCTCACAGGCAAGGAAGCCCACCTGCCCTGTTGCGGCATACAGCTCATTCAGTCTCTTGAAGCTCCTGCCCTGACGGTCAGCAATCCAGTAATAGCTGTAATCGCCGAATGCCATGACACGTTTCCCCTCCGCCAACTCCGGCACATAGATGGAAGTACGGTACGGACGGTTTAAAATCCTGTCCGGCTCGCCCTCACGCACGCTCGGCTGCCAGATATAATTCCCATTGCCGTCCTTCAGCTTACGGATAGCCTTGACCGTGGAATCGTTCAGGAGCCATGACGCCTTATTGCGGTACGGCGCGCGGAGGGAATAATACAGGTCCATGACATCATCAAACGTGATGCTCACGGTTGCTGCGGTTACCCCTGTCTCTGCACCGCTAGTAGTGTTAAATAACCCGATGGGCTTGCCCTGACCGTCACCGACAAAAAATGCTTCCTCCTCTTTCGCACCGATCCTGCGTCCGAACTCCTTGGAAATATACTGTTCGATATTAAACACCGAATCATTCAGAAGCTCATCGGATACCTTAATCATGGTAGCCAGCTTATAGGCGCCGATGGAAGTCTGACCGAAGCTGTCATCGCTTTCCGGGAACTGCCCTTCCTCATCGATCCATGCCGCCTCCCCTTTGCTCGTCACAATCGGGATCTTGCGGTCACCGCTGGAAGTGCGGATCACTGTCGCAAGGCTTCTGAAGAACACCTCATCCTGCAGAGACTCCACCAGCTTTTTCTCATATTCATCCGGCACGAGATAGCCTCCCTCGGAATCCGTGCCAATGGAAAGAGCGTTCTGGACATCATAGGAAATCCTGTTCCTCATGCCGTTCCAGAACGCTCTCTTATACTCCTCCGTGGCCCTCCCGGTTTTAACTTCCCCGTCAATCCTTCCATTCGGCTGGTTCGTGATCGGTGTGCTGGTTGCCCTTGCCAGCTCCGCATCGATGGCGGCCTGCCGTTCCAGCCGCTCAATCTCCTTTCCGAGATTGACCACATCCGCTTCCATCCGGTCATATGCTGCCGCATCCTCGGCAGACACAAACCCGTCCGCCGTCCTCTTGGCATCCAGAAACTTTTTCGCCGCTTCCCATGCCTTCGCCCTTTTTTCCCTCAGTTCCAATACCTTGCTCATATTATTTCGTCCTCCTTCAATGTGTTAAGAGACTCAGTCTCTTCTCTAACTGGTCAACGGGTACCATCGGCTTTCCATCCGAAACTTTGGAAAGGAAAGAATCATCCATTGCTTTCCGTGAAAACAGCACGGAATCCTGCTGGAACGGGAGTTTCTTTCCTTCCCCTTCTTTCCCCTCTGTTTTCTCCGGCTCCTTCGGTGGATTTTTTCCTTCCTCACCGCCGGAATCAAACAGAATCCGATCCGCGAATCCAAGCTCTACTGCTTTCTTGGCATTGAACCAAGTCTCGTCATCCATCATGTGGGAAAGCCTCGCACGGGAAAGCCCGGTTTTCCCCTCATAAGCATTTAAAATGGATTCCTTGACTTCATTCAGCATGGCAATGGCCCTCTCCATATCTTTTGCATTGCCGACTGCCAGAGTAGCGGGATTGTGGATCATCATCATTGCCACCGGGGACACAAGGACGGTATTCCCTGCCATCGCAATCACGGATGCCGCCGATGCTGCAAGCCCGTCAATCTTTATGGTCACGTTCCCTTTGTAGTCACGGAGCATATTGTAGATCTGCGCCGCCGCAAATACATCCCCACCCGGAGAATTCAGCCATACCGTGACGTCCCCTTCCCCGGCGTTCAGCTCATCCTTAAACAGCTTGGGGGTGACTTCGTCCCCATACCATGTCTCATCCGAAATCTCCCCACTTAAAAAGAGCGTCCTCTCCGTGGAAAGACCGCCCTCATTTTTTACCCAGTTCCAAAACTTCCGTTTCATCGCTTGCCTCTCTTTCTTTGATTTTGTGCCGGAGTCTCCTGCCCGGTTTCCTCCGCCCCTTCCGTCTGCCCTTCCCCTGCAAACATCCCGGCATCTGCAAGTTTCGTCATCGCGCCGTTGATCAGATACAGGTTCCCGCCTTCCTCATCGGGAATCGGGTTCATGTTCTCCATCTCCCGGATATCGTTTGCGGAAAACCACCCGTTCTGCCGGCCCGTGGCATACCCGTTCATACGGGACTGGTAATCGCCCCGGAGCAGGCCGTCCACATTCAGCTTGATAAAATATTTGTTTTTCTCGCCCGGAAGCAGGAGCGATTTTTGGAGCGACTGCTCCCACCGGATTACCCACGGGTCAAGCGTATATTTTACAAACTCCAGAGACTGCTGCTCAATATTGGAGAAACTGGATTTCTCCAGATCCCCTACCATGTGCGGCGGGATACGGTACAGCCTTGCGATCTCATTGATCTGGAACTTCCTTGTTTCCAAAAATTGTGCTTCCTCCGGCGGTATCCCGATCTGTTGGTATTTCATGCCCTCCTCCAGAACGGCAATCTTATGGGCATTATTGGTACCCCGGTATACGGAATTCCAAGATTCCCTGACCTTTGACGGGTCTTTCAGGACGCCGGGATGCTCCAGCACGCCGCCGGGATTCGCTCCATTGGCAAAGAAACTCGCGCCGTACTCCTCACAGGCAAGCGTCATGCCCACGGCATTTTTTGCCATAGCAATCGGCGAGTACCCGATCAGCCCGTCAAAACCAAGCCCCGGAATGTGAAGCACATCCTCCGCCCGCAGCTTGATGTCACCATAGTCCTTGAACATGGGATTCTCGTTGGTATCCCTCGAATACACATAATAAATCCGTCCCCGGTTATCCCTGTCCACATCCATCTTGTTGGGGAGAAGCGGATACAGCCCAAGCACCCTTCCACTTCCGTCCCTCACGATCTGCGCGTAGGCATTCCCCCAGAGCAGAAGATGGCTCATCAGCGTTTCACGGAACACAAAGGAAGTCATCTCCGGGTTCGGCTCATCGTGGAGCAGATAATACAGCGGATGGTCATACACCAGTTCCTTCCCTCCGTCTTTGTATTCATATACATGGAGGGGAAGCGAAGCTACCGTCTCCGCCAGAATCCTCACGCACGCATAGACCGCCGTAGTCTGCATTGCCGTCCTCTCGTTGACGGGCTTGCCGCTTGTTGTCCTCCCGAACATAAACGAATACCCGCTTCCGGCTGTATTGGTCGGCTTATCCCTCGCCTGACCAAAACCGAAAAAATTCCTGATTCCCATTCACTACCTCCTAAAATTGAACGCAAAAAAGGCACCTGCATTCCTGTAAGTGCCTGTGACTTCTGTATTCGTTTTCAAAAATTATTTCCAGTGTTTCAATTGTGAAAGATACCCATCAAACTGGGTGCGCCGATCTTCGTCTTTCTGATTGTCTGGATTCGGCATATGGCTGACAAGGTAATCCAGCAGCGACTCCTTTGACTGATATACAAATTTTCCATCCGCATAACACCATTTACAGTAGTCTTCATTATAGCTTCCATCCTTTTCCTTACTGATCAGGCTATCTTCATTCAGGGGCATACCGCAGCATTGGCAAATGAGCTGTCGTGGAGTCCCTAACAGTGTATTAATTGATACATTGAATTCTTTTGACAGCAATTTCAATGATTCTGTATCCGGCTGTGTCTCGCCGTTTTCCCAACGGCTGACAGCCTGCCTGCTGATCATCAGACGCTCCGCCATTTGCTCCTGCGTAAGACCATTCTTTTCAGGTAGTTTTTTAATGATATCCTGTATTTCCATCCCCGTTCCTCCTGCTAAATAATGTATCTCCATTATAAATTGATGCTTCATGCTTGGCAAGCAACCCGCTGTTGCTACCGTTCATCAAACAGGACGTTGCCATTCAGGAATGTCCACCTCATGATGACCAGGCAGAATCTTTGCTATTTTATATTTCTGCACTCTTTTTACAGAGTGATAGAAAAGCTGCGGATCAGTGGTTGGATAAAAGGCATAAAGACATCCCTTGTAGATCAGATCACCGGAATACAGGTATTTTCGTCCCGGCTCATAAAAACAACAATGTCCGGGAGAGTGTCCCGGCGTGTGGATAACCTGAATTTCCCGTCCTCCTAAATCCAACAAATCGCCATCATGCAAAATTCTTTGCGGTTCTCCCTGAAATATCCGATAAGCGTCAATATCAAACTCTGCCGGAAAATTGCAAGGAACCTTTGTCAGATTATTCTTAACAACTTGCAGTGATATGGGGAACTTGACGGATAGCCAATCCTTTTCCATTTCATATACGGCGATATTTTCAAAATATTTATGCCCGCCGATATGATCCCAGTGAATATGAGTAGTAACTGCCATAATGGGCAGTTTCGTTAAGCTATCTACGATTTCTCTAATGTTTGAAACACCCAACCCCGTATCAATGAGGACTGCACTTTTCTGACCACATAACAGATAACTATGTGTTTCTTCCCAATGCTTATATTCACTAATTGCAAATGTTTGAGAATCAATTTCTTCAACTGTAAACCAATCGCTCATATTCTATGCTCATCTCCGTAAATTCCACTTTTCCGCTTTCAGTATATCACTTCCAGCACGATATTAAAATACCAGAATGCCCCTTTCATCATAAACACTGCCTTCGCTCCCGCCATGACGGATAGCCCTGTCAAGCGCCATAACTGTTGCGACTGCGGCATCGATCTTCTCCGTGGATTTTTCTTTATCCATCTTGATATTTCCCGCCGGGTCCTGCCGCACAAACACGTTATCCATCATCCACCGCAGCACCTTATGACCGCCGTGTGCAATCCGCTGTTCCAGCGTCAGCTTCATCAGTTCCTTTGTCGGCGGACTCATATCCTTATATCCCTGTCCGAAAGGAACAACCGTAAATCCCATGCCCTCCAGATTCTGCACCATCTGGACTGCGCCCCAACGGTCAAAGGCGATCTCCTTAATATGGTATTTCATGCCGAGTTTTTCAATGAACTGCTCAATGAATCCATAGTGAATGACATTTCCTTCCGTAGTCTGCAGGCACCCCTCCATTGCCCACACATCGTAAGGCACATGATCACGCCGGACACGCAGCCGCATATTGTCTTCTGGAATCCAGCAGAACGGCAAAATGATATATTTTTCCTCGTCATTTCTTGGAGGAAATACAAGCACGAATGCTGTGATATCCGTGGAACTAGAAAGGTCAAGACCGCCGTAGCATTCTCTCCCTGTAAGCTCATCCTCATCCACCGGAAACGCGCAGGCATCCCATTTATCCATCTGCATCCACCGTGTACTTTGCTTTACCCACTGGTTCAGCCGGAGCTGACGGAACACATTTTCCTCTGCAGCATTCTCCCTCGCGCTGATATAAGCGTTCTGTACCTTTTCCAGATCAATCGTATATCCGAGGGAAGGATTCGCTTTAAACCACGTCTCCTCTTTCGTCCAGTCCTCATCATCTGAAGCGCCGTAAATAACGGGATAGAAAGTCGGATCAATCTTCCTTCCCTCCATGATATCCACCGCCTTCTGGTGCTGCTCAAAACACACGGAATTCCTGTCCGTCCCGGCTGTTGTGATCAGAAAGAACAGCGGCTGTGTTCTGGCATCGCCGGAGCCTTTCGTCATGACATCGAACAGCTCCCTGTTCGGCTGCGCGTGCAGCTCATCAAAAATAACCGCATGGACATTCAAGCCGTGCTTTGTATAGGCTTCCGCCGACAGCACTTGGTAAAAGCTGTTAGTCGGCTTATATACAAGCCTCTTCACGGACATGACAGGCTTGATTCTTTTTTTCAGTGCCGGACATTGATCCACCATATCTACAGCCACATCAAATACGATGGAAGCCTGCTGGCGGTCAGAAGCACAGCCATACACCTCTGCGCCCCACTCGCCATCGCCGCAGGTCATATAAAGAGCAACAGCCGCCGCCAGTTCCGACTTCCCGTTTTTCTTCGGTATCTCACAGTAACAGGTATTGTACTGGCGGTATCCATTTTCTTTGACCGTGCCGAACAAAGTACGAATAATCTGATCCTGCCACGGAAGCAGTTCAAACGGAATGCCTCTCCATTTTCCTTTCGTATGCTTCAGGCAATTTATAAACTGAACGGCATGAGCCGCTTTTTCTTCCTCAAACACTATTTCGCACCACCCCTCACAAGCAGAAGCTCCATCTCATCGCTCTGCTTATCGTCTCCATCATTTGCCGTGATCCTGCTTCTGGCAGAAGGCGTCAGACCAAACTGTTCGCAGAATTTATTCATAATCTTAAGGTAAGTCTGAGCAATAGAAACCTGCGGCACCTGCTGCCAGTACCCGCTTGGCGTCTTCACGATTGTGCCATGCTGTGAAATAAATTCCTCTGCCTCTTTCCACCTTGCATACGCTTGGCAGTACCCCGCGAAAGCCGCCATATCAATCTCCGTAAGGATGCCGAGCTGCTCTAGCTGCTTTGCCATCCGCTTCCATTCCTTTTTTGCTTCTTCCTCAAGCCACGAAGGACAGCGCGGGGCTTTTTTCTCCGGCTTCGGTTCGCCCGTGTTCAGGCTGCGCTTGCCCGGATTGCCTTCCAGCACCTTTACCGCCGTAGGCTTCGGTTTTCTTCCTCTCTGTGCCACTGTCCTCACCTCCTTCAGATTATGGCAAACAAAAAAGACCCCCGGAGAAGTCTTTTCTGTATATTTGTTAATGAACTTCCTATAAAACTGCACTTATTAATCTGCGCCATCAGCAAGCTCATCTACGATTTTCTTTGCTTCCTTTAAAACGTTACTTCATAAAAATATGCTGCTTCGCTCTCCGCAGCTACTTTCCCGTTCAGATCATAAACTTTAAAACGGAATCCCCAGTCTTTGTCGGTTCAGTAAACATTGATCCTGTATCCTTTATATGCCATCATAATTTCTCCTATCTCTGCAATCATTCCTATGCCTATTCTTCCATATCGCCAGCAGGGCCGGAAGCTCTGCTGGCATCGCGGCGCTTAGTTCACTCTGAAAAGGTAACCATGCTTTTTCTCCCGCTTTTCTTCAAAAAAGTTCATGCTTCCGTTGATCTCAACCAACCCTTCCAGTTCGCATCCCTTCTGCTTAAAGAGCCATGCTGTCTCCACCGCGCTGCTCCAAGTGGAAGAAAAGGTAAACTTTTCAATCCCAATCTGTCTTATGCAGGAAAAAAGTTTTTCCGCATCTTTCTCCCATACAACCTCTCTGATGTCGAGAAGCTCGTTTCCGTTATCTCTGGAAATTTCGTATTCCCTCCAAAGGCGTCCGGCTGTATCCCCAAGCTCCTCAAGGGGCTTCAGCAAATCGTGGTATGCATCTCTTACTTTCTCTCTGCTTTCCTCGTCCTCCGCCGCATCGTAGGCTTTCTTCAGTTCCGCGATCTTTGTGTAAGTTTTTTCAAAAATGTTCTTCATGGCATGTACCTCCGTTTTTGTTTTCCCTTTCGGTAGGTACATATTCGCTCCGAACCGGATAATTATCCAGTCAATTCTTTTCATAATAAGCACAAATATGTGAAGGATAAATTGTATATATTATTACCGGCCGCTCCGGTGGATAGCGGCAAGAATCTGTTCCTGTTCATCCGGATCAACCCCCATGCTCTCCAATGCCTCCCGTGTCCCGCAGTCCGGGCAGACCAGCGTTTCATTGTCCCTCCTCGAAAGTGCAGGAGCGCCATGATAAACATTCCCGCATCGAGGGCATATTTTAATCCTCGCATTTGCATCAATTTTCACAGCATTCCCTCCTATCACTGTCAGCATAAGCCTGCGCCAGTATTTTCTCGTCAAACCCAAAGCTCCGGTATCCCTGCAGGCAGGTCTCAAGATAGAATTCACTCGGCAGGCCAAGCGGACGCTCTTCATGCATGATGTACACAAAAACATTCCTCATTCTGATTTTCCCGGTTCGGATTCCCTTGATCGGCAATCTCATCTCCGCCTTGTAATAAAAAGCGGGAAATCCTTCATAACGGTCAAGTGCCGCTTCATCGGCATCTGTTACCGACCATGCCGCCACAGGGACGCTGCTGCCTCCCTTCGGTTCAATAGTCAGATAGGAACCTGTCTTGCTGCCCTTAAAAAGCAGCCTGTAATTTTCAATTTCTGAAGTCCCGATCACTCTCGCACCGGGACAGCGCCTTTGCATCTGCTGGATATTCAAGTTGCTTCCGTAGGCAATGTAATATCTTTTTTCCATTATGGTATCCATCCTTTCCGAAGGGATTACCCTTCTACTGCCTTAAGACCGCCGGGGCGACCGTGGTAAGGCAGCAGGAGGCTAACTCCTGCGGTCCCTTCAAGCGATCTGTCTGCCGTGGCGGAATGCCGTATCACCCGAAAGGTTTCTGGTAAGGAAATCCCGTGCCGTGGCAAATTCCTCGCCGATGAAGCCCAGCCGGAGGAGCCATGTCCTCATGGCGTATTTGGGATTCTCATTCTGCTGCGGTTTCGGGCTTGCCGTCTTCACTTCCTTTGCCATCTGGCTGAGCGCAAGGCAAAGCTGGATGTAACTCTTAAGCTGTCCTGCATGCAGGCCGTTCTGCTTCCCATCCGCCGGGGCATCGAACTGGAAAAGCCTGAATTCGATGGTTCCTTTCGTAAAAGTCGCATGGTAATTGAGCATATGGTAGCGGCTCCGGTTGTAATGATGGCTCCTGCCTCTGTCTGTACCGTGGCTGGTGTACCAGATATCGGCAAGCTGCGCCATCGTCTGCGGCTTCCTGCGGTTTAACTGCTCCAGAAAATTTGGGTCTACAGTGCGGCAATAGCGGTCCATGCGGTAAGCATCCAGCTTCAGCGCCTCCGCGATCAGCCTTTCATGGCCTGCCATAATGTTGGCGAGGTTGCGGAGCGTCTGCGGTGTGTGTCCCTGCGCCCCGATGTGGATGTGGACTCCGCAGCCCCTCGCGGCATCGCTCTTGGCTCCTGCATGGCGGAGCTTCCGGATCAGCTCCTGCAAAGTTTCCATGTCGGTGTAAGTCAGTATCGGCGTAACCATCTCGCATTTTTCGTCATCCGGCCCGTCAATGCTGACGTCCCTCTGGAATTTCCATTCCCTGCCCTGTGCATCCCATGCGCTCCATGTCTCATAGCCATTGCGCTCTGCCGTATACTGGCTTCTGCCCGTTCCAAAGAACCCTGCGGCAATCTTCGCCGCCCTGCTTCTTGTGATGCTGTTCATCTCAACCTCAACCCCAATGGTCTGCTTTTTCATTTCTTCAATCTGTCTTGCGATTTTTTCGTTCATGGCAATTCCTCCGTTTTTTGTTTTCCCTTTCGGTAGGTACATATTCGCTCTAAACGAAGGATTTATCCAGTCAATTCTTTTCATAATATACACAAACCTTTCCAGCGGATATTGTGTATATTATGGTGCTGTTTCATCCCTGACTTTCTCCCACGCATCTTCCCCATAAATAAGCGGTAGTGATCCGTAACCATGCCACCGGGTGTGTATCTGCCCTGCATCATCCACAAATTCCACCGTGCCGATAGTCCCCATCGGGATTTTGCGGTACGGATCATCCAAGCGGATGAGCCGTACCTTCGTTCCCTGCGGATACTCGTTTCTCAGCCGTTCCAGCCGCTTCCTGCTTACTCCGAACATTCTGCTTCCTCCTCTGCAATTTCTTCTGCTCTTTCCTCCGTCATCTCTTCTGCAGTTTTTTCTGCCGCTTCCTTTGTAGCTGCCCTTGCTGCCTTGCGGTTCGCTTTCCATTTCTCTTCATCCGCCGGAGTCCGGAAAGCCGTATGCCCCTTCAATCTGCCAAGAAGGAATGTTCTCTCTTCCTTCGTATCCTTACCGCCAAGCCCGATCCTTACCATCCAAGACCTCATGTAATATTTTTCATTTTCCTCAATGGTCGGCTTCGGGCTGATCCGCTTCTGCATTCCTGCCGACTGCACCATCTTGGAAGCAAGCACCGTGTAGGCTTTCACTGCTGTCGGCTCCTCGGTGTAAGGAAATCCCGTGAAAAGAATGGTGTCCTCCCAAAAAGCAAATCCCGTATTGCTGCTCCCATGATTTCCAATAAAGTCAATCACTTCTCCGGCATTCTGGAATGTCCCCGCTTCCAGATCCGTGATTAAGCTGTCGCTGACTGAAAATCCGTCCTGCCCGACTGCCTTATTGATCAGGTACTGCTTTGCGTGGAGCATATTCATAAGGTTAATGATGCCCTGCGCCTCCAAGCCACCGACCGGAATCCGGATGCTTGTGTAAGATGCGTCTGCATCCGCATCTTCCCCGCTTCCGCCTAAAAATCCATGCGCAGCAAGCACCGCCTCAATCTCCTCCGCCCGGCTTTCGTCCTCAAGGATGATTTTCCCTTCCCGGTCTACCGTAATGCTCCCGATCTGGTAAGCAAAGGATGGCGGGCCGGCGTAAACCGCCTTTTCCCCAAGATGCTCTGCGAGTGCCTTTACTACATTTTTTCTGCTTTCAGCGTTTGTCATAATTTCCTTCATATACGCTGTCCTCCTTTTCTTTTGGTAGTAACATTAATCACTCTAAAGCCCCATATAGTCAAGCGGATACTGCAGATATTTTCAAAAAATATCCGGTTCCCTTGATTCCGGGAGAGACATTGCGACAGCATATGCCACCATTGCCGTTACCGCATTTCCTGCCTGCTTGTAAAGCTGGGCATCCGAATTGACCGCCGCCGCTTTTTCATACAACTCATCGGGAAAACCTTGCAGCCGAAAGCATTCCCTCGGCGTAAGCCGCCGGATTCTTCCTCCCTTCAGGAGTGTGCCTGTCTTCCCTGAACCTTCCCGGCCATCTGCCTTTTCACAAATATACACGCCGTGCCTGTCCTGAGAAGTCAGGGTAAACATCGGCTCCCCGTCCTCCTTCATCCTCCTTCCGTTCTGCCGTTTCTCCATCCGTTCCGGGGTAAGCACCGGATGCACTTCCAGCACAGCAGAATTCATGGCTGTATGGTTGACCATCCCGGCAGTATACCTTGCCGTCAGGCAGCTTGTGGTATCCGTAACCTTCGGCATTGTATTGGACTGGTCGATAAAATAAAGCCCGGTCTTCGCCCCGATTCCCCCGGCATTCCCGACAAGCGTTACCGAAATGCCATCCGTGCCGTAAACACGGTATCCCTGCATCCCGTCTATAAGTTTGACAAGAGCTGCTGCGTTTTCTCCGCTGAGAGGTAGTATTTCTCGTCTACCTCTGCTTCTAAGATTTGCGATAATGAACACGCGCTCCCGATTCTGCGGGACTCCGAAATTTTTGGAATTAAACACCTGCCACCGACAGTCATACCCTGCTTGGTCCATTTCAGAGAGAACGGAGGCAAAATCGAATCCAGCGTTAATCGATAACAGGTTCTTAACGTTTTCAACAAGTAGGTATGTGGGCTTAGCACTTTCTTCTTTGCCTTTGAGGAGATCAATAATGTTGTAATATATTCCGCTTCTTTTTCCGACCAATCCCCTTTGCTTCCCCGCAACGGAGATGTCCTGGCAGGGGAATCCAAAACACCAGATGTCCGCATCGGGGATATCTTCGCTCTTAAGTTTTGTGACGTCATCCGCTTTCCATTCTCCTTCCGTGTTATACATGGCTTCATAGGAAGCCCTCGCAAATTTATCATATTCACAGTAGCCGATACATTTATGTCCGGCTCTCTCAAGGCCGAGCCGGAAACCGCCGATGCCCGAACATAAATCAAGGAAGGTCATCTGCCGCATGGCCGATACCTCCCTTGATAAAATCTCCATATGAATTCTTCTCCCCGTCTCTAATGAGGAACACATCCCCCGCCGATCCCTTCTGCTCGATGTAGCGGTTGACGATGACGTCCACGAACTTCTCATCCAACTCTATGCCATAGCAGATGCGGTTGGTCTGCTCACAGGCGATTAGCGTGGAGCCGGAGCCGAGGAACGGATCAAGCACGATGCAGTTGCTCATGCAGGAATTCTGAATCGGATACGACATCAGCGCCACAGGCTTCATGGTCGGATGATCCTTGCTTGCCTTCGGGCGGTCATATTCCCAGATCGTAGTCTGCTTCCGGTCTGAGTACCATTGGTGCTTCCCACCTTTCTTCCATCCGAAGAGGCAAGGCTCGTGCTGCCATTGGTACGGGCTTCGCCCAAGCACCAGCGCATTCTTCTTCCAGATGCAGCACCCGGACAGATAAAATCCGGCTTCCTTAAACGCCCTGCGGAAGTTCAGCCCCTCCGTATCGGCATGGAAAATATAAATGGAAGCATCCTGCTCCATCGACTGCTCCATGTTGACAAAAGCCGCAAAAAGGAACTGGTAAAAATCCGCATCCGCCATATTGTCATTCTTGATCTTCCCGGCGGTTTCCTCCACATTTACATTGTAAGGCGGATCGGTCAGGACAAGGTTGGCTTTCCGTCCGTCCATCAGCACATCGTAGGTTTCCGGCAGGATGGAATCACCGCATACGACACGGTGCTTCCCCAAGAGCCACACATCCCCGGCCTTCGCCATGACAGGCTTCTTTAACTCTGCTTCCACATCGAATTCATCTTCCTTGACTTTCTTGTCATGGACAGAATTGAAAAGCTGCTCAATCTCCGGCGGCTCAAAGCCCGTAACCGCCACATCAAAATCCGAATTCTCCAAATCTTTGATGAGATCCGCCAGCAGTTCCTTATTCCACTCGCCCGTAATCTTATTCAGTGCGACATTCAGCGCCTTCTCTTTCGTCTTGTCAATATCAACGACAATACATTCCACCTCATCGTACCCAAGATCAGAAAGCACCGTTGCCCGCTGATGTCCGCCGATGATGGTCATGTCTGTGTTGATGATGATCGGCTCGACATAGCCGAATTCCTGAATGGATTTTTTTATCTTTTCATATTCCTTATCGCCGGGTTTCAGCTTCTTCCTCGGATTGTACGCTGCCGGGATAAGGTCGGCAATCTTAAAACATTGGAATTTCATCTTCGTCCTCCTTCAAAAATCTGTACTGGATGTAGCACTCCCTGCTGCAGTACTTCCTGTTCCTATTCCCGTAGGAAATGAATGTCTTTCCGCAATGCTGGCAGGTCAGCTCATAGGAAGCGGATTCGCTTTTGTTCATTGCCTCCGGGTGCGCCTTCCACCATTCCCTCCTGCATTTTTCTGAGCAGAAGCGTCTCGGCCTTCCGGTCTTCGGCTGCGTAATTGCATTCCCGCAAAAATGGCATACCTCCTTGCCATCCACCATGAGTTTCACATTTTTTGAAACCACCGCAGCATATCCGGCAAGGTTATGTTTTTTACAGTAATTCCTTACAATATCACGGGACAGTCCGATGGCTGCACCGATAGCCTTATAGCCGCTGCCCTTCATCCGCATTTCCTGTATCTGCCTTGCCTGTGCATCCGTCATCCGTTCCCCACTTCCTTTCCTGCATAATAAAAGGCCAAAAAACAGCTTTTTTACACTGCTTTTTGACCTTTAAAACCCACATTTTCATTATAATATGGCAAAAGAAAATCTCCGTTTCTGCCATGTAAGTAAACCATTTTGCGAAAATATCTGACCTCCTTTCCTATCCCCCCTGTTTAATTCTGCGAAAATTTACGCAAAGGGGGCCATCGGTCTTCCGTAGGCCGCCCTGTGGAGATCTGCAATCCCCCACCCCTCGTCAGAAATGGTACACGGGATTGGCGTCCTCGTTCCATGTTTTCTTATCATGGCACGGCTTGCATAGGCTCTGCCAGTTCCCCTCATCCCAAAAGAGGATTGGATTCCCACGGTGCGGCGTGATATGATCTACCACCGTTGCCGTGACTGCCCTGCCATTTTTTAAGCACTCCACACACAGCGGATGCTCCTTCAAGTATCTCGCCCTAGCCTTCTGCCACTTCTTATTATAACCACGCTTCCCAGCACTCTCCCGTTCCCCACGGTGCAGTGCTTCATGCTCCTCGCAGTAATTCCCGTCCGTCAGCTTCGGACAGCCGGGATGTTTACACGGTTTCTTTGGTTTTCTTGGCATTCCGTAACCTCCCTTCTATGTATCATGGCAGCGTGAAAGGATTGGAAAGCCGCTGCCATAGGCAAAAAAATAAGAGCATCTCTGCTCCCATCCAGTTTTGCCAGCTTAATCGTACCACGGAATCCCATGCAAAACAACTAACTCTTAACTAACCTTTGACTAACCATTCCTCCGCTAAAGGGGGACACGGCAAAGGGACAGCCATCCCTGACTGCCCCTAATTGTATTCTTCATAAACCCCGATCTGTATCTGAAGCGCCACGGTAATCGCATCCATAAGAATGGAATCCGTGATCTTCCCTATCTTCTCCCCCAGCTTGGTCTTGTCCAGTGTTTCCACCTGTTCCGCCAGCGCCATGCTCGGCTTATCCAGCCCCACACTTTTACTAAGCGGTATCTGCACATGGGTAGGAAGGTACTTCTTTTTCCATACCCTTGCCGACAGCGGGACTACCGTCACCACCGGGGAATTCCGGTTATTCCTGTTATTGCTTACGATAACAGCGGGACGGATGCCGCTCTGCTTATGGGAATTGCCATGATCTCCAAAATCCACAAAAAATATGTCTCCGCGCATACACATAACTGCCGCCCTCCTATCCTAAGACATAGGCTTCTACCTGTTTATCTCTGAATCCATACATCTTTTCCAGTTCCATCGCCGCTTTTTTCTTATACTTCGCAATCATGGCAGTGCTCACATGGTACTTTGCTGCTATGTTCTCCCATGTCAGTTCCCCTTCCACTAAATCCATGACCACGCCCGGAAGCTGCCCGGAAAGCGCCGACACGCTTCTTTCAAAAAAATCAATCTCTTCCGAAAGATACAGGTAACGGTTGAAAAGATACTGGTACCACCCGTCATTCTCCCGTTCCATGATTTTCCTGTAATTGACCGCAATGCCTGCCGTCTTATCGGAAAGCGTGCTGGTCTGCACCCTTTCGCCCTCGTGGTGGGAATACAGCATGGACTCGATCATCTCATGTTCGCTGATTCCCTCAAACCGCTGGAGCTGAAACCCGGTCACGGACAGCTCCCGTTTCAGGCTCCTATATTCCTTCATCATCGTTTCCGCTGTCATCCAGCATCCCTCCAATCCTTGCCCTGACCGCATTTATCATTGCATCCTGCGTATTATCCTTTTTCTCCAATGCACGGAGGATATCCTCGTCCACCGTCCCCTCCGTGACCAGATGCTGAAGGACTACGGTCTGTTTCTGCCCCTGCCTGTAGAGCCTTGCATTTAACTGCTGGTACAGTTCCAGCGACCATATCTGTGAAAACCACACGATGCAGCTCCCGCCCTCCTGCAGATTCAATCCATGCCCTGCCGATGCCGGATGGATCAGTGCAACGGATATCTTCCCGGCGTTCCAATCCTCAATGTCCTTTTTCGTATCGATGCTCCGAACTGGAAAACGCTTGGAAATCCTCTCCCTGTCATGTTTATACCAATACGCCACGAGAAGCGGCCTGCCGTTGGCGGCTTCAATCAGTTCTTCCAGCGCATCCAGTTTCCGGTCATGGATGCACTGCACCCCACCGGATTCGTTATACACCGCACCGTTTTCCATCTGCTGCAGTTTGTTGCTTAAGGAAGCGGCATTGACCGCATCGATGTCTTTCCCCTCGCCGAGCTGCAGTACCATGTCCCGTTCCATTTTGTCGTAGAGGGCTTTTTCTTTCTCCGACATCCTGACCTCCACCCGGTTGCTGATCAGCTCCGGCATTTCCAGATGGTCCGCCGCTTTCATAGAAATGCTGATATCGGAAATCAGTTCATATATTTTTTCCTCCGCACCTTCCCTCGGCTTATAGGAATAAATGATCTCCCGGTTTCTTTTATCCGGCACAAAGAAACGGTCACGGTACCCGCCGATATACCTCCCAAGCCTCTGCCCCATGTCAAGGATTCCGATCTCCGCCCACAGGTCCATCGGATTCCCCGGCGTCCCGGTAAGTCCCACCGCGCGTTTTGCCATCGGCCTGACCTTCTTCAGCGCCTTAAACCTCTGCGCCTTCGGGGATTTGAAGCTGGACAGTTCATCGATCACGACCATGTCAAAGGAAAACAGCGACTGCTCCACAAGCCACGTTACGTTATCCCTCCCGATGATGTAAATATCCGCCTTCTTCTCAAGAGCCTCCCGTCTCTCCTTCGCCGTCCCCATCGCTACGGAAAACTGCAGTCCTGCCAGATGCTCCCATTTTGTGATCTCCGCCGGCCAAGTGTTCTCCGCCACACGCTTCGGGGCGATGATCAGAATCCTGCTGACTTCAAAATAATCAAACAGCAAAAGCCACAGGGCAGTCAGCGTGATCACTGTCTTGCCAAGTCCCATATCCAGTATCAGACAGCTTACCGGATGCTCCAGTATAAAATCCGTGGCATACTGCTGATAATCATGTGCCTTGTATTTCATCCAAAATCCCTCCAATCCTTTCCGTTCCATCCAGCACATAAACCAAAAATCCTAACCGTCTAAGCTGCCAGATTCTTTTTTCCTGCAGCGCCCTCGGCACTTTCCCCGGAGCCTTCAATTCCACAAATGCCATCTTCCCTCCCGGCAGGAGGACGATACGGTCAGGCACCCCATTCATGCCGGGAGAGACGAACTTCAGCGCCATGCCCCCGCGCTTCTTTGCTTCCTGCCTCAGACGGCTCTCGATCACACTTTCTAACATGGCTTATTCCTCCTTTGCCGATTGCGGTTGCCCAATGCGTTTTATCCTTTACGCGCATATACGCCTGTGATTGCCTTTTTTATCTTTATTTTTTTATCCCAACTTAGTTTTATGGGAAATTGAGAAACCGAAACCCGAAAGCCCTTATTCTGCAAGATGTCAGCACGGTTTCCCACTAGCGTTGCCCATTGCCTTTTGGGAAACCGCAGGCAACCTCTTATACGGTTTCCGAAGTTGCCCTTACAAATGTTTTCTGTACTCCGTATAATGCCACCTTCGTCTTTCCCGTGCTGTTGGCGTCATATTTTTTCCAGCCGCCGATCTTATTGATGATACCCTCGATTTCATAAGAATCCGTTTTCCGAAGGTTCTGCCGTTCCTTTCCAGAACACTCCACCCATATCTCCATACAGCACACGCGCTCCCGCCTGACGGTTCCCGTGATCCCCTCGGTTTCAAATTCCCCTCCGCCCAAGAAGGCTCTCCTTTGGTAGACATCCATCATATTCCAATTATCCGGCAGGAGGCGGTCAAGATACTCCGCCACGATACCTTCCCGGTCATCGGACTCCATCGCTTCCTGCTGCATCTTATAGGCTTCCTCCGCTTCCCGTCCTTTTAAGAACAGCTCCTCACCTTCTTTGTAAAGATGGATCGCCTCCGCCCATACCTGATCCACGCAGTCCAGCTCCCACGGATGGAACTTCCCTGTTCCCGGAACGTGGACCGGCCAGAACCTTCGGTTGCCCGTCACATCCCGCAGGAATCCTCCCTCTGAGTTCGTGCTGCCGACAATGACACATTTTCTCGGATGGGATTCCACGTTCACACCGTATGCCTGACGGAATTTATCATCCTGCCTTGTGACAAAGGACTTCACGACCTCCACCTCCGTCTTACGGATACCGCTCATCTCGGAGATCTCCAATATCCAGTTCCCCAACAACTTCTCAGCAGCAGTTTTATCTCTCATGTCAGAAATCGACAGGGAATCGGAAAACCACTGCTTCCCCAACAGGGAGAAAAATGTGGATTTTCCCATGCCCTGCGGACCGTTCAGCACAAGGATGGAATCAAACTTAATCCCCGGCTCATAAATACGGGCTACCGCTGCGACAAGCGTCTTGCGGATGACCGCCCTCGTATACGGCGTATCCGCCGCACCGAAATAATCAATGAGTAAGGTATCGACACGCTCCGTGCCGTCCCACTTCAGCGTGGAAAAATATTCTTTGATGGGATGGTACAGCCTGTCAGAAGACACCACCGCAAGCAGGGCATCCTTGAATTTCGCCGGGGACCATATCCCGTATACCCTCTCAAAATATACCTTTGCATTGGCAAGGTCAGAATCGTTCCAGCCCGGCTTGACCTGCTTCCACGGAAGCTCGCCGATGACGTCAATGGTATCTTTGAATTCGTTGTAGACTATATTTTTAAAATTTTCATCGTTACGGATAATCAGCGCAATATTCTGCAGGCTGTCCTTGATATTCCCCCAGCGGTCAATCACAAGGCGTCTCTGCCAGTCCTCTTCTGTTTCAGAAAATTCTGCCGCCGCCAGCTCCTGCCTTTCCCTTGCCAGTGTCGCTTTTACCTGTTCATCCTGCGCGGCAAAATCCTGCATTGCCTTAAAGGAAGGCAGTTTTCCAAGTTCCGTCCCTTCTGCGGCACGGGCATCCTTCTCCCCGAATTTATGGAGCCGGACCACATCAAACGCATTCATCAGCTTTCCGCAGCAAGGATCAGTGGCATGGTGGCTGTATGCGAACAGCCCGTCATAAATGACCACGCCCGCCGCCGAATCCGCCAGGATATAATCATACCTCCCATGAATGGCACTTGACGGGCGGTACACATCCGGCAGGAATTTATCAATCGCATCCGTAATGCTGTAGGTACGGTTGAACGCCCCGATCAGCCCTTCCTTGGAAAGCGGATCAGCCTGTTGCTTTATGCCCTTCCGCACTACAGCGCTCTGCCTGCTGCTTACCGGCCATGAGGACACATCATGCCAGTCCCTGTACCTTGCCAGCACCTCATCCGGCTCCACAAGCCGTCCGTCCATTTCACGGAATACATATTCCCCATCGCTTGAGGTACTCGGCCAGTACATCAGTCTGGAAGGCTCATAGGTGGAATCATCGAATAATTCAATCCCGATGTCGTCTGCAAGCATCCTGCTCACCGCGCCATACTCATCAGGTGTAACTTCCCTTGCAAGGAAAATGATGAGACGGAGTCTCGGCTTCTCCGGGGTATGCTTATGGGTGGAATAGGCGATCATCTTCATGTCAAAAAACATATCAATCTCATCAAAAATGCCTTCCGTCCCGTAATCCATATCCAGCGTGACAGCCGACCGGGAAATAACGCAGTCTTTCTTCCTCCTGCCGCCTTTCAGCTTCCCTAACACGAAACCTCCCACGTCCTTGACATTATCCTGCTCCCCCTTCGGCATCTTCCGGTACTGCTCCATCGTCTCTGCGGTATAAGTGGTCTGCGACAGCCTCTTGGCAAACTCCTCATACGTCATTTCCTGCCCGTTGAATTTCTTTTCCATCCTTGAATTTCCGACTGATACGAACATTCTTCGCTGCCTCCTTCTTCTTTTTCTTCTCTGTACGGGTTACCCTGCCGACAGCGGTGTTGGCTGTCGGGTCCAGATACCCTTCCCGGTTTTTCCCTGACAAAACAGACACCCCCTAATCCTTTTTATAAAATGGGCTTTCAAATCCCGCCGCCTTAAGCGGAAGCCCCTCGCACCATGACGGGCAGACCGACATGATCTCATTTACTTCCTCCACGCTGGAAACACCCTCTGGCACTTCCAGAACCACTTCATCATGGACATGGCAGACAATGGGAAGCCCCTCTTTTTCCAGCCGGAGCATTGCCTCCGCCAGCAGATCCCTCGCCATCGCCTGAACGATGTTCTCACAGAATTTCGCGCCGTAGGATTCCACCCGGCTCCATTTTTTGTTCAGCCCCACGCCCTCATAACAGACGCTTTCCGAGCCGAAGCGGTTTACGGTCATCCGGGGGCGCACATAGGAAAGCACCCTCCCGGACGGTAGCCGGATCATCAGCATCCCTGACTGGTAGAACACGCATACTCTTCCTACCGTAGTTGCCTTATGCTCCTTAACCGCCGCCTTGACTGCGCCGTCAATCTCATACCAGAAATTCACGATATGCGGGTTGGCGCTCCGCCAAGACTGCACCAGCCCTTTCAATTCCGATTCCTCTACGAAATTCAAAGCCCCCATGCTGATGAGCGCCCCTTCCGCGCCTCCGTACTGGCAGGCAAGCGATGCCACCTTCCCCCTCGCCCGGTAAGGGCTTCCTTTCGTGATCTCCCCGATGGGGATATGGAACATCTTTGCCGCCGTCTGCTCATAGATTTTTCCAGCTCCCCGGAATTCCTCCATTACCCATCCCTCCCCGGCAAGGTAGCCCATTACCCTCGCTTCGATGGCAGAGAAATCGCTGACAATGAAGCGGCACCCTTCCTTTGCCACAAATGCGGTACGGATCAGCTCCGACAGCACCTCCGGTGTGGAATCGTATAATAATTCGATGAGGTCATACCGTCCTTCCTTCACAAGGGAGCGTGCAAGCTCCAGATCCTCCATATGGTTCTGCGGGAGGTTGTGGATCTGCACGAGCCGGCCCGCCCATCTCCCTGTCCGGTTTGCCCCGTAGAACTGCAGAAGCCCGTGTACCCTTCCATCCGGGCAGACGGAGCGTTCCATCGCCTCATACTTCTTGACGGAAGTCTTAGACATAGCAAGGCGCAGTTTCATCATTTCCGACACCTCGCCCTCATTTTTTTCCACTAGTTCCTCCACCGCGGCTTTGGCAAGGGAACCAGCCTCGACTCCTTTCTCCTGAAGCCACGCCTTAAGCTGCGATACGCTGTTGGGATTTTCAAGCCCTGACAGCTCATACGCCCTCTTGGAAGCCGCTTCCTTATATAGAAGGTCACAGGCCGCCGCATGGGTGATCAGCTCCCGGTCTACCAAAATGCCCCTGTCATTGATGCGCTGGTCCATGCAGTAAAGCTCCTGCTCCTTATCGGGGATCGGGAACTTCTGCAGTATTTTCCTGATCTGCATCTCCACCGCCACATCCCGGATGCAGTAGGTTTTGAACAGCTCCCACTTCTCCGGCGCGTGGGACGGCAGGTTCCTTGCCCTGCCGCCGTTGCTCTTGGTCGGCTTGCAGGGGATACAGAAATAGCGGATCAGTTCCTTCCCCTCCGTCATTTTCTTTTTATCCAGCTTCAGTGCTTCCCCCACACCCTCCAGAGATAACGGCAGGGAAAGCATGGAAGCCTGAACAGCGGTGCAGCGCCAGCTCTCCGGCTGCAGATCCAGATGAAAAAAACGGTTAATACAGGTCCGCTCAAAGGAAGCGTTGAATGCCGTCTTGATAATCGTGTCATCTTTCAGGCACTCCATAACTTTCTCTGGCATCTCCTCCCCGGAAGCAAGATCGATTACCGCAATCTCCCCGTCATCGATGCTGTATGCAAACAGCAGGATTTCAAACTGCGGGGACGATGCATAACGGTGTACCCCGCAGTCTGGTAGGGAAACATCCGAATAGGTCTCAATGTCAATCGCCATCAGTTCAGCCATGCATACGACCTCCCCGATTTGATTTTGCTGACCATTTTCCTTGAAATCCCCATTTTCTCCGCAATTTCATATGGGTGGATGCCGCCAGCAAGCATCCTTTTGATCTGAAGAACCTCGTCATATTTCAGTTCCAGCACCTTCATCGGGAGTCGCCGTACAGATCCGCCCCGGCACTTCATATAGCGCGGCATACAGCGGATGCTGTCTTGGTCGCTGATCTGGTACCTTCCTTCCATTCCTTCTATGTCTTTCCACCGTTCCAATCCCAAAACCTCCTTTATGTATAGGGCGGCGTTCCTGCCGCCCGTCCCGTTTCCTTTAGGAGAGGAAATCATCCTCGCCGTCATCCACCGCTTCAAACTCATCCTTCGCATTGGCTCTGGAGCCCAGCGGCTCCCCGTCCCTTAATTTCTGGACATTGCCAAGCCCGGCTGCAATACCCTTGTTACCGTTGGAATTATAGGCATAAAAGGTAATGGAAACCCTGCCGTAGCATCCGCTGTACACCTCGCTCTGGTCAAGGATCGGCTGCACCTGTCTGTCCACGATCTGCGGCGCCTGTTTGGAATTGGCGTTTAAGAACATACAGCCTCCGTATGCCTCATCCTCCGACCTGTCCGTATCGCCATCCCTCAGCGGCGTTTTCAAGTTAGTAGGGATTTTGCCTCCCCATTTCCCTTTGCCTTCCTCCTTCGCAGTTTCGATAGCCTTTTTGATCTTGGCAATCGTATCCTTATCCTTCTTGTCGATGATGCAGGAGACCGAATACTTCGGCTCGCTGCCATTGACGGAATCCGGCTCCCACAAATGTGCATAGGAAAGCCTGCATGGAACAATTACTTTGGTTCTGTTTTCTGTACTCATCACTTAATCCTCCTTAAAATCCGCTTCTGCGGTTGATACATTGACTGCTTCCCGTTTATCTGATTCCGGCACCAGCGTGACCTTGCCTTCCGGCTTATACACAAAGGCTCCGAGAATCTCAGCAAACTTCTTTTTTCCCATCAGCTTCTCCATCTCGGTAATGCCGATCAGGGTAGATTTGAAGATATCCGTGTACCCGGCTGCCTTTGCCGCATTCGCCGCGTCCTCCTCATCCGTATATCTGCGGTTGCTCCGTCCAAGCACCAGCTTGAATCCCGGCCATTTCTTATGGTTCACAACCGCTTCATTCTGTGCATAGGTGTAAATTTCCTCCGCCCATTTTTTCAAAGCGTCCGCTTTGATAAGCACCTCTGCGATTTCTTCTTCCGACAGAAGCGGGGCTTCCCGAAACTCCATCTGCGCCAGTCTCAGATACTCATTCGCCCTCTCCCGGCAGGTAAACCGCGCTTTGCAGAACCTACAGTGTTCTCCGGCAGCGTATTCGCCTTCCCCGGCAAGGGCCTTTTTCGCCCCGGTTTCAAATACCTCGCTTCCCCATTTCAGTAATGCTTCTGCGGAAATCTCCCATGTAGAGAGGTGCTGCAGCCTCGGCTGCACGATGGTCAGTTCCACCGTGTCGATATCATACAGGCAGCACAGCATATCGAGGACTCCAAGTCCATAAATCATAAGCTGTACATTCTCTTCCGCTTCCACCATGACGCCCTTGCCGAGTTTCAAATCGATAATATGGATTTTCCGGGAATCCACCACCACAAGGTCCGCCGTTCCGAAGCACCCTTCCACACGGCTGCTCAAATCCACCTTCAGCTCCACGCCGACATACGAATCAGGGCAGTCCCTCTTTGCTTCCTCAATCTGGCTGACACCGTAAGCGACATAATCATCCACTGCCTCCATCAGCTCATCCGTGTAATAATCCGATACCGGGCGCTTCGTCCTTTTCTTCAGGTGCTTCTTGATCAGGTATTCCGCCATCTCATGTCCGGCAGTCCCCTCCGCCGCATACGGGGACTGCTCATCTGCAAACTGCTCTTCCAGCCGGAGTGACGGCGGGCAGCTTAAGTAACGCTTGCCGGACGAGGGGGAAAACCTTGCATGTGCGCCCATCAGAGTGCCTGCGCTTTCTGGTACAGCTCACTGAGCTTCTCATCCGGCACATCCGACAGCTTGCTGTATCCAAACTCGGTAATGAGGCTCTTGACCTCAGAAGTCTTTCCAGCCCTTGATTTCTCCGTCAGAAATGCACGGACTGTTTTCCTGTCAATCTGCGGCTCATCCTTTTCCTTCCATTTGGGAGACGCCGCTTCCGCAGCTTCCTTCTTTTCAGGTGCTTTCCCTGCATCCTCCGGCAAGCCCTTACTCTCCGAAATCATCTGCCGGATTCCGGCGGCAATCAGTTCATAGCCTTCCGCCATCTTCATTAATCCTTCATTCATAAATCTTCTCCTCCTTTATTCCAGTCTCAGCCCCTGAACCGCCATGCGGTATTCCGGCGCGGCACGTTCATCAATCGGAAGCGTCCTAACATTTACTGCATTGAATCTGTCATCATAAAGCCGGACAGGTTTCTTTTTCTTTCTGGCATGGTCAAGCTCAAACTTCATGCCTTCCGTAATGTCGAATCCGAACACATACACCTCATCACAGGAATCCATCAGTTCCAAACCCATCTCAATACCGATCATTCTCTCGTTGGGATTATTCTCATCGAGGAATGTTGGAAAATAGAGATGCGGGGCCACAGGGATTCTCCCTGTTCCAATGACAATCTTCCCGTAGAATTTTGCCTTTTTCATGTTCTCCTCGATGTTTCCCCGATATGGGGAGCAGATAAAAACTTTTCTCATAATAAAATCATCCTTTCACATTCGGCTCTCATGGCCGTGGGGTACTCGTCAATAAACATCTGACCGCCGGATCGTCATCCGGCTTGTCCTAGACAGAAGGAACATATCTGTTAGAGCCGTATTCACGGAGCATCTGATCCAACACCCTTTTCTGTTCATCATCAGCTTTATCCATAAGCTGTTCCAAAACGGAAATCTGCTCTTGTGACAGAATATTCTTATGTGGGTGATACCAGTCGGCGATACGGACGCCGCCTCCGTTACCTCTTGAAGTTTCCAGAGGATACTCAGCCGTGAGTACAAGAATGTCATTTCGGATTGTCCTGTCCGTCACTCCAAGTTCGGCTGCTAAGACCTGCATATTTTCCTGTCTTCGCGCGACCATGATTCTCATGATCTCCGCCCTTCTTTCATTTGCACTCACGGCTTTTCACCTCCTTTCGTCCTCGTCTGATAGGAATATAAAATTCAAATAGGAAGGGGCATTTCCGATTTGAAAATATTTCTGAATTTTTTTCCTATTTCTTCTTTTTCTTTATTCGCCCAATCTTCATGCGTTTTTCTGCGTTTTCTATTTTCCAAACGGAGAATATATAAGGTTAGGCATTTCCCATGATGAATCGCAAATCGTCAATTACACGGACATTAACTCTAGCCAATTGCGTGCATCAGATGTATATTTCTTCTCCTTCTCACAGAAAAGTTTTTGTTTCCGTCCGAGCAGTACGGAGAGACACAAAAAGAGCCTGTGGTTGAAGATGACCACAGGCTCCGATAACCGAAAAAAAGCGCACGAAACTACAGTGGGTGCATCTTCGTTCCATACGCAGCCGTCATCGCTGCGTTCCGAACTCTTATGCATCCCTCCGTCCTTATAGCGCTGTTCGGACTAAGCGATTTGATTTGGCAATTCCCCTCCCGTAGGGGATGGATAGGCTGATTAGTTAATCTGTCACCGCCCATCGAATGATGACCTTACTTTTTTTTTCTGGGCTTGGTCTGAGCCAAGGCACTCCCGGCAACAGACTTAGAGTCTTTACTATAGCGCCCGTCCTTCAAAATCCTGCTTGCTTTTGTAGCTACAAACTTTGAAGTTTGCTTGCTGTTTTTCGTCATCTCATTCACCTCTCTTTCATCAAAATTTACTCTGTAAGAAAAACTGATTTTTTGCATTCGCAAATTTTTCTATGTGTTTGCCAAATGAAAATTTACAAAAAATGTAGAAATTGCGTTTCGAGTGTAATATAATATTTTTATACACTCTGTCCTTTCCCAAACGTCAAGTTCAGAATTTGACTGCTATTCCCTATCAGCCCGTCTTACATATACCAGTTTAGCAAAGCTGTCTTTTTGAAAAGCGGACTGGACGGACGCTCTCGGACACTCTCGGACAAAGGTAAAAATTTAGACAGGAGGCAAATAGCGCATGACGTTTTCTGAATATGCTTCAAATCTTTCGCCGTTCATTTCATTCGGCAAATCTGAACATGAATATTTCACAGAACTAGTCGGCAACTTCGTACAAGATGCCGCTATGGACTCCTGCAAACTGTTGAAGCGAAAGCCTGACACAAAATACCGCTACATAAAAGGTGACCGCACAATTCAGCCCAAGGACGCGCAGTACCTTTACGACCATCGTGACAAAAGCAAATTCTCGAATTGGGTATGGGAAAGAATGGACGAGTCCGACTCCTACGACAATGTCGTAGCATGGCTGGATAGCCTTAGCATTGCCAGCGATGATCCTTCAACCGCCTGTGCTGATATATTCGAGAGCATAGTCTTGGACATCATCAACTCTACTCCTACCACCCAAGCAGCACAGGAAGCAGAGATTGATTTAAAGCTGATTGATGACATCCAGAAAAAAATAAAGTCGCTACCACGACCGACAAATGTGTCGGTTCCGAAGGTAGCGACTCAAGATGAGCAAAAATATATTGATGAACTGTATCTGGCATACGGCGATGCAGAGGGGATGGATCCTTTTTCGGAAGATGACCTTTCCTCATTTCCTGATTACTCTGATGACTTGGAAGACCGCCGCATTGATTTCTACGCTGCAGAAACAATTCGGCGTGGTGTTTTAGAGTTAAAAGGGAGTAGCCTGACAGGGCAATTCGATGTATTAAAAGATGAAACCTATAACGGTGTAAAGGACACAGCAAGGAGAACACACACAAATGGTTATGAACGTATGCTTGCTGTCATGGAGCAAGCAGTTATCGCCCCGGTCACAAATTATATTCTCAGTGCCTCACCTTATTGGATAAGCGGAAAAATCAAAAAAGGTGTATGTCACCACCTCGTTAATGATGGAAAACTGACATGGATAAGGAGAAGAAAGAAGCAATGAATGAATCAGCCATCGGCTCTACCTTTGAAATATCTCTCCGTATCCTTCTGATGCTGAATGAACTCGCGCCTGCGAAATTAGACGAACAGCAAATAGGAGCGATTGATTTTATAGCTGTTTATGCCGCGGATTTTGGATTGATGGACGAGAACCTTCACGGATATAGCAACTACAGATATAGCGAGTTTCCTGCAAGAAAGCAGATGGTTTCTTCGGCTTTGAAAAATCTCGTGTTGGATGGTTATGTTAGGCTATATCTTACTTCGAGTGGATACAGATACTCACTTCTGGAAGTAGGTAAAATGATATGCACTAAACTTACAAGTGGGTATGCCAAGGAATATATTCTTGCAGTTCAATCCGTGACCGATAGATTTGATAAAGCAAATGCGGCTGCCATGTTGAAGGAAATCAACAGGCTCACTATTCAATCATTGCAGGAGGTCAAACATGAATAGGTTCTATATTGATAAACTTACCGTGTCCGGCGGCGGACACAAAACAACAGTAATTGACTTTAAGCCGGGTTTGAATTTTATTCTTGGTCCCTCCAATACCGGAAAGAGCCTTGTGATGGACTGCCTGGATTATGCATTTGGCTTTACTCCCAAAAAGAATCGTCCTTCAAAAATCGTTGACAACAACTACAGATATGAGCGGATTACACTTCACTTGATAACAGGTAATGGGACAGTCATTCTCGAACGCAAAATCGGCGATACTAAAATTGCTGTCAGCGGTACCGATCCAACGGTGGAGCATGGCACTTATAGTGTAGGTCATAAAGCCAAAAAGAATATCAACGCCGTTTATCTTCATCTGCTTGGAATTGATGAGGTTCATTCTGTTCGTTCAGCTGAAAAGGGATCAAAAACACAGGACTTAACTTGGAGAAGTATGCTCCATCTCTTCTTTATACGACAGGCAGATGTTGCAAGAGAAAGTTCTGCATTGTTGGCTCCTGGAAGCGTGGGACATACGGCTTCAGCTGCAGTGTTGCTATACCTTTTAACCGGGCAGGATGCAAACAATCTCGCCGCAGATGAAGACCCGAAAATCAGTGAGGCGAAGAAAAAAGCCCTCATTGGCTATATTCAGGAAAAGGTCGATGAATTTACAAGAAGGCGTGAAACGTTGGAGGAAACACTCTCATCCTCCAATATTACAGACCCTCGCTCAAATGTTGAACAGGTTAGAAAAGAAATCGCAGAATTACAAGCACAAGTGGATGCTGCTACCCGAGACAGTCAGCAACTAATGTCACAGATTTATGAATTGAATGGTAAACTTTCCGAATCCAGGACAGTCGGACATAATTTTGCTGTTCTTCGCCAGCAATACCAATCTGACATAAGACGGATTGGTTTCATTGTTGACGGCGCATCAACCGTCTCGCCGGTTCGCAAAAAAGTCAAATGTCCTATCTGCGGAGAAGAAACCGAGCGCGTACAGGATACCTCATTTATTGACGCATCTGCTGCGGAACTTGAAAAAATAAAAAGTCATCTGTCAGAGCTAAGTGATGCACAGCGTAGCGTAGAACATCAACAGGAAACTATTATTGCTACGATTCGCACATTGGAAGAAAAGAAAAAAACTGTTGATACTCTGATTTCCGAACAACTACAACCGAGATTATCTGTGTTTGAAGAGGAATTGGAGCAACAACTAAGCCTGATACGCCTCACAAGCGAATTAGAGATAGTACGTCAAAATGAAACTCAGTATAGAAGCGAGCTGTTCAACAAGGAAACTGAAGAGACATCGGAACTCTCCAAACACAACATTTATGAGGATTACGATTATGATATCATCCACGGTTTTGAAGAAAAGCTAAGGGGAATCTTGCAGGCATCTAAAATTGGCGGTGCTGCTTCTGCAAGGCTCAATATGGAAAACTTTGATATTGAAATTGGTGGTTTCAAGAAGTCCGTTTCAATGGGCGGAGGTTTCTGCGGAATACTGAACACAATAACTACACTTGCAATGAGCGGATACCTTATCGATCTTGATAGAAATGCCCCTGGCTTCTATGCCGTAGACTCTTCACTGACTCAATTATCAGAGGCAGAGCATAAAGAACAAAGCGATACGATTAAGCAAAATTTCATAGAGTACCTTATCTCTCATGCTCACGAACGCCAAGTAATTATTGTGGAGCAAACAAAGCGTATGCCGTTTGTCCCAGATGAGAGCGATGAGAACGGTGTTCATGTAATTCGGTTCTCCAGAAACAAAGAAGAAGGACGATATGGTTTTTTGAACGAGGTTTATAACCCGGAGGATCAGTAATCCCCAATATCTACATGCAAAAGCAGGAGGCAAATATGCGTATAAGTTACAATAAGTTATGGAAAATGCTGATAGATAAGAACATGAACAAACATGATCTTGCAGAGAAAAGCGGTGTCAGTTCAGCTTCCATTGCCAAACTAAGCAAAGGATCGAATATCACCACAGATGTACTTCTGAAAATCTGTGAGGCTATGGACTGCACATTAGAGGATATTATGGAAACGGTAAAGGATTGACAAAGGGAGGTGGTATCTTGCCAAATGTCGTAACACTCGATATGGATCACCCCGCTGTCCAATACCTATGCAAAAAAGATAAACGTCTGGCAAAGGTCATCCGTATGGTCGGTCCCATAACCTATGTTCCGCATGACGAAAGCATTTACTCCTTTTTAGTGCATGAAATCATCGAGCAAATGCTATCTGTAAAAGCAGGTCAGAAAATATATAAAAGGCTTGAAGATTTATGCGATGGCGATGTGACTCCTGAAAAAGTCAATGCACTTTCAGATGATGAGATACGTGGAACTGGAACATCATCTTCAAAAGTCAAATGTATCCGTGGTGTCACCGAAGCCGTAATATGTGGAGATCTGGATTTCGATAAAATGCATTCTCTGTCTGACGAGGAAGTCATGCTACACCTTACCAAGTTTCATGGCATAGGCAAATGGACTGCAAAAATGTTCTTAATGTTTGTTCTTGATCGTCCAGATGTTCTCCCCGTTGAGGATGGTGCTTTTTTACAAACTTATCGCTGGGCATATAAGACGGACGATTGCAGCGAGGATGCTATCTATAAAAAATGCCGGAAGTGGAAACCTTACTCATCTATTGCATCACGTTTTTTCTATAAGGCGTTAGATGCAGGAATGACAAAGGAAGAATTTCACCTATTCAAATAAGCACGGAGGATAAAATGGCTACAAAAGGAAATAAACGAACAAATTTGGAGGCTAACGAAGCCTTTCTTCAATATGAAGAAGAAATTGTTAATCATCCTGCATATGCCGGGATGCCGGACTTGCGCCACGATGACGGAACAATTCAATGGGAAACTCCATCAAATAGAGGTGCAGGCGTTTTTCAATTTTCTCACGACAAGCGTTATCAATGGTGGTTAGAAAAGGCTGCCGAAATAGGAATCAGTACAGATGAAGATAAATGGATTAGTAAGGTTGCCAAAACTATCCATCCTACTAAGCTTCATCCTTGTAAAGTCTGCGGTCGTGTTATGGATATTCGCTATTGCTATTTGTCAACCAATTTTATGAAAAGGGTTCAGAAACTCTCTTTTTATGATAGTTCTGTAGAAATGGAAGAAGTAACTCACATTCTGGATTTTGTTACATCCCTCGTTGATACATATGGAGATGTGGCTTACGATGCTTTACCGGGCTTACTCAAATGTACACAGGTGAAAGAAATTCCTGATTTGCCCCATGACCTTTCTGCATGGACATCATGGATAGAGCAAAGCTATATTCCCAAAGAACCAAGTATGCTTAGCCCTGGTGCAATGTCCAATGCTCCTGATCGACTTGACGGTTTTCATACTTTTAATCGCTGCTGTCGTTCCACAGCAGACAAAGGTCGTTCAAAAGAAAATCTCGCATCATATTCAACTGACAGGAGAGCTTTTGAAAATTGGAGTGATGGTAACTGGATCACAGCCAATAAGCTGATGGGCTTTATAAACTCTAATCCTGGCATGAAAAAGGAACATTGCGCAAACGAAGGAAACGGCGGACATCATCCGCGTCCATGTAGTGCAGATCATATCGGTCCGATATCCCTTGGCTTCTGCCATAGACCGGAGTTTCAGGTCCTTTGTAAGCCTTGTAACAGCGCAAAGAATAACAGGATGTATTATTCTGATGTTCTCCACTTGATTGAAGTTGAAAAAGCCGGAGAAACTGTTGCAACCTGGTACGCTGATTCGATTTGGCAAAAATGTAAAGGAAAGGTCACCGATAAGGAATCTGCGTTGAGACTTAGCCGTGTGATGCGTGATAATCGCAATGTTGCGATGATGCTTTTGGCTGACTTTATTGACAGAAACGAATTTCTTTTTCTCTTTACACTCCTCAATTTGGAGTATGCTGACTATGACTACGACATCATTCCTGGATCGACAAAAATCAATCACCAGATTGTAACTGTGGATTTTTCGAGGGAAGCAAGCACTTTGAGATATGTCAGTATTCAGAAAACGAGAAAAATACGAGTCGCTTTTTCTTCGCTTTCCGAATATGCAAAGAAAGAAAACCGCAATGGATACACATATACTAATGCAAAGATTGAGTCGCTGAAGAAACAAGCATTCAGCATTCTGTCCAATATCAACAGCAAAATGAAAAAGCTGAATGAGACTCTTATCGTGGCTCTTTCTGATGAAGAGCGAATTGATGCTGAAATCGAAGCATTTTTGTCTACTGTAGATTATACCGCGCTAAAGAACATGCGAGAATTTATTGAAGTAAAAGAACTGCTCAAACAGATTATGGAGTTAGTCGCTCAAGAACTATCCTCCAATTGGGACGATCCTCGTTATTCAAGAGAAACTGCTGACGAATAAAAAATAGCCGACCATCTGTTAATCGTAGGTGGTCGACTTATTTTATCAGAGGTAACTGTCAAGGTATTCGTCCACAGTTATTTCTCCTCGCATAAATTTTTGATAAGGATTTGTCGCAGGAAAACGATAATTATATCCACTTCCATCTTCTCCTGGTTGAAGCGGCGGCAAATCGCCAATTGCGTCCTCGACACCTATTACAGAGGGGAGGAGCGATAATTGCCCATCCTTGGGAACGCAGGATATTTCCTTCATACTAAAGCCTTGAACAAGATTAGCATCCCCGCCAATGATTATTACACGATCTCTACGTTGCGGAACTCCGAAGTTAGCTGCGCTAACCTGGTTTACTTTGATTTCTGTAACACATTCTTTCAACTCGGTCTTTATCATCTCAAAGAATTGTCCTTTATCTAAATTGAGAATTCCACGAACATTCTCAAATACAAAGCCATCCGGTCTGATTGCCTTGACTATGCTGG
Organism: Eubacteriales bacterium; assembly: GCA_030524545.1. Lineage (GTDB taxonomy): Bacteria > Bacillota > Clostridia > Lachnospirales > Lachnospiraceae > Blautia_A. The sequence goes on from JAUNGM010000011.1 coordinate 95,248, forward strand.
CATAGGACTTAAATAACCAGTTGCGCATATCTTCAGCACCTCGCCGTGTATTCGCGGTCGAGAATCCTTGACAAGGCGGTCCTCCAAGAACAAATAGAGGAAGGTTCGGATTTGCTTTCTTTGCAGCTACCGCCGCATCCACAATCGCATCATGTACCTCTTGACTATTAATATCACCAACAATTGCTTCTCCACCAAGATTTCGCTTGTGTGTTTCTACTGCGTAGTTGTCGATATCATTCCCAATTATCGGAGTCCAACCAGCCCAAATAAAGCCCAATGCAAGTCCTCCTGCACCGCAGAAAAGGTCAACAAACTGCCCCTTGAAAGGAATGTTTTTAGCAATCTGATAGGCAAGCAGTGGTGGTACAGCGTTTCCAATCTGATTATTTATCGCCCCAAGCGACCCGATAAACTCAAACGAATCTGGGAAGCTCTGAAAACGCGCTGCTTCTCGTTGCGATATTGTCCGGTTCTGGTCGTAATGCATATTACATCCATTTCCTGGTCGGTTGAAGTAAGTGTTAATAGTATATGCAGGCATATCCGGACGAAGCCTTCCATAATATGTAGATCGACTTCCTTTCCCGGCTTTATAACTTTCTCGGATTTGTGCGATTCTTTGCGATGGCACACTGTCCGGGATATTCTTCCAGTTACCTCCTGGCGGAACACACTTTATTACTTGCATATCCAATTCACTCAACGAAGATGCGTAGTGATTGAAAATCATGGTTTTCTTTTCTCCATCCTGACTTTTTTCACGATACTGTCTAACAATGTTTACTCGTTTTTCATTATCCAGCTTGAACGAATCTACAATGATTTCATATTCATCAGCTGAGAGATTGTATAGATGTGCGACCGCCAATTCAATAGCATCTTCAACATCTTGACCTGCCAATTGCTTGTCCACTAATTCTATGATGTTCATATCAACACACGGTCGAGGAACACGAATCTGCTTCACTATCCCTGCTGACACATGATTGGATACCAACATACTCCTTGCTTGATATTCAAATATCATCGAATTCATGATCGCAAGCAACATTTTGAGGCTTGAAAGTGCGACTTCATCTCCATACACCACGCCGAGAGAATTTCCACAAATGAATCCGGGTGGCAACAATGTGGCTTTGATTCGCCGTACTTGAGAGTCACGTGACACATCTCGCCACACGACCTTGCTCATGAACGAACTTTGCGGAGGAATCACCATCTCCTCATTCAAGAATAATTGATCGCTCATAAAAGAATACCTGTCTACCATATAGCCTTTTGCGAATTCAATTTTACCAGTATGTAACAGTTTTTCTTTTACTCTTGTTTCGTCCAATTCACGTGTAAAGTGCAATCCAGTTTCATTGCAGAATTCATCCGTCGAAGGCAACTGCTCAAGATACATCATTATAGGTATGGCCTCTATTCCAGTTTTTAAAGGAATGCAATAACCTGTCCGTTTGATATATTCAAAGACGGCCTTTTCTATTTTTTTCTCTTTATACTTTCTCTTATCGCTATAAATCCTAACGCTAAGACTTTGGTCAGTTTCACCGCCTTTAACCACTATGGTGATGCTTGAAATATCTGCACTACCATAGAGCTTTAATTCCGCAGGGTAGTAAGAAACATTAATGACTTTATAGTTCTCAAAAATCCAAACTCTGAGTTTGCTTGAAACTTGGTCATTAAGCAACGAGGCAGGAGAAACAATGCCACAAAATCCGTCTGATTTTATTAGTCTAAGGGCTACTTCAGTTCCACAACGTGCAAGGTTTGTCCCCCATTTTCCAAATTTTGAAGAGGGTTGCGAAATTACAAACGCCTCCTTCATGTATGAATCATACTGCTCTATTGCATTTCGATAGCCAACCATAGCTTCTTCGCCATTACTCTTGCTGAAGAGCTTTTGAGGCTTTAACAGACTCCACGGAGGATTTGTAACACATATATCGTATTTGCCACGAACAGCATTATACTCTACAAAAGCATCTGCCTGACGCGCATCAATCTCAAACCTCAATCCAACAGTTTCGCAAAACTGTGCTATCTCACTTTTTGCCGTATTCACAGCATTCCCATCTATGTCCCAAACTGAGATGAACAACCGATCAGAAGATAATTTCCCTGATTTGTGTAATTCTGAAAGCAAAGAAATAATCAGCCTTCCATCTCCGCAAAACGGATCAATAATGTGTAATTCCGAAGAAAAGGTGTCGTACATATAATGCTGACTTAACACCTGCATCATGCTCGTTGCTATATCATAATCGGTATAGAATTTTCCGAGAAGTTTTTCATCCTCGAAATCCGTCTGCGTAAACTCATCAACGAACTGATAATATTCTTCACTTAATTCATGTGGAGTTTTAATCATTTCTCAATTCCTCCCAGGCATAGTAAGCACATCAGTCCATTGCACTTTTTCCACTGGATACCCAATTGTCTAATTCTGAGCATTTGAATTTCCACTGTTTGCCTATTTTATGTGCGGGTATGTCCTTGCCTTTCCTAATCCAATCGCGGATTGTTCCGGGCTTAACTCCCAGATATTCCGCAGCTTCATCTATGCCTACCCATTTGTCATTTCCGATTTCTCCCATTCCAGCACCTCCGAACAAACAAAATATAGCAAGTTTATTATAGCAAGTTTTGATGCAGTTTTCAATAGATTTCCTATTGTTTTATGTTGTTTTTTGTAATTTATAAGCATTTAATATATCACTCTGGAAGGTAGAAAAGTCAAGGAGATTCAGCGATATTTGATACAATCGACAATCTGCACACCATAAATTATCGCAAAATGTATTTATCCGTTTTATGAAGCCTTTATTTATAAAAATGGCATCACATCTTCAATTAATGAAAATGTAATGCCACTATTTTATTTTTGCGAAAACATATCCTTTCGCCAAAATGTATATCTTCCGTTCCCCACAGCCTATCCCCTGGGTAAATCAATTCCCTCATCCCCATTCTGCGGAAACTGAAACACACAACCATTTTCGCCCCAAATCGGCAGAAACCTTTGATTTACCGGGCTTTTTTCGTCAGCAGAGCGACTGTCTCCACATGCACCGTATTCCCAAACTGATCAACCGGGCAAACCTTCTCTAACTCATATCCCTTCCCGCACAAATACTTCAGATCCCTTGCCAGTGTCGCGCTGTCGCAGCTGACATACACCACCCTCTTCGGCTGCATCTTCAGGATTGTCTCGAGCAGCACCTCATCGCAGCCTTTTCTTGGCGGGTCAACCACGATTACGTCGGCGTAAACACCATGTTTCTCGTACTCCCGCGGAAGGACTTCTTCGGCCTTGCCGACAAAAAATTCTACATTTTGCAATCCATTCAGTTCTGCATTCCGCCGTGCATCCTCAATTGCAGCAGGCACGATTTCCACTCCGCGGACAAACTTAGCCTGCTGTGCCAAAAACAGAGAAATGGTACCGATTCCGCAATAAAGATCCCATACAGTTTCCTCGCCGTGAAGATTCGCATATTCCAGAGCCTTGGCATATAATTTACCGGTCTGAAGGGGATTGACCTGGTAAAAGGACAGAGGTGAAATCTGATAGGAAACTTCACCGATTTTGTCCGTAATATAAGTCTGGCCCCAGAGAAGCTTTAATTCCTCTCCCAGAATCACATTGCTCCTGCTGCGATTGACATTCAGCGTGATGCTGGTCATTCCCGGAATCTCCTGGAGAGCCTCCACCAGCTTTTCACTGTGCGGAAGCCTTGCACCATTGGCAATCACGCATACCATCACTTCCCCGGTAAAGAATCCATAACGAATCAGAATATGACGCACAAGTCCTTTCCCTGTTGCTTCCTCATAAGGCTCCACACCGTATTTTTCCATATAGGCGATTACCCGATCCAGAACCTCTTTATTCTGGGAAACACCCAGGGCACAGTCTCTGTTCTCAATAATATTGTGGGTTCTTCCTGCATAAAATCCGGTGATGATACGGCCTTCTTTATTCCGTCCGACCGGAAACTGTGCTTTATTGCGGTAATGATACGGCTCCTCCATCCCAATGATCGGCTCCATGGGAATCTCTGTAAATCCTCCGATCCGTTCCAGATGCCCCCGCACTTTGGCTTCTTTAAACGCAAGCTGCTGTTCATAAGAAAGTGCCTGAATCTGGCAGCCGCCGCACTGGCGTGCATAAGGGCATCTCGGCTCCACACGGTATGGGGATGGTTTCAGGATTTCCATAAGTCTTCCGTAGCCATAATTCTTCTTTGCTTTCATGATCTTCGCGCGGACCGTGTCACCGATCACAGCGTCTTTCACAAAGACGGTGAAGCCATCAGCTTTACCGATGCCTTCACCGTCAATTCCGCAATCTTCTATATCTAACGTCACAATGTCGTTTTTACGAAATTCCATAAGGATTAAAAATCTCCTGTTCTTCTCAAATTGGACTCAAACAGCCGGTTATACCCGAGCCATTCCTTCTTTCCTTTATCTGCGGCAAAAATTTCTGTCAGAGTTTCCATGCGGGCATCTGTGTTGTCCGCCAGGTTTAATGCTACCGCCTCTGCAAGGGCAGGTTTCTTTGGAGAGCCGTATTCCAGTTCTCCGTGATGAGCCAGAATGCAATGTACCAGCTGGTTCTCCAGATCTGTCGGAAAATCCGGGATTTCCCTGGCCAGATCGTGAATCATCTGCGCCCCGATGATGATGTGCCCCAGAAGCTGTCCCTCATCCGTATAATCATTCATCGGGAAAGCGGAAAGTTCCCTGGTCTTGCCAACATCATGCAGCAGCGCTGCAGTGATCAGCAGGTCTCTCTTCAGCAACGGATAGGCACCTGCCATATAATCACAAAGCCTTGTAACGCTCAGTGTATGTTCCATAAGTCCCCCAATAAAGCCGTGATGCACGGTCTTAGCTGCTGAATGGCCTTCAAAGGATTTCAGAAATTCCTTATCTTCCACAAAAAGTTTCTTCAAAAGTGCAGATAAATACGGATTCTTTACACTTCCGATCATAGCCAGAAGCTGGCTGTACATGTCATCTGTGCTGTTCTCGCTCACCGGAAGGTAATCAGCAGGATTGTACTCGCCCTCGGACGCCTTTCTGGCTCGCTTGACATTCAGCTGCATGGCCCCTGCAAAACTTGTAACATCTCCCATGACCTCTATGTAATCCAGTGCATCAAATTCATCTATTCCCAGTGAATTCGGATCCCAGATCTTGCCGTCCAGGACACCGGTTTTGTCCTGAAGGATAATGCTGTCATAAGGTTTCCCGTTCTTCGTCACAGCAGACTGTCTCTGCTTGCATAAATAAATACCGTTAATTCTGTCCCCTTCGTGTAATTCGTTGATAAAACGCATGTTGGTTCTGCCTTTCTATTTCTCTTCTATTGTCAAATCATATCCAATCTCTGCAAATTTGCCGTCTGCTCCCCGTCTGCAGACAGTAATCTTTGCCCTCGTGCCGACTGTCAGCTTTTGCAGCTCGGTCATGTAGGACTGCATATCTGTTATCTCTTTTTCATTCAGTCCCGTAATAATATCTCCGCTCTGAACACCGGCAACCATCGCCGGGGAATCGGTCTCCACACTGTTTACATAAATTCCCTGAGGAATTTCCATATTCACTGCCTGAGCACTGGATATACTGGAACCGCGGATGCCGAGATAACGCAGCGGCTCTCCATTGGAAAGACTTTCAATCAATGGGCGGAGCTGTGCAATGGAAACTGCTTTCAGGATGTTTTCATCCGACTGGGTGCGGACAATGATCCCAACCACTTCGCCTTCCATATTCAGCAGCACTCCGCTGCTGCCGGTACTGCCCATAATATTCGTACCCAGCAGCGAATATTCACAATCTGCAGCCGTTATTTTTCCTGATACGGATGTAATGAGCCCGTAGATCACTGATCCGAAATCACCTGACGGACTTCCGATCGCAACAACAGGCTTCTCATTATTCAGGCTGTAGGAATCGCTTAAGGATGCCACATAAATCTCATCCAGATTTTCTTTTGTCAAAAGGGTCATCGGGACACGCACTACTGCCATCCCTGTCCTTGGATCTGACTTGCAGAGAACTCCGTCGGCCGCCGCTCCATTACAAAAAGTCACGCGAATGATCTCCGCATCTTCCAGCTTTTTATAGTTAGTTAAGATATATAAATCTGTTTCATTATTTAAAAATACTACCCCTTCCTCGTCACCGTACGTAAGAAAAGAATCGTCCAGAAGATCCGAATCATCGCTGAGTCCGGATACTCTGACCATAGCTTTCATAGGTTTTTCGGCAATCCGAAGGGCATCCTGGTAAACGGATTCATAAATCTCCATCGGAGCTGCTGTAACTGATACGGTTTCCTGTTCCTGCAGGTCATTGAATTCTGTCTCTGTTTCTTCCGCCGCACTATTCTGATCCTCTCCTGCTGACGTTGGTTCTGCCGCAGGTGTCACGGGCTCTGTCGCTCCTATACTAACCGGGCCTGGTTTGGCACCGGAAAGGGAGATGTCCTCTTTTTCGATAAATTTGTCTGACGCTATCGAGTATACCAGTGTGAAGGCCCCTGCAGCGCTGCACCCGAAAAGCACGCCGCACACAGTGACGGCTAATACCCTTTTTAAATAAAACCTGACGTCAAGAGGTTTTCTTTTAATCGTCTCCTTCATGAATAAATAATTTTCCGGTTTTTGTTCACTTTCTTTTCTGTGAGGTTCTTTTTCTGCCATAAATCTATCTCCCAGTAAAACTGATAATCTGGAATCTAGTTTAACAAAAAGATATGTACTTTCTATGAATGAATCTTATACTTTCCCTTATATTTTCCTATTTTCAAACTTCTGCGGTTTTGAGCAGAAAGTGTACATTCATCCTTTATTCCGCTAAAACAGGAAAGCTGGTCACTACATATCAGTAACGAAAGCTGCCGTGTTTTCCCTTCCGGATGAATTTTTCCTTTTCAATATACCGCAAATCATGTAAAATGGATAGTAGTAAATAAAAAAAGATAGTTAAAATTTCACTTACAACTTAGGAGACATCATGAACCAAAAAGCATTAAACGCACTGGAATATTATAAGATCATCAATCACCTGGCTGACAAAGCATCCTCACCTATGGGCAAGGAGCTTTGCCGAAGGCTGGTTCCATATACCGACATTGAACAGATCCGCCTGATGCAGACCCAGACAAAGGATGCCTTAAGCCGCCTTTTTCAAAAAGGAACGCTTTCCTTTGGAAGTGTCCGGGATGTCCGGGGTTCTTTAAAGCGCCTGGAGATCGGCAGCTCCCTCGGTATTCCGGAGATTCTTTCTATCTGCGGTCTTCTGGAAAATGTTAATCGGGTGAAGGCCTATTCACGCAGCGACAGAAGCGATGCCCTGCCGGATTCCCTGGACGGGATGTTTGAAGTTCTGGAACCGCTTACTCCGCTTACGGCAGAAATCCGCCGCTGCATCCTTTCCGAAGACGAGATCAGCGATGATGCAAGCCCGGCTCTCCGACAAATCCGCAGGAACATGAAACTGGTAAACGACCGTATCCACACCCAGCTTGCAGGACTGGTAAACGGAAGTGCCCGCACCTATCTGCAGGACTCCGTGATCACCATGCGGAACGGACGCTACTGTATCCCTGTGAAAGCAGAATATAAGGGCCAGGTGCCCGGCATGATCCATGACCAGTCCTCTACAGGCTCCACGCTTTTCATCGAACCAATGGCCATCGTGAAGCTCAATAATGACATGCGGGAGCTTGAGCTTCAGGAGCAAAAAGAAATCGAAGTCATCCTGGCCTCTTTAAGCGAGCAGATTGCCCTGGACCGGGAAGCCATTTCCCTGGATCTGGAGACAATGGTAGAATTGGATTTCATTTTTGCCCGCGCTTCCCTTGCCATGGAAATGAACGCCAGCGAACCAATCTTTAACGAGGAGGGTCGTGTGAAGCTGAGAAAAGCCCGCCATCCTCTCATTGATAAGAAAAAAGTCGTTCCCATTGATATCCGCCTTGGGGATGATTTCGACCTGCTTGTAGTCACAGGTCCCAATACCGGCGGCAAAACCGTTTCCCTGAAAACTGTGGGGCTGCTTACCCTGATGGGCCAGTCCGGGCTCCATATCCCGGCCTATGACCGTTCAGAGCTTGCGGTCTTCCATGAGGTTTATGCGGATATCGGGGATGAGCAGAGCATCGAACAATCGTTAAGCACCTTCTCTTCCCACATGACCAATGTGGTATCCTTTTTACGCAGGGCTGATGAGCGTTCTCTCGTACTGTTTGACGAGCTTGGAGCAGGTACGGATCCCACAGAAGGTGCGGCCCTTGCCATTGCCATTCTCTCCACCCTGCACGAGCAGGGCATCAGGACTATGGCTACCACTCATTACAGCGAACTGAAGATTTATGCCCTTTCTACCCGGGGTGTGGAGAATGCATGCTGTGAATTTGACGTGGAAACTCTGCGTCCTACTTACCGTCTGCTGATCGGCGTACCGGGCAAGAGTAACGCCTTTGCCATCTCCTCCAAGCTTGGGCTCCCTGATTACATCATCAACAAGGCGAAGGAACAGATCAGCGAGCAGGACGAATCTTTTGAGGACGTCCTTACCTCCCTGGAAAACAGCCGCGTTACCATCGAAAATGAGCGAAGGGAAGTCGAACGCTACAAAGAAGAGGTCAAAACATTAAAAGAACAGCTGGAAGCACAGCAGGAAAAAATGGATGAACGTAAAGAGCGCATCCTCCGCCAGGCAAATGAAGAAGCCCATGCCATCCTTCGTGAAACCAAGGAATATGCAGACCAGACCATGAAGCTTTTCCACAAATTCCAGAAGGATCACGTAGATACCGCCGCCGTGGAAAAAGAGCGGCAGAATCTCCGCCAGCGAATGTCCAAAGCAGAAAAAAATATCTCTCTGAAGCCGGATACCAAAAAGCCAAAGAAAGAGCTGAAGCCTGCGGATCTTCGTCTCGGAGAGTCAGTAAAAGTCCTCAGTATGAATCTCAAAGGGACTGTCAGCAGCCACCCTGATTCCAAAGGGTATCTTTTTGTACAGATGGGTATCATCCGTTCCAAAGTCCATATTTCTGACCTGGAACTGGCTGACGAACCTGTTATCAGCACCCCGGCCCTGCAGCGCACCGGCGCAGGCAAAATACGCATGTCCAAGTCCGCCGGCATCTCCACGGAGATCAACCTTCTCGGTAAAACCGTAGATGAGGCAGTAGCGGAGCTGGACAAATATCTGGATGACGCATATATTGCGCATCTGAAATCCGTCCGGATCGTCCATGGCAAAGGCACCGGTGCCCTGCGCAAGGGTGTCCACAATTACCTGAGACGTCAGAAACATGTAGCCTCCTTCCGCCTCGGAGAGTTTGGCGAAGGCGACGCAGGCGTGACGATTGTAGATTTTAAGTAACAGGAGAAGAATATGATTGCAAAACAAAAAATATTAATCGTAGATGATGACAATAATATTGCAGAGCTGATTTCTCTCTATCTCACCAAAGAATGCTTTGAGACAAAAATCGTCAATGACGGAGAACAGGCTCTGCGGGAATTTCAGATTTTCCAGCCCAACCTGATTCTTCTGGATCTGATGCTTCCGGGGATTGACGGCTACCAGGTCTGCCGGGAAATCCGCCATACTTCGGAGGTTCCCATCATCATGCTTTCTGCTAAAGGGGAAACCTTCGACAAGGTTCTCGGACTGGAGCTTGGTGCAGATGATTACATCATCAAACCCTTTGATTCCAAGGAACTGGTGGCCCGGGTACGTGCTGTGCTCAGGCGATTCAAGGTAAAGCAGCCTGTAGCTGCCTCCAACGAAAAGAGCGTCAGCTATCCGGATCTGACCATTAACCTGACCAATTACTCTGTGACCTATATGGGACGTCAGGTGGATATGCCGCCTAAGGAACTGGAGCTTTTGTATTTCCTGGCCTCCTCTCCTAATCAGGTATTTACCAGAGAGCAGCTTTTGGATCATATCTGGGGATATGAATATATTGGAGACACCAGGACCGTAGATGTACATATTAAGCGTCTCCGTGAAAAGATCAAGGACCATCCCCGCTGGAGTCTTGCTACCGTTTGGGGAATCGGTTACAAATTCGAGGTGAAGCCTGAATGAAAAAAGTCCTGTACCGGCGATTCCTGCTGGTTTATCTTTTGACAGGTATTGCAGGATTATTGCTTGCCACAACCGCCGGCTCCTACATGATAGAGTGCCGTCTGGAAAAAGCCGTCAGCGAAGATCTCTATCGGGAAGCCCACCGGATTGCTTCCGACGATAATATCCGGCACAATATTTCTTCCGCAAACCTGGATCTTGTGCGGGAAAATCTCTCCGTAGCCGCAGAATATCAGAATTCCATCATCTGGATTCTCAATAACAGCGGAGAAATCGTATTGAGCACCAGAAAGGACATTTCTCCTGATGAACCGATTGACCTCAGTACCTTTGACCCCACCCTCTGGGGCGGAAACTATTATCAGATCGGAGATTTTTACGGATATTTTTCTGAGACACGCCTGAGTGTCATTGCACCGATCACAGAAAATATGAACACCAAGGGTTACGTCTGCATTCACTATCTCATGAGCGATCTTTATCAGGACAGAAGCAGTCTTCTGGGAGTCCTTCTGCTCCTGCTTGGTATTTTTTATCTGCTGTCAGGGCTGCTGGTCGTATTCTATCATTTTTCTGTCCAACGCCCTCTTCAGCATATTATCAAGGGAGCCAGGGAGTATGCCGGCGGAAATCTTTCCTATCGGATTCCCCTGAAGTCTGATGACGAGATCGGCTACCTGGCCAATACGCTGAACTATATGACAGACAAGCTGAATAAGACCGGGGAATACCAGCGGAAATTTATTTCCAATGTCTCCCACGACTTTCGCTCTCCCCTGACTTCCATCAAGGGATATGTGAACGCCATGCTGGACGGTACCATTCCTCCTGAAATGCAGGAAAAATATCTGAAAATCATTGCTTATGAAGCCGGAAGGCTGGAAAAGCTCACCAATAGTCTTCTGACCTTGAATGATCTGGATATTAAGAAACGCATGATGCATATCCGGAAGTTTGATATCAATGAAGTAGTGAAGACCACAGCCGCAACGTTTGAAGGAATCTGTACAGAACGCAAGATTCTTCTGGAACTTGTCCTTTCCGGCAAAGAGCTTTATACCAAAGCAGATATGGAACAGATTCAGCAGGTACTGTATAATTTACTGGATAATGCTATCAAATTCAGCTACGACGGCTCTTCCATCATTATTGAAACCACAGAGAAAAACGACAAGATTTTTGTCTCTGTAAAAGACCGCGGTGAAGGGATTCCCAAAGCATGCCTTTCCAAGATCTGGGACCGTTTCTACAAGAGCGATGCCTCCCGCGGAAAAGACCGCAAGGGAACAGGACTTGGCCTGTCCATTGTTCAGGAGATCATCCATGCACATAACCAGAATATCAATGTGATCAGCACAGAGGGCGTGGGTACGGAATTTATTTTCACTCTGGATAAAGTACGATGACTTTTATAGTTCTATGATTTTTATAATCAAACCCCGGCGGCAGTTCGTCTAACGAATCTGTCAGCCGGGGCTTTTCTTCCATCTGATATTTCAAATACCGCTTTGGCAGTCTCTGTCATTTACGAAATCTATCGAATGTCTGCAAATGGATTGTCCAGCAGACGATCCTCTGCAACCAGATAAATCCCTCTCGGGGTGATACGGATTTCCGGAATCACCGGCAAAGCCATGAAAGACAGAGTGATAAATGGATCAAAACCTTCCGGGATTCCCATCGAATAGGCTTTTGGAATCATACGGGCCAGTTTTGCATTGACTTCTTCGTATCCGGCATCACTCATCAGCCCCATCACAGGCAGGGGAAGAGTGTCGTAAATGCTTCCGTTTTCCACCAGAGTGTATCCGCCCTGTGTACGAATCAGTTCCCGTACTGCAAGTACCATATCCCGGTCATTGTCTCCTACAACAATAATATTGTGGGAATCGTGCGAAACGCTGGAAGCAATGGCTCCGCCGGTAAGACCGAAGCCTTTTACGATTCCAGCACCTGTTCTGCCTGTATATTTATGGCGTTCAATGACAGCGATTTTTCCATAAGTACCATCCGGGGCAAAGTATCTTTTACTGCCCGCCTGTATCCAGGGTACTTCCTCATGTATGGCTTTTGTCGTAATCTGTCCCTCTTCCATCAGAATCACGTGTGCCTTTCCCGGACGTGCCTCAAGTTTCAGGGAATCTTCCCGAAACTTGAGAAGATGTACGGTGTTTTTCAGATACGGAGCACAGGGCTTGATTTCCACTTTTTCATCTCGTTTTATCAGAGTGCCTTTATAATACACTTCCGTTACATTCAGTTCTTTCAGATTATCAAAAACAACAAAATCCGCCTGATAGCCCGGTGCAATGGCCCCCAGATTCTTCAATCCGTAGCAGCGTGCCGCCTGGATTGTCGCCATCTTAAGAGCCTTTTCCACCGGAAGGCCAAGCTCTACTGCCTTTTTCACATTGTAGTTGATATGTCCGTCTTTTCGTATTTCTTCGATATGCTTGTCATCCGTACAGAAACAGAATCCTGAGGTATCTCCATCGTGCTCCACAATTCCCCTGACAATGGCCTCAAGATTTCGTGCGGCACTTCCCTCACGAATCAGAACCTGCATTCCGTTCCTGCACTCAGCCATGGCATACTCGTAATCTACACATTCATGGTCAGTGGAAATCCCTGCCATCGCATAAGCAGCCAGTTCTCCCGGAGCCAGGAACGGTGCATGGCCATCCTTTATTTTATTTTTGAACAGGTTTAATTTCTCATGCATAGAAACATTTCCATTGATCACCGCAGCAGCATCCATCACTTCCCCAAGTCCCAAAATCCTTGGATTGTCCAGATATGCCTTCATTTTTCCTGCAGTCAGTGTACATCCGTTATCATCCACATGAGTGGCAGGCACACAGGAGGGCATCATGACAAATACATTTGCAGGAACCTCTTCTGTCTGATCCAGAATATAGTCAATTCCGTCCGTCCCGGACACATTCGCAGATTCATGGGGATCCACTATAAAAGTCGTTGTTCCGCACTGAGCCGCCTGGCGAATCAATTCTCCCGGTGTGACCAGGGTGGATTCCAGATGGAGGTGACTGTCGATCAGTCCCGGACAGAGGTATTTTCCTTTCAGATTGATTTCCTGTTCCCCTTCATATTGCCCGATTCCCAGAACCATACCGTCAGCAACAGCCACATCCCCCTGAATAAATTCTCCTGTATGTGCAGAGAACACATGCGCGTTTTTAAATACCAGTTCTGCTTTTTTCAGTCCTCGTGACATTTCCGAGTGAATACGATATTTTTCCAGCTGCATAGCACGCCTCCTTTTTTCTGATATTTTATATCATTCTGCCTTGGATCCTGCTGAACATGCAAAAGCTATTGTCCGCAAATATTCTCTTTTATTTCCAATCGTACTTCGTCAGATGGCCTTCCAGACGCATGTGGTCGAAATTGTGCTGGCGAAGGGCCTCATAGAGAACGATTGCTACGGAATTACTTAGATTCAGCGAGCGGATATCCCCGATCATCGGGATTCGGATACATGTGGCCTGGTTCTTCAGAAGGATTTCCTCCGGAATACCTGCGCTTTCCTTGCCAAACATGATAAAGCAGTCGTCCTCGAATTGTACATCTGTGTAAGTTTGGGGAGCCTTGGTTGTTGCATAGTAGATTTTGGCTCCGGGATTTTTGTTCAGAAAGTCCTCGTAGTTCAGGTAATCTGTGACGTCCAGATCTTTCCAATAGTCCATTCCTGCACGCTTGATGGCTTTTTCGTTAAGCTTAAAGCCCAGCGGCTCGATGAGGTGCAGCTTTGTTCCTGTTGCTACACAGGTTCTGCCGATATTTCCCGTATTTGCCGGGATTTCCGGCTCATGTAAAACAATATTTAATCTTGCCATTTTCCTTCCAACTCCTTATTTGCTGCGGCTGCATTCAGATTTGGCTGATACCAGTTTCTTTTGTAGATTTCATCCCTGGCCGGACGATCCAGATATCTGGCATTTTCCCCGCTGTACAGCAGACGGTCATTGCCTCTGTTGGTCTGTCCGATCACAGCGGCAGGCAGGCCCATCCTGCGGTATTCCTGCACCAGGCTTTCTCCGCTTGGGATGCCAATAAGAAGGGCTCCTTCTGACAGCAGGTAATAAGGATTCAGGTCAAAGTGTTCGCACACTTCTATCGTTTCCTGACGGATGGGAATCCGGCGCAGATTCGCCCAAAGTCCCACCTGTGAGGCCTCTGCCATCTTCCAGAGGGCGCTTAAAATCCCCCCTTCTCCCACAGAGTAAAGAGCACCGGCCCCTGCTTCTTCTGCCATATGGCTGCAGGTTTTTCCGCAAATGCCATAGTCCTTTCCCAGATTCAGGCAGTTCCATAAGAATCCCTCGGAAAAATACTTCCGAAGCTCCTCATATTCCTTCTGTGCCAACAGAACTGTTCCTCTGAGGGCAACGGCCCCCACTACCACAAGTTCATCTCCGGGAGACAGCAGGCCGGTAATCTCCGCCTGCAGCGCCTCCATTGCTTCTTTTCCCAGCTTCATATCCCCGTCCCCTTTACAGAACCATGGATAACACAGTCGGTACGACCATAGCCAGTACCAGGATCACTGCGATTACGGCTGTGATGATTTTCCGTTTTTTTGGATCAAACATTCCCATTCTTATCACCTCTTCTTATATTCTTTGCAGTATTTTGTCAAAAAGCATTCTTCACATTTCGGATTCCGGGCAAAGCAGATCTGCCTTCCAAATGTGATAATCTGTATATTGTATAGGATCCAGTGGTCCTTCGGGAGCACCTTCATCAGTTCAAACTCTATCTTCTCCGGATCTTCTTCTTTGGCAAGGCCCAGCCGTCTGGAAATCCTCTTCACATGGGTATCCACCACAACACTTGGTTCATGATAAATATTTCCCCGGATCACATTGGCCGTTTTCCTTCCAACACCCGGAAGAGAAATCAGGTCTTCCAGACGTTCCGGCACCTCTCCCCCGAATTTGCTGCAGACCATCTGTGCCATGCCGATGATGTTTTTTGCCTTATTGTGGTAAAAACCGGTCGGCTTGATGTCCTGTTCCAGTTCTTTCAGATCTGCATTGGCAAACGCCTCCATCGTCGGATATTTGCGGAACAGATCTTTTGTGACAATGTTCACCCTGGCATCCGTACACTGGGCACTGAGCATGGTGGCAACCAGAAGCTGGCCGGGATTCTCGTAATTCAGATAGCATTTATATTCTCTTGTATATTTCTCATCCAGCAGATCCAGGATTTCTCCGGTTCGCTTTGTCATGTTTTCACCTCATACTTCACTTTTTCTTTACAGTTCCACATTCTCCGCACAGGCATTCCTCATCAGCGGATCGCGCCTCGTATAGTCAAAGAGTACGGCCTGTCCGTTGCGAAAGACTTCGATATGGGCTGTTTTCGGTATATGATGAAGCCGACGGTACTCCCATATCTGCTTTTCCCACGGTTTCTGCAGGGATGCAAAGGACGGGCGGCTCTTCAGATTTTCTCTTAAATACAGGTCATAGATCATCTTGTCTGCCGCATCTTCCCGGGAGATCTGCGGATACTCCTCAAGAAACTCCAGCAGGATTTCGTATCTGCGCATTCTGGCATGAGAAATCTCTCCGTAGCCTTTTTTCTCATAAAATGTACCCAGCGCTTCATAAAATCCGAATGCATCCGGAAAAAACGGTTCCAGATAGAAAAGTGTGTTCTGGAACTGTCCACTATTATAATACACTTCTACCATACTTTCCACCATTTTCAGCTTCAGAACCTCTCCGTACGAAAGCCAGTTGGTACAAAGAACCTCATACGGCTCCCGGGCTTTGTAAATAATGCCATACTCTTTTGCCGTTTCCATCATGTAAGAGCCTTTCAGCACTTTCAGAAATCCAAGCTGAAGCTGCTGCGGCCTCATGGCATAAACATCGTTGAAAGAGTGCCGGAAGCTGTCATAATCTTCATAGGGCAGCCCTGCAATAAGATCCAGGTGCTGGTGAATGTTGCCGAAGCTATGAATCCTCGCCACAATAGAAGATAATTTCTCAAGATTCATGGTTCTGCGGATGGCCCTGATCGTCCGGGGATTCGTGGACTGGACACCGATTTCCAGCTGGATCAGCCCGGGCCGCATCGTCTCCATCAGGGCAAGCTCCTCCTCACGCAAAAGGTCTGCAGAGACTTCAAAGTGAAAATTCGTCACTCCGTTATCATGGTCCGTGATGTATTGCCAGATGGCCATAGCATGGCCATGCTTACAATTAAAGGTACGGTCTACAAATTTCACCTGCGGAACCCTGTGGTCTATGAAAAACTGAAGTTCTTTTTTTACAAGCTCCAGGGAGCGGAACCTGAGCTTCTTATCCACTGAAGACAGGCAATAGCTGCAGGAAAAAGGACAGCCTCTGCTGCTTTCATAATAGATGATACGGTTTGAAAAATCTTCCAGATTTTCGTATGCAAAGGGCACGGTACTCAAATCCAGAGTCTCCCGGCATCCGTTATGATGGATACCGTTCTGATCCCGGTAAACAATTCCACGGATATGTTCCATTCCTGGATGCGGCTCTGTATGCCAGGTATCATATGTACCTTTATTCCCAGACATATCTGCCTGCTTCTTATCGTCCTTACTGCAGTGTTTTTCCACATAGTATTTCACAAGCTCCAGAAATGTCTCTTCTCCCTCGCCTACCATGACTCCCGTCACGTGAGGGTTTTCTGTAAGAAATGCCTCCGCGTCAAAGGACACCTCCGGACCTCCCGTCCAGAATGCCGTGTTCGGCATAATTCCGGCAAGATCCTGCAAAAGCTCCTTCACAAAGGAAATATTCCAGATATAACAGGAAAAACACACCACATCTGCACCGCTTTTGTAGATATCGCGCATAATATCATCCCTCTGCTGATTAATGGTGTATTCCCTCAGAAAAACATGCTCCTGATACGCCTTTGCATATGCCTTTAAATTATAAACCGCAAGGTTGGAATGAATATATTTTGCATTACATGCTGCTAATAAAATTTTCATTTGTTTTCTTATTTCTCCGCTCATTAAATATAGTTCAGTATAACCCCCGCAGGCGCCAGAAGCAAGAATCATTTTTATGGACTTGCAGACAAATGGATGTTTTCAGGCTGTTCACGGGGTATCTCCCTATGCCTGCAATCATACCGTCATTTTTTCCAATATATACAAAAACAACTGCCTATACTGCAATCTCTTCATCTGCACTTCTATCAGGAAGTAACAACGATTGCTATAGACAGTTGTTTTTATATTTTTACCAATCAGATTGTATCCAGAATGTTCTTTAACTTATCCTTCGCGGTAAGGCCTACCAGACGCTCCGCTTCTTTTCCGTCTTTAAAGACGATCAGGGTCGGAATATTCATCACTCCATACTGCTGTGCCAGTCCCAGCTCCTGATCCACGTCTACTTTTCCTACCGCATATCCCTCTTCCGCAAGTTCTTCCACGATCGGACCCTGACGCATACACGGGCCGCACCAGGTTGCCCAGAAATCTACCAATACCGGTTTGTCGGATTTTAACACTTCTGCTTCAAAATTCTGTGTTGTAATTGTTTTTGCCATATTTTATTCTCCTTTTTTCATTTCCTGTATCATACAGTATCATAACTTTCTTTTGCTATTATAACCAAATTATGTGCAACTGTCTTCCTCTTTATTCCAAAAATCAGGAAGCTTTCTTCCGCCTGCGTACATACTGTACTGCACTGATTCCTGCCTGACAGCCTTCGTAAACTGCTTTTGCCACCTGCAGAAGGCCTCCTGTACAGTCGCCTGCTGCGAAGAGCCCCGGAATGGTGGATTCCATATTTTCATTTACTTTGATATGGCCCTTTTCCGTAAGTTCCGCCCCCATCTGACGGGCAATCTCCGAGCTGCCGGCTGTTCCGAGGGCTACAAATACTCCGTCTGCCGGCATGAAAGAGGTCTGTTCCCGTCCCATTTCCTGTGCTGCCATATCACTTTCCAGACGGATTCCTTCCACATGGCGGTCGCCCTCAATGGCCTGAATTTTCATAGTATTTACCGCAATAGGATGCTCCCGTGAGAAGTCCGGTTCCATACCATCTGTATAGATCGTTACACCGGATGCCAGGCTGGCCAGCTCTTCCGCTTCATGAAGGGCAAAATCACTGTGTCCGAGGACTGCCACCTCTTTTCCTCTGTAGAAAAATGCATCACAGACAGCACAATAGCTGACTCCCTTTCCTTCTAATTCCCGGATACCCGGAATAGGAGGTGTTTTTCTCTTTCCGCCGGTAGCCAGTATCACACTCTCGGCTTCAAAGGTTCCTGCTGTGGTATGCACCTCAAAGGTATCGAATCCGCCCATGCCCAGCACCTGGGCTTCCAGAATTCTGACACCCAGATTCCGCGCCTGTTCCAGCCCTCTTTCATATAATTCCGGGCCGGAAAGCGGACGCTCCAGTCCATAATAATTTTCTATTTTTTCCGCTTTTTCCAACGCACCGATTCCGTTGTCAATCACCAGGGGATCCAAATTTCCTCTGGCTGCATAAAGCGCTGCGGAAATCCCCGCCGGACCTGCTCCGACAATAATCAATCTTTCCATTTTTTATCACCGCTCTTTCTGTCTTCGATATTATACCAAATTTATCAAGTATTATCCACTCTTTTTTTCTATATCAGCACTTTTTTATATATTATGAGGAAAATTCTCTTCAGTGTAAAACATATCCGGAAAGTAACATTCCCATCTGTTCCATTCATGCCCTTCGTGAAGAAAAGGCCTGCCGCCGTCATGGCTGCAGGCCCTTTTTCTCTTATTTCATATAATCTCATCCAGAGAACAGATTTCAATGCCTTCTTTTGTAAGTGTTTCTCTGATTCGTTCCACAAATGCCAGCGCTTTTGCACCATCACCGTGGACACAGACAGAATCTGCCTGGATCGGAATATCCTTTCCTGTAATGGCAGTTACTTTTTTCTCCTTGATCATACGAACGACACGGGAAATCGCTTCTTCCTCATCCGTGATCATAGCGCCCTCTTTCCGCCTGTTCACAAGGCTTCCGTCCTCTTCATAGGCACGGTCAGCAAATACTTCCAGAGCAGTGCGCAGTCCCATATCTCCGGCTGCATGAGCAAGCTCACCGCCGGACAGGGCAAGTACGATCAGGTTTTTGTCAAATTCTGCAATTGCTTCGCAGATGGCCCGGGACAGTGCATAATCTTTGGCAGCCATATTATATAAAGCACCGTGCGGCTTCACATGCTGCATCTCGACTCCATTAGCCCTGCAGAACGCATCCAATGCGCCTAACTGATAAAGCGTATAGGCTTTGGCCTCATCAGGGGAAACAGCCATATTTCTTCTTCCGAAGCCCATAAGATCCGGAAAACCCGGATGAGCGCCCACACGGATTCCGGCCTCTTTTGCCATGGCAATGGTTCTGCTCATCACAACAGGATCGGAGGCATGATAACCGCAGGCTACATTTGCGGAACTTACCAGAGGAATGATCTTATCGTCCATACCAAGGGTATAGTTTCCGAAGCTCTCTCCCAGGTCACTGTTTAAATCAACTCTGTACATCAGGATTCCTCCCTTACTTAATATTCATCATTTTTTCAATAAAGCCCGTATCTGCTTTTCCTTCACAGAATACAGGGTGACGCATGATCTGATACTGGAAGTCCAGATTGGTCTTTACGCCCATGATCAGCATCTCATCCAGGGCTGAACGCATTTTCTGCAGGGCAGCTTCCCTGTTGGGTGCATGCACGATTACCTTGGCGATCATGGAATCATATTCGGAAGGAATCTCATATCCGGCATAAAGCCCTGTATCCACGCGCACACCGTTTCCGGCCGGAAGATGAATATGCTTCACCAGGCCGGGACTTGGCATAAAATTCAATTCCGGAATTTCCGCATTGATCCTGCACTCAATGGCATGTCCGCGAAGCTTCACATCCTCCTGGGTAAAGCTCAGCGGCTCGCCCATGGCAACGCGGATCTGCTCAATGATCAGGTCCGTTCCTGTCACCATCTCCGTAACACCATGCTCCACCTGGATCCTGGTGTTCATTTCCATAAAGAAAAATTCTCCGTGAGGATCCACAATGTATTCAATGGTTCCTGCATTGGTATAGTTTACGGTCTTTGCTGCCAGTACTGCATATTCATTCATTTTTGACCGGATTTCTTCCGTAATGGCAGGGGACGGGGATTCCTCAATCAGCTTCTGGTGATTTCGCTGTACAGAACAGTCTCTCTCCCCAAGGGCTACTACATTTCCCTGCTTATCCGCAATAATCTGGATTTCCACATGGCGGGGATTTTCTACAAAACGTTCAATATACATGGTATCATCACCAAATGCATTGGCAGACTCCCTCTGTGCCATATTGAACTGAAATTCAAATTCGTCCTCGGATTTTGCCACACGCATCCCTTTGCCGCCGCCGCCGGAAGATGCTTTGATCATAACAGGATAGCCAAGCTCATTGGCAAGCTCTCTTCCCACCTCTGCATCATAAACCGGCTCCTTCGTTCCCGGAACAACCGGAACGCCGGCTTCCATCATGGTCTTTCTGGCGTGGGATTTATTGCCCATTTTATCAATGACATCTGCTTCCGGGCCGATAAAGGTTATACCGTTCTCCTGGCATCTGCGCACAAATTCACTGTTTTCTGATAAAAAGCCGAAGCCGGGATGAATCGCATCTGCACCCATATTTTTGGCTGCCGTAATGATCCGGTCCATGTTCAGATAGCTGTTCTTGGCAGGTCCCTCTCCGATGCAGATTCTCTGATCCGCAAGCTGGACATGGAGACTTCTGGCATCCTCTTTGGAATAGACAGCTACGCTGCGGATTCCCATATTCCGGCAGGCCCGGATGATACGGACTGCAATTTCGCCGCGGTTGGCAATTAAGATTTTATTAAACAAAGCTCCAACCTCCTTTTGGCTTTTATAATTTCTTCACCCGGAATAAAGGCTGTCCATATTCTACCTTCTGTTCATTGCTTACCAGAACAGCTTCGATCTCACAGTCAAATTCACTCTGGATTTCATTCATCAGCTTCATTGCTTCCAGGATACATACAGTCTGGCCGTTCTTCACCTGGTCGCCGACTTTTACAAAAGCAGGTGCATCCGGAGCCGGTGCTGAATAGAAAGTACCAACGATCGGAGAGGTGATAAACAGCTTCTCATCTTCCTTTTCTTCCAAAGCCTGAACAGGCGCTTCTGCTGCAGGTGCTGCCATAGAAGGTGCCACAGGCATACCTGCTGCCACTACAGGCGGATGATCCAGCTTGCTCATGGTGATCTTTAAGTCCCCGTCCTTCAGGGTAAACTCTGTTAAAGAAGAATTTTCGATAATCTTCACTAAACCTTCAATCTTTTCTAAATCCATATGAATGATCTCCTTTTCTTAAATGTCAAGCGGACATTCGCATTCCGCTTTGCTGCATGCTCATGAATGCAGACCGCTGCGCGGCTTGTCAGCATTCAAAAAGCTTTGTCAGGCGCTTGGCTACCAGACGGCAGTCCAATACTTCCTTGCACGGCTGGTGGATCGTTTTGCGCATTTCGTCCAGTTCCTTCACCTCTTCCAGATAAAGCTTCTGTGCCTCCTGAACGGTGATGGCCCGGAAACGGATTTTATGGTCTGTCTTTCTCTGTACGAGCTTGGGGATATCTACGGATGCCACAGTAGCAATCTTGCCGTATCCTCCGGTCGTCTGTCTGTCGGAAAGCAGAATGATGGGCTTCCCGTGTGACGGTACCTGGACGGAGCCGAATGCGATTCCGTCCGAGATAATATCGGAGGTATCCTTTGGTGCGATAAACGGTCCCTCCAGACGGCATCCCATTCTGTCAAAATCACTGGTTACCGTATACTCACTGTTCAGGAAGGTCTCAATCCCCTGCTTGCTGAACAGATCATCCTGAGGTCCCATAATGACACGGAGTACAGTCTCCTCCTGGTCAAAGTTATCTCCTTCCAGCTCCCTTGACAGGAAGAACGGAAGATAGCGTCTTTTAATGCGGAAAGTAATATAATCGCCTGCCTGGAGCTTCCGCCCCTTAAAACCTCCCAGACGGCTTTTCAGATTTGTACAGCGGCTGCCCATCTCTACCGGAATATCCAGATAACTGGAAAATGCGATATATCCTCTGCTTCCGGTTCTGGCACTGCCGAATTTCAAAATGTCTCCTTTATTCATGTAAAGAGCCTTATACATAGGAGCAGGCTCTCCATTAATGGTAGGCTGGAAGTCTCCGCCGGTAATGGCAATGATCGTAGCAGATGTAAACTCCAGAGTCGGTCCGATCAGGGTAAACTCCAGAACTGCCTCGTTTTCTGGATTATCCAGCAAAAGATTGGCGATTTTAAAGGAGCGAACATCCATCACGCCTGCCACGGAAAAGCCCTGGCTCTGGTATCCGGTACGCCCCAGATCCTGTACGGTTGTCAGCATTCCGCCTTTCAGTATGCGAATTCCCATTTTACACCTCTCCTTCGTGAACGATGCACTGGTATTCTCCACGTTCTACTAATTCTTTAATGCGTTTATATTCTGCTTCATCAATGGGGACAAAACGGATATAATCTCCTGCCTCCACAAGAATCGGCACTTCTCTGTCCGGGTCATAAGTCTTCACAGGAGTCATTCCCATCAGCTGCCAGCCTCCCGGTGAATCCAGCGGATAGATCCCTGTCTGCGAACCTCCGATACCGACGCTTCCTGCATTGATCTTGATTCTCGGATTAGCCAGACGGGGCGTATGGATTCTTTCGTCCAGACCGCCCAGATAACAAAAGCCCGGCAAGAAGCCCAGCATGTAGATCAGATAATCTCTGGAGGAGTGTATCTTAATGACCTCTTCCTCACTGAGTCCTGCATGCTGTGCAATATTGGCAATGTCAGGCCCGTATTCTCCGCCGTAGCAGACCGGAATCTCATAAACTTTTTTACGGTTTTCGCTGCCTTTGACCTCAACTTTTAAGAGGCACTGTATTCTTTCTTTGATTTCTTCATAGGCAATGACGCGCGGATCATAATTGATGAGCAGGGAACAGAATGCCGGAATCACATCCACCACGCCTTCAATGTACTGATCCCGCATCAACTGTACAGTAGCAGCAATCTTCCGGTTAATCTCCGGGCTGATCTCTTTTCCGAATTCAACCAGAAGAGAGGAATCCCCTGCTGTTAATATTCTGATATTATTCTGCATATTGTTGTCTCCTAAAAAAGTGTTCATAACAAGTGACGCCTTTTCAGGCTGTTGTTCTCTATGTTTCCGTATAGCGGAAAAGGTGTAATCGTTTTAAAGGATTACACCTTTCATTAACTACAGCAAATAGCTTCACTCCGCCCGGCTGTTTTTATGCAAATAAGCTGCTCAGATTGGATACAAAAGTATTGATTCCAAGATAAGCAGAAAGGATGACTACGAGAACACCCAACACTAACAGCCATACCGGGTGTTTGTATGACGTTCCCATAATGGATTTCTTCTGGGATGCGATCAGACAGATACCGAGAGTGATCGGAAGAATCAGTCCGTTCAGAGCACCCGCTACAACCAGCAGAGTAGCCGGATTTCCAAGGATCAGCATGATCAGAGTGGAAACTGCAATAAATCCGATTACAACCCAGTTCTCATTCTTATCGATTGCCGGATGGAAAGTCTTCAGGAAAGATACGGAGGTATATGCCGCACCAATAATAGAGGTAATGGCAGCACACAGCAGTACCAGGCCTGCAAAACGGTAACCGATCTGGCCTGCACCCTTCAGGAAGGCATCTGCTGCCGGGTTTCCGGATTCTTTCAGGAATTCAGAACCGTATTTTGTTACAACGCCCAATACGGCCAGGAACAGGAAGATACGCACAATCGTTGCAATTCCGATTCCCATGATAGAACTTTTGTTAATTTCTTTGAGATTCTTTTCTCCTGTGATGCCTGCATCGATCAGACGGTGTGCACCTGCAAAAGTAATATATCCGCCTACGGTGCCGCCCAGCAAAGTGATGATCGCCGGGAACAGATTGGTAACACCTGCATCCGGAACAAACGTATTTTTCAGCGCTTCACCAACCGGAGGCTGTACAACGATAATGACTATAAAAATAACCACGATCATGATACCGCCCAGTACCTTGGTCAGAGTATCCATAGCAGCTTTTGCATTTTTCAGTAAAAATACTACGATGGCAAGACCGCCGGCAAGCACATAACCTACCTTGGTAGGGATTCCGAGAAGTGTGTTAAATCCAAGCGCACCGCCTCCAACGTTTCCAATGTTAAATACAAGTCCGCCCAGCACGATCATAAATGCAACCAGATATCCCAGTCCGGGAAGTACCTTGTTCGCAACATCCTGTCCGCGAAGACCGGTTACACACAGCACTCTCCAGATATTCATCTGGGCGATCGCCGCTAAAATAATGGAAAACAGAATAACAAATCCAAAACTGGCCCCATAATCACCGGTAAATTTGGCTGTCTGTGTCAGGAATCCAGGTCCGATTGCTGAAGTAGCCATCAGGAACGCCGCACCTAGCAGAGCGCCGCCGCTTTTTTTCTTTTCGTTCATGTTGAACCCTCCTTCTTTTTGGGTAACTGTTCAGTTCTTTCCCTAGTACAGCGAAAAATAAATGTCTAGCTATATCACGTAGAATGATTTCTTCATATGCAAGGCGGAGGAATGAGGCGATGCGGTGGCATCGTCGATTGACGGCGCTGTGTGCCAGTGGCACACGTTTAGCGCAGACCGCAACGGAGTGTAGACCAACGCAGCAGATGAAAAATCAGACAAGTGATATTGCTGGGTATTTATTATTCGCTGTACTAGTTACCGCCTGCGAAAGCTGCCTGTAGAGACTGCGGAATACGGTATATGGAATCCTAATTGCTGAATAATTACCATTTTCGTTTAATTATACTCAAAATTCAATACATTAACAAGTTAATCCGGCAATTTTGCTAAAATTTAAAATTTTGTTCATATTTAAACTACTGTTTTCATATTGGATCAACTGGAAATATATGGAACAAGAAGTATCCTTTGAAAGAAAAAGACGCTCTGCATATCGCAGAGCGCCCTTGCTCTTAAATTTACCATATTATAACATATTTTCTGTCATCCTACAAGCGGATATTTATCTGTTAATGTTTTAACCAGAGCCTTTGCCTGTTCTTTGTTGTCACGGCTCTTAAGCATCAGGGAAATAGCTTCTGCAATCGTATCCATGTCTTCCGGCTGCATGCCTCTGGAAGAAACCGCAGCAGTTCCAAGGCGGACACCGCTTGTAACGAATGCAGACTGCGGGTCGTTGGGAATCGCATTTTTATTACAGGTAATATTTACTTCATCCAGAAGATTTTCCATTTCTTTTCCTGTGACTCCGATGCTTCTTAAATCAACCAGCATCAGATGGTTATCCGTACCGCCGGATACAATATCCACGCCTCTCTTCTTCAGGCCTTCGCAGAGAGCCTGTGCATTATCGACAATCCTGCGTGCATATTCTTTAAACTCCGGCTGCAGAGCCTCTTTCAGACATACAGCCTTAGCTGCGATCACATGCATCAGAGGACCTCCCTGGATTCCCGGGAAAACAGCTTTGTTAAAATTAAATTTCTTCGCATTTTCCGCGCTGGAAAGGATCAGGCCGCCGCGTGGTCCGCGGAGAGTTTTGTGTGTGGTCGTAGTCACAACGTCTGCATAAGGAATTGGGCTTGGATGCACACCCCCGGCAACAAGACCTGCAATATGTGCCATATCTACCATCAGATAAGCCCCGACTTCATCTGCAATTTCACGGAATTTCTTAAAATCGATCGTTCTTGCGTACGCACTGGCTCCGGCCACGATCAGCTTCGGCCTGCATTCGTTGGCAATTCTGCGGACTTCTTCATAATCGATCACACCGTCATCATTTACTCCGTAGGATACCGCGTTAAAGTATGCACCGGAAAGGTTCGCCGGGCTTCCGTGGGTCAGATGTCCGCCGTGTGCCAGATTCATTCCGAGAACCGTATCTCCCGGCTTCAGCATTGCAAAGAATACTGCCATATTGGCCTGTGCACCGGAATGCGGCTGTACATTTGCATATTCGCAGCCAAACAATTCTTTGGCGCGCTCGATTGCAAGCTTCTCCACTTCATCTACACAGACACAGCCGCCGTAAAAACGCTTCCCGGGATATCCTTCCGCATATTTATTTGTAAGCGGACTTCCCATAGCTGCCATAACAGCCTTGCTTACCCAGTTCTCGGAAGCAATCAGCTCAATATGGGAATTCTGACGTTCTACTTCTGCTTCAATCAATTTTGCAATATCGGAATCTACCTTTCCGATTTCCTCTAATGAATACATGATCCATCCTCCTATTTTCCTATACCGCATCGCGAAACGCCTGTCTCAGAAAGATGTATTACAGGGATACTAAATGGGTATTTATAATCGCAAAGACGATTATACTCGATTTTTCTCTATGTGTCAACGACAAAAAGACATTTGTCCGCCATGTAAGAATTTTTTTATATTTTTTCTTGATTTTTTTTGACTAATTGTCAATTATTTGCTTTAATATGAAAGAAAGCTTTTTTACAGCAGATTTTTATAGCGGTTTTGGTTTTAAAGAAATATTTTAAGGAGCAGATATTATGAGAGGTTTTGAATATTATACGCCTACAAGGGTCATTTTCGGCAAAGACACGCATTTACAGGTCGGGACGCTTTTAAAGGAACAGGGATGCCATAAGGTTTTGATTCATTATGGCGGAGGAAGCGCTGTCAGCTCCGGTCTTCTCGATCAGGTAAAAGGAAGCCTGGCGGAAGCCGGAATCGAATACGTTACTCTTGGCGGAGTTGTTCCCAATCCCAGACTTTCTAAGGTGTATGAGGGTATGGAGCTTTGTAAGAAGGAAAATGTGGATTTTCTTCTTGCTGTCGGTGGAGGCAGTGTTATTGACTCCTGTAAGGCTATCGGATATGGAGTTGCCAATCCATGGACAGATGTGTGGAATTTTTTCCTGAAAACAGAAACGCCGAAGGCCTGTCTTCCAGTAGGGGCGATTCTTACGATCGCCGCATCCGGCAGTGAAATGAGTAATTCCTGTGTGATTACCAATGAGGACGGATGGCTGAAGCGAGGGAGCGTAAAATGTGATTTCTGCAGACCCAGATTTGCGATTTTGAATCCCCGGCTTACCTATACTCTGCCGCAGTACCAGACAGAAAGCGGATGTGTTGATATTCTTATGCATACTATGGAACGGTATTTTGTAAATAGCGAGACTATGGAAATCACAGACAGTATCAGCGAAGCTCTGATGCAGACGGTAATCTATAATGCACGGATTCTTATGAAAGAGCCTGGAAATTATAATGCAAGGGCCGAAATTATGTGGGCCGGCAGTCTTTCTCATAATGGCCTTACCGGATGCGGCACTGCAGGAGGTGACTGGGCCTGCCATCAGCTGGAGCACGAGCTTGGCGGAATGTTCGACGTGGCTCATGGAGCCGGACTGGCCGCTATCTGGGGAAGCTGGGCAAGGTATGTGTATCAGGAAAATCCGGAGAGGTTTGCACAGTTTGCAACGAATGTTTTTGAGATTCCATGCGGGGTTGATTTTGAGAAAACCGCGCTTGCAGGGATTGAAGCTATGGAGGAATTCTTCCGGTCTGTGAAAATGCCTACCAGCCTTGGGGAGCTGGGTCTGGAACTGACGGAAGCGCAGGTGCATGAACTCGCGTTTAAGTGCAGCTTTGAAGATACCAGAACGATCGGAGCTATGAAGCAGTTGAATATGAAGGATATGGAGAAGATTTATTTGATGGCACGGTAGAGAAGCAGAAGGCTGATGAGACGAGGGCAAGGAGAAAATCCCAAACCGGATGCAGAACAATCCGGACGCAGGAGGAAGCCGCCTACACCTCGTCTCAGAAATCTTTTTATTTTTTTGTTGCAAAGTTTGGCAGAGTATGATAGTATTTGTCATGTGATATTTGTATGCCCAGATAGCTCAGTTGGTAGAGCAGAGGACTGAAAATCCTCGTGTCGCTG
>JAUNGM010000012.1 GCA_030524545.1 Eubacteriales bacterium
CTTACCAAAAAGGAGCCATTTTTTACCAGAAACACAAACTATTTTACACTACCCAACCAGTCCAGAAAAATATCCACATCCCCGTCTCGAATTATGAACTATTATTATACATAAATAAGTATTAGCAACATTAGGTACCAATTCCCAATATTAACTCTATACTCATGGTGCCAATAAAAGCATTAAATATTGCCTAAAGAGATAATAATATTGCTCTGCTGATACAGCCAGTCCGTAAATTCTTTCGGGCTGGCTGTTCTTTCTTTTACAGCCCGTTTTCTCTGCAACGCTTCTTTCTTGAATGCTTCAAATGCGGTCAGCATTTCTTCCAGCCGGTCAGCCGGGAAGCCCGTTGTTCTCTTTGCTTTGTTGATCTTGTTGCGCCAGTTCTGGCACTCGTTTTTGTATAGTAGATCGTAGTTGTTTTCTCTTGCCCTCTCGTCAAACTCCCTCTTGTTTTGAAGTGCCTGTTTCTTCCTGCACTTGTCGCTGCACAGTTCGTACCGCTGGCTCTTTGCGAGGAAGATACGCCGACAGACTTTACACATTCGGAAGCACAGCCCCCAGTCATTCAGCCGGTTCAGGTAATAGGTTATCAGCGGATAAAACGTGGCGTAGGCGGCGACACATTCTGTTGTGCGCCTGTTGTCTGGATACCAAAGGTCAAGCCGTGTTTCCGCTGCCGGTACGGAGCCAAATATCCGGCTGGAAATCTGGAATGGCTGCGGCCTGCCGGTATCGCTGTCAAATTGAAGCGGACTTCTCTGCTGAAAAGTCATGGTAAAGTTGCTCATTTTATCCATGAAGCGGTCACAGGCTGCTGGTCTGTCCCGTGGTTCTCTTGCCCGCAGATATTCATTCCAGATACGGAAAGCAGCGTACATCCGCAGCGGATTGCCGGTATCAAACTTTGTTTTCAGAAATTCCCCTGCGGCCTGCTCTAAGGCTGGCTGCTTCCAGCGGTTCGAGTGCAGGGCTTCCCGCAGCGGAGCCAGACCCAACCGGTTCCATTCCCCATCAGGGTCGTGTTCAAACTCCGCGAGGAACGTTCCAAGCGGGCGGGTTGTATCGCACAGCACATCCGCATCCATATCTCCCTGTAAACGGAAGCGCACCTGTAATTCTTCCCCTATTAAAATCCGCTCTTTCATTTTCTTCCTGTCCAGCGTCAGGACAAACAAAATCCGGTCATAACACGGCTCATGCCGCACAAATTCCATTTCCATTCTATTTTCCTGCCTTTACTTATGGTAATTTTATAATTTTGTTATATCTGTTACACTCATGGTATCTTGAAAACATTGTTTTGTCAAGGAGAAGTCGCTAAGATGATTGCACATGGTAATTTCGTTCCATGCAGTACCTTGACAAGTGAATGACCGTCCAAAAGGGATATGACCGGCAGGAGAAGTGACGCATCCGGCGCACCAATGCAGGGAAACACCGCAGGAATGGGGCAGGATAACGGCTTTTGGGGAGAACGGCGACAGGAAGCATTTGAATGAATTTATAGTATGGGAGGAACTAAATGAGCGATAACAAGAGATTAAAGGATTATGATGATCTTCCGCTGGTTCTGGACGTGGCGGACATCCGGCGCATTATGGGAATTTCCAGAGTGAGCGCCTATGAGCTGGTTCATACTCCCGGTTTTCCGGCGTTCAGAAGCGGCAGGCTGATTAAGGTCAGCAAAAAGGCGTTCTTTGACTGGATGGAAAAGGGTACGGAAACCGTACCGAAAGACAACAAATGAGCGCATGGTATCTTTCCCTATCTGGAATACTGCCGCCCTTTTCAAAGGCGCATACAGAGGGGAAAAACCTTGAAAATGACACCGAAACGCTACACCAAAACCGTCTATCTGCGTATGTCGGATAGAAACGGGGAAAGGAGCCAATTACGCCGAGAATGAGCAAGAAGCGCCGGTTGGAGTGGTCTTTCTTCTTAAATGACCGCAACCGTGTCACTTATAACGAGTTATGCCGCAGATGCCGCCATGACTGCAAACAGAGCTTCCGGGCAGTCGTGATCGAATGTCCGAAGTATCTTTCCAAGCGTTCCCGCAAAGAAGCGGAGAAAAAGAGGGAAAACGGAACAGAGCCGGAAACGGCAGAAATCCCTTTGGAACAAAGGGCGCACTTCTATACATAGTCTAAAGACCATGTATCGTGCGTCCTGCGGAGCTTGCCCCCTGACCGCTGACAGCATCAGCAATCCGGGGGCCTGCGTCACTTCGTTCCGTACAAGGGGCTGCACCCCTTGCGCCGCTAAAGCGGCTATCCCTGCGCACCCGCCAAAAAGATACACCCGCTTTGCGTCTGTATCTTTTCATCGGGTTTGATAGACGAATACCGACACCTTGACCGTTATCCATACGGTCATTTTTATTTCAGAGCAAAGGAGTGAGAACATGAGCAAATCTTTGGAAGAATTACAGAGAGAGTACGAGGAAAACACCGCCAAGCTGGAACAGGAAAAACGGAAGCTGCGCCGACTGGAAAACCGAAAATCCTATCTGGACAGCGGTTCCCGCAAGCAGCGCAGCCACCGGCTGATTACCCGTGGGGCGGCGGTTGAGAGCGTCATGCCGGAAGTGAAGATACTGACCGAACAGGAGTTTTATTCCCTAATGGAGCGCATTGCCGAATGGCAACCGGTTCAGAACATGGTACGGCTTGCGGTTGAAAATCACAGCCAGCCGCAGGACGGTAACTGACGATGGCGCTTTATCATTTAACGGTCAGCCAGATCAGGCGCAGCGCCGGACAGAGCGCCATTGCCGCCGCAGCTTACCGAGCCGGGGAGCGTCTTTACAGCGATTACTACGGCGAGTACAGCGACTACACCCGCAAGGGCGGCGTGATCTGTTCCGAAATTTTGTTGCCGCCCCATGCCCCGCCGGAATACCAGGACCGGGCGACTTTGTGGAATACGGTGGAACAGGTGGAGAAGCACCCGAAAGCGCAGCTTGCTTACAGCTTTGATATTGCTTTGCAGAATGAACTTTCGCTGGAAGAAAACATTGCGCTGGCGAGGGAGTTTGTGCAGCGCTGTCTGGTGGACAAAGGCATGATTGCCGATTTTGCCGTCCATGCCCCGGACAAGGAGGACGGCGGCATCCCCAACCCGCACTTCCATGTGATGACGACCATGCGCCCCATCAATCCCGACGGCACATGGGGACAGAAGCAGCGCCGAGAATATGTGCTTGACGATGAGGGAAACCGGGTGCTGGATAAGAACGGCAAGCCCATGTTCAACGCCGTACCCACTACCGACTGGGGCAGCCCGGAAACGCTGGAAGAATGGCGGGAAGCATGGTGCCGGATGGTCAATGAGAAGTTTGCGGAAAAGGGGCTGGATGTCCGTATCGACCACCGCTCCTATGTGCGGCAGGGGCTTGACCTGATCCCCACCGTCCATGAGGGGCCGACTGTCCGGCAGATGGAAGCAAAGGGCATCCGTACCGACAAGGGCGAACTGAACCGCTGGATTAAGGCGACTAACCGGCTGATGCTGGATATAAAGAAGAAAATCAAATCCCTGTTCGGCTGGATTTCAGAAGTCAAAGAGGAACTTTCCAAACCTAAGACACCGAGCCTTGCCGACCTGCTGATCTCCTATTATCAGGACAGGAACGCCGGGGCATGGAGCCAGAAAGCCAAAGGCAAGAACCTGAAAGAATTTGCGGAAGCGGTCAGCTACCTGATGGAAAACAAGCTGCTGACGCTGGAAGCGTTGGAATCCCGCCTGTCCGCTGTCAGCACAGAGTTTGACACATTGAGCGACACCATGAAAGCGAAGTCAGCCCGGATGAAAGAATTGCAGGAGTTGATACGGCAGGCCGAGAACTACAAGCGGCTGAAGCCGGTGTATGACGAGCTGAACGGTATCAAGTGGAAAAAACAGCGGGAGAAATTTGAAACCGCCCATGACGCTGATCTGCGGCTGTTTTACACCGCCCGCCGGATTTTGAAAGAGAAGCTGGGCGGGAAGCCCATTGCCCTGATCGCATGGAAACAGGAGTATGACCAGCTGCAAGCAGAGTATGCCAAGCTATCCCCGCAGTATAAGCCGTTGCGGGAGGATTTGATGAAAATGCGTCAGGTGCAGTACCACCTTGACCGGGCATTGCAGCGGCGACAGCCGGAACAGGAAGCGCCGAAAAAGAAACAGGATATAGAACTATGACATTTACGGGAGGAAGCATTTGAATGTATTTGAAGCGGTGAAGCAGTCCGTCACTACCCGGCAGGCTGCTTCTTACTATGGAATACGGGTAGGGAGAAACGGCATGGCCTGCTGTCCGTTTCACAATGACAGAACGCCCAGCATGAAAGTGGACAGCCGCTATTATTGCTTCGGCTGCGGCGCTTCCGGGGATGTGATCGACTTTGCCGCTTCCCTGCATGGTTTGGGAAAACGGGATGCGGCAGTCAGGCTGGCAGAGGATTTTTCAATCCCCTATGACGGAGCCAGCTGCACACCGGCAGCAAAGAGAATACCGCCCAAACCTACGCCGGAGCAGAGGTTACGGCAGACGGAACAGCATTGCTTCAAAGTGCTATGTGATTATCTGCATCTATTGGAACGCTGGAAAATCGAATATGCTCCACAGCCACAGGATGCCGTCTGGCATCCTCTTTTTGTGGAAGCGTTGCAAAAAATCAGCTATGTAGAATATCTGCTGGATATTTTGCTATTTGGAGAAATGGAAGAAAAAGCGGCTCTGATTGCCGAACAGGGAAAGGAGGTGGTGCGGCTTGAACAGCGAATTTCAGAGCTTGCCGCCAGCAACGCAGGAAGCGGTCTTGCGGACGATGGACACAATAGAACCGGCGCAGACACAAGAAGAAATCCGGGAGATGCTGGAGGGGACGCAAAAAGGCGGCGTGAAGAACAGCATCAAGAACTGTCTGACGGTGTTTCAGCATGACCCTCTGCTGCGCGGGGCGGTCAGCCTTAATCTGCTGTCAGAGCAGATCGACATCGTAAAGCCGTTGGGCTGGGAGCGAACTAGCGACACACTGACCGACATGGATATGAATTATCTGCTTCTGTATCTGGAAGAACACTACGGACTTACCAGCGAGAAAAAGATGCAGAGCGCCCTTAAAATCGTAGCCAATGAAAACCGCTACCATCCCGTCAGGGATTATCTGAACGGCCTGCAATGGGACGGAACCGAGCGCATCCGCTATGCTCTGCATCACTTTCTGGGAGCCGATACGGACGATTACACCTTTGAAGCCCTGAAACTGTTTATGATGGGAGCCATCCGGCGGGTATTTCAGCCGGGGAGCAAGTTTGAAGTCATGCTCTGTCTGGTAGGCGGTCAGGGAGCCGGGAAATCCACCTTTTTCCGGCTGCTGGCAGTCAAGGACGAATGGTTTTCAGACGATTTGAAGAAGCTGGACGATGAAAACGTGTACCGAAAGCTGCAAGGGCATTGGATTATGGAAATGTCGGAGATGATCGCCACCGCCAACGCCAGAAGCATTGAGGAAATCAAGTCGTTTCTAAGCCGCCAGAAAGAAACCTACAAAGTGCCGTATGAAACCCATCCGGCAGACCGGCTCCGTCAATGCGTGTTTGGAGGAACCACCAACCGGCAGGACTTTCTGCCCCGTGACCGCACCGGCAACCGGCGCTTTATTCCCGTGACCGTGTACCCGGAACGGGCGGAGGTTCACATACTGGACGATGAAGCGGCGGCGAGGGCGTATATCAGCCAGATGTGGGCGGAAGCCATGACGATTACCGCAGTGGAAAATATAAGCTGTCATTCAGCACAGAAATGAACGCTTATCTGAAAGCCCACCAGCAGGATTTTATGCAGGAGGACACACAGGCTGGTATGATCTACGCCTATTTGGAGGACTACACCGGGGATAGAGTATGTTCCAAACAGCTTTACGAGGAAGCATTGGGGAACTGCAATCCTCCGGCAGAGTGGGAAACACGGGTAATCTGCGAGATTATGAATACCGGCATCGCAAACGGCAGCATACAGGGCTGGACGGCCTACAAAAGCCCTAAGAGATATAAGAAATACGGTTCACAAAAAGGCTGGGAGCGTGTCAACCAGCCCCCAGCAGACAAGGACGGTTTTCGGGAAATCACGGAGGATGAAGCCCGACAGATGGAGCTTCCATTCTGAAAAAGCCGCCGGTTGACAGTTTGGTTGACGTTTCAGTTGACAGTCGGTTGACAGGAAAAATCCTGATATTTCAGGCACTTCTCCCCTTTGTCAACCATGTCAACCAAGAAATCAAAGAAAAAGTAAAATAGAATAATAGAGCGCATGCGGATTGTTTTCAAAGTCTTTTGTGCCGGTTGACACGGTTTGGTTGACATTGGAGCAGCCTGCGCCACACCAGCCTGACATTACTTTGTCGGGCATATTTCATTTATGGAGGTAAATGCCTATGAAAGAAATTCCCATCTGGGAAAAGAGCAATCTTAGCCTGGAAGAAGCGGCAGCCTATTCTGGGATTGGAGTAAACAAACTGCGGGACATTACCAACGATCAAAATTGTCGGTTTGTCTTGTGGGTAGGAAATAAACGATTGATTAAGCGCCGCCTGTTCGATCAGTACATCGAGCAGGCGTATTCAATTTAATGCTATCTAATTGCAAATAAGTGATGTAAAATACAGCCTTGATATGATACAATAGGTGTGTCATATCAAGGCTCTTTCCATCACGGAAAGGAGTTTGACAATGTCCGAGAAGCGCAAAGACAATAAAGGAAGAATCCTGCGGACAGGAGAGAGCCAGAGAAAAGACCTGATTTATCAGTACCGATACACAGATATTCGTGGAAAGCGGCAGACCGTTTATTCTTCTGATCTGAAAGAGCTTAGGGAAAAAGAAAAGGAGATTCAGAAGCAGCTTGACGATGGCATTGACTATGCGGCTGGGCAGATTACTGTAATACAGCTATTGGAACGCTATATCAGTTTGAAGCAGGGTGTTCGATATAACACCAAAGTCGGGTACAATTTTGTATTGAATCTGATTAAGAAAGAAGATTTTGGATACCGGCAGATTCGGGATATTAAAGTATCGGATGCCCAGAAGTGGATTATGAAACTCCATAGCGACGGCAAGGGGTACAGCACGATTACAAGCGTCAGGGGCGTTGTCAAACCGGCGTTTCAGATGGCTTATAACGAAGATATTATCCGAAAAAATCCTTTTGATTTCAAATTGGTAGATGTTGTTCCCAATGATTCGCAGAAGCGTATTGCCATGACTGACGAGCAGCAAAAAATCTGGATGGACTTTATTCGGGAGGATAAGACCTACTGCAAGTATTATGATGAATTTGTCGTGCTGTTGGGAACCGGGATGCGTGTCAGTGAATTTTGCGGATTGACCAAGAGCGATCTTGACTTTGAAAATCGCAGAATCCGTGTCGATCATCAGCTTGTCCGGGAACGTGGCGGCAAATACTACGTGGAGAAAACCAAGACCGAGTGCGGTATCCGCTTTATCCCAATGACCGATGATGTGTACCAAAGTCTGAAAAATATCCTTGCCAATCGCTGGAAAATGAAAACGGAGATTATCGTAGACGGGTACAGCGGTTTCAGTCTGATTGACAAAGACTGTCATCCGAAAGTGGCGCTGCATATTGAGAATGAAATGCGGTGGGCGATGAAGAAGTATAAGAAGCTGCATCCAGAACAGCCCTTGCCGCATATTACCCCTCATGTGTTTCGTCACACGTTCTGTACGAATATGGCAAATAAGGGTATGGATATTAAGACTTTGCAATATCTGATGGGACATTCTGATGTGGGTGTTACGCTGAATGTCTATACTCATGCCAGCTATGACCGGGCTGTTGAACAGATGGCAAAAATCGTTGATTTGAGCGAGCAACGAGGAAAATTCGCTGCTTGCAGCGGAATTTGACGAGTGCCGGACAGAGAGGGATTTATCCCTCACGCAAGCAGATTGACAAGCTGGAACAGCGGAGAAAATCAGGTTGATCGTACACCAATTACTACACCATTTGCCCGGAAATTTGCGCAGATTTATGGAGAGTTGCGTAGGTTTTGGGAAAATACAAAAATCAAAGAAAGTGCCAAAAAGACCGGAATTACCGGGTTTTACAGGCTTATAAAGGGATATAAAATTATGATAAAAATACTTTTCGTGTGCCACGGCAGGACAGCAGCATGAAAGTGCTTGAGGGCAATTACTGCGATAAACTGCGGCAAATCGGTGCAATAGGGTTGGTGGGGTACTACGGTTTTACTACGATTGATGAGCTTAAAATAAAAAGTGTTAAAGTAATGGTCTGAGGGCAGAAAATTCTGTTTTCAGACCGTTTGTTTTTATTCCGATATGCGCATTAGTATTGTTCCGATAAGTGTAAAAAGCACGTTGTTCCTTCTGTGGAATCAACGTGCTTTTTACATCGTATTCATTAGATCAAGCAGGAGCCGTTTCTGCTCGTCAGTCAGGGTACTCCATGTTGAAAAGAGTTTTTGCTGTTCTTCGGTTATCGGAGATTCATCGTCCTCAGTGAAAAACTGTGCCAATGTTATACCGAACGCCTTGCACACTGCTTCTAAGGTCGGCAGCGTAGGTGCATTGTTCCTGTTGAACATATTTGTAACTGTGGAGTGAGAGAGGTTTGCTTCTTTTGCCAGACGGTAATCTGTCCAGCCACGTTCCTCCATCAACTGCCTTATGCGTTTCTGTGCATCCATATCATCACCTGCCCATCTGTATCTATTCTAATTCCCAAATTGGTGGTATAATAGTCACAATCGGTAGACACAATATTACCCGGAAAGGATATATGCACACATAGTATGGTAGACAGATGGGAATGCTATTCAGCAGGAGGTTTTGACTATGGGCGAACATTTATTTGAGCGGTTGGCTCGTGAACGGAATATAACGGTGGAAGAACTGCGGGCGATTATATCAGCTCGGATGGAGAGGGGATGGAATGACCCTGACCCGGAGAAAAGGGCGCAGTGGAGGAAGATACCTTGTGTGGGGGAAATTCCCACACCTGATGAATGGTTACGATATGCAGTTGAGAGATTGCAGGAAGAGGGGCGAGAGGACTTGCTGCGATGGTATCCGAATTTATAGAGAAAGCCCTATGGAAAGATTCATTTTCCATAGGGCTTTTATTAAAGGTTAATATACATACTTCCCCAATACTTACTTCTGTGTCCTCATTAAACGTCTATATTCTTCTGGAAACAGTCCGGTTGTTTTTTGAAATAATTTGGAAAAGCGTCCGGCATGGTGATAACCAACGGCCTCTGCAATCTGACTGATTGGGAAGTCTGTTCCTATGAGCATATATTCTGCATGGGCGATCCGTTTGTTCTGAATGAATTCTGTAATTGTATAGCCATACAATTTTTTGAAGGAGTAACGGAGTTTTGTCTGTCCCATGCAGGCAATTTTAGTTAAATGCTCTGTCCGTATGTCAAAAGCAAAGTGATCTTCTATGTAGGACTTTACGGCATCTAAATTTGTCAAATCTTCTTTCGATAATTCTCCGCTTGGGGTAAATCCCTTGTGACCTTTCGTTTTATCAATAATTAGTGAGATGGCCTCAGATACCTTGCTTTCATAAAAAAGGTGCGCAGATACCCCTGTTCCTTGAAATGTCTGTATTTGCCGCATAAGTAGCACCAATTCAGGAAAATCAGAAATACCATCAATACTCAAAAATGCAGCCTTGGGGTCAGGAAACTCATCCGGGTATTTTTGCACCAGATAATCGTGATAATAACCGGGCATTAGCATCAACTCAATTCCGTGGATAGGAACGTTTTTGTGATATCTGGCACGGAATACTTGACAGTCAGAAACATGGCCACGGATACAATTAGCGTTCATCCTTTTATATGGGGATAATTCTTCTGCTGATATGGTGTCGTAGTAGTTGATGGAAATAAAATCCTGCTGTTGGTACTCCAGCACTTTATCTTCCTTTAGTCGCAAATCGAGAACAGCGATTGCGAACATTCCCTCTCTTTCATAATACCAATAATAGCCTTCTCCCAATTCTTTTGGTGGTTCGTAGCAAACTCCTTCCAGATTGAGATTTTTCTTACAGGCGCATGGATGGAATCCTAATTGATTCAGGCAGGGTTCAGGTAAATTGATTGTCTGTTCTTCCATAATGGTTCTCCCTTTATCCACTTTCAACGAATCTTTAGCACGATTCAACGAAGGTTAGTCAAAACTATTGTTTTATGCTTCCAAATGATCTAAATTATATTTTGTTCTAGTTAGATACTGCTAACCAGAATAAAGTATAGCAAACTTCTTGGCGTAATTCAAGAAAAATCAAGAAGTTTATGCGAAAAGGAGGTATCTTCATTGAAGAACGAACAATCATGGTTTCAGGCACTTCTTTCGTTTGCCGCTCGTTGCAAAGGTAAAATGATTTTGTCGGTGCTTTGTTCCATCATCAGCGTGTTCGGTGGTTTTGTTCCTTTCCTCGGCGTCTATCAGATTTTGAAATTATTTATCGCGGGAAATGTGGAACTGACACAGATTTTATATTGGTGCGGAATCTGTGTTGCCGGGTATGCAGTACGACTTGTATTTTTCGCCATTTCTACAATTTTATCTCATGTCAGCGCCTATACGATATTGGAGACAATCCGTATGGAGATTGCAGATAAATTGATGAAAGCACCATTAGGTGATGTGATGAATAAAACAATCGGTCAGATTAAGAGTGTAATCGTTGACCGGGTGGAAGCAATCGAACCGCCGCTGGCACATTTTATTCCAGAAGCAACGGGTAACATTGTAATTCCCATTGCGATTTTTATATTCTTGATTGTGTTTGATTGGCGTATGGCTCTGGCATCCATTGCAACAATTCCCTTGGCTGCAATTCCTTTTGGGATTATGACAAGGAACTTTACAGAAAAATATGATGCCTACATGAAAGCGAATAACCATGTGAACAGTGTCATTGTGGAGTATGTGGAAGGTATTGAGGTCGTAAAAGCCTTTAACCAGGCCACCAGTTCTTATGAGAAATTTGCAAAGGCAGTAGCTTCTTTTAAGGACTATACCGTTGCATGGTATCAAAGCACATGGAAACTGATGTATCTGGCATTTTCCATTTTGCCATCTACGCTTCTTGTTTCACTTCCGGTTGGACTTTTGCTTTTTGCACATGGTTCCCTGACTGCGGCGGAGCTGTGTATGTGCCTGATTCTTTCACTTAGCATCATCGCACCTCTGATGCGGCTGGAAGTCTTTGTGAATGAGATGAAGGTCATGGAATACGGAATTAAGGAAACACTGGAATTTATCAATATGCCAGAGTTACCAAATGCTGAAAAGTCGGTGAAACTGACACATTCTGATATTGAATTGGAACATGTGTCTTTCTCCTATACCGGAAAAGAAAATGAAATGGTGTTGCGTGACGTAAATCTGAAAATGCCCCAG
Source organism: Eubacteriales bacterium (assembly GCA_030524545.1). Classification (GTDB taxonomy): domain Bacteria; phylum Bacillota; class Clostridia; order Lachnospirales; family Lachnospiraceae; genus Blautia_A. Next base: position 11,461 of record JAUNGM010000012.1, read on the forward strand.
GGTAGCTTTACTGCATTGGTAGGCCCATCTGGTGGCGGAAAATCCACCGTTGCCCGGTTGATTGCCCGCTTTTGGGATGTTACGGATGGCCGCATTAAGATCGGCGGCATAAATATCAAGGATATTCCGCTGAAACAGCTTTCTGATACGGTCAGCTTTGTTACGCAGGATAATTTCTTGTTTAACTGCTCATTGAAAGAGAATATCCGGTTGGGTGATCCATCAGCAACAGATGAGCAAGTTTACGCTGCAGCAAAAGCGGCGTGTTGTGATGAATTTATCAGCAGATTAGAAAAAGGCTATGACACGCCTGCGGGAGATGCTGGAAAGAGATTGTCCGGCGGTGAGAAACAACGTATTGCTATTGCGCGTGCTATCTTGAAGAAAGCGCCTATCGTGATTTTGGATGAGGCAACAGCATTTACTGATCCAGAGAATGAGGATAAGATTCAACAATCTATTATGGCACTTACTAAAGGAAAGACTTTGTTGGTAATTGCACATCGCCTTTCCACCATTCAGAACGCTGATCAGATTGTCCTTCTGAAGCAGGGACATATTGAAGCAGTTGGTAAGCAGGATGAGCTTTTGAAGAATAGTCCGCTCTATGCTGATATGTGGAACGCCCATATTGGTGCAAAATCCTGGGCTGTTTCTGATGAACAGGGGGTGACTTTAAATGTTTAAGACAACAAAACGAATTATTGATTGGTGTGGTGCTTATAAAGGCCGTTTGTACCTCGGATTTGTGTGTGCATTCTTTGCGACCTGGTTCGGAGCAGCGCCTACAATGGTCGCGGCCTATACTTTAGGAAAAGCCATTGACAGTGCAAGAACTGGAATGCCCTTTGATACTTCACTGATTGGTCTTTCATTTGCAGCAGTAGTGGTGCTGGTGCTGCTTCGCTTCCTGTTTTCCTACTGGCGGGCGAAATTGCAGGAAAGTATCGGCTATGAGCTTGCGGCAGAGCAGCGAATTAAAATCGGTGACATTCTAAAACGTGTATCGCTTGGATATTTTCAGGAGAATAGCGCCGGAGACATTTTAAGTACCGTCACTACAGAGCTTTCTTCTTTGGAATATCAGGGAATGAGAATGATTAACGAGGTAGTTAATGGTTACATAAACGTGGTTGCAATCATTCTTTGCCTGGGCTTTTTCAGTATTCATGCTGCGCTGGTGGCACTGGCTGGTGTGCTGCTTTCCTTCCTGTTTTTGCATGGGGTATCAGTACAGAGTGCGAAAAATGCGCCTGTCAACGAAAAGGCCGTTGAAGATATGTCTGGCGCTGCGATTGAGTATGTGCGTGGACTTCCCATCGTTAAGTCTTTTGGTCAGGAAGGTGCTTCTATTGCCAGTATGAAACAGGCGGTAAATGACAGCAAGAAGATCAATATCAAGATTGAAAAGGGCTTCACGCCGTTTAACTGCCTGCATCTGTTCTCTTTGAAATTAGCTTCTGTGGGGCTGGTGCTGGTTACGGCATGGATGACCTACAACGGACAGATGGAACTTCCTATTATGCTCATGTTCTGTATGTTCTCGTTTACCATCTTTGGCAGCGTGGAGGCAGTCAATGATTCGGCTCATGTGCTTGGTGTCATAGATTCTGCGATGAATAAGCTGGAGGAAGTCGAAAAGGCAGTCTACATTGATGAAGGTGGATCAGACATTATGCTGGCATCCCACGACATTGAGTTTCAGCACATTTCTTTTGGTTATGACAAGCGGGAAGTGCTGCATGATGTTTCTTTCAAAATTCCGCAAAATACCACGACTGCTGTTGTAGGTCCTTCTGGTAGCGGCAAATCTACACTTTGCAATCTCATTGCTCGCTTTTATGATGTGAACAGCGGTGCAATCAAGATCGGTGGACGTAATGTGAAAGACTTTACCTGTGATTCCCTGTTGCGGAATATCAGCATGGTTTTTCAGAATGTATATTTGTTCCATGATACGGTAAAGAACAATATCCGTTTTGGTAATCCCAATGCAACGGATGAACAGATTATAGAGGCCGCAAAAAAGGCTCGTTGCCATGACTTCATTATGGCGTTGCCGGACGGCTATGACACAATGGTTGGCGAGGGAGGTTCATCCCTGTCAGGTGGAGAAAAACAGCGTATCTCCATTGCCCGTGCAATCTTGAAAGATGCTCCCATCGTTATTTTGGACGAAGCAACAGCAAGTATTGACCCGGAGAATGAGCATCTGATCCAGGAGGCGATCAGCGCACTTACCCACGGCAAGACAATTATTACGATTGCCCATCGACTTGCCACTATTCAAAATGCTGACAAAATCCTTGTGGTGGATGGAGGCGGGATCGCCCAACAGGGAACTCATGATGAACTGATGGCACAAGAAGGCGTATATAGACGATTTATTGAGATCAGAGAGAAGGCCGAAGGCTGGAGCATCGGCTGATGAAAGGAGAGACTATGAGTAAACAAACAGATACCAGAACAATGCTGCTGACAGCCTCACCGCTGCAGCTTATCATTTCACTCAGCCTGCCCGCCATCATTGGTATGGTGGTTGTGGGACTGTATAATCTGATGGATAGGGTTTTTGTCGGCCAGCTCATTAACGAAGTCGCTATGGGGGCTGTTTCCGTATCTTATCCATTCACGCTGATTAACACTGGCGTATCTACACTGATTGGTGTTGGTTCCGCTTCGGTTCTGTCCCGCGCAGTCGGTAAAAAAGACCAGGACACTGTGGATAAGATCATGGGGAACCTAATTGCCATGAATCTTCTTCTTGGCATTATCATTACCGCTGTCGGTATGATTTTTACACGCCAGATTCTTACCCTGAGTGGTGCGGAAGGGGAGATTCTGAATAATGCGGAGCGTTATCTGCGGATTATCTTTGCTGGCTCCCTATTCGTCAATTTTGCTCAATCCTCGAATATGATTATGCGTGGCGAAGGGCTTTTGAGACAGGCTATGGTGTTCAGTGCTGGTTCTGCTGTCCTGAATATCATTCTTGATCCCATTCTTATCTCGCTCCTCAATCCTTATGGAAGGGGAATTGACGGTGCCGCCTATGCGACTATTTTCTCGCAGTTTGTTTATGCGGCGGTCATGCTTTGGCATTTCATGGCGAAAAGTAAGAATGTCCGTATTCACGGTATTCGCTTTGAAAAGAGTCTGGCATCTGAAATCTTCGGTGTCGGTTTTTCTGCCATGCTGATGCAGGTTATGACGCTGGTACAGCAGACAGTTCTTTACAAAGTGGCATCTATTCATGGCGGAGATTCATGGCAGATCCTTTTGGGTGCCGCATTAAGCACACAGTCCTTTGCCTTTATTCCTCTTTGGGGTATGAGCCAGGGCTTCCAACCCGCAGCCGGTACAAATTATGGTGCAAAAGAATATGACCGCGTAAAGACGGTAACAAAGGGCTTTATCGTAGGAGCGACAGTGCTTTCCCTTATTTTCTACCTTCCGGTGGAACTGGCTCCGAAGATGGTGCTTTCCTGGTTTATCACTGATCCGGCACTTGTTACACAGGGTTATACCGATTTCCGCATCCTGTTCAGCACATATATCATTTTGGGATTCCTGATTACTGCAATTACCTTGTTCCAGTCTTTGGGTAAGGCATCGAAAGCCAGCGTTATTGTTGTATTCCGTCAGATCGCACTTTTTATTCCTATGGCAATCCTGCTTCCTAAAATTGGCGGTCTTGGGATTCGTGGGGTATTCCTGGCTCCGGCTCTGACAGATGGGATTATCTTTATTGTTGCTGTTCTGTTGGTGGTTTCAGAATTTAGAAATCTTACAAAGTTGAAAAAGGAAATGAGGTAAAAGAAAATGGATCAAAATAAGAACAAATTACAGGTCAAAGACCTTGTTACCATTGGTATTTTTTCAGCAATTTATTTTGTTATCAATCTGATTGTTATGGTTAGCGGAGGCATTACCCCTCTGCTATGGATTTTCATGCCACCAATTCTCAGTGTTCTGTGTGGTGTGATCTATATGCTTCTTGTGGCGAAAGTTCAGAAAACAGGAGCAGTTCTGATTATGGGGCTGATTACTGGACTGATCTATGTGGCAACCGGGCAATTTACGCTGGTGTTGCTCGTGACATTTGGACTGGCCTGCATTGTGGCAGAGTTGATCCGTAAGGCAACTGGATACAACAGCTTTAAGGGAAACCTTCTCGGATATGCCTTCTTTTCTCTTGGCATGGTAGGTTCCCCGCTACCGATTTGGTTGTTCCGTGACAGTTTCTCGGAGCAGATGGTATCTCAGGGGATGCCTGCTGACTATGTAGCAACTATGAATGCTGTTACCCCGGTATGGGTATTGATTGTAATGGTGGTGGCGACCTTTTTATTGGCTTTTGTTGGCGGCCTGATTGGAAAAGCCCTGCTGAAAAAGCACTTTGAAAAGGCGGGCATGGTTTAACAATGGCAGGTACAGAAACAAAAGCGATTCATTTAGACCCCCGGACAGATCTGTTGCTTCTGGTTATCGCCAACATCGTTGCCTTTACATATTCTGCCCGGTGGATTGAATTTGCCGTTATTGGCGTGCTGGCGCTCCTGTTGTTGTGCTGTGGGTGCGGAAAGACAGCAATCAAGTGGATATTAGTATTTGCGGGCCTTGTAGTCATTCAATATTATGTAATACCGATACTGCCGAAGATATTTGTCATCATGTTTTCCATTTTGACGGTATATATTCGCAAATTGTTTCCTTGTTTGATGATTGGCGCATTAATTTTGAAAACAACGCCAGTGCGGTTTTTGATTATCGCATTGAGGAAATGGCATATTCCACAAAAGCTGATTATTCCGCTCTCGATTACCCTGCGGTATTTTCCGGCAATCAAAGAAGAACACCGCCATATCCGGGATGCCATGAAGCTGCGGAAGATCAAGGGGCTTGAAAGGAAAATGGAGTGCATGGTTGTGCCGCTCTTAATGTCCGCAACCGGAACGGCTGATGAATTGAGTGCTGCCGCCATTACCAGAGGGATTGAAAATCCAGTCCCCAAAACCTGTATTGTGGACTTACGCTTTCATATTCAGGACTACATCTGCTTGTTAGTGGGCTGTGCATTTATTGTAGCTGCGAATATAGCACATTAGAGGGAGAAGCAATGTCCTTTATAGAATTGTTTATGATTGCGGTTGGTCTGTCTATGGATGCCTTTGCAGTATCGGTCTGCAAAGGCTTATCCGTAGAAAAGCTGCATACAAAGTATGCTGTACTTACGGGTTGCTATTTTGGAGGCTTTCAGGCTTTTATGCCGTTCTTGGGGTATCTTCTCGGCATACAGTTTCAGGCTGCAATTACCCATTTTGAACATTGGATTGCGTTTGTACTTTTAGGCTGTATCGGCCTGAATATGCTGAGAGAGGCTCGTGAAGAAGAAAAAAGCTGCTCTGCTTCTTTTGAAGTGCATAGTATGCTTCCATTGGCGATTGCTACCAGCATTGATGCACTGGCGGTCGGCATAACCTTTGCTTTTTTGAATATCCACATCGTTCCGGCAGTTTTGTTTATTGGCATGACCACCTTTGCTTTTTCTGTTTGTGGTGTCAAAGCTGGAAATGTATTTGGAAATCGTTTCGGTTCAAAAGCAGAAATAATTGGCGGACTTATCCTGATTGTGATAGGTACGAAAATCCTTATAGAACATCTTATAACGGAAGGAGGTCTTTTGCATGGTTGATATTGAACAAGTGGACTTTTCCTATCATGGAGAAGAAACACATGGGAGCCTGCACCAGATCAATATCCAGGTCAAACCGGGCGAATGTGTTTTGCTCTGCGGCAAGAGTGGCTGCGGCAAAACTACGATAACGAAGCTGATAAATGGCCTGATTCCCCATTTCAATGATGGGGATTTAAGTGGAAAAACGATTGTTGATGATATGGTAGTTGCGGATACGCCTATGTATCGGCTGTCTGAAAAGGTCGGTTCCGTATTCCAAAATCCGAAGTCGCAATTTTTTAATATTGATTCAGACAGCGAACTGGCCTTCGGGCTGGAAAATAACGGGGTGGCCCCGGAAATTATCCGTCAACAGGTGGATAAAACCGTTCAGGATTTACATATTGAACATTTGCTGCATCGGGATATTTTCTCTATGTCAGGCGGCGAAAAGCAGACTTTGGCATTTGCATCGGTTTATGCCATGAACCCGGAAATTTATGTACTTGATGAACCGTCTGCAAACCTGGACAGGGCTTCTACCCTGACTTTAGGGGAGCAGCTTAAATATATCAAGTCTCAGGGCAAAAGTATTGTGATTGCCGAACACCGCTTGTATTACCTGACGGATATTATTGACAGGGCAGTATTCATTGTAGATGGAAAAATTGTGAAGGAATACAGCCGGGAAGAATTTTTAAGTCTGACAGACGAAGAACGCTGCCGGATGGGACTGCGTACCCTTCGCCAGAAAAATCCACCGTATAGCATCATTTCAAAAGAAGGTGGAGAGCTGGAGGTCAGGAACTTAGCTGTAAAGGACAAGAAGCATACTATTTTTGAAAATATCAGCTTTAGCGTATCTTCCGGGGAAATCCTTGGTGTCCTGGGTATCAATGGAGCAGGTAAGACTACGCTTATGCGTTGTCTGGCAGGGCTGTTAAAAGAGCATAGCGGACAAGTGCTGTATCATGGAAAATCTATGTCCCCTAAAGAACGAAACGCGGCTTGCTACATGATTATGCAGGATGTAAATCATCAGCTTTTTGGTGAAAGCGTATGGAACGAATGTGAGTTGTCGCGGGATGACAATATCACGGATGCTGAAATTGAGAAAGCCCTGACTGACTTTGATCTGATTAACTTTAAGGATAAGCACCCGATGGCATTGTCTGGCGGACAGAAACAGCGGCTTGCTATTGTTACTGGAATCGTGGCCGGAAAGAAAATCCTGATTTTTGACGAGCCTACCAGCGGGCTTGATTATGACCACATGTGTGTGGTAAGTCAAACGCTGAAAGATCTTGCAAAGCTGGGGCATATCGTTTTTGTTGTTACGCACGATATGGAGTTTTTGGAAATCACCTGCGATCAGGTGGTACAAATCGGAGAACAATACTTTTCCGGGAGGTGAGAGAAATTTTTACGCCAATAGAGATTTTGTTAGCAGATATGGAAAAGCGGCAGATTGGAGGTGAGATTACGAACTTCGATCAGGCAGCAGTATTTCCAATAATACCTGGAATGGAAATACTATATTTTGGTAAAGAGTGTCCTGAACAGGAACAAAAAACCTATTCAAAATTGAAGGATTTGCCATCAACAATTATCGTACAAAAATGCACAACAAGTGATTTTTGTATCATTTATCGCATGGGAAAGCATTTGCCTACGGCTTTTATACGCTATAGCGTTGATATGGTGATTTTAATAAATCCTGAACAGATTTGCATAGATGATATGCAGGTTGCTCCTGTTGTCTGGCAATACATTCAGGATATGGCAAATACTTTCCAGATAGACCAGCGATTTTGTGTAGTTAAGGCTCAGCCGGAAATGAAGGAAATATTTGAGGAATTACAGTCAATACCGCTCCCTCCTAGGATGTTTCGGTTTTATATGTTACTGAAGGTGACTGAATTGTTTTTACAATTCAGTGCCATGAACTTGTATAGTGCTCGAGTACATTTTTATCCGTACAGACAAAAGGAGGAATAAGTGAGTGTGACGTTAGGAAAATCATTGGAAGACTATCTGGAAGCAATCTTGATATTGAAAAATCAGATTGGAGTAGTCCGATCTATTGATGTGGCAAGGCAAATGAATTTTTCTAAGCCCTCTGTCTGTCATGCGGTCAAAGAATTGCGTAAAAAAGGCTATTTGGAAATGGATTCAGATAGCTGCTTACATCTCACGGAGAATGGGTTGGCTTTGGCAGAGCAAGTCTATGAGCGTCATTGTTTCTTTACTGCCCAGTTAGTTGAAATGGGAGTTAATCCGGCACAAGCGGAACAAGATGCCTGCCGGATTGAACATGTTATCAGTGACGAGAGCTTTCAAAAATTAAAAGAGGCAATACAGAGTAACAATAAGGCAAGATAAGAACGTCTTGTTGTCTGAGAAGATGGGCCAGTCTGCCTTGTGTGGATTGGCCCCATTTTTATACATTGTCAAAAATTGTCAAAGAAGAAAATAGAAAAATTTCTCAAAAACTTTCCGGTTTGAGGTTGCAAAAAACGTTCTGGTATAGCGAGGAGGTGAAAAAGCAACCACGCTCAAATCTGAATAAAGGAGGGATGTGCTATGGTATCTCCTTCCGATGAAGATAGAAAATGTGCGATGTTCGATTCTTTCAGTAAAACTGCATCGCGTAATTACTACCGAGATTTGCTGCGGGCTGAAAAACGCCGGGACAAGAATTACCAGGAAGAACCGGTAGAATACATACTTGAATTATTAGGCCACAAGGACTCCTACCCATCCGATTATTTTGTGCTTTATGTGGACGGGCATTCCTGTGTGGTGGAGAGCGAAACTTTATATAAAGCACTTATATCCTTGCCGGAGAAGCAAAGGACAGTCCTGCTGTTGGACTTCTGGCGCAACTTTACTGATGAGGAAATAGCAAAGAGACTGGAGGTAACTACCCGCACGGTGTACAACTTAAGACAACGTGCATACAAAGCGATTAGAAATTTTTATGGGCGATAAAACCTATACAGATGGATTAAACTATGACCTGATTAAAAGAGCGGTTCACGGCGAGAAGGACGCACTGGAAGAAATCCTGCGGATATATGAGCCTTTTCATAATGCCCTTGTAACCCGCGAGGTGCTTGGCCCCGATGGGAAGATTCACAAGGAGATTGATGAGGACAAGAAGATACAGGTACAGATGCATCTTTTGGAAGTGATCCAGACCAAATGGAGGGAACTGATATGAACCTGATGCCAGACCTGTTTTCCTTTGCCTTTATTCCGAGCTGGTATGAGCAGCTCGATGAACTGGCGGAGCTGGCAATCCCGGAGCCGTGGCGGTTTCGGAATCCAAATTACTATACAAAAAACCAAGATACTCCCATATTAGAGCGGTATATCCACAGCATTTTCAAAAAACAAGTGATTGATTATAACGAGGAACGCAATCCGGCGAAAGCAGCAGAGTATTTTCATGTAGAGAATGAATACGCCTGCTTTCACACTGGACTGTACACGAAAAGGTACAAAGCGATCTACGGCTGCTTTGACCGCAACAAGAGACAAGCCAGTATGCTGGATTGGTATTTCCGGGGTTTTTCGGATGAGATTTCACCGTGGCTGAAATACATAAGCCCATTACCGAAAAAGCCCTCCTACTATATGACGCAGTATGGCGTCAATTATAACCCGGAGTGGCCGATACGGGTAAACATAGACCACATTTTAGGAGACGAGGAGAATCTCTCCCGTCTGCCCGCCGAAATCCGTGATGCGCGAAATCTGCCCCTGCTACTTGAAACGGCAGTAGAACTGGCGCGGCGGAAGGCGGTTGTCGAACCGGGCATCGTGGTGCCGCAGGGCTACCAGGGCCGGGTGCAATATCTCCTGCCGATCTGTCTGACTGATATGGAGAAGCCTGACCTTGCTATGACCCTTACCATCATGGATGGGTATTACCTGGGTAACACCTGTCTTACATTGGAGATGGCGTACTTAAACGCCCGCCTGCTGGCAAGGCCAACGGCTCCCTGGCTGTCAGAGCTTGTCATGTAAGGCACATAAAATCATAGCGGGTCATATACCCTCCCCTCGCCGGACAGCGGCGGGATCAGGAAGGAGCGTATATGAGTATGCGCAGGAAGAAGGAGGAACAGGGACATGAGATAAAGACAAATATGCGTCCTGTCCGCTGCCCGAAATGTGGGCAGAAAATCATGGATGCGAAGATAGATACCAAGATGCAGTTCATTACCCCGGTGACGGACCGGAATCCTGATTTTATTGTAAGGTGCAGGCACTGCGGTGCGGACATCGGGGTAATTAAAACTGAATAGAAGGAACAAACACCGAATGTTCCGGCATCTGACCGGGACTTACCGGATAGCTGCGGTAATACTACAGTTCCTATAAGGAATGTATATGGGAACGGGCAACGGACAGCGAAGCCGGGAAAACGGTGGCATCGTTTGTTTGAGCATGATGCACGAGGGGGAGATTTCATTCCTTAGTTAGCGGTCAAACCCTCACGATACCATCTGAAAGATGATGGAGACGACATTGAGCCTGGCAAGCGGCACTTTTGTGCTGCTTGTCAGGCTCTTTTTTGTTTGTAGTGGCATAGGTGCCGCTTGCCGGGCTCCGAAAGGAGAACGGCAAAATGAAAATCAATTACACATTTGCAAATGGAGAAACCTCTGACGTAGAGGTCAGCGAGGAAATCGGAACCATGATCCTGGATTCCAGGCGAGAGGAAAGCAACCTTGACCGCAAGGAGCGATACCACTGCTATTCCCTTGATGGTGCGGAGTTTGAGGGCGTGGAAATGGCGGATAAGGAAACACCGGAAGCGGCGCTGTTTTTACAGATTGAAAACCAGCATATTGCAGAAACCTTCGATAAGCTGTCGGAGGTGCAGAAACGCAGGCTGTTGATGCTGGCGCAGGGGTTATCGATTAGGGAGATCGCTCGCCGTGAGGGTAAGGACATAAAGACAATCCGTGAATCCATTGAAGGGGCAAGAAAAAAGTTCCTGAAGTTTTTTTAATGAGTCCCCCCTCAAAGCAGCCGCCCAATCTCCGTATAGTGAAGGACATCCCTATACCGTCCTTCAGAAAGCAGAGGTGAAGTATGAAGCACACATTGCAGATCAGTGTTTCAAAAAAGCCTGTGAACGGCGGCGCGGTCAGTGTACGCAATGTTTCTGTGAGGGAGCGGCTTATGCGTTTCCTTTTCGGGGACAAGGTCAGGCTGACGGTCATCGTTCCGGGCAGCACGGTAGAGGAACTTTCTATCCGGGAGGTTGCGGAAGGAGGACTGGTGCATGAGTAAAATCAAACTTCTTTTGGATGTAGTATCAGACCTCCGCTCCCTGGCGGACAGCCTGCAGGCAGTGGCAGATGCCATGACACAGGATGAACCGGCGGAAGTTCCAACGGCTAAATCAGGGATGAAGGCGAAAAAGGCAGAAGCGAAACCGGCTCCTGAACCCGTACCGGAAGAAAAACCGCTGACATTGGAGAAAGTCCGTGCAGTGCTGGCGGAGAAATCCCGCGCTGGACACACAGCAGAAGCCAAGGCATTACTTATCAAGCACGGTGCGGATAAGCTGTCGGATATTGACCCGGTAGAATACCAGGCGCTCCTTGCAGATGCGGAGGTGTTGTGATGGGAAAACACGCACTATTGTCGGCCTCCTCCAGTCACAGGTGGCTGAATTGTCCTCCGTCCGCAAGACTTTGTGAGAATTATGAGGATAAGGGCAGCGAGTACGCGCAGGAAGGCACAGATGCCCACAGCCTGTGTGAACACAAGCTGAAACTGGCGCTTGATATGGAAAGCGTTGATCCGACAGAGAATCTTTCCTTCTATAACGAGGAGATGGAGCAGTGTGCCTGCGATTATGCCGCTTACGTGATGGAGCTTCTGACAGAAGCAAAGAAAATCTGTAAAGACCCTGTGGTGCTGATTGAGCAGCGGCTGGATTTCTCCCGGTTTGTGGCAGAGGGGTTCGGTACGGGCGACTGCGTGATCATTGCAGACGGGACGCTTTACATTGTGGACTATAAGCACGGCAAGGGTGTGGAGGTGTCTGCGGTGGAGAATCCGCAGATGATGCTGTATGCCCTGGGCGCATTGGAACTGTTCGATGGCATCTATGACATTGATACGGTCAGAATGACAATCTTCCAACCGCGCCGGGAGAATGTGAGCATCTGCGTCATGGCAAAGGATGACCTTTTACAGTGGGCATATAACGACCTTATGGCAAAAGCGAAGCTGGCCTATGAGGGCGGCGGCGACTTTGCCTGTGGTGACTGGTGCCGGTTCTGTAAGGCAAAAGCTGCCTGCAGAAAGCGGGCAGAGTACAACCTGGAATTGGCGAAGTACGATTTTGCCATGCCGGACACGTTGGAGGATGCTGAGATTGCGGCGATTCTTGAGAAAGCGGATGAGCTGGCGGCATGGGCAGCGGATGTGAAGGAGTTTGCATTGCAGCAGGCACTTGGTGGTGTGAAGTATGCCGGATTCAAAGTGGTGGAAGGCCGCTCCAACCGGAAGTACACCGATGAGGATGCTGTGGCAGATACCGTGAAGAAGGCGGGCTACGATCCATATGAGCCGAAGCTCTTAGGCATCACAGCAATGGAAAAACTGCTCGGAAAGAAGCAGTTTGCAAAGCTGCTTTCCGGACTGGTGGAGAAGCCCCAGGGCAAGCCTGCCTTAGTGCCGGAATCTGACAAGAGACAGGAAATGAATATCGACAAGGCCGCATCGGCAGCAGAAGATTTTAAGGAAAATTGAGGAGGAAATCATTATGGCAAATAAAGTCAGCAACCCTATGAAGGTTATTACCGGTCCCGATACCCGTTGGAGTTATGCGAATGTGTGGGAACCGAAGGCAATCAACGGCGGCACGCCCAAGTACAGTGTCAGCCTGATCATCCCGAAGTCGGACACTGTGACCATCAAGAAGATCGAAGCGGCAATCGAAGCAGCCTACAAAGAGGGCGAAGCAAAGCTGAAGGGCAACGGTAGAAGCGTTCCGGCGCTTTCCGTGCTGAAGACTCCGCTGCGTGATGGGGATGCGGAGCGCCCGGATGATGAAGCCTATGCAAACGCCTATTTCGTCAATGCCAACAGCTCTACGGCTCCGGGCATTGTGGATGCGGACCGTCAGCCGATTCTGGATCGCTCCGAAGTCTACAGCGGTGTGTATGGCAGGGCAAGCATCAACTTCTATGCGTTCAACTCCAATGGCAATAAGGGAATTGCCTGCGGGCTGAACAACTTACAGAAAATCCGTGACGGTGAGCCGCTTGGGGGCAAGTCCCGTGCGGAGGATGATTTCGCAGATGGGGACGAGGATTTTCTCTCTTGACGCAGCAGACCGCGGCTATCGGGTGGCGGAGGTGTATGCCTCTGCCGCCCTTAAGGCGGTGAAAGGACGGTGGAGAAGATGAAAACCTTATCAATCGATATAGAGACATACTCCGACACAGACCTGGGGAAATGCGGTGTGTATAAATATGCGTCCTCCCCTGCCTTTGAAATCCTGCTGTTTGGTTATGCCGTGGACGGTGGAGCGGTGCAAGTGGTCGATCTTGCCTGCGGTGAGGAAATCCCTGCGGAGATTGTAGCGGCGCTCTCCGATGAATCCATTACCAAATGGGCGTTCAACGCCATGTTCGAGAGGGTGTGTTTATCAAATTATCTTGGGGAATGGCTGGGACCGGAGGGATGGCACTGCACAATGGTGTGGTCTGCTACGCTTGGGCTTCCCCTTTCGCTGGAGAGCGTGGGTGCGGCGCTTGGGCTGGAGAAGCAGAAGCTGACTGAGGGCAAAGACCTGATCCGCTATTTTTGTGTTCCCTGCAAGCCGACCAAAACCAATGGTGGCAGAATACGGAATCTGCCGGAGCATGATCAGGAGAAATGGAAGCGGTTCAAGGCATATAACCTGCGGGACGTGGAAACAGAGATGCAGATACAGCAGAGGTTATCCAAGTTCCCGGTGCCGGGTTCCATTTGGGAGGAATATCATCTCGACCAGGAAATCAATGACCGGGGCATTGGTGTGGATATGGAGCTGGTCAGACAGGCCATTGCGATGGATGAACGCTCGAAAGCAGAATTGTCTGCCACTATGCAGGAACTGACCAGTCTTGAAAACCCGAATTCTGTACAGCAAATGAAACAGTGGCTTGCGGAGAATGGACTGGAAACCGACACTCTCGGAAAGAAAGCAGTGGCGGAGTTAATAAAGACGGCACCGGAGCCTTTGCGGGAGGTGCTTTCCCTGCGGCAGCAGCTTGCCAAGAGTAGTGTCAAGAAATACACGGCAATGGAAAATGCGGTCTGCCGGGACAGCCGGGCGCACGGGATGTTTCAGTTTTACGGAGCCAATCGTACCGGCCGGTTTTCCGGGCGGCTCATTCAGCTTCAGAATCTGCCGCAGAACCATATATCGGATTTGGCACAGGCGCGGGCATTGGTGCGAAACGGTAACTATGATGCTCTGTCTGTGCTGTATGAAGATATTCCGGACACCTTGTCGCAGCTTATCCGTACAGCTTTTGTGCCGCAGGATGGCAGGAAGTTTATTGTGGCGGATTTCTCCGCTATCGAGGCGAGGGTAATCGCCTGGTTTGCCGGGGAACGGTGGCGGCTGAAAGTCTTTGAAGATGGCGGCGATATTTACTGTGCATCGGCAAGTCAGATGTTCCATGTTCCCGTTGAGAAGCATGGCATCAACGGCCACCTGCGGCAGAAGGGCAAGATCGCGGAGCTGGCTCTCGGCTATGGCGGATCTGTCGGCGCATTGAAATCTATGGGCGCGTTGGAAATGGGACTTGCGGAAGAAGAGCTGCAGCCATTGGTGGATGCGTGGCGGAATTCCAATCCGATGATCACGCAGTTTTGGTGGGATGTGGATCGTGCCGTGAAAGAATGTATCAAAAAGAGGTTGCAAACGGAAACACACGGCGTGCGCTTTACCTATCAGAGCGGGATGCTGTTCATCACGCTTCCTTCTGGCAGACGATTGGCTTATGTGAAACCGAGGATTGGGGAGAACTGCTTTGGCGGGGAATCCGTCACTTACATGGGCGTGGGCGGCACAAAGAAATGGGAACGGCTGGAGAGCTACGGCCCCAAGTTCGTGGAGAACATTGTGCAGGCGACCGCCCGCGACATTCTGTGCTATGCCATGCAGACATTAAAACACTGTGCGATTGTGGCTCATGTGCATGACGAGATCATTATTGAGGCAGACCGGAGGATGTCCCTTGCGGCAGTCTGTGAACAGATGGGCAGAACGCCGCCTTGGGCAAAGGGACTGAAACTCCGGGCAGACGGCTATGAATGTGAATTTTATCAAAAGGATTAGAGGAGGTGCAACTTATGGGCATCAGTAAATATAACAGCGAGGGCTATTATGATCCGACAACTTATGAGGCCCTTTCAAACATTGAGAAGGAAGAAAAAGCGGCGAAACGGGCATACCGGCCGCTTGTGTATATATGTTCCCCGTTTGCCGGAGATGTGGAGAACAATGTAAACATGGCGAGAGTGTACAGCCGCTTTGCGGTAAGAAATGCGTGTATTCCCCTCGCCCCACACCTGCTCTTTCCGCAGTTCATGGATGACTCGGTCTCTGCGGAGCGAAGTATTGCCCTGTTTATGGGGATGGTGCTGCTTGGCAAGTGCGACCAGATATGGGTGTTTGGCAGGAACATTTCCGCAGGGATGGCAGCAGGGATTGAAAAGGCAGAAAAGAAAAATATGCTGATCCGGTATTTCACGGAAGAACTGGAGGAGGTCAAGAGAGTATGAGGATGACAATTTACACAGCGAACAGCCGGGGAAATGCAAAGAACAGTCTGTATCCCAATAAGCGTGTGATTGATAACGAGGATGACTGCTTGGAGGTCATGGCCTTTGACCATGTGTGTGCTGAATTCAAGAATTACCGCAGGAGCGGCGAGAACTTCCTCTCCTCCGATGTGGAAGTGATGGACTGCGACAATGACCATTCCGATCATCCGGCAGATTGGATTCATCCGGGAAATCTGGCAGAGCGCATCGGGCAGGATGTAGCGTTTGCCGTGGTGCCGAGCCGGAACAACGGGAGGCCGAAGGACGGAAAATCCGCAAGGCCGAGATTCCATGTTTACTTTCCCCATGACCCGGTCACAGATGGAGAATCATGTGCTGCACTGAAAAAAGCGATACAGCAGAGGTTTCCATTCTTTGACGGCAACGCCATCGATTCCGCACGTTTTATCTTTGGCAATCCTACGGAGGAGATTTTGTGGCATGAGGGCGAGATCACGATTGACTGTATCGTAAAGCCGCAGGAAAAAGGGATACCACAGGGACAGCGCAATTCCACCATGTCCCATTTTGCGGGGCGGGTGGTAAAGCGGTACGGCGCAACGGAAAAGGCGCACGAAATCTTCATGGAAGAGGCGGCAAAGTGCAATCCCCCGCTTGACGATGAGGAACTTGCCGCTATCTGGCAGAGTGCCTGCCGCTTTGCCGAGAAGGTGCAGGGACAGGAGGGGTATGTGGCTCCGGAGGCTTATAACGATGAATTCTGCCGGGAATCCTTAAAGCCCGCCGACTACTCCGATATCGGGCAGGCAAAAGTGTTGACCAGAGAGTACGGTGTAGAACTTCGCTATACGGCTGCTACGGACTTTCTGCGTTTCTGTGGGCAGTATTGGGTGGAGTCCAAGCAGCAGGCGGTTGGTGCGGCGGAGGAATTCCTTGACCTCCAGCTTGCAGACGCAAAGGATGAGGTCATGCGTACCAAACAGGCGCTGATGGATGTTGGGGTTGCAGAGGATGACATTGCATCCGGCGGCAAGGCACTGGAGAAGAAAATCGGCAGCGGGCAGACAGAAGCCTACCTTGCCTATCTGTCTGCAATGGCATACAGGGCATTTGTGATGAAACGGCGGGACATGAAGTATGTGGTGTCAGCTTTGCAGGCGGCGAAACCGATGCTGGAGATTGGGGTATCCGATCTTGACCGGGACGGTTTTCTGCTGAACACACCGGACGGAACCTATTATCTGCCGGACGGCTTGGAGGGCAGGCGTGACCACAGCCCGGAGGATTACATTACGAAGATCACGGCGGCAGGTCCTGGCGACAAAGGGAAAGGGCTGTGGTTGGATGCGCTGGACACGATTTTCTGCGGGGACTCTGCGCTAATCGACTATGTGCAGCAGATCGTGGGCATGGCGGCGGTGGGCAGGGTGTATCTGGAGTCCCTCATCATTGCTTATGGAGAAGGCAGGAACGGAAAGTCTACCTTCTGGAACGCCATTGCCCGTGTGCTTGGCACCTACAGCGGAAATATGTCTGCCGACACTTTAACGGTGGGCTGCAAGCGGAATGTGAAGCCGGAGCTGGCCGAGGCGAAGGGCAAGCGGCTGATTATCGCTGCCGAACTGGAAGAAGGAATGCGCCTGAATACCTCTGTGGTAAAGCAGATGTGTTCCACAGATGAGATTTTTGCGGAGAAGAAATATAAAGACCCGTTTTCCTTTACGCCGAGCCACACACTTGTGCTGTATACCAACCACCTGCCGAGGGTGGGCGCTAATGATCCGGGAACGTGGCGGCGTTTGATCGTTATTCCCTTTAATGCCAGGATTGAGGGCAACGGCGATGTGAAAAACTATGCCGATTTTCTTGTGTCGGAGGCTGCCCCTGCTATCATGGCCTGGATCATTGAGGGAGCAAAAAAGGCAATCGGACGGAACTTCCATATCCCCTGCCCTGTCTGCGTGGAAGATGCCATCAAATCCTACCGCGAAGATAATGACTGGCTTGGGCATTTTCTAAATGAGTGCTGTGAGGCGGATAAAACCTACCGTGAAAAATCGGGCGTACTGTATCAGGAATACCGCAGCTATTGTGCAAGGACTGGCGAGTACACGAGAAGTACAGCGGATTTTTATAATGCGCTGGAAACGGCGGGATTCATGCGGCAAAAGACCAAAACAGGAAATTTTATCCGAGGATTGAGGATTGCAGAGGAATTTTAGCAGGGGCGTTTTACCGTAAGGGTGGAGGTCGGTGGAGGTCTTGGTATAACCCCCCTTTAGGGCAGTTTTTTTAGAAATAATCTTATATAGAGGACTTTTAGGTACAAGTTCCACCGACCTCCACCTGAAAGCCTGAAATGCTGAAAATACAAAGGGTTTGGAGGTGTTGGCATGAGAGAGAAAACTATAGAGCAGAAGTTCAGAGAGGCGGTCAGGGCTGTCGGAGGCGTGGCAGTAAAGTTTACATCGCCCGGTTTGGATGGGATGCCTGACAGGTTGGCACTTCTCCCTGGCGGGAGGATGGCATTTGTGGAGGTCAAGGCTCCCGGAAAGAAACCCCGCCCCCTGCAACTGGCAAGGCACAGGATGCTGCGGCAGTTAGGGTTTCGGGTTTATGTGTTGGATAATGAAAAGCAGATCGGAGGGATCATTGATGAAATACGAGCCACATGAGTATCAGCAGTATGCGACAGAGTATATCGAAACACACCCCATAGCGGCAGTGCTGCTTGATATGGGGCTTGGCAAAACGAGCATCACGCTGACCGCCTTAAACGACCTGTTGTTTGACTCCTTTGAAATCCACAAGGTGATTGTTATCGCACCTCTTCGGGTGGCGCGGGATACCTGGTCAACGGAGATTGAAAAATGGGAGCATTTAAGCAACCTGATTTATTCCGTGGCAGTAGGCACTGAGACGGAGCGGCTGGCAGCATTGAAGCAGCAGGCTGACATTTACATCATCAACCGTGAGAACGTGCAGTGGCTGGTGGAGACAAGCGGCATCCCTTTTGATTTTGACATGGTGGTAATTGATGAGCTGTCCTCTTTCAAGAATCACCAGTCAAAGCGGTTCCGGGCATTGATGAAGATGCGGCCGAGGGTGGAACGCATTGTAGGCCTTACCGGAACGCCGAGCAGCAACGGACTCATGGATTTGTGGGCGGAGTTCAAGTTGCTGGATATGGGACAGCGGCTTGGGAGGTTCATCGGGCAGTACCGCACAAGGTTCTTTCTGCCGGATAAAAGAAACGGCCAGGTGGTGTTTTCCTATAAGCCCCTGCCGGGAGCGGAGCAGCAGATATACCGGCTGATTTCCGACATCACGATTTCCATGAAATCTACAGACTACCTGCAGATGCCGGAACTGGTTTCCACGGGATATGAGGTGCGGCTTTCCGAACCGGAGCAAAAGCGGTACGAAGAATTAAAGCAGGACTTGGTATTGGAACTGCCAGACGGAGATATCACAGCCGCCAATGCCGCAGCCCTTTCCGGGAAACTCAGCCAGATGGCGAATGGTGCGGTGTATGCCGACAGCGGTGAGGTGATCCGGATACATGAAAGAAAGTTGGATGCGTTGGAGGACATCATCGAAAGCATGGGAGGAAAACCGCTTCTGGTGGCTTACTGGTTTCAGCATGACTTGGAGCGTATCATGGAACGGCTTCACAAGCTGAAAATCCCATTCTCCAGGCTGGATTCTTCCGAGAGCATCCGAAGTTGGAATGCCAGGGAGCTTCTCGTGGCGCTGATCCATCCGGCATCAGCAGGACATGGATTGAATCTCCAAAGCGGCGGTTCCGCCATCGTGTGGTTTGGGCTGACCTGGTCGCTGGAGCTGTACCAGCAGACCAATGCCCGGCTATGGAGGCAGGGGCAGACAGCCGATACTGTGGTGGTGCAGCACATCATCACGAAAGGCACCATTGACGAACGGATCATGAAGGCGCTTTCTGAAAAGGACAGCACACAGTCTGCATTGATGAATGCCGTAAAAGCGGAACTGGCAATTTGAGAAAACCTAAGACAAACATGGTCAATCTGAGCCAATCAAAGACAATCTGTGAAAATCCGTGGGAACAAAAAATCTTTGATTGGAGGAACCGGATATGAGCATTGTTTGGAAGTATCTTGATAAACGGTCTGCAACCGTGGACGCATTGAAGGATTATAGCAGCATGAAATTCATTATCGACCATACGGATGATGAGATTAAAGCGGCGTATCAGAAGATGGGTGGTGTCAGCAGCCCGCAGTATGATGGGATGCCTCACAGCCACAATCCGCAGGCTGCCGAGGACAGGATTATCAAAGGCATTGAAGAGATTGACGTCCTGAAAGAGCGTTACCGTCAGGCAATGGAATACATGGAGTGGTTTGTTCCGGCTTGGAACGAACTGAGTGAGGATGAGCGGTATGGGTTGGAAGTCTTTTATTCTGAGGATGAGAGGCAGACGGATTCCATTTATGACATCTGCGACCATTTCAGTATTGAGCGTTCTTCTGCTTACAACAAAAAGAACCGCGCACTTGGAAAGCTGGTGACGCTTCTGTATGGGAAGCCTTGATGTGGTCGGCATGAGTAATTTCGTGGACGATTTTCCTGTTTGGACGTGGTATGATGGTAACATCAAAAACTGCATAAGGACAGACAGCCTTCGTGGGAGCAATCCTGCGGGGGCTTTCTTTATGCCAAAGGAGGTGGCGAAGTGCCAAGAAAACCAAAGCGCGGCTGTGCCTATCCCGGATGCCCCAGGCTGACGGACGGCCAGTATTGCGAGGAACATAGAAAGCTGGTGGACAGCCAGTACAACAAGTACAGCCGTTCTCCTGATGTTCACAAGACCTACGGCAGAGCATGGAAACGAATCCGTGACCGCTATGCCGCGGAGCATCCATTGTGCGAGCGGTGCCTGAAAGAAGGAAGGATTACTCCCGTGGAGGAGGTACACCACATCCTCCCTATCTCACAAGGCGGGACGCATGACCGTGGAAACCTGATGAGCCTTTGCCAGTCCTGCCATACGAAGATACACCATGAGATTGGTGACAGATAGGTCAGACGGTAGCCCCCAGGGGCGGTCAAAATCTCTGTGAGGGCTTTTTCCGGGGAACGGCGCGGGGTCATCTGTGCAAAAACCGGAAATCAAACGGGGTATTAACCCCTGTGGGATTTACGGAAAAATCAATCAGAATTATATGCTGCGGCGTTTGATTTACGCAGCATTTTTTCAAAGGAAATCAAAGAAATGGGGTGATGGCTATGGCAAAGGACGGGACCAACCGGGGCGGTGCAAGGCCGGGGGCCGGACGGAAACCGAAAGCATTGACGGAGAAAATCAGTGAGGGAAAAACAGCGGAGGTCCTGATGGAGCCTGCCGCACTGGAAGGCGCAGATGTCCCTCCGGTAAAGGATTTCTTGAAGTCCCCGCAGAAAAGTGGTCGGGAGCTGGTGGCGGAGGAGGTCTACAAAGAGACCTTTGTCTGGCTGAAAGCGAGAGGCTGTGACAAGCTGGTCACGGTACAGATGGTGGAGCAATATGCCATGAGTGTATCCCGCTGGATTCAGTGTGAGGAGATTGTTTCTTCAACAGGTTTCCTTGCAAAACATCCGACCACAGGAGCAGCCATCGCTTCTCCCTATGTGTCGATGAGCCAGTCCTACATGAAGCAGACCAACTACTGCTGGATGCAGATATATCAGATTGTGAAAGAGAACTGCTCGGTAGAGTGGCAGGGAAACACGCCGCAGGATGATGTAATGGAGCGGCTGCTCAGAGCGAGGAAAGGAAACTAATATGAAAAAGAAAACAGAATTAACGGTGTTTATGGATACACTGAACGCCAACAAAAAGAACCTGACCCGGCAGCAGTTCCGCACCATCAAAGGGCAGGCGTTTGCCGGGGACATTGCGGGTGCAGAGAAAGGCTTATACAAGCTGCTGGAACGGAGGTGTGGATGATGGGAAAGACGACAACAGAAATGCAGCTTGTCCCTTTGGAGAAGCTGGTGCCGTATGTAAATAATGCCCGGACACACTCGCCGGAGCAGATCACAAAGCTCCGCTCGTCTTTGAGGGAGTTTGGGTTTATCAATCCGGTTATCATCGACCGGGACTATGGCATCATTGCCGGACATGGACGGGTGCTTGCTGCGAAAGAGGAAGGTATCACGGAAGTGCCATGTGTATTTGTGGACTATCTGACCGAAGCACAGAAGAAAGCGTATATCCTTGCGGATAACCGTTTCGCCCAGGATGCGGGATGGGATGAGGAACTTCTGCGGATTGAGATTGAATCCCTGCAAGGCGCGGATTTTGATGTGTCACTTACGGGTTTTGAGGAACAGGAGATCGCGGACCTCTTTGCCGGGGATGAGGATAAGAATGCAAAGGATGATGATTTTGACCTCTCGGCGGCATTGGAGAAAGCGTCCTTTGTGGAGCGCGGCGATATCTGGACGGTGGGACAGCACAGACTGATGTGCGGGGATGCCACCAATTCAGAGGATGTGGCAAAGCTGATGGACGGGAAGAAAGCAAACCTTATTGTGACAGATCCGCCCTATGGAGTGTCTTTCAAAAGTTCGGATGGTCTGACCATCCAAAATGACAGCATGAAGGATGAAGAGTTTTACACATTCCTGCTGTCGGCATTCCAGTGCATGGCGGAGTATCTGGAAAATGGAGGCTCGGCTTATGTGTTCCATGCCGATACAGAAGGGTTGAATTTCAGAAAGGCATTCATTGACGCCGGGTTTCACCTGGCGGGTGTGTGCATTTGGGTAAAGAACAGTCTTGTGCTTGGCCGTAGCGATTACCAGTGGCAGCATGAGCCTGTTCTTTTTGGTTGGAAGAAGGGCGGCAGGCACTCCTGGTACTCCGACCGCAGCCAGACTACCATCTGGAATTACGATAAACCGAAGCGGAACAAAAACCATCCAACATCCAAGCCGCTCGACCTGCTCGGTTATCCCATCTGCAATTCCTCCCAGGAGAATGCCGTGGTAATTGACACCTTCGGGGGCAGCGGTTCCACGATGATGGCCTGTGAGCAGCTAAACCGTATCTGTTGCATGATGGAACTGGATGAGAAGTATGCCTCTGTCATCCTCCGCAGATATGTGGAAGATACGGGGGATGCGGAAAATGTGTATGTTATCCGGAACGGAGAGCAGATTCCATATTCTGCACTGGTCAAGGAGGTGGAGGTATAGTGGACGCTATATATATCCATAGAAGGGACTCTGACTTTAGCGGCGGAGATACACCAACTTTACAAAATGAAGATAAAAAGCTGACCCTCGGCAGCCTGTTTGACGGCTCCGGGGGTTTTCCTTTGGGCGGGCTGCTTGCAGGGATTACTCCGGTATGGGCATCGGAGATTGAGCCATTCCCTATCCGGGTAACTACAAAGCGGCTCCCATTCATGAAACACTTAGGCGATATATCCACAGTAAGCGGTGCAGGCATCGCCCCTGTGGATATCATCACTTTTGGTTCGCCGTGTACGGATATGTCAGTGGCGGGCAAACGGGCAGGACTTGACGGAAGCCAGTCCTGCCTATTCTACGAAGCGATACGGATCGTGAAAGAAATGAGGTGTGCAACCAATGGAGAATATCCAAGATACATTGTGTGGGAGAACGTGCCGGGAGCATTCTCATCAAACAAAGGAGAAGATTTCCGGGCAGTCCTCGAAGCGGTTTGCTCCGTCAAAGGCGAAAGTGTTTCTGTCCCTGAACCTCCAAAGGGAAAGTGGAGCAGCGCCGGAGAAATCGTGGCAGATGGATTTTCCCTCGCATGGCGGGTGCTTGACGCCCAATTTTGGGGAGTCCCCCAACGAAGAAAACGCATCTACCTTGTCGCAGATTTTGCAGGCGGAAGTGCCGGAAAGATACTATTTGAGTCCGAAGGCGTGTCAGGGTATTCTGCGGCGGGCTTCCGTGCGTGGCAAAGAGCTGCCGGAGGTGCTGCGGATTGCGCTGGAGCGGCAGGCGGCATCTGCTTAAATGACCAGGGCGGCAGCCGTATGGATGTGACGGAGGAAGTGACCTGCACTTTGTGGGCAGAGGCACATCATCCTCCATGCGTTCTGGAATCAGCGGGTTTCTGCACGGAACATTCTGCACAGAGCCGGAGCATCGGTTTTGAGGAGGAAGTTTCCCCTACCCTGCGGGCAGGTACGGTCCCGGCTGCGGTGGCGGTGTTTGATAACCATTCGCAGGATACCAGATATACGGGACCGTTAGATACAGCACCCACGGTCAATGCCACCTACGGTATGGGCGGGAATAATCAGCCGTTTGTGGTGGAAACACCCAAGACACTGAAAATTCGATCCGGCTGCACGGGCGGGGGAAAGGGTGCGCTCATCCAGGATGATAAATCCGCAACGCTCTCCTGCAATAATGACCAGACTGTATTTGTGCCGTTCTGCAAAGGGACACGCGCTCATTATAAAGGAGATGCTCCGACATGGAAGGATGGAGAAGTGGCAAACACACTGAACACCTTTGATGTGGGAGAGGCCAAGTGTAATGAACTGGTTGTGCAGGCTTATGGCATCTGCTCCAAAGACAGCAATGCCATGAAGTCGGATAATCCGCACAGCGGATTTTATGAGGCGGATACTTCCCGGACTCTGGATGCCAACGGGGGAAATCCTGGCTGCAACCAGGGAGGTATTGCGGTAGTAGCGGTGCAAGGTTCCATGATTGGAAGAAAGGATGAGAACGGTCCGCAGGGCAGCGGCGTAAACGAGGATGTGTGTTTCACACTGGATGCGGTTGACCGCCATGCAGTGGCCTATCCGACCTACTGCACAAGTAAGAATTCCCATTTCACGCGGGCGGAGGAGGAATTGGCAAATACGCTGGTGGCAACTGATTACAAAGACCCACCTGTCATCAATGGCATGGATGAGGTTGCATATATCGTCCGCAGGCTGACACCGACTGAGTGTGCAAGACTGCAGGGCTTTCCTGACTGGTGGTGCAGCAGTCTTGAAACGGAGGAACCTGCAGAGGAGGAGCTTTCTTTCTGGCGGGAGGTGTTTGAAACGCATCGGAAAGTGGCAGGGACTTCCTTTAAACCGAAGTCGGATAAGCAGATCATCAAATGGCTGAAAGACCCGCATTCCGATTCCGCAGAATACAAGATGTGGGGCAACGGTGTGGCGCTCCCTAATGTTTATTTCGTGCTGTCTGGCATTGTGTACTACTCACAATTTCCCGATTTTTTATTGTGAGGTATTCTACAGCGAATCAACTTGCTATTTCTGCTGTTCAGAGTGATTAATGTAGTACCGAAAAACAAGGAGGTACAAACCAAATGGAAGTAAAGTACAACGTAACAGGAGAACGCAGAAAAGAGATGGTTGAGGTCATTTCCGGGATTGTGGGGATGAAAGCGGTATATATGAGGGTGCCAACCTGCGCTTATGCAATCAGCAACTTTAAGGTCAGCAAGGAGGGAACTTTGATTTTTGATGAGCGCAGCGATAGCGAGGTTGTGGAGAAGGTGCTGGAGGGATTGGCACGGGCCGGTTTTGAAGCGGAAAATTCCGCAACACAAGCCGTAGAAACGGCCGATGAAAATGGAGTGGTGGATTTATCCGAAGAAAGCGAAACCGAGCCACAGGAGGCGAATGTGGGGCTTACGGTGGCGCTTCCGAGGGAGGATTTCACGGATAATGCATTAGAGAACCTGCAAAAGCTGGTGGATTCCAAAGCTGCCCTGATGAAAAAGGCGCTCGGTGTGGATGCCCTTCCGGTTGAGGTGACAGAGGAACGGGTTTCCTTCCCCTGGTTCTCGGAGGCGGACAGTGATTCCGCAGCAGCCTACACCCATTTTATTACCGCACTGTGCAACATGGCAAAGAATCAAAAGCGGGTTACGGCAAAGGAAAAGACTGCGGAGAATGAAAAATACGCCTTCCGGTGTTTTCTCCTGCGGCTTGGATTTATTGGGGATGAATATAAATCAGACCGAAAAATTCTGCTGAAAAACCTCACGGGATCATCAGCATTCAAGGGAGGTGCGAAGCATGAACTTTCCGAGTAGAAAGATTGTGGAGCGTGTCCGCAGGGAATATCCTGCAGGCACACGGGTGGAGCTTGTGCGAATGGATGATCGGCAGGCTCCTCCGGTCGGAACACTTGGAACGGTCGAGGGCGTGGATGATACTGCATCACTTTTGATGCGGTGGGACAACGGATCACACTTGAACGTGGTCTATGGAGAGGATGTTGTCCGCAAGGTCACAGAGGAGGGGCAGTAATGGAACAGGATATTTTGAGCCAGCTTTATTACGGGAATATCGTGCCGTGGGAGAACCGGAACGATAAGACCCCGGCAATGGAGGCGTTCAGCGACCAGGTCGATAAAGACATTCAGTGTTTGGAAAAGCTGCTGGATGATGAGGGAAAGAAAGTGCTGGAGCGGCTGTTGGATAACAGTGCGGAGCTGGAACGGCAGATGGTATGCGAGGGATTTAAGGATGGATTCCGTCTTGGAGTACAGCTTGTGACTGCCGGAATGGACAGTAAAAAGAAGCCATAAAATACACAAATTCCGCCTCGAATCATTGTGTAATATATGCCTCCAAATTGACTTGCTATTATCCTCTTTTAGAGCGAATATGTGTACACCGAAAGGGAAAACACACCAAACGAAAACGGAGGATTCTACCATGAACGAAAAGATTGCAAGACAGATTGAAGAAATGAAAAAGCAGACCATTGGGGTTGAGGTTGAGATGAACAGCATTACAAGGAGCAAGGCAGCGAAGGTTGCCGCCGACTTCTTCGGAACAGGCAGATATCAGGACACGGCAGGCCGGAACGGATACTACACTTGGAGCGCATGGGACGCAGACGGCAGGGAATGGAAATTCCAGAGGGACGTCAGCATTGCGGGACCGGACAGCGAAAAATGCGAGATGGTCACCCCGATCCTGACCTACGCTGATATGGAAACCCTGCAGGAGCTGGTCAGAAAGCTCAGACACGCAGGAGCGAAGAGCGACGCCACAAGGGGCTGCGGAGTCCACATCCACATCGGAGCAAAGGGACACACACCGCAGACACTTAGAAACCTCGCCAACATCATGGCAAGCCACGAGAGCCTGATTGCCGATGCCTTAAACCTTGACAGGGGCAGAATGAACCGCTACTGCCGCACGGTTGACCCTCGCTTTTTGGAGCAGGTAAACCGCAGAAAACCGACTACGATGGCACAGCTTGCGGACATCTGGTACACGAGCCACGGTGCAAATTACGGCAGAAGCCAGCACTACAACGACAGCCGCTACCATATGCTCAACTACCACGCAACCTTTACAAAGGGAACGGTTGAATTCCGGCTTTTCCAATTTGACGCTCCGGCAAACGGCAAACGCAACGGCCTCCATGCAGGGCAGCTTAAGAGTTACATTCAGCTTTGCCTCGCACTGAGCCAGATGGCAAAGACGGTAAAAACGGCAAGCCCGAAGCCGCAGCAGAACGAAAATCCAAAATACGCTATGAGAACCTGGCTCCTCCGATTGGGATTCATCGGAGATGAATTCAAGACCGCAAGGGAAATCCTTACAAAGCGCCTTGACGGAGACGCCTCCTTCAGAAACGGCAGGACAGCCGCTTGAAGGAACCGCAGGAGTTAGTCTCCTGCCACCTTACCTCCGACCGCTTCGGCGGTCTTAAGGTGGTAGAAGGGTGACCCCTTCGGAAAGGACGGATACCATTATGGAAAAAAGATACTACATCGCTTACGGAAGCAACCTGAACATTTCGCAGATGCGGATGAGATGCCCAGGGGCAAGGATCATCGGCACTTCGGAGATCAAGGATTATCAGCTTTTATTTAAGGGCAGCAAGACAGGCTCCTACCTGACCATTGAACCGAAGGAAGGCAGCAGTGTTCCGGTTGCAGTATGGTCGGTAACAGCCGAGGATGAGGCAGCGCTTGACCGCTACGAGGGTTTCCCTGCCTTTTACTACAAAAAGGAAATGGAACTGCCTATCAAGGGAATTAAGTCTGGCAAGGTTAGAATCCGGAACACCTTTGTCTACATCATGCATGAGGATCGACCGCTCGGCCTGCCGAGCAATTATTACCTTGCAATCTGCTTGCAGGGATACCGGAGTTTCGGATTTGACAAAAAGGTGCTGGCACAGGCTTATGCCGACAGCGACAGGAGGGACGACCATGAAGATTGATGCAAACACACGGATTAAAATATGTCCACGCTGCGGGAACGCCTATCATGGCGCTCCTGCCCTTTCCAGGGCGGACAATGAAACACTGATCTGCCCGGACTGCGGGACGAGGGAAGCACTGGAGAGCATTGGTGTGGATGAAAAAGAGCAGGAATCCATCCTCGCTACGATTCACCGATGCAGAGGTGGTAATTTGAATTAAGACATTAAAATAGAATATGCCTGAGAACGGAAGCCGCAGGGCTTCTGTATCTCATACCAATAAATCCGCACTGAGTCCAGATTGGGGCTGAGTGCTATTTTTATACTATTTTTGAGGAGGTGACGGCGGTGACGATGAGAAAGTTGAAAAAATACAGACCAACGAAGTTCAAAGCAAAGGACTCCGTGTACAGCAAGGAGATGGCGGATTATGCAGTTTCCTTTATCGAGTGCCTATGCCACACCAAAGGCACCTGGGCGGGAAAACCCTTTGAACTGATTGACTGGCAGGAACAGATCATCCGTGACATTTTCGGGACGCTGAAACCTAATGGGTACCGCCAGTTTAATACCGCCTATATTGAAATTCCAAAGAAGCAGGGAAAATCGGAGCTGGCGGCTGCGGTTGCCCTGCTTTTATGCTGCGGTGACGGGGAGGAACGTGCGGAGGTTTACGGCTGCGCTGCTGACAGGCAGCAGGCAACCATTGTTTTTGACGTGGCGGCGGATATGGTGCGGATGTGTCCGGCACTGAATAAAAGAGTAAAAATCCTCGCCTCACAGAAACGGATCATCTATACGCCGACCAACTCCTTCTATCAGGTACTTTCGGCGGAGGCGTATTCTAAGCACGGCTTTAACATTCACGGCGTGGTGTTCGATGAGCTGCATACTCAGCCGAACCGGAAACTGTTTGATGTTATGACCAAAGGCTCCGGTGACGCAAGAATGCAGCCGCTTTACTTTCTGATTACTACAGCGGGAACGGATACCAATTCCATCTGCTATGAAACACACCAAAAAGCAAAGGACATTCTGGAAGGCAGGAAGATTGACCCGACCTTTTATCCTGTGATTTACGGTGCAGAGGAATCGGATGACTGGACGGATCCGAAGGTGTGGAAGAAAGCGAATCCCTCATTGGACATTACAGTGGGGATTGACAAGGTCAAGGCCGCCTGTGAATCCGCAAAGCAGAATCCGGGTGAGGAAAATTCTTTCCGGCAGCTCCGCTTAAATCAGTGGGTAAAACAGGCGGTGCGCTGGATGCCGATGGACAAATGGGATGCCTGTGCGTTCCCGGTTTCCGAGGATGATTTGGAAGGGCGCGTCTGCTACGGCGGGCTTGACCTTTCCTCGACTACGGATATTACGGCTTTCGTGCTGGTATTTCCTCCAATGGATGAGGAGGACAAATACTGCGTTCTTCCCTACTTTTGGATTCCGGAGGAGACAATAGAACTGCGTGTCCGGCGCGACCATGTTCCCTATGACGTGTGGGAGCGGCAGGGATTTTTGCAGACCACGGAGGGCAATGTTGTCCATTACGGTTATATTGAGAAATTTATTGAGCGGCTTGGGGAACGGTTCAATATCCGGGAGATTGCCTTTGACCGATGGGGCGCTGTGCAGATGGTACAGAACCTTGAGGGCATGGGCTTTACGGTAGTTCCTTTTGGACAGGGATTTAAGGATATGTCCCCACCGACAAAGGAACTGATGAAACTGACACTAGAGCAGAAGATTGCCCACGGAGGGCACCCGGTTCTGAGATGGATGATGGATAACATTTTTATTCGTACCGATCCGGCTGGGAACATCAAAGCAGATAAGGAAAAATCCACAGAGAAGATTGACGGAGCCGTTGCCACCATCATGGGGTTGGACAGGGCAATTCGCTGTGGAAATGAAAGTGGAGCCTCTGTCTATGACAGCCGTGGGCTGCTGGTCTTTTAGCGTATAAATGTACCAGACGGATGCAAAAGTATTTGTGTAATAGTTGTATTGCTATTATCCGCACCTGACGGTAATATACAGCTACAAAAACGAACGGAGGGAACGGAAATGACAAAGAATTACGCAACGGCAAGGGAAAAGGCAGTAAACGAAAAGATAGCAGAGATCAAGGCAGAAATGAAGAACCTCAGAAAGTTTTCAAAGGAAGAGTTGATTGAGCAGGCATACAGCTACAGGCTGATGACTGAAGGGATGAGCAAGAGCTTTTTGGTATCGGACATTGCAGTGGCAAAGGTTACGGGGTATTCAAATTACTAAGAACAGACGAAAACAGGTAGGCACCTCTTAGGGGTGCTTTTCTTATGCCCATTTTTAGAAAGGCTGGTGGTGGTTATGGGGATTTTCAGTGGTTTATTTCGTTCAAGGGACGCTCCCCAGAACAGGACGTCCGGCAGTGCATACAGCTTCTTCATGGGCGGCAGCACCAGTGGCAAACGTGTCAATGAGCGGTCGGCTATGCAGATGACAGCGGTGTATTCCTGCGTCCGTATCCTTTCGGAAGCAGTGGCAGGATTGCCGCTGCATCTTTATGAATACGCAGACGGCGGCAGCAAGGAAAAAGCGGTGGAGCATCCGCTGTATTTCCTGCTCCATGACGAGCCGAATCCGGAGATGACCTCCTTCGTGTTCCGGGAAACACTGATGACGCACCTGCTCCTCTGGGGAAACGCCTACGCACAGATCATCCGCAACGGGAAGGGTGAGGTCATGGCGCTGTATCCTCTGATGCCGGACCGGATGACGGTGGACAGGGATGAGAAAGGGCGGCTTTACTACGAATACAACACGAGCAGCGATGACGCCCCGACCATGAAGGGCAGCACCGTGAAGCTGTCCCCTTCTGATGTACTGCATATTCCGGGGCTTGGGTTTGATGGTCTGGTGGGCTATTCCCCTATCGCTATGGCAAAGAATGCCATAGGCATGGCGATTGCCTGTGAGGAATATGGGGCGAAGTTCTTTGCCAACGGAGCGCAGCCAAGCGGTGTGCTGGAGCATCCGGGGACAATCAAAGACCCAAGCCGTGTACGGGAAAGCTGGCAGAACACCTTCGGCGGCAGCCAGAATGCCAATAAGGTGGCGGTGTTGGAGGAGGGCATGAAATACACGCCTATCTCTATTTCCCCGGAACAGGCGCAGTTTTTGGAAACAAGGAAATTTCAGATTAACGAGATTGCCCGGATTTTCCGGGTTCCGCCCCACATGGTCGGAGACCTGGAAAAGTCGAGCTTTTCTAATATTGAGCAGCAGTCGCTGGAATTCGTGAAATACACCCTTGACCCGTGGGTGTCGCGGTGGGAGCAGTCTATGGTGCGTTCCCTGCTGACGGAGGAGGAAAAGAAACAGTATTTTATCAAGTTTAACGTGGACGGTCTTTTGCGGGGCGATTATCAAAGCCGTATGAACGGGTATGCAACGGCAAGGCAGAACGGCTGGATGTCGGCAAACGATATCCGGGAGCTGGAGAACCTTGACCGCATCCCGGAGGAACTGGGAGGCGATTTGTACCTCATCAACGGTAACATGACGAAGCTCCAGGATGCGGGCATTTTTGCAGGGGCATCCACAGAAAACGGAAAGGAGAATTCTGAAAATGAAGACAACGAAGTTCTGGAAGTGGAGGAATCAGGCGGAGACGGGGACGGCTCCGGCGGAGAGGACTCTGTTTCTAAACGGCACCATCGCGGAGGAAAGCTGGTTTGATGATGACGTCACGCCGCAGCTTTTTAAGGATGAGCTGAATGCCGGGAGCGGTGATATTACCGTGTGGATCAACAGTCCCGGAGGTGACTGCGTGGCGGCGGCACAGATTTACAATATGCTCACTGCCTATAACGGCAAGGTCACAGTCAAGATTGACGGCATTGCGGCATCGGCGGCAAGCGTTATTGCTATGGCAGGAGATACGGTTCTGGTATCCCCGGTCTCCATGCTGATGATCCACAATCCCGCCACGGTAGCATGGGGCGACCATGCGGAAATGCAGAAGGCAATCGATATGCTTGCCGAGGTCAAGGAATCCATCATCAATGCCTATGTGTTGAAAACAGGCTTGTCCCGCGCAAGGCTTTCCCATCTTATGGATGCGGAGACATGGATGGATGCCAACAAAGCAGTGGAGCTTGGGTTTGCGGACAGCATTATGACAAGAGCAGACCGGGAGCAGGACGAGGAGGAAGCGGAGGAACACACCGAAGAGAACGGGGATTCCGAAGAGGAAAAGGAGAAAAAGCCACCTGCGCCGGAATCTTCCATGCTGTTTTCCCGCAGGGCAGTCAATAACGCCCTTATGAACAAGCTGGAGAAGCACTACAGCAGACCAAAACCGAAAATTGAGGAGCAGGCACAAATCCCTGCTGCAAACACAGACACAGGACGCCCCGTGAGCGAAATCATGGAGCGTCTTTCTTTTATCAAAAAATTCATTTAACAGGAGGAGATTTGCAATGACGATTACGGAACTGATGCAGAAGCGCGCAAAGGTGTGGGAGAAGGCAAAAGCCTTTGTAGAAGCACACGAAACGGAGAACGGCACCCTGTCCGCAGAGGATAATGCCACTTATATGAAGATGGAACAGGAGATCGAGGATTTGACCGCCGCTATTGACCGTCAGCAGAGGGCGGAGCAGATGGAGCAGAGGCTGAATGCGCCCACCAATTTCCCGCTGACCGGGAAGCCCTATAGCGGAGCTGCCGGAAATGGCAAGACTGGCCGTGCTTCTGATGAGTACAAGGCTGCCATGATCGGGGCCTTCCGCTCCAATTTCCGCAACGTGTCCAATGTCCTGCAGGAAGGCGTGGATGCGGATGGCGGCTATCTGGTGCCGGAGGAATATGACCGCAGGCTGATCGATGTGCTGGAGGAAGAGAATATCATGCGTTCCCTCGGTACGAAGATTACTACCAGTGGGCAGCACAAGATCAATATCGCAGCTACTAAGCCTGCGGCGTCCTGGATTGAGGAGGGCGGCGCGCTGACCTTTGGAGATGCCACCTTTGCACAGATTTTCCTTGATGCCTACAAGCTGCACGTTGCCATCAAGGTAACGGAGGAGCTGCTCTATGACAACGCTTTCAACCTGGAGAACTACATCATCACGCAGTTCGGCAGGGCGCTTGCCAATGCGGAGGAGGATGCATTCCTGAATGGCGACGGTACCGGAAAGCCTCTCGGCCTGTTTGCGGAAACGGGCGGCGGCACGGTGGCGGATACGCTGACGGCGGCTGTGAAGTCCGATGACCTGATCAGCCTTGTATATGCCCTTAAGCGTCCGTACCGCAGAAAGGCGTCCTTTATCTTAAACGACCAGACCCTTGCTTCCTTAAGAAAGCTGAAGGACAACAATGGTGCGTATATCTGGCAGCCGTCCTACCAGGCGGGTGAGCCTGACCGTCTGCTTGGCTATACGGTACACACTTCCGCCTATGCTCCGGCTGACGCTATCGCTTTCGGTGACTACAGCTATTACAACATTGGTGACCGCGGCACCCGTTCCTTTGCGGAACTGAAGGAGCTGTTCGCTGGCAACGGCATGGTTGGTTTTGTGGCGAAGGAGCGTGTGGACGGAAAGCTGGTACTGCCGGAGGCAGTACAGATTCTGAAGCTACAGACCACAGCCGCAGGTTAAGGAAAGGAGGATGCCGGATGGCGCTGATCACACTTGAGGAAGCAAAGAAGTATTTGCGTGTGGATTCTTCGGATGAGGATGCCCTGACCGGCATCCTTTTATCCTCTGCGGAGCAGTTATGCGTGGATGTTGCAAGGATGTCACAGGAACAATGGGCTGCGGTCAATGCGGAAGAGGATACCGAAACGGACCCTTATACGGAAACAGAGCTGGAGCAGGTGCGCTCCGTGATGCGTGTGGCGGTTTTATATGCTCTTGGTTATCTCTTTGAACACCGGGAGGAAGCAGACCACCATGCTCTGACGCTTACCCTCCGTTCTGTGTTGTTCGCAGTCCGGGAAGGGGTGAATTTCTGATATGGAGATCGCAAGGATGAATGAGCGGATTACCTTCCAGAAGAATTCCGTGGTGGTGGATGCGGTCGGCAACCACAGAAATGTGTGGGAGGATTATTTTTCCTGCTTTACCTATGCGTCCACCTTCCAGGCTGCGGAAAACACAGGCGAGGTAACAACGGAGGAGCGGAGCGTGACCTTCTGCTGTCGGTACTGCTCCGAGCTTGCGTGTGTTTCCTCCACAGGTTACCGCGTCCTGTTCCACGGAGAAATCTATAACATCCGGTCCGTGGACATGATGAACTACCAGCGGGAGGAACTGAAATTCCAGGCTGTAAGGGAGGTGCGGTGATGGGGCGGACAGTAAGAGTGGATGAGATGGCGGACGCCATCAATGAACTGCTGGAGGAATACTCCGACCTTGCTACGGACGGGATGAAATCCGCCGTGCAGAAATCGGCAAAGTTTGTGAAGGAGGAAATCTCCGCAAATGCTCCGAGGCAGACGGGCGCTTATGCGAAAAGCTGGACGAGTAAGAAAACACAGGAGGATTCCACCTCTGTGCAGTACACCGTCCACTCCAAAAACAAGTACCAGTTGGCGCATCTTCTGGAGAATGGCCACGCACTGCGGGGCGGCGGACGCACTAAGGCATATCCCCATATCGCTCCTGCAGAGGAGGCAGGGCAAACGTATCTGGAAAATCTGATTGAGGAGGCATTAAAGGAATGACCCATGAAGAAGCTGTAGCAATGATCGCGGAAACGGGGCTGCCGAATGCCTATGACCACTTTGCCGAGGGCGAGTCCCCCGATCCCCCGTTTATCTGTTTCCTCTATCCGAGGACAGATACCTTTGGGGCGGATGATGTGGTCTACCATCAGAGTCCTGTTCTGCATATCGAGGTCTACACGGATTATAAAGACCCTGAAATAGAAGCCGCCGTGGAGGAAATCCTGACGGCGCATGAGCTTTTCTACTCCAAGTCCGAGGTATGGATTGAGAGCGAGAAGCTGTACGAGGTGCTGTATGAGGTCAGCCTGTGACCTTATGCGGCATCTTTCATTTTGATTAAGGAGGTTTCCATTATGGCGAATAAGAACAAAGTCAAGTATGGTCTGAAAAATGTGTACTACGCAAAAGCGACCTTTGACGATGACAATAACGTGACCTATGGCGCTCCCGTCCGGATTCCGGGCGCAGTCAGCCTGTCGCTGGATAACAATGCGGAGATCGAGCCGTGGTATGCGGACGATATGGTGTATGTGGTGCTGACTGGCGCTGCATCTTACGAAGGCACTCTGGAGATTGCGCTCCTGCCGGAGAGTTTCCTTGTGGATATTCTGCATGAGGAACTGGATGACAATGGCGTACTGGCAGAAGTGGACGGTGTGGAGATCGAGCATTTTGCCCTGCTCTTTGAGTTTGACGGCGATAAGCACAAGACCCGCCACTGCCTGTATAACTGCGTGGCGAACCGTCCTTCCATCGAGAGTGAAACGAAGGAGGACAGTGCGGAGCCTGCGACCGATGAGCTTGACCTTACGGCTTCGGCGCTTGCCAACGGCTATGTGAAGGTAAAGACCACGGCGGAGGTTGATGCCGAGGTATATAACAACTGGTTTACGCAGGTTTATACACCGGCTGGTTTTAATCCGACCACGACTGGAACACCGGATGTTGGTTAAGAGAGGAGGAAATGAACGATGGCAGTAACAAAGACAATTAACGTGGACGGTATCGATGTGACCTTCCGGGCAAGTGCGGCGGTGCCGAGGCTTTACCGTCTGAAATTCGGACGGGATATCTATAAGGACTTGCGTTCTTTGGAAAAGAGCGTGGGTGATGGTGATGCGGATAGCTCCACGTTGGATACTTTCAGCCTGGAGCTGTTTGAGAACATCGCCTTTATCATGGCGTATCACGCAGACCCGCAGAATACGCCCCATGAGCCGGACGAATGGCTGGAGCAGTTCAACACCTTCTCCATCTATCAAATTTTGCCGGAGATCATTAACCTGTGGGGGCTGAATGTACAGCAGCAGGTGGACAGTAAAAAAAACTTGATCGCAGTGAGCGGGAAATGACAACCCCGCTCTTTTTACTGCGGTGTGTCCAAATCGGCGTAAGTATCCGTGACCTCGACCTTCTGACCATCGGTATGGTCAACGATATGTATGCCGAACTGAACAATGATGATTACAAATACGCAACAGTAGCATCCCAGGCGGATTTCGATTCGTTCTGAGGTGCTTTTCTTTTGTCATGAGGGAGGTGACTGCACATGGCCTCAAGGTCGCTGAAGGGCATTACTGTTGAGATTGACGGCTCGACCACAGGCTTGCAGTCTGCCCTGAAAGAAGTTAATACCCGAATCAGGAATACACAGTCACAGTTGAAGGACGTGGAAAAACTCCTGAAGCTGGACCCGTCCAACACGGAGCTGCTGGCACAGAAGCAGAGGCTTCTGACGGATGCCATTAAGGAAACGAAAGAAAAGCTGGAAACCTTAAAAACAGCGGCGCAGTCTGCCAATGAGCAGCTTCAAAAGGGCGAGATTTCACAGGAGCAGTATGATGCGCTCCAGCGTGAGATCGTGGAAACCGAGGAGAAGCTAAAGTCCTTAGAAACACAGGCGGCAACCACCAATGCCACGCTTGCGAAGATTGAGGAAGTCGGAACCAAGCTCCAGTCTGTGGGAGATAAGATTTCCGGCGTGGGGACGAAGCTGACCACTTCCGTGACAGTGCCTCTTGTAGCGGCTGGCACGGCGGCAGTAAAAACAGCAGCGGATTTTGAATCCTCCATGTCCCAGGTGCAGGCCACGATGGGCATTACGGCGGATTCCATGTCCGAAGTGGACGGCCAGACCGTCAACACAATGGATACGCTTTCTGCCCTTGCAAAAGAGATGGGGGCGAGTACGGCCTTCTCCGCTACTGAGTGTTCCCAGGCGTTAAATTACCTCGCTTTGGCGGGCTATAACACACAGCAGATGTGCGACACGCTGCCGACCGTATTGAACCTTGCGGCGGCAGGCGGTTTTGACCTTGCCACAGCTTCTGACATGGTAACGGACGCCATGTCCGCTTTGGGCATGGAAACTTCGGAAGCTGATGTGATGGTGGATCAGATGGCAAAGACCGCATCTTCCACCAACACCTCCGTGGAGCAGCTTGGCGAAGGTATCTTAAAAATCGGTGCGACCGCCAAGAGTATCAAAGGCGGCACGGCAGAGTTAAATACCGCTCTCGGTATCCTTGCCAACAACGGCATCAAGGGTGCAGAGGGCGGTACGCATTTAAGAAACGTTATCCTCTCCCTGCAAAGTCCTACGGATAAGGCGGCATCGCTGCTGGACAGCCTGGGTGTGTCTGTGTACGATTCCTCCGGCCAGATGCGTTCCTTAAACGACATCCTCGGTGACTTGAATACTTCGATGGATGGAATGACTTCTGCGGAGCGGGATAACATCATCTCTACCATCTTCAATAAGACCGACCTTGCCTCTGTGAACGCCCTGCTTGCCAATACGGGCGAAACCTGGGATTCCCTGCAGGAGTCCATCACTAACAGTGGCGGTGCGGCACAGCAGATGGCGGATACACAGCTTGATAACCTTTCCGGGCAGCTTACAATCCTGAAATCCGCTCTGGAGGGGCTTGCCATTTCCATCGGTGAGATACTGCTTCCAGTGATCAAAAACATCGTTGCAAAGATACAGTCCTTTGTGGACTGGCTGAATAACCTTTCTGACGCACAGAAGGAAACTATTGTGAAGGTGGCGGCTGTAGTAGCCGCCCTCGGTCCCATGCTCGTCATCATTGGAAAGCTGACCTCTACGGTCGGTTC
Organism: Eubacteriales bacterium; assembly: GCA_030524545.1. Taxonomy (GTDB): domain Bacteria; phylum Bacillota; class Clostridia; order Lachnospirales; family Lachnospiraceae; genus Blautia_A. The sequence continues at coordinate 48,987 of JAUNGM010000012.1, forward strand.
CGCCATGACGGGCTTTTCCAGTCTGGCAAAGGGAATCGCACAGCTTGGCGTGAAAGGGGCAGGCGGTACCGGAAGCATTACCAGCATGGGCAGCGCAATCGCGGCGGTGGCAGGGCCTGTCCTCGTTGTTGTGGCTGTTGTTGCCACGCTGGTGGCGGCATTTAAGCATCTGTGGGATACCAATGAGGAGTTCCGGGAGGCCATCACAGCCATTTGGAATGGCATTGTCTCTAAAGTGCAGGAGTTCTGCCAGGGCATTACCGACAGGCTGAATGCGCTCGGTTTTGACTTTGAATCCATCGTGGATGTGCTGAAAGCGATATGGGACGGTTTTTGCAGCCTGCTGGCTCCTGTCTTTGAAGCGGCATTCTCTGTGATTTCTACGGTGCTTGGCACAGTGTTGGATGTGATCACCGGGCTATTGGATGTATTTATTGGGCTGTTCACGGGAAATTGGGAGCAGTGCTGGACGGGTATCAAGGAGATATTCGGCGGCATTTGGGATGGCATTACCGGAATCCTTTCTGCGGCGCTGAACCTGATTACCGGGCTTGTGGACACCGTGCTTGGGTGGTTCGGGACTTCCTGGGAGGAGGTCTGGTCGGGAATTAAGTCCTTCTTTGAAGGCGTGTGGAACGGAATAACCTCGTTCTTTGGCAGTATTCTTTCCGGTATCCAGAGTGTGGCAACTACGGTATGGACCGCAATCAGCGGATTCTTTACTACAGTGCTTGGCGGCATCCAGAGTGTATTTTCCACGGTGTGGAACGCCATTTATACAGCGGTTTCCACGGTGGTCAATGCGATCCAAACAGTGGTGACAACCGTCTGGAACGCCATTTATACCGTCATTTCCACGGTGCTGAATACCATCTGGACTGTGATTTCTACGGTATGGAACGGCATCTATACAACCATTGAGCCGCTGCTGTCGGCATTCAAGTACCTGTTTGAAACCATCTGGCAGGCGATTCAGATATTGATCGAGCGGGCGCTGACAGCAATCCAGACAAAGATTTCCGAGATATGGAATGCCATTGTTGCCTTCATTACTCCGGTACTGGAGGGCATCCGCTCTGTAGTGGAAATGGTGTGGACCGCAATCAGCACGGCGGTTTCGACTGCTCTGACTACTATCCAGAACATCATCACAACCGTGTGGAATGCGATTATCGCTTTCCTGACGCCGATTTTAGCAGCGATCCAGTCTGCGGTGACTGCAGCATGGAACGCCATTTCCTCTGCGATCAGTACCGTGATGAATGCCATCAAATCGGTCATCACTACGGTTTGGAATGCCATCAAGTCGGTGGTGACCACAGTAGTGAACAGCATCCGTTCTACGGTTTCTTCTGTCTGGAACGCGATCTCAAGCACCATATCCAGTGTGGTAAATACCATCAAGACCACGGTGTCGAGTGCGTTTACGGCGGTCTGGAACGGCATTAAAACCACCATATCCGGCATCTACAACACGATAAAGACCGGATTCAACAATGCGGTCAGCTTTATCAAGAACCTGGCGTCCTCGGCGTTCAGTTGGGGCGCAGACATCATTAACGGCATTGTGAACGGCATCAAGAGCTGCATCGGCAAGGTAACGAGCGCCGTTACCAATGTAGCCAATACCATTCGCTCCTTCCTGCACTTCTCCGTGCCGGATGAGGGGCCGCTGACCGATTACGAAAGCTGGATGCCGGACTTCATCGGCGGGCTTGCCGAGGGCATTGAGCGGAGCCGGAGCATGGTGCGAAACGCCATGAAGGATGTGGCGTCTGATATGACGCTTAACCCGACCGCAACTATTGGTACGGTTTCTAATGGGGGAAATACGACTTCTGAAAGCAACAGTGGCGGTTCCACTGGTTTTGGAAACTTCACGGGGCCGCTGATCCAGATACAGCAGATGACCGTGCGGAGCGAGGATGATATCCGCAGTATTTCTCAGCAGCTCAATTCTCAGCTTACAAGAAGCAGACGGGCAATGGGATACACCACATAAGGAGGAGGGATTTTCTATGGGATTTACGTTTAACAGCATAACTTCAAAGAGCATGGGAATCCCAAGCCGGATGACGGTGGAGAACCGCATCCCCTCCCTGCGGAATTCCACAGCGGAGATTGCGGGTAAGCATGGTGTGGTGGACTTCGGAAGCAAGTTCTCCGAGCGGGAGATCGACATCGAATGCCTGATTCCTTATTGCAAAACGCAGACGGAGCTGCTGGCGCTGAAAGATAAGCTGGCGGGGTGGCTCAATCCCGACAGCGGCGTCTGTGAACTGATCCTCGATACGGAGCCGGACCGTGTGTATTACGCAAGGCTCCGTGACGGGGTGAGCTTTGACCGGATTACCCGGAAGTCGGCATCCTTTGAACTGCCGTTTTTTTGCCCGGACCCATACGCCTATGCGCTAGAAGACGAAGTGTTCACACTGACGGCGGATGGGACAATTACCCGGACATTGGGAAATGTGGAGTCCCATCCCGTGTATGAGGTGCGGGGGATTCTTGCCAACACCAACCGGACGCTGACCTTTTCCGTGGATGGCGTGGAGGTAACTGCGAAGGGGCCTCTTGCGGATGGAGAAGTCCTGTATATCGATACGGACAACATGACCGCATGGATTGAAAGTGCGGCAGGCGTGGTGAGGAATGCCCTCGGCAATATCACAGAGCTGAACTTTCCCTATTTGTCCGTTGGGGAAAATGTGATCACGCTTGCAAGCGATAACGGGACATTTACGTCCCTGACTATAAATGCAAAAAGCCGCTGGCTGTAAGGGGGTGAGGCTGCCGTGGCATTAAAAACGATTTTGAACAGGCAGACGGATTTCACGGGCGAGTTCCCTGCGGAATACGCCAGGTCCGGGTTGTGGCGGTTTAACGAGAGCGCACCGGATGAAAACACACAGGTTTTGGATTCTTCCGGGAATGGCAGAAATGCCGCTGTGAGTGGATGGAGCGGGACAACCGCCTCTCTTGCAAAGGGGATTTTCGGGAATTATTTCCGCATGAACATTAGCAGCCCTACCACCGAGAAGACCTACCTCAAGGTTACGAATGACGGCAGCATCTTTTCCAATCTTGGTGAGCGGATCATCTGCGGCGGCTGGATGCAGCCCACCACTTATTCTGTGGGCAATACTTATACACCGCTTTTTAATACCAGGGGCGGCCCCGGACAGCCGATTTTCTACCTGTCCCTGATACGGGGCCTTCCAAGACTCATGCTTTATAATTCTTCCGGTACGCTGATTTTGGATACTTCTGTGACGCCGCCCTTTACACTCCAGAATGGCAAGTGGTATTTTATCGCCGCTGTCATTGAGCCGGATAATAAGAAGGCATGGTATGTGGTCGGCAATCGGGAAAGCGGCGAGGCATGGACATCTGCCGCACTGACCTTTACGGGAGAGCTGAACCGCTCCTGCACGGCGGATCTGATTTGGGGGATGTTATCCTCATCTTACTGGTATGCCGGAGGGTTTGACGACTGGTTCCTGGATTGTGATTCCGACCTGACAGCGGAGGACCTTGTGAATTACTTCCGCTCGGCGGTTTGCGCCAATGCGGGAAATACAAGTGAAGCAGTGGACGGCATCACAGAACCGGGAGCCGTAACCTTACGGGCTGCAAACGGTGTCTATCCCACGGAGGGAATTTTGTATACGACCGCTGTGGAATGTAACCTCTCCGGCACAGGAAGGGTACAGGTTACAAGCGAAGTTATATCGGGGGTAACTGCGGTAACGGATATCCAGACCTCTACCTCGGATGACCTTCTGGAATGGAGTGATTGGGCGGGGCTTGGCGCTGACGGAAAGCTGGTATCGCCTGACCGGGCATACATCCGGTTCCGCATGACGCTGACCACCAACAACACCTCACAGACTCCGAAGGTAACTGCCATTCGGCTTTATGACATTCCGAAGTCCGCATACAGCAGACTTGGTTATGCCTGCCCGGTGGTGCTGGATGAAAATGACGCCTGGGAAGCGGTGCTGGAGAATGCCTACGATGTGATCGTGACTTCGGAGATCAACGGAGAGGACTGCCTGAATTTCTCTCTGCCCTTTACGGATGAAAAGCGGAAGTATCTGGACAATGAGAAATCCGTCCAGATCGTGGAGGACGTTTACCGCATCCGCACCATTACCGATACCAGGGATACTTCCGGCAAGATTGTGACACAGGTGTATGCCGAAGCGGAGTTCTATGATCTGGCTTATTCCATCCGCAAGGCAGAAAAGGAATTTGACGCTGCCACGGCTGCGGAAGAGATAGAGTATGCCCTTGCGGATACAGAGTGGAGCGTTGGGACGGTGGAGCCAGCCACCAAACGGACATGGACCTGCTCGGAAACAAATGCCCTTGCAATCCTGCGGCGGACCGCTGACCTGCATGGAGGCGATCTGGTCTTTGACTGCGCTAACCATCTGGTGCATCTGTACACGGTGTACGGATCAGACAACGGGGCGCTGTTTGCCTATAAGAAAAATATGAAATCCATTGAGCGCGTGGTGGATACCACGGGACTTGTTACCCGTCTTTACGCCGTGGGCGCGGATGGCATGACCTTTGCCGACATTAACAATGGGAAACCTTATGTGGAGGACTTCACCTATTCCAAAGAAGTGCGGATTTCCTCCCTGGACTGTTCTTCCTTTACCAATCCCTATCAGATGCTGGAATACACGAGGATGCGTCTTGCGGATTACAGCAAGCCCACGGTTTCCTATGTGCTGACTGCGATGGACTTATCCGTCCTGACTGCCTATGAGCATGAAACCTGGGCGCTTGGCGATTACATCCATGTGGAGGATGAGGATTTGGGGCTGTCCATTACCACAAGGCTGGTGCGGCGGGAGTATAACCTGCAGGAGCCGTGGAACACGGTGCTGGAACTGTCAACGGTGCTGAAGAACCTGTCAAGCTCCGCAAGCCAGTGGGACAATGCCGCCGACACACTGGAAGGAACGAGTGTCATTTCCGCCACAGACTTAAAAGAGATGGTTCCGTTTAACCTGTTGCGAAATTCCCGTGCGGATAACGGGCTGGCTTATTGGGTAAGTTCCGGTTTTGAAGCGGACGGGGAAAACGGAGCAAGCGGCACGGCATCTTTTAAGGCGGAGGGCGTGGCTGGCATGGCGCTTTCCCTTTCGCAGACCGTGTATCCGGCCAACCGTTCCTGCTATACCATCTCGGCGCAGATTGCTTCGGAGGATTTGAAGAAGCTCTCTGACAATTCCCAGGTGGGCATCGAGGTGGTGATCGAGTATGAGGACGGTACAACGGAAACGAGATTCATTGATTTGTATTGAGGTGGCGCTATGGTATATTTCACGAACACATCTGCAAAGATCACACCGGAACACTATGGGGAGCGGATCAAGAGCATCACCGTCCGGGTGTTTTTCAGTGATTGCACAGGGAAAATCTATATCACCGACCTGCTCTTGCAGGGCGGCGGCATCGCTACGGGGTGGGTAGGCCACCCAAGCGAGATACAGTGGAGCCTCGATGGGTAGGTCATCCTTTGTCCGTCTTGCGGAGGTTATCAATAAGCACCAGGAGAAGCGTGTCGTGAGCGTGACCGTAAAGCCTACCCTTACGGACTGCTCCGGTACGCTTTGGATTACGGACCTGATGCTCCAGGAGGGAATGCCTGTCACGGGATACATGCCTCAGACAGAGGATGGGTATCTGGCGAAGTGGGACGGTGATGCGGAGAATGAGAGCTTTGCATGGTACAACGGGATTGTCCGCTCTGAGGCAACGGTCATTCTGTTTAATCTTGGGGAAACTTCGGCGGGGCTGGACATCCACCTGTACCCGAAGTCCAGTCTGGCGGCGGGGAGCGTTTCCTTCTGCCAGGGTGTGGGCGGACAGCAGGTGTCTTTCCCTAATGCCCTGAAAGCGGAGGATGATCTTGCCCTGCTTGCGTCCACAAGGGAATGCACGAAGAACGGTGTCCCGGAGAAGAAAGAGGGATTTTACCAGTACAGCGCCGCATGGGATTCCCACCACAACGTAAAGCTGGAGGATGGGAAATCCGCAAGGGTGCTGTTTGAGATTCAGCAGATGCAGGATGGAGGTGTGAAGTTCTGATGGATTTACTAAAAGGCAAAGCAATTATGGTTTGGACATTCATGGGCAATACCCGGATGTACCAGGCGCTCCGTGATTATGGCGACCGTATCAGCCAGATCGGACTATTTTCCTTTAAGGTCCGTGCCACAGGGGAAATTTATGAGAGCGGTGTTTCCATCGCTGCTGGTTCCGTTATGCGGACGTACATCAATAAATGGCCCCATATCAAATGGCTGCTGACGGTAGCCAATGATGGAACGAACAGCATCTTTAAGGCCCTGCGGGACAATACGGACGGGGCGCAGGATATGTTCCTGTCAGAGCTGGTCCGCATCATGGAGAAGTATCCGTGGTGTGACGGCATCGACATTGACTTGGAAAAGGGGGATGACTATTCCACCCATGCTGCCTCCACTGCTATGTTTAAAAATATCTACAACACAGTCAAGGCTTACGATTCCACAAAACTCATGAATATCTGTCTGCCAGGTATGACAAGCGTCAACGGCTCGGTAGGCGGTGAGAACTGGTGTGTTTACGGTGACCTGAACAACTACTGTGATACGGCCTCCATCATGAGTTACGGTATGGCATGGGCTGGCTCGGCTCCGGGACCCGTTTCTCCCCGTTCATGGCTGGAGGGCATCTACAATTATGCGGTTACGGTCATGAACCCGGATAAGGTGTTCCTGGGGATGCCCGCCTACGGCTGGAACTGGCAGATTTATGATACACCGGAGAACCTGGGCAAAACGTACCGGGGAACCTCCAACACTTACTATGCGGCAAAATACTGGATGACCGGGAAATACAACTTCACAGACGATGCTCCACCACAGCCCTTCATCCCCATCGTGGCCTATTGGGATGACTATGACAAAGTTCCTTATGCCTTCCCCCATGTCTATGATTACATGGAGGGTGCGGACGCGGCGGAGTACAGCTATCCGCAGATGAGCGGAACCTATAACCGCAGGCGTTACCTGACTGCCTATGGCAAGCAGCAGAATACGGAGTTTGGCACGGTCTATGTGGATAAAAGCGGCGGATCGCCGGACAGCTATTCCGGCATTGTGGCCGTTTCTGATTCTATTGCTACGCTTGGGGATGGCGGGAGCGCCACCTACAGTTTTTCAGTGAATACAGCGGGAACCTATGATGTCGCGGTGCGCTTGTGCTATCCTTTTTGGGATAAGAACGGTATTTACATTTCCATTGATGGGGCAACAAAGCACTTCACGGAAAGCCGCCTGTGGTGGCCGTACTGGAGGACCACCTTCTGGTCGGCGCTGGCAAAGGGCATTTCCCTTTCTGCCGGGACGCACACCATCACCATTTCTGTGGATGTGAAGGGCGTGCAGTTTTATGGGTTCCGTGTCTGTTCGGCATTTTCAGAAGCCCCGTCCGCAGGAGAAGCAGTCTACACGCTTGCTCCGAGGCAGTTTAAGGATGTGAACGGAAACATGGTGGGGCCGGACCGGGGCTTTAAGCTGACGCTTGAGATGCTCCGCAGGAAGCCGGACTCGGCGCTCATCTGGTATGAGGACTTCCGGGACGAGAACCCTCTGCCGGACAGCTACTGGACAACGCTCTCCGGCAAGTGGGAGGTCTGGCGGGAGTCCAGTTTTGCATCCCGGCCTTATTCGCAGCTTGAAGGCAGCGGACAGCTTGCATGGAACTATGGAAGTTTTACGGATATCCATTTAAGGGCGAGGCTTGCGTTCCCGTCCACCGGAAGCGGAAAAGCGGGTGTGTTCTGCGGCAATCTTTTCTGCTGTCTGAACTATGATACGCAGCGGGTGGAACTGTATAACGGTTCCACCCTGCTTGGCAGCTACAGTACGGAGATCAGCAGGACTTCCAGTGCGAACCTTCGCAGTAATCCGAATATGTACACGATTGAAATGCGTATCCGGGGAAATCGGGTGCGTGTCTATTCCGGTGCGTCTTACACCCTGCGGTTTACGGCAACAGTCAGCGGCTTCTCTGGCGGCTATGCAGGATACCGTTCTGACAATACAACCATCTGCGAACTTCTGCGCCTGGGCGATGCCTGGACCTATGAACCGTATGAGCGGTTCGATGTGGAGATGCCGGATGGCACCTCTGCCAGCTTTGGAAGAATCGCACGGAGTAACTGCACCTGGGATGAGGAGTTCCAGGTGTTCACGCTGACTGCCGATGTGGAGGAAACCGCAACCCGGAGTGAGAGCATCTCCCTGGATTATGATTTCTTCCATTCCAGTCTGCTGGCGTTGTCCTGCGGCGGCAACTACACGGCAAAGATCATACCGAGGGACATCAACATCTGGATTTCAAGGCTGTTCCTCGGTGATGCAGACGGTTTCTCCATCCTTTATTATCAGGATGTGGATTCCCTTGTCTATTGGGCGAACCAGGCGGCATACCGCTGGAAGCTCCGGGGGATGTGTATGTGGTCACTCGGACAGGAGGATATGCGGCTGTGGGAGTGGCTCCCCAAACAGATCTGATAGGGGAAAAGATACACAATTTCCCCTGCGGATATTTGTGCAGCTTATGCTCCGAATTAACTTGATAATATGTACTTTTAGAGCGAATATGTGTACTACCGAAAGGGAAAACACCAAAAACGGAGGATACGGCAATGACAAGATTTGAACGGGAGATCAGCGGAAGCTTGGGGGCTTTTTGGAAGAAGAACGCAGAGGAAGAAGTAAAAAAGGCAGTGGCGCAGGCAGAGAAAGACGCCACGGTCGAGGCGGACGGAGCTATTAAGTGGAACAGCAACGGACGCTACCTGATGGATGACTTCTGTGAAAAGCTGGAATACGCAGGCTACGATTTTAGCAGGGATGCTACCGCAAAGAAACGTGACGCGCAGAATGAGGAGAGTCTTGCAGAATACCGCAGGAACTATAAGGGACTCAGTGCAGAGGAACTTGCGGAGGCAAGGGCGGCATTCGGGGAAGGAACCACAATAGTCAATGTGCTGACCGGGGATAAGACGGTACTTTAAAAAGCACAGAACAATTTCATATTTTCAGGAAACAGGCGATTGCTCAGACGGGCAGTCGCTTTTTTCATACACAAATTTAAGAAACGGAGGATTTCAACATGAAGGAATTTTGGAACACGATTCAACTCATCTTTACGGCTGTCGGCGGGTGGCTTGGCTACTTCCTGGGCGGCTGTGACGGCCTGCTGATTGCGCTGGTGGTATTTGCGGTGGTGGACTACATCACGGGTGTGATGTGTGCCGTTGCCGACAAGGAACTGTCCAGCGAGGTGGGCTTTAAGGGCATCTGCCGGAAGGTGCTGATCTTCATTCTGGTGGGGATCGCAAACATCCTGGATGTCCAGGTCATTGGAACCGGCAGCATCCTCCGGACGGCGGTCATTTTCTTTTATCTCTCCAATGAAGGCGTGTCCCTTCTGGAGAATGCGGGGCATCTTGGTCTGCCGATTCCGGAGAAGTTAAAGCTCGTTCTGGAGCAGCTCCATGACCGGGCGGAAACAGAAAACGACAATAAGGAGGACGAGTAATCATGAAACTGGTAGAATCGATCTTAACGAAAAATCCCTGCTACACTGCAGGGAGAAAAATCACGGTCAAAGGGCTGATGCTCCATTCCGTAGGCTGTCCGCAGCCGAAGGCATCCGTTTTTATCAACTCATGGAACAGCGCAAGCTATACAGCTGCCTGTGTCCACGGCTTTATTGACGGCAACGATGGTACAGTGTATCAGACGCTCCCGTGGAACCATCGTGGTTGGCACTGCGGTTCTGGCAGCAAGGGCAGCGGCAACAATACCCATATCGGGGTGGAGATGTGCGAGCCTGCGTGTATCAAGTACACAAGCGGGGCAAACTTTACCTGCTCCGATACCGCTACAGCAAAGGCAGTGGCAAAGCGCACCTATGAAGCGGCTGTTGAATTATTTGCCATGCTGTGCAAGCAGTATGGACTTGATCCGACCGCAGATGGTGTGATTTTAAGCCACAGTGAGGGTTATAAGCGGGGCATTGCTTCTAATCACGCAGACCCGGAGCATTTATGGAACGGGCTTGGTATGGGCTATACGATGGATAGTTTCCGCAAGGCGGTCAAGGCGGCTATGGAGGGCAGTTCCTCCGGCGCCACTTCTTCCGGGAACACACAGGCCACGGAGTTTGCCGGTCTGACGGAGGAGCAGGTCATTGCGAAAGTAGGACCGCTGTGTACCGCAGACCAGAAGAAAAGCGGCATCCTCGCTTCCATTTCCCTGGCACAGTTCATTCTGGAGAGCGGATATGGGAAATCGGAACTGGCACAGAAGGCCAATAACTGCTTTGGCATGAAGAAGTCCCTGTCCGGGAATACCTGGGGCGGTTCCACCTGGGACGGCACTTCGGTGTATACGAAGGAAACACAGGAGCAGAATGCGGATGGCTCCTACACGACCGTGACCGCAGATTTCCGCAAGTACGCCTGTGTGGAAGATTCCATTGCAGACCACAGCGCCTATCTGCTTGGTGCAAAGAACGGAAGCAAGCTGCGTTATGACGGCATTTCCGGCATGACGGATTATAAGGCGGTGGCACAGCTTATCAAGGATGGCGGGTATGCGACCTCGTTGACTTATGTGGAGGGGCTCTGTTCCATTATTGAGAAGTGGAAATTGACACAGTATGATGTCGTTTCCGATACGGCATCCGCAGGAACGGGAACCGTTACAAGTTTTCCTGCGGTTCCGTTTTTGGTTAAGGTTATCGTGTCCGATCTGAATTACCGTGACCAGCCGTCTATGGATGGAGCGGTAAAGGGGCAGACGGGTAAAGGAACCTTTACCATTACAAATCTGTCCGGCAGTTGGGGCTATCTCAAATCCGGCGCAGGATGGATTTACCTCGGCAATCCCGCCTACTGCACGGTTTGCAGTACGGTGACAGACAGCGGCACATCTGGCAACGGTATGACCAATGCGGATGTGCCGTTTTTGGTTAAGGTCAGCATTACTGATCTGAATATCAGAACCGGAGCAGGAACGAACTATGCCAAGACCGGGAGATATACCGGAGTTGGCGTGTTCACGATTACAGAGGTCAAGTCCGGCACAGGCTCCACCCTCGGATGGGGTAAGTTAAAGAGCGGTGCAGGCTGGATTTCGCTTGATTACTGCACAAAGGTGTAACTGAATATCTGTTGTAACGGCAATGCCCACGGAAGTCACAAAGACCTCCGTGGGCATTATTTTTTTTGCCTTCAATCTAATGCTCATAAATTATGATGCGAAGTGTGACGGACTAAAAAGCAGTTCCCGGCAGTCGGAAAATCCGAGTATGTAAGCAAGCACTCCGTAGCGGCTGCCGATGGCATTCTGTTCACTGACATAATGGTCAATCAAATCCATGACTTCCTTTGACAAGTGCATGGCGTCCAGCCGTTCAGAGTATTCGTTGGACTTCTTGCTGATTGCCTGGTATTCTTCGTCCGCCATCACAATTTCGTTCATGACCTCATTCAGCCGAAGGTCCATGAGCTGGTACAGCACAGAATTTTTATCCATGAAATTCCTCCTTTCGTAGCTGGTCATATTACCCCGGAATTAGAAGAATAGCAACTTAAAAATCAGCAGATATCGAAAGTTATAATTATTTGGATGCCGCACAGCTTGCTCTGTGGAATTTTTGTTTGCATACCCCCTCAAAACGCCAATGAAATCTCCGTATGTTGAGGAGGTGGTCACATGGCAAATGAACATTCTGTTGCAGAAAACGGCAAAACGATAGTGCCGATTAACGAAAAATATATGCTGACCATAAAAGAGGCATCGGAGTATTTCAATATTGGAGTGAAAAAGATGCGGCGTCTGGCAGAGGATAATCTCGGTCGATTTGCGGTTTACAGCGGAAACCGCTATCTCATAATACGCACAAAATTTGAGAAATTTATCGAGGAATCTTCTGCGGTCTAATTTCTCTTTATTTGCCGTGAGTAGTTGACTTTTCGGGGCTTTAGAGTGATATATGTCATGACCTAAAAAGGTCGAAAAACCGGGAAAAGGAGGCCATGACATGAAGGAAACAAACCGGGTGGCAGGCAGCGGAAAGACCGCAATTCCGATCAGTGAAAAGTATATGCTGACTATAAAAGAGGCGTCAGAATATTTCAACATTGGAATCAAAAACATGAGGAAAATGGCGGAGCAGAACACTGGAGCCTATGCCATCTTTTTAGGAAACCGTTATCTGATTGTCCGTAAAAAATTTGAAGAATACATGGATTCATTGACTATGGGAGAGGAGGAAGATACAGAATGAAGAGACCATCAGCCGAGCAGAAGGATATTCTGAACCAGGAGGAGGCGATTGTATATTTCGGACTCAGCAGGAGAAAGTTTTACAAACTGTTAAAAGAGGGAAAGAACATCCCTTTCATGGCGATGTACGGCAGCCGCAGGCTGATCATCCGTACCGAATTTGCAAAATATTTGGAAAAGCATCCAGAACTAAGGAGGAGGGCATAAATGGCAAAGAGACCAGGCAACCGACGTGATTCCAAGCACCGGGTTCTCCGCCGGGGAGAATCCATCCGGGCGGATGGGAAATACCAGTTCAAATATCACGTTAATGGAAAACCGCACTTTGTGTACAGTTGGCGGCTGGAGCCTACGGATAAACTTCCGTCCGGAAAGAAACCATGCCTTTCACTGCGGGAATTGGAAAAGCAGATCGGTTACGATCTGGACACGCAGATGGACCCCGTTGGCAAGAACATTACAGTGATGGAATTGGTGGAGCGCTACCTTAGAACCAAAACGGGAGTAAGGGATAGTACCCGCGCAGGTTGCAGAACCGTGCAGCGCACATTAGAAAAGGAACCTTTCGGCGGAAAGAAAATATCTCAAGTAAAGGTATCCGATGCAAAGCTGTTTCTGATAAAGCTACAGAGTGACGGCAAAGGATACAGCTCTATTCATTCCATCCGAGGCGTGTTGAGGCCTGCCTTCCAGATGGCGGTGGATGACGATGTTCTGCACAAGAACCCGTTTGGTTTTGAACTGGCTACGGTAATTGTCAACGACAGTGTAACAAGAGAGGCCATTACCAAAGAGCAGATGCGGAAGTTCCTGAAATTCATCCATGATGATAATGTCTATTGCAAGTATTATGAGGTTGTCTACATTCTGTTTCATACGGGAATGCGAATTTCGGAATTCTGTGGCCTGACGCTTAAGGATATTGATTTGGAGAACCGAATCATCAATATCGACCATCAGTTGCTCAGAACATCAGAAATGAAGTATGTGATTGAAGCCACAAAGACAAATGCCGGAACGAGGAAGCTGCCTATGACGGAAGATGTATTCCGGTGCTTTCAGGCAATCATTGAGGATCGAGAGAAACCGAGATTTGAGAAGATGGTGGATGGGCATACGGGATTCCTTTTCACAGATAAGGACGGAATGCCCCTGGTGGCGATGCATTGGGAACACCGCTTTAATCACATGGTCAAGCGGTACAATGACATCTACCGGGTGCAGATTCCAAACATCACTCCCCACGTCTGCCGCCACACCTACTGCAGCAACATGGCGAAGTCAGGAATGAATCCAAAGACGCTCCAATACCTGATGGGGCATTCGGACATCGGCGTGACGCTGAATACTTACACGCATCTTGGTTTGGAGGATGCTGCGGATGAATTGAAGCGGATGGAGGAGCTGGCAGATGCCAGAAAAGAATTGGAGAAGGTCAAAGGAGAGAATCCAGTTTCGCAGAAAATGTTCCGGGCAATTTAATAATTTAATATAGAAAGAACACAATGGCGCTCTGCTTCGGCAGGGCGTTTTTTCTACATTCCCACTCCCAAAATCCAGCAACCTATGGTAGAATAATCGCAGTAGTAAAACACCCTTGTTCTTACTACGTTTTGACTACGTTTCATGTCCTCAACTTGCCCCGTTTTGCCGCATTTTGCTTATTCTGTGACAAATTTAACAATCTCAGAGCAAAATTTATGGTCGGCAAATCGCGGCAAACCGGGGCAGAACACGGCATTTTAGGAGGATTTTCGTTTATGATAAAAGTATTATTTGTTTGCCACGGCAACATTTGTAGAAGCACCATGTGCCAGAGTGTATTCTCCCACATGGTTAATCAGCAGAAACTCACAGATCAATTTTACATTGACTCTGCAGCTACCAGCAGAGAGGAGATTGGTAACCCACCCCATTACGGTACAGTGGGAAAACTGCGGCAGGTGGGGATTCCTGTGATTCCCCACCGTGCGGTACAGATGACGAAGCAGGATTATAAGGAGTATGACTATCTCATAGGGATGGATTCCGCGAATATCCGGAATATGACCAGGATTGCAGGCGGAGACCCGGAGGGAAAGATTCATAAGCTGCTGACGTTTGCCGGGAAGGGAAGAGATGTAGCAGATCCGTGGTATACCGGAGATTTTGATGTCACATACTCTGATGTGGTGGAAGGCTGCGAGGGATTTTTGCGGTATTTGAGAGAACGTGGAGAAATCTGGAAATAGACGCAGAATTTGTCGAACGTTTTTTATTTACAAAAGCATATCGCTGTTCTATACTTAGAACACAGCAACTCAAAGGGGAGCGTCTGCTCCCTCTTTTTTCCGGATACCCTGTTGGGCACGGATCTAGGAAGTATCTCAGGCATTCGCCTGCAACGATTCACATCAATGAAAGGAATTTTATATGGAAAAAGACTATGAAGCTTTTACGGAAGAACTTCGGCAGGCTCTCGTTACGGTAACCGGGTATCAGGAGAGCAGGATTTACTTTAAGAAAGAGGAAGATTATCCTCAAACCTCAGGGGACAGGATCTTTGTTGAGTGCGGAGAAGGGGAGAACTCCCGGGAGGTTTGCGGGCTTTATGTTCGGGAATTGTATGAGTGTTATCTGAATGGGACAACGATTGAGGAGATAGTGCAGCGCACACTTGTAGATCTGGAACGGATGAAGGAATCCGGTATTTTGGAGAAAGCAGGGGATCTGGATGACTACGAAAAAATTAAATCGGATTTGTTTATACGTCTTTTAAATCTGGAGAGGAATAGAAAAGAGCTGAAAAATGGCGTCTATCGGGTGGTAGGAGATATTGCCCTGGTTCTTTACATGCGAATGGGGCATTTTGAAGGAGTTTTATCCAGCTTTAAAATTCGTCGGGATATGTTGGAGAGATGGAATCAGGACAGTGAAGAAGTATTTGATAAGGCGCTTCTGAATACGTATCTGCTTACACCGCCGCGGATTTTCAAATGGGAGAAGCTGGTTTTTGACGCAGATTATACGGGAGATAATTTTATGAATATACTGTCCGATTTTCCTCTCAAAAAAGATTCTATGGGAAATTGTTTAAGTACCACAGAGCGGACAAATGGTGCGGTTGCCGTTTTCCTGCCGGGGGTTGCCGAGCGCTTGGGGAATCTTATGGGAAGCGGGTTCTATATGGTATTTACAAGCATCCATGAGGTAATGATCCATCATGACAAAAAGGTGAAAGTAGAAGAACTGAGAGGGGTTCTGAAGGAGACATTGAAGGAAGCGACTCCGGAAGAAGATTTTTTAACATTGAATATCTATCATTATGATAGGGAGACAGGCAGGGTTACCTGGGAGTGAAATGCCCGGGTTTTGCTGTCAACTGCTTGAAAAACGCATATAATATACAGGAAGAATATTATATAAGGAGTCGTAGTTGTGCCGGAATATAAGATTATGTTGGACGCTGGACACGGCGGTACAGATCCTGGAGCAGTATATGAAGGACGTCAGGAAAAAGATGATACTTTGCGGCTGATGCTGGCTGTAGGGGAAATTCTGGCGGATAATGGGATTGATGTGGCTTATACGAGAACGACAGACGTATATCAGACACCTTTTGAAAAAGCAACGCTTGCCAATGAATCCGGAGCAGATTTTTTTATCTCCTTTCACAGGAACAGCAGCCCGAGGGCGAATCAGTACAATGGGGTGGAGGTTCTGCTCTATGATAAAAGCGGTATCAAATATGAGATGGCGGAGAATATCCTGGGAGCAATGGGAGAACTGGGCTTTCGGGAAATTGGAGTAAAAGAACGTCCGGGGCTTGTGGTTCTGCGCAGAACAAAAATGCCCGCACTACTTCTGGAAATCGGATTTATCAATTCAGATGTGGACAATCAGATACATGATGAAAAATTCGAAGAAGTCGCAGAAGGTATTGCAGGGGCGATTTTAGGGACTCTAAGTGAAAATGAAATCGAAGGTCCGACTTACTACCGTGTTCAGACAGGTCTTTTTCGAAACCGGGAGAATGCTGACCGTATGCTGTATCAGTTGACAGATAAAGGCTATCCGGCCTTTTTACTCTACCAGGATGGTCTGTATAAAGTACAGGTGGGAGCATTTCTGCAGTTTGGGAATGCCGTGAATATGGAACAGAGGCTGCGCGATGACGGATACAGCACCTTGATCGTAACCAGATAAAAAGGCATAGAGAAAACAGGAACCGTACAGAAAAGGACTGGATTTACAGGATGAATCCAGCCTTTTCCTGTGCGTTCAAGTATATGATAGAAATGTCCGGTGGACGTTTGGGGAATGGTGTGTTATGATAGGCAAAGGAAAGGAGGCCGGTTTAACCGGCTCATATAACAGGGGGAAGAGATGTACGAAGAATTCTTAGAGAATGCGGAAAATTTTATTTTTGTGGAGGACAGGCCGGAGAAAGCAGATATTATTTTTGTCCCGGGTAACGGCTATCCGCAGATGGCAGAGAATGCCGCTGCTTTATATAGAAGCGGCTTTGCTCCGTATATACTGCCAAGCGGAAGATACAGTATTGTAACAGGAAAGTTTTCCGGAGTTCTTTCAAGGCAGGATGTTTATAGAGGAGAATATGGGACAGAATATGAGTTTTTGCGTGATGTACTTTTGAAAAACGGAGTTCCGGGAAATGCGGTTCTTAAGGAAGACCAGGCAACTTTCACCTATGAGAATGCGAAGTTTTCCAGAAAAGTGACAGACAGGGCAGGTATTCGGGTCAGAACGGCCATTTTATGCTGTAAAACATATCATGCCAGGAGATCTTTGATGTATTATCAGACGGTATATCCGGAGACGCAGTTTTTTGTATGCCCTTCCTGCGTAGACTCCATCAGCAGGGAAAACTGGAGAGACAGCCTGGAGGGAAGGCAGGCGGTAAGCGGGGAAATTTCGAGGATTCTCATGCAGTTTCCTTTGATGCTTTGAATCGGGAGATAGCCGAAAGGATTTTATGAGGAACAAAGAGGAACTTTCGCCGGAGTTTTCTTTTGCATGCCCGGTAACGGAAATCAGCCAGACATCCTATGAAAAGGGGATATCTGGCTGTTATCTATTTCTGATTATTACTGAAGTTCATCGGGCTCCTTTTGGGGAAGCCAGATATGAACAAGTTCAATCCGGTTTTTATCAATATTATCCACCACAATGCGGATGCCGCTGTCCGTTGTTACAGACTGGCCGTGAACAGGCAGGCAGTCTAACTGTTCAATAATGTAGCCGCCAATGGAATCGTATTCTTCCGAATCAAGATGAATCTGAAGAACTTCGTTAATATCGTCCAGCTTGGCGGAGCCAAGGGCCGTATATTCAATGCCCGGCTGGATTTCTTTGATAGGCTCCTCTTCATCTTCATCATATTCGTCGCGGATTTCACCTACAATTTCTTCCAGCAGGTCTTCGAGAGTGACAAGGCCTGCGGTTGCACCGTATTCATCAAGCACGATCGCCAGATTGACGGAGGCTTTTCGCATTTCAATCATCAGGTCAGCAGTTG
This sequence comes from Eubacteriales bacterium, assembly GCA_030524545.1. Classification (GTDB taxonomy): domain Bacteria; phylum Bacillota; class Clostridia; order Lachnospirales; family Lachnospiraceae; genus Blautia_A. The sequence goes on from JAUNGM010000012.1 coordinate 66,876, forward strand.
CTTTATGTTCATAAGTAAAGTATGGCTCCCGGAGAATCTCCCGGATGGAAAAAGGCTTTTCTTTCGGATAGAGCAGAAGATCCTTGACATTGATGATACCAATGACATTATCCGTATTATCCTCATAAACCGGGAAACGGGTATGCATATCCTCGCGGAAAATATCCATCAGTTCTTCATAAGTAGCAGAGATGCTGATAAAGGTCATGTCGATTCGCGGAATCATAACATCTTTGGCAGCAGAGTCCCCGAAATCGAACACGTTATAGATCATCTGCTTTTCTTCGCTTTCAATTACACCGTCTTCCTGACCGACATTTACCAAAGTTCTCAGTTCGTGCTCGGTCATGGTATTGCGCTTGGCATCAGGATCGACTCTGAGCAGCATCATGATGACGTTTGACATCTTTCCTATAAGATATACGACAGGGGTAAGGATGATCATCAAAAAGTAGATTATCCGCGCATAGGAAAGGGAAAGCTTCTCTGAATGGATGGAGGCAAGAGTCTTCGGGGTAATTTCTCCGAAAAGCAGGATGACTAATGTAAGAAGTCCGGTTGCGGCACCTACATAGACATTTCCAAGTACCTTGATCGTCAGTGTAGTCATCAGAGAGGATGCAGCCATATTGACAATATTGTTTCCAATTAAAATTGTACTGAGCATCTTGCCGGAATCGGAAATCACCTTATCCAGTATGATGGCTCGTTTGTTGCCCTGTTCTACCAGGGACTGGACACGTATCCTGTTTACAGTGGTCATAGATGTCTCGGCAGATGAAAAGAATGCGGAGAGCAATACCATAACCAGAATCGAAACCGCTTGTATAGGAACACTTGAGTCCAAAATTTTATTCACTCCTTTTTTATATAAAATTGTATTAAAATAGGTATATAAATCCAACTATACAGGAAATTTCGGATAATTGCAAGTTAAAAAAAGATAATTTAGGGGGTGTCCAAATGTGGAAGAGTATGATATGATATTTTTTGTCAAAATATGAAAATAATTGTTACGAAATATTTACAAAAGATTAAAACTTTGATATACTAACATACAAAAGATGAGGATTCAGTGATTGTCTGCTGATATAGGCTGAGGTCACTGTAGAGAATAGATATACGAGCGTTGTTTAAGAGAGTCGGCAGAGGTGTAAGAATGACGAATATGAAAAAGAAGATGAAAAAAACTTGCAGAAAAAATGTGAAATGGATGGCTGCAGCCGCCCTTACGGCAGCATTATTGAGCGGACAGGTGATGCCTGCCGTTGCTGCCGGCAGCAGTACCGTGGTTGAAGTTAGTTCGATTTTTCCGGAAAATATAACAATAGAGTCCCCGGTTCCCCTTTCTGAGATTTCACTTCCCAAGAGTGAATACGGAAAGCTTTCCTGGGCAGATGATTCCCTGGTTCCTTCTAAGAGGTCAGAGGCTTTTGAAGTTGTTTTCCGTCCGTCAGAATCTTTTGATCTGTCAAGGATTGACGGTTGGGATGGCGAGTCAGAGAAGATTACAGGTTATGTGACTGTAGTCGTAAGCAGTATCGCGCAGCCTGCGGAAGAAGATTATACAGGATATGAGGAGCCTGCGGATATAGCACCGGAGACGGGGGAAGAATCCGCAGTCCAGGAGGCAGAAGCCCCCAATCCTGAAGAAGCAGCAGAGCCTGAAGCTGTACCGGAGGAATCCGGAACTGCGGAAAACTCGGGTAACGACCAACAGGAAACGGAGCTTACTCCGGATGCAGATGGTGAGGGAGAGACGCAGGAGATTTCAGATGAAGAGACTGCTCCAAATGTAAATGACGAGGAGATATCCTCAGAAGTTCCGGGTGAAGAAACGGATGATGAAACGGCTTCGGAGTCAGAGGAAGCGGATCAGGATAAGGAACAGCCGTCAGAGACGGATGAATCTGGTGAAGGGACGGATGATGCCGGAGAGGTCGATGACGGACTGGCTGGAGAGCCGGATGTGTCAGAAAATCCGGATGTCACAGAAAATCCGGAAGACCAGGAGAATCCGGATGATCAGGCAAACCCGGATATTACAGAAGCCCCGGATAATATTTTTGACCGGGAAGAAGAGGTAAAGGATGAGCGTCCTGTAACCGCAGAGGAGAATCTTACGGAAGAGGAGATGCAGCAGTGCGCAGTGGAAAACCATAGCTGCGATGGAATCTCTGTTTCCGGCATTAATCTTCCCTGGTATGTACAATTCCGTGCTACCAGCGGAGAAAGCTATGAATTTACCAATGAGTCCAGTGCCAGCATTTTCCGGTCCTATGAATTTGAACTTTGGGATCTGAAAAACAATACGGAATATGAAATCCCGGATGGAGAATACATAAGTGTCACGATTCCTGTGAAAGAAGGATATGAATATACGATTGAGCATCTGCTGGACAATGGTGCTACAGAAACTATTATTCCAAGTGTGGAAGGAAGCACTATGGTCTTCAGCACCCATTCCTTCAGTCCGTTTGGCATTGCCGGAAGCAAGCCGCTGGTAGGCGGAAATGTAGCAGAGAACACGTATTTAACACCGACGCCGACAGCGGTACCGACGAAAGCTCCTGCAGGAACAACTGCGAACGACCCGTCCAATAATCATACAAACACGAATAATACCAATACAAACAGCAATACCGGAAGTAATCCAGCCGGAGGTAATACTGAAATACAGAATTCAGCCGGAACCGATAACAGTTCTTCCGGTACCGGCTCATCCGGCAGCGGAGATACGAATAGCAGCAGCCTGAGCAGTACAAGTTCTCAGGGACAGAACAGTACCTCCACAAAAGCCGTAAAGACCGGAGACGATACCCGGATTCTTCCGTTTGTGATTCTTGTTGCGGCGGCAGTAGTGATTATTGCGGCAGTCCTGTTTTTGAAAAGAAAGAAGAAATAGACAGAATGGCAAGAATAGAATAACCAAGGAATAAGTAGATCGGCCCTCCCATATACTGAAATGGGAGGGTTGTTTTTATGAAAGTAAAAGCTGTTCTGAAATCTCTTTTATTTGCCTATGCCCTGACAGGCCTTTTTCTTTTGCTGTTGGCGTTCCTTCTGTTTAAATTTGATCTGGGGGAAGCGCCGGTAACAGCAGGCATTATTGCGGTTTATGTTATCTCCTGTCTGATGGGAGGTTTTCTGGCAGGCAAACTTGTGCGGAAAGACAAATATCTATGGGGTGTACTGGTGGGACTGAGCTATTTCGTTCTGCTGATCACGGTTTCTTTTGCAGTGCAGGGAAAATGGGATATGTCGCTGCAGCATGCGGCTACCACTTTCTGCATGTGTCTGGGAGGCGGGGCATTGGGTGGGATGCTGTCTTAAAGTGAAATAAAAAAATACTTTCAAAATGAAAAGTTTTATGCTATACTATGCGAAGACATATTATACATAAGGAGGATACCTCAATGGAACATATTAAAACATTAAATACAAAGAACTTACAGAACACTGTGAAAAAAGGCGGATGCGGCGAATGTCAGACCTCTTGCCAGTCTGCTTGCAAGACTTCCTGTACAGTAGGAAACCAGAGCTGCGAGCACAAATAAGAGCCGCTCTGTATGAACGATAAGCAGCGGGTTATCTGATCCGCTGCTTATTCTTATGTTGCCGGGCATACGTAAGTGACAGTACAACGAATTTTCCTTACGTCTGCCGGGCATCCGGAGGATAAAAATACAGGAAAGGATTTCAGAAATATGAGTCTGATTCACAGATATCAGAGCAATGGCTATAACATCGTGCTGGACATCAATAGCGGCTGCATTCATCTCGTGGATGAAGTTACTTATGAGGTCCTCCCGTATCTTGAAACAGAGGAATCTCCTGAAACGGTCATCGGGAAACTGAAAGACCGTTTCCCAAAAGAAGCGATTGAAACTTCCATTCAGGAATGCCAAAAGCTTCAGGAAGAGGGAATGCTCTTTACCAGAGATATTTACGAGAATGCCATTGAAGAATTTACAAAAAATCGTCAGACAGTTGTAAAGGCGTTATGTCTGCATATTGCCCACGACTGTAATCTGGCGTGCCGTTATTGTTTTGCGGAAGAAGGCGAGTATCACGGAAGAAGGGCACTGATGTCCTTTGAAGTGGGGAAAAAAGCGCTGGACTTTCTCATTGCCAATTCCGGCAGCAGGAGAAACCTGGAAGTGGACTTTTTCGGCGGAGAACCGCTGATGAACTGGCAGGTGGTAAAGGATCTGGTGAAATACGGAAGAGAGCAGGAGAAGCTTCATAATAAGAGGTTCCGTTTTACTCTGACAACAAACGGGGTTCTTTTAAATGATGAGGTAATGGAATTCTGCAACAAAGAGATGGGCAATGTGGTATTAAGTGTAGACGGACGTAAGGAAGTCCATGATTTTATGCGCCCGTTCCGCAAGGGAGCAGGAAGCTACGATTTGATCATGCCGAAGTTTCAGAAGTTTGCGGATTCCAGAAACCAGGATAAATATTATGTGAGGGGAACCTTTACCCATCATAATCTGGATTTCTCCAAGGATGTCCTGCATCTTGCAGATCTTGGATTCAAACAGATTTCCGTGGAGCCGGTAGTGGCAGCAGAAGAAGAGGATTACGCCATTCGGGAAGAGGATATTCCGAAGATCATGGAAGAATATGATGCACTGGCAAAAGAAATGATTGTCCGTGAAAAGGCCGGAAAGGGTTTTAATTTCTTCCACTTTATGATTGATCTGACAGGCGGTCCCTGTGTCTATAAGCGTCTGTCCGGCTGCGGCTCGGGAACGGAGTATCTGGCTGTCACACCATGGGGCGATTTTTATCCCTGTCATCAGTTTGTGGGAGAAGAAAGGTACCTCATGGGAAATGTGGACGAGGGGATTACCCGTCCGGAAATCCGGGAAGAATTTTCCGGATGTAATGTTTATACAAAAGAGTCCTGCAGGGATTGCTTTGCAAGATTCTACTGCAGCGGCGGATGCGCTGCCAATGCTTATCATTTCCAGGGAGATGTTAAGGGAAATTATGAAATCGGATGCGAACTCCAGAGGAAGCGTGTGGAGTGCGCCATCATGATAAAAGCCGCTCTTGCGGACTAAGCAATATTTTATAAGCAGTAAGCTTAAGAAGGGAAAAGAAAATGAAGAAAAACAGAGGAGTCATAGTATTGCTTCTGACTGCCGTTCTTACTGTATTTCTGTGCTATACAGCAGCCGTAGGTTTCGGCCCGACCGGTACAGGTTCAGCTAAGAATATTCATACAGGTCTTGATCTGTCCGGCGGTGTCAGCATTACTTATCAGACAAAGGAAAGCAACCCAAGCAGCGAAGATATGTCCGATACAATCTACAAGCTGCAGAAACGTGTGGAACAGTACAGTACGGAAGCACAGGTATATCAGGAAGGGGACAACCGTATTAACGTGGAAATTCCCGGAGTGACAGATGCCAATGCCATTCTTGCGGAACTGGGGCAGCCCGGTTCTCTGTACTTTATTGATCAGACGGACGATGATGGAAATCAGAACTTCACCACTGGCGACAGTGAGAGCGGATATGTACTCAGCAGAACTCTGGATGAAATCCGTGAAGCCGGTTCTGTCGTGCTGGAAGGTACGGATGTTGCAGACGCATCAGGCGGTGCGATTCAGAACTCTAATAACAGCTCCAGGGAATATGTGGTATCCCTGACCCTTACGGATGAGGGAAAAGAAAAATTTGCTGAAGTAACAGAGGCAAATGTGGGTAAACCAATAGCAATCGTATATGACAACGAGGTCTTAAGCGCTCCAAAAGTAAATGAAGCAATCACCGGCGGACAGGCCCAGATCAGCGGTATGTCAAGTGTGGAAGAAGCACAGAATCTGGCATCCTATATCCGGATCGGTTCCCTGAGCCTGGAACTGGAAGAGCTTCGTTCCAGTGTCGTAGCTGCACAGCTTGGAGAGGAAGCAATTGCGACCAGTGTAAAAGCAGCAGCCATCGGTCTTGTAATTGTGATTCTGTTTATGATCATTGCATACCGTGTGCCTGGCCTTGTTGCAGGTATCGCACTGATTCTTTATACAGCACTCATACTGATCACTCTTAATGCCTTTGATATTACCCTTACGCTTCCGGGTATTGCAGGTATCATTCTGGGCATCGGTATGGCTGTGGATGCCAATGTTATTATTTATGCACGAATCCGAGAGGAAATCACTGCAGGAAGCTCCGTGCGCAATGCTATCCGGGGCGGATTCCAGAAGGCATTCAGTGCGATTTTTGATGGAAATATCACTACCCTGATCGCAGCAGTTGTACTGATGTGGCTTGGTTCCGGTACAGTAAAGGGCTTTGCTTATACGCTGGCACTCGGTATCGTGATATCCATGTTTACCTCACTTGTGGTCTCCAGACTTGTTGTAAATGCTCTTTATGCAGTAGGTATTCACGACGAGAAATTCTACGGCAGAGCTAAAGAGAGAAAATTTGTTGATTTTGTCGGCAAGCGTAAAGTATTTTTTATCATTTCCATTGTACTGATCCTGTGCGGACCGGTTGCTATGCTGATCCACAGCCAGTCAGAAGGTAAAGCGCTGAATTACAGTCTCGAATTTTCCGGCGGTACTTCTACCAATGTGACATTCAATGAAGAGATGGACATCAAGGAGATTGACTCCGAAGTGACTCCTCTTGTGGAAGAGGTAACCGGAGATAAGAATGTTCAGCCTACGAAGGTTGTGGGAACCAATCAGGTCATCATTAAGACCCGTGCCCTGAATCTTGACGAGCGTGAAGCTCTCAACAAAGCGCTGGTTGATAAGTTTGATGTAGATGAAAGCCTGATCTCGGCAGAGAGTATATCCTCTACCGTAAGTTCTGAAATGCGTAAAGATGCAGTTGTAGCTGTGATCGTGGCAACAATCTTCATGCTCCTTTACATCTGGTTCCGTTTCAAAGATATTCGTTTTGCAGGAAGTGCGGTTTTGGCGCTCCTTCATGATGTGCTGGTAGTGCTGGCTTTCTATGCAATTGCAAGAGTGTCTGTAGGTAATACATTTATTGCCTGTATGCTGACGATCGTTGGTTACTCCATCAACGCAACTATCGTTATTTTTGACCGTATCCGTGAGAACCTCCACGGAAGCAGCCGAACAGAGAATCTGGAAGAAATCGTAAATGCAAGTATCACAGAGACGTTGACAAGAAGTATCTATACTTCCTTTACAACCTTTGTTATGGTAGCGATCCTCTTTATCATGGGGGTATCCTCCATCCGTGAATTTGCTTTGCCTCTGATGGTAGGTATTATCTGCGGTGCATATTCTTCCGTATGCATTACCGGTGCACTGTGGCTGGTATTTAAGAGAAAATTCCCTGGCGGTGTAAAACCTGCGGCAGCAGTAGCCGCTCCTAAACCTGCAGCGCCGAAAACAGTAAAAACTACTGCGAAAAAGACAGGCGGAGCTGAGACAGTCAAAAAGGATCCGGCTCAGCCGAAGAAGAAAAACCGCAAGAGGGTAGCTGAACGTCTTGCAGCTGCGGAAGCAGCGGAAAAAGAATCGGCAGAAAATAAATCCGAACAGTAGTCCGGACAGTAAATAAGGGCAGATGCCGCCAAGGGAAACCTCCTCCGGAGCTTTCCTTCGGATGCATGCAACCAATGATCCCGGGACAGGAGAAGAACCTGCCCCGGGATGTTTGTATACAGAAGAACAAGATAAAAGAGCAGAATCGAGAGGAAACAGTAATTTATGGAAAAATGGGTAGTAACTGCCAAGCGGGCAGACTTTCAGGAAATCGGAAAGACGTTCGGAATCGACCCTGTCATTGCCCGCCTGATACGGAACCGTGATGTGGAGGGATTGGAAAATATCCGTACATATCTTCATGGCACAATAGAAGAGCTGCCGTCCCCATGGAGGCTGAAAGATATGGAAAAGGCAGCAGATATATTGACAGAGAAGATCCGGGGGAAGAAAAAAATTCGGATCATCGGAGACTATGACATTGACGGTGTCACATCCACATATATCCTGATTAAAAGCCTGCGTTGTCTTGGGGCAGAGGCAGATACCTACATACCGGACAGAATCACGGATGGCTACGGGATGCACAAGCAGCTGATCCTTCAGGCAGAGGCAGATGGAATAGACACTATCGTAACGTGCGATAATGGAATTGCGGCTTCCGGTGAAATTGCCCTTGCCAAAGCGAAAGGGATGACGGTTATTGTAACGGACCATCATGAAATCCCGTATGAGGATAAGGAAGGAAAACGCATTTTTAAAATTCCGCCTGCAGATGCGGTGATCAATCCCAAACAGCCGGACTGCCCTTATCCGTCGAAAAATATCTGCGGGGCCGTTGTGGCATGGAAGCTTGTCTGGGCATTGTACGAAAAATTCGGGCTTTCTAAAAGCTCAGCTTTGGAATTCCTGGAATTTGCCGCAATTGCTACCGTGGGAGATGTTATGGATCTGCAGGGAGAAAACAGGATCATTGTAAAAGAGGGGCTGAGACACCTGCCCAATACCTCTAATCCGGGGCTTAGAGCACTGATCCGGGCAAATGGGCTGGAAGGGGGCAGGATTTCCGCGTATCATATAGGATTTGTACTTGGCCCGTGCATCAATGCAAGCGGAAGGCTGGATACTGCATCACGTTCGCTGGCATTGTTTCTTGCAGGAGATGCAGATACGGCCGCACGTCTGGCAGGAGATCTGACAGCATTGAACCAGAGCAGAAAAGCTCTTACAGAACAGGGAAAAGAGAAGGCTGTGACTCTGGTGGAGACAACGGATATGGGAAACGACAGGGTGCTCGTTGTGTATCTGCCGGAATGCCATGAGAGCCTGGCGGGAATCATTGCCGGCAGGCTCAGGGAGAAATACAATAAACCCGCATTTGTCCTGACAAAGGGGGAAGAAGGAGTCAAAGGCAGCGGACGTTCCATTGAAGCCTATTTTATGTATGAGGAACTGGTGAAATGCGCTGATCTTCTGGAAAAATTCGGGGGTCATCCCATGGCGGCCGGCCTTTCCTTAAAAGAAGAGAATATAGAACATTTTCGCAGGCGGTTGAACGAAAACTGTACACTGACAGAAGACGATTTAACCCCGAAGGTGGTGATTGATGTACCGATGCCTCTTGCCTATGCAGACAGGAATCTGGTGGAACAGATTTCACTGCTTGAGCCTTTTGGCAAGGGAAATACAAAGCCATTGTTTGCAGAAAAAGGACTTCGTGTTTTAGGCCTGCGTATTTTTGGAAAGAATCATAATGTAGCGAAGATGCAGCTCCTTGACGCCAGGGGAAATGTGACTGATGCCGTATACTTTGGAGAAGCAGAAGAATTTAAAGCATTTGCTGACGGGAAGGAATCTATTTCCGTGACGTATTATCCGGAGATAAACAGCTACCAGGGCAGGGAAACCCTTCAGGCTGTTATACGAAATTACTGCTAAAAATGGCGGAGCCTGTCCGTATTTTGCTGAAAATGCCGGATTTGGGCGAGGGGTGTCAGTTTTCATTGATTCTGAAAAAAAAAGGTGATATACTTATAAAGAAAATTTTTTCTGAAAGCAGTGTAAAGAGTGGAGGATTCATGATGAAGAAGATTGAAGAGTATGTAAGAAGTATTCCGGATTTTCCGGAACCAGGTATTATTTTTCGTGATGTCACTAGCATTTTGCAGGATGCCGACGGGCTGAAGCTGGCGATCGACTCCATGCAGGACTGTTTGAAAGATGTAGACGTAGATGTGATCGTAGGTGCGGAATCCAGAGGATTTATTTTCGGAATGCCCATTGCCTATAATCTTCATAAACCATTTGTACTGGTGCGTAAGGCAGGCAAGCTTCCCTGTGAAACCATTCAAAGGAGCTATGATCTGGAGTACGGTACAGCGACTATTGAAATGCATAAGGATTCCATCCGTCCGGGACAGAAGGTTGTGATCATTGATGATCTTATCGCTACGGGCGGTACCATTGAAGCAGCTGCTAAAATGGTGGAAGAACTGGGAGGAGAAGTCGTTAAGATTGTGTTCCTTATGGAACTGGCAGGATTAAAGGGCCGCGAAAAGCTTGCGGACTATGACGTGGAATCCGTGATCAGTTACGACGGCAAATAAGCAGGCGAGTGGCGAACGGATAGGGGAAGTGAAACGTTGGTTTTGTTGCTGATCGCGGAGTGAACAGCGGCACATTTTGTATCAGGCAGGTAGAAGAGAGTATGGCAGATAAAAAACTAAAATCAAGTCAGGATCAGACTTCGAGGGAAGCAGAGCAGGCGAAACTGGAGTCTGTTAAAAGAGCAGATGCAGCCGTAAAATGCATGAATGATTTTACAAGTCCGGAGGTTCTGTACCAGGAACTGATAAAAAGCGTAAAGAAATATCATCCGTCCACGGACATTTCCATGATACAGAAGGCATATGAAGTTGCCAGTGAGGCCCACAAGGATCAGAAGAGAAAGTCAGGAGAACCATATATTATTCATCCGCTTTGTGTAGCTATTATACTGGCAGATCTGGAACTGGACAAAGAGACAATCGTAGCAGGGCTTTTACATGATGCTGTAGAAGATACCTGGATGACATATGAAGAGGTGGAGAAGGAATTCGGTTCAGAAGTGGCACTTCTGGTTGACGGAGTTACCAAGCTGGGACAGTTATCCTATTCTGCAGATAAAGTAGAGGTTCAGGCAGAGAATCTGAGGAAGATGTTCCTTGCAATGGCCAAGGATATCCGTGTGATTCTGATCAAGCTGGCTGACCGTCTTCACAATATGCGTACACTTCAGTACATGCGTCCGGAGAAGCAGCAGGAGAAGGCAAGGGAAACGATGGATATCTATGCTCCTATTGCCCAGCGTCTCGGTATTTCTAAGATTAAGATTGAACTGGATGACCTGTCCCTGAAGTATCTGAAACCGGATGTATACTACGATCTGGTAGAAAAGGTGGCACTTCGAAAGAGTGTCCGCGAGGCGTTTGTGGACAGCATCGTGCAGCAGGTGAAGAAACATATGGAGGATGCCGGGATCAAGGCTCAGGTTGACGGGCGTATCAAGCACTTCTTCAGTATATATAAGAAGATGGTCAATCAGGACAAGACTATTGATCAGATTTATGATCTGTTTGCAGTGCGTATCCTTGTGGATACGGTGAAGGACTGCTATGCGGCTCTTGGTGTCATCCATGAAATGTATAAGCCGATTCCTGGCAGATTTAAGGATTATATCGCAATGCCTAAGCCGAACATGTACCAGTCCCTTCATACGACACTGATCGGACCTAACGGGCAGCCTTTTGAGATCCAGATTCGTACGTTTGAAATGCATAAGACAGCAGAATACGGTATCGCAGCCCATTGGAAATACAAGGAATCCTCTGACGGCAAGGCGCCTGTAGGCAAGAGCGAGGAGGAGAAGCTGAACTGGCTGCGTCAGATTCTGGAATGGCAGAGGGATATGTCTGATAACAAGGAGTTTATGAGCCTGTTGAAGAATGACCTGGATCTGTTCGCTGACAATGTTTATTGTTTTACCCCTCAGGGAGATGTAAAGACCCTTCCCAATGGTTCTACCCCCATTGACTTTGCGTACTGTGTCCACAGTGCCGTAGGCAACAAGATGGTAGGTGCCAGAGTCAACGGCAAGCTGGTTCCCATTGAGTATCAGATTAAGAATGGCGACAGGATTGAGATTATCACTTCCCAGAATTCCCAGGGTCCAAGCCGTGACTGGCTGAAACTGGTGAAGAGTACGCAGGCGAAGAATAAGATCAACCAGTGGTTTAAGAAGGAACTGAAGGAAGACAATATTTTAAGAGGCAAGGAAATGCTGACCCAGTATGCCAGGAGTAAGGGATATAAGATCAGCATTTATACGAAGACACAGTATCTGGAAGCAGTGATGCATAAGTATGGCTTCCGCGACTGGGAGTCAGTTCTGGCAGCCATCGGACACGGCGGCCTGAAAGAAGGCCAGGTCTTTAACAAGCTGATGGAGGCCTATGAAAAAGAAAATAAGAAGAATCTGACAGATGAACAGGTCCTGGAAGCTGCAAATGAAAATCAGGAGAAGCTCCATATTGCCAAGAGTAAGAGCGGTATTGTGGTAAAAGGGATTCATGATGTGGCAGTCCGCTTTTCCAAATGCTGCAGTCCCATCCCCGGAGATGAGATTGTGGGCTTTGTCACAAGAGGAAGAGGAATTACCATCCACCGTACGGATTGCGTCAATGTGCTGAGTATGTCGGAGATTGACAGAACCCGTCTGATCGAGGCGGAATGGCAGCAGCCGGATACAAAGGTGGCAGAGAAATACATGGTAGAGATTCAGGTTTATGCCAACAACCGTACGGGTCTGCTGGTAGACCTGTCCAGGATTTTTACGGAGCGAAAGATTGATGTGCGCAGCGTGAACAGCCGCACAAACAAGCAGGAAAAGGCGACAGTCTCCATGAGCTTTGAAGTAAAAAGCAAGGAAGAACTTCAAAATCTTTTTGAAAAGATCCGTCAGGTAGAAAGCGTCATTGATGTGGAGCGTACCAAAGGCTGAGAAGGAGTATCTATGGCAAAGTTAGAACTACAGAAATGCATACTTGGCAGTGTTTTTACCAACTGCTACTTTTTAAAAAATAAAGAAACGGGAGAAATGCTGATCATAGACCCGGCGGACTGTGCGGATAAGATTGCGCAGAAAGTTATGGATATGGGCGGCAAGCCTGTGGGAATCCTTTTGACTCATGGGCATTTTGATCATATCATGGCTGTGGAAAGGGTGAAGGAACAGTATGGAATCCCGGTCTATGCCTGTCGTGCAGAAGCTCAGATGCTGAAGGAACCTTCTATGAATATGTCCGCATATTATGGAGGCGGATGTTCCATTACGCCGGATATTTTGCTGGATGACCTGCAGGTATTTGAGGCTGCCGGATTTTCTCTCCGGATGATACACACACCGGGACATACCCCCGGGAGCTGCTGCTATTATCTGAAAGATGAAGGGGCTCTTTTCAGCGGTGATACACTGTTTTACGGTTCTGTGGGCAGAACGGATTTTCCTGGCGGAAGCACAGCGGAAATCGTTCGAAGCCTTCATAAACTGGTGGATTCCCTGCCGGAGGACACGGAGGTTTATCCGGGGCATGATGCTTCCACGACCATAGGTTATGAAAAGAGGTATAATCCATTTGTGTAAAATCCAGATTCTGTTTTTGGACAGAGAATTTGAACATGATGTATATGAATTAATAAAGGCGTTTTACCCGGAAGCAGAGTTCCGTATTTCTTATGAAGAGGAAGAAGAGGAATGCGGAACTGTGTTCCGGGTGGAACGGACAGAGGATGGCTTCCAGATTAAATATAAAAACGAAGAGCACCGGGGCGTGGTTCATGCCGCTGTGATAGAAGGGCAATCTGCGGATGCCCTTATTTCTTGTATCAGCCATAACGGGAAACCAGGCTCTGCGGAGCGTACAGGCAGGCGTACACAGGAAGAAATGGAGCTTCGCAAACAAAATAAAGACGCGGTAAAATATGCTCTTTATCGGATATTGGTGAAGATGACAGGCAGAACCCTTCCATGGGGAAATCTGACAGGCATCCGTCCGGCCAAGCTTGCCATGGGGTTGATCGAATCCGGCATGAAAAACACGGAAGCAGCAAAAGAAATGCGGGATCGCTATCTGGTAAGCCCACAGAAAGCCGCTCTTGCGATCACTATTGCCAACAGGGAACGTGAAATCCTGAAGAACATTGACTACGAGAACGGATATAGCCTTTACATCGGTATTCCGTTCTGTCCAAGCATCTGTCTTTATTGTTCCTTCAGCTCCTACCCGCTGAAGCAATGGAAATCAAAGGTGGATCTCTATCTGGATGCTCTTTGCAGGGAAATTCAGGCGGTATCTGCGATGATGAAGGGAAAGAAGCTGGATACGATCTATATTGGAGGCGGAACACCAACCACACTGGAACCGGAGCAGCTGGTAAGGCTTCTGGATTCTGTGGGAGAGTCTTTCGGCTATGACGGGCTGGAAGAGTTTACGGTGGAAGCCGGACGTCCTGACAGCATTACAGGAGAAAAGCTGAAAGCTATGTGCAAATTTCCTGTAAGCCGTATCTCAGTGAACCCGCAGACCATGAACCAGGTAACATTGGATATCATCGGGCGGAAGCATACGGTGGAACAGACGAAAAACGCGTTTGCTCTTGCACGGGAATGCGGATATGACAATATTAATATGGATCTGATCGTGGGACTTCCGGGGGAAGATATCTCTATGGTGCAGAATACGCTGAATGAAGTGCGCCGCCTTGGACCGGACAGCCTGACTGTCCATTCCCTGGCAGTAAAGCGTGCTGCAAGGCTGAATATGTTCCGGGATCAGTACCAGGAAATGACCTTTGAAAACAATCAGGAGATCATGGATCTTACCATGAGAACTGCCTACGAGATGGAAATGGGCCCGTATTATTTATACAGACAAAAAAATATGAAGGGAAATTTTGAAAATGTAGGCTATGCAAAGGTTGACAAAGCCGGAATTTACAATATACTGATTATGGAGGAAAAACAGCCCATCATAGCCCTTGGGGCCGGTGGTTCCTCCAAGCTGGTCTTTGAACGCGGAAAAAGGATCGAGCGGGTGGAAAATGTAAAAGATGTTTCCAATTATATTACCCGGATCGATGAAATGATTGAAAGAAAACGGGCAGGCATTGAAGCCTGGCTGTGACGGGAGGTGTACCCTTTGGGTGCGGCATATAGAAGAGCTTCGGATAATCCTGAGAGGATTCTGGAATTTGACTTATCCACAGAATTGAATCACGGGATGGCAGTCAGTAATCTGGCGTATGCCGTTGCTGCGCAGCTTGGACTTGAGCACAATCTGTGCTATGAACTGGCCATTGCCGGTATGCTTCATGATATCGGCAAACTGAAACTGACGTGTTACATCAACGGACAGGAGAGCAATCCTCTGGTCATAGAGGAACTGAAATTTGTCCGGATGCATCCCATGCTTGGATATGAAGAATTGAAGGATCAGGGATATTCGGATTTTATTCTGGAAAGTATTCTTTATCATCACGAAAACTATGACGGAAGCGGCTATCCTTCCAATAAAGCGGGAGATGATATTCCTATTGGGGCAAGGATTCTGAGAGTATGCGATGTTTTTTCCGCGTTGAGCTCAGACCGTCCCTACAGGAAGGCATTTGATAAAGAGACCGTTATGGAACTGATGATTGATGAAGTGAAGAATTTTGATATGGATGTATTTATTGCTTTTCAAAAGGTAGTGCACAATACATAACAGAAAATACTAGGAGGTTCATATGGCATTGAAGAAAAAGCCGGTAACCGGCATGAAGGATATTTTACCAAAGGAAATGGAAATCCGCAATTATGTGATGAACATGATCCGCGAAACATATAAAACCTTTGGATTCTGCGCAATTGAGACACCGTGCGTAGAGCATATCGAAAATCTCTGCAGCAAACAGGGCGGAGAAAATGAAAAACTGATCTTTAAAATTTTGAAGCGGGGAGAAAAGCTGAAGCTGGAAAGTGCACAGGGCGAGGCGGATCTTGTGGATTCCGGTCTTCGTTATGACCTGACTGTTCCTCTTTCCAGATACTATTCCAATAATTCCAATGAGCTTCCGTCTCCTTTTAAGGCTTTGCAGATGGGGAATGTCTGGAGAGCGGATCGCCCGCAGAGGGGCCGTTTCCGCCAGTTTATGCAGTGCGACATTGATATCCTGGGAGAGCCGACCTACCTTGCGGAGATTGAGCTGGTACTTGCTACCACGACGCTGCTTGGCAAACTTGATTTCCATAATTTTACCATCCGCATTAATGACCGTAAGATCTTAAAAGCAATGGCACAGTACAGCGGATTTCCTGAAGAGAGCTTTGACACCGTATTTATCATTCTGGATAAGATGGATAAGATCGGCCTGGAAGGCGTTGCCGGCGAGCTGGAAGAGGAAGGCTTTTCCAAAGAAAGCATCGAGACCTATCTTGGCATGTTTAAGGAAATCACCTCCGATATTGAGGGCGTCCGCTACTGCAAAGAAAAATTGAAAGACGTTATGGAGCCCAGGGTTGCAGAAGATCTGGAAACGATTATCTCTACGGTAGAGGCTGTAAAGACTGCAGACTTTAAGATGTCCTTTGACCCGACGCTGGTGCGTGGTATGTCCTATTATACAGGCCCGATCTTTGAGATTGCGATGGATGAATTCGGCGGTTCTGTCGGCGGCGGCGGACGTTATGATGAAATGATCGGTAAATTTACAGGAAACAATACAAGTGCCTGCGGATTTTCCATTGGATTTGAGCGTATTGTCATGCTGCTTCTGGAAAGAGGCTATGAAGTACCGGCAGCCAACGGCAAAAAAGCATATCTCATCGAAAAAAACATGCCTGCGGATAAGCTTCTGACCATCCTGAAACAGGCAGAGGAAGAACGGAAGAATGGGACTCAGGTAAACATTTCCATTATGAAGAAAAACAAGAAATTCCAGAAGGACCAGATGGCTGCAGAGGGCTATACGGAATTTGTGGAATTTTTCAGAGACAGAATATAGAATGAGAGAGAAAGAAAAGAGGAGACAATCATGGCTGAAAGTATGCAAGGACTGCACAGAACATGCCGCTGTGCGGAAGTAACCACGGAAATGACCGGAAATGAAGTAACCCTGATGGGTTGGGTACAGAAGGCCCGCAACAAAGGTGGAATCATCTTTGTGGATCTCAGGGACCGGTCAGGAATCATGCAGCTGATTTTTGAGAACGGAAGCATTGATGAAGAAGGCTTCGAAAAAGCCGGCAAATTAAGAAGTGAATTTGTTATTGCTGTTACAGGTGTTGTTGAGAAGCGTGGCGGCGCAGTGAATGAGAATCTGGCAACAGGAGAGATCGAGCTTCGCGTAAAGAGTCTCCGCGTACTGGCAGAATCCGAAGTTCCGCCGTTCCCCATTGAGGAGAACAGCAAGACAAAGGATGAAATCCGCCTGAAATACCGTTATCTGGACTTAAGAAGACCGGATCTGCAGAGAAATCTGATGATGAAGAGCAGGGTAGCCATGCTTACCAGACAGTTTTTTGCAAAGGAAGGCTTTCTGGAGATTGAGACGCCGATGCTGGGCAAGAGCACTCCGGAGGGTGCAAGGGACTATCTCGTTCCGTCCCGTGTGCATCCGGGATGTTTCTATGGACTGCCCCAGTCTCCGCAGCTTTACAAACAGCTTTTGATGTGCTCCGGTTATGACCGCTACATCCAGATTGCCCGTTGTTTCCGTGACGAGGATTTACGAGCAGACCGTCAGCCGGAATTTACGCAGATTGATATGGAGCTTTCCTTTGTGGATGTAGATGATGTCATTGATGTGAATGAAAGATATCTGGCATATCTGTTTAAGGAAGTTCTGGATGTGGACGTGCAGCTTCCGATTCAGAGAATCACCTGGCAGGAAGCCATGGATCGTTTCGGATCAGACAAGCCGGATATGCGTTTCGGCATGGAACTGCATGATGTCAGTGAAGCAGTGAAGGACTGCGGTTTTGCAGTATTTAAAGGTGCACTGGAAAACGGCGGAAGTGTCCGTGGTATCAATGCAGAGGGACAGGGCGCAATGCCGCGTAAGAAGATTGACAAGCTGGTGGAATTTGCCAAAGGCTACGGTGCCAAAGGTCTGGCATATATTGCCATTGCAGAAGATGGAACACGAAAATCATCCTTTGCAAAGTTTATGACGGAAGAAGAGATGGATGCTCTTGTACAGGCAATGGAAGGCAAGCCGGGAGACCTGCTTCTCTTTGCGGCAGATAAGAATAAAGTAGTTTATGACGTACTCGGTGCTCTTCGTCTGGAACTGGCAAAGCAGATGGAGCTTCTGGATAAAAATGAATTCCGCTTTGTATGGGTAACAGAATTCCCGCTTCTGGAGTGGAACGAAGAAGAAAACCGCTTCACAGCAATGCATCATCCGTTTACCATGCTGATGGACGAGGATCTCCCTCTTCTGGATACGGATCCGGGTAAGGTTCGCGCCAAAGCTTATGACATTGTTTTGAATGGAAATGAGATTGGCGGCGGAAGCGTCAGAATCCATCAGAATGATATTCAGGAAAGAATGTTTGAGAAGCTTGGATTTACCAAAGAAGCTGCATACGAGCAGTTCGGATTTCTGCTGAATGCGTTCAAATATGGGGTTCCGCCTCATGCAGGTCTGGCTTACGGCCTGGATCGTCTTGTCATGCTCATGGCAAAGGCAGATACTATCCGTGACGTGATCGCGTTCCCGAAGGTGAAAGATGCCTCCTGTCTGATGACCCAGTCTCCGAGCCGTGTCAGCGAAGATCAGCTGGAAGAACTGAGCCTGGCTGTGGAAGAAGAGAAGGCTGAGACAGAGAATAAATAAAAAATAGCTGAGAGGATGAAAAGCTGCAGCCCGTGTATACGGGCTGCAGTTATGAGGAGGAATTATGGAACTCACATTACAGACATTTTTAATCGTTTGTCCATTGGTATTTTTAGGTGGGTTCGTGGATGCAGTTGCAGGCGGAGGTGGTTTGATTGCCCTGCCTGCATATTTATTGGCCGGGGTACCCATGCATAATGCGATCGCGACCAATAAACTTTCGTCTGCGACAGGAACAGTCTTTTCCACCATCCGGCTGTGCAAAAATAAATTCGTAGACTGGGGACTTGCCGTTCCATGTGTTTCCATGGCTCTTCTTGGTTCTTACATAGGAGCAAACCTGGCACTCCTGGCAAGTGACCGGCTGCTGAAGATGATGTTGATTCCGGTACTTCCCATTGTTGCATTTTATGTTTTAAAGAAAAAGGATCTGGATCACGATGGAGAGGTGACAATTTCCAGACGCAGACAGTGGGTAATTTGCGGGATCTCTTCTCTTATTGTGGGGTGTTATGATGGATTCTATGGTCCCGGAACCGGGACATTTCTACTGCTCCTTTATACAGGACTGGGGAAACTGCATGTGAGAGAAGCTTCCGGCAATATGAAGCTTGCCAATCTGTCGTCCAATGTAGCTGCAATGGTGGTATTTCTTTTCAGTGGAAAGATTCTGTATCCATTGGGACTGGCAGCCGCGGTTTTTTCCATAGCAGGACATTATACCGGAGCAGGCATGGTTATGAAGAATGGCAGTAAAATTGTCAGGCCGGTAATTCTTATTGTGATTACGCTGCTGTTCATTAAAATTATAGCTGATTTTTGAATTCCCTGAATTAGGAAGTCCGCCGGGCGGACAATGCCGTTTTCGGCAATTGTCCATCACGACGGACTATTTGTATAATGAACCATCTCATTCATCATAGTCGGAATCTTCATCCTCAACGGGCGAGGTAGCAAGTGGACCAAAAATTGCATTGCCCAGATCATGATTGTCATCCTCCAGCTTCCAGGACACTCCGTCATTGACAAGCTGGAAAGTGGCAGTAGCAGTCTTGACAGCAGTGCTGTCTTCAATATTTTCAAGAAGAAGTTCATAAGATTTCTGATAACGCTTCTGGGAACCGTCAATGACAGCGTCCGGTGAAGCCAGATATTCATCCAGCTCTTTTTGGTAATCGTTCAGAATGGCATCGCTGTCAAAGGTGGTGATTTCCGTTTCAATGATTGCGGTATATCCACTTACCGTGCATTCTCTGACTTCATAGTTGAAATTTTTATGTACCTGTTCTACAAGAGCTGTAGCAAGGGCACTTTTTGCAGGGTCAGATGCATTCAGGATGTCTTCAATGCCCAGATAATTGCTCATTTCATTTGTATCCATGTTTTTGAGGGTTTTCAGATAGATGCCCAGGGTATCCTCTGGTGAGAGGGTATCACTATCGGACAGATAAGTCATAAGACCGCCGACAAGGTCATTCTCCAGGGAATGAGTCCGTTTTATCTCCCAAACTTCTTCTTCATCACCGGTATTTTTTAGCTGCATGGTGCAGTTGTTTTCTATCGTATCATACTCATTATTCTTCAGAAGTTCATTCAGAATCAGATAACGTTCTTCAAGGGAATCGATAGATTCTTCGGTGCTTTGGGAACCTGAAGCAGCGGCCGCCAGAATTTCCTTCTCCAACTGGGCTTTTGCATAGTCCGCAGATAAGGTCTGTGCGTCTATGGTAGTAAGACGGAGGGTGGCAGTTGCTGTCCGGGTATCACTGTCGACGTCGATATCCAGAATTTTGTAATTAAAATTTTGGAAGAAGAGAGAAAATACTTCCTGTATTTCTGAGGAAAGCTCTGTCTCTTCGGATGCGTCGGGAAATAGTTCTTTATAGGAAATATACTTTTGTGCCGTTTCAGAATCCAGATTTTTGAGCAAATCCAGTTCACCTGTAATTGCCTTTTCTACCTGTGTTTTATCCAGGTGGGAACAGCCCAGACCAGTGAGGGCCAGGATAAACAGAAGAATCGGCAATAAACGTTTTGCTGTCTTCATACGGTTTCTTTCCTTTCCAAGTTATTCCAGCCTATTTTACCAGATATTTCATAAAAAGTCAAAATTGGCTTAAAATTATACGGATTTTATAAAAAAAACATGAATTTTTTGTGAAAAGTGAACTGATTTGCCTGGGGACTTTTCTTTTTACGTGTAATCTGCTATGATATGTTATGATATGAAAGTGAAAAAAGCCAGGCATACGATAAAAAACGTCCGGTGGACGTTTTTTGAGTTAGCATGATTGGAGGAAACTATGAAGAAACGTATTTTGGCCGTGGGAGTGGTTCTTGTGGCAGTCGGCGCGGCCGGGGGTTTTGGATGGTACTATTTTAACGGCAGTGGAGCCGTATCGTCCGATGATACGGCCGTATATGTATCGGAGGTCAGCACGATTACAGGAGCTGTTTCCGGTGTTACCAATCGGTATGCAGGAGTGGTAGAACCACAGGAAACGGTAGAAGTAAATATTGAAGGAAGCCGTAAAGTCAAGGCTGTAAATGTAAAAACAGGCCAGGAGGTCAAGCAGGGCCAGCTTTTATTTGAATATGATCTGACAAGTATCCAGGAGGATCTGCAGCAGGCCAAGCTGGATCTGGACAGATTGAAAAATGAGGCTCTCAGTCTCACAGACCAGATCGCTACTCTGGAAAAAGAGAAGAAGCAGGCCACAAAGGATAATCAGCTTTCCTATACCATTGAGATCGAAACAAATAAGATGAATCTGAAAAAAAACGAATATGATCAGAAGAGTAAGGAAGCAGAAATCCAGAAGCTGCAGAATGCGACGGGAAATACGGAGGTCCGCAGCGAGATTGACGGTATCATTCAGAAAATCGATACCTCTAAGATGACAACAGAGGATGGAGACGTGCTGGATGAAGGCTATACGGATGATTCCATGACTTCTTCGAATGGTGAGAGCAATGCCTTCATTACGATCCTGAGTACAGGTGCTTATCGAGTGAAAGGGCAGGTGAATGAGCTGGAGGCCCAGTCTTTGATTGAAGGAGATCCGATCATCGTGCGTTCCCGTCTGGATGAAAATCAGATTTGGCGGGGAACTCTGGGAACTGTGGACAGAGATAACGCAGTGAATGACAGCAACAGCAGCATGTATTGGGGAATGATGGATACCGGAGATTCACAAACAACATCCAGTACATATCCTTTCTATGTAAATCTGGACTCTTCCGACGGCCTGATGCTGGGACAGCATGTGTATATTGAGCGTGATAACGGACAGGAAGATAAAAAGGATGGCTTATGGCTGAGTGAGTTCTATATTGTGGACGCTGATTCGGAAGATCCCTATGTCTGGGCAGCAGGTGATAATGATAAGCTGGAAAAGCGTGTCCTGATCCTTGGGAATTACGACGGTGATCTTGGAGAATACGAGATTGTTGACGGTCTGACTTTGAAGGATTACATTGCTTATCCGGCAGAAAACCTTGAGGAAGGCATGATGACCAGCACGAGTGAATCCGCTCTTATGAATATGGAACTTCCTGAGTCGTCAGAGGATGCACTCACCATGGAAGGCCTGGAAGGTGCGGAATGGACAGATAATATGGAAGGCGAAATCATTGAGGATCCGGAGGGTGAGATTATTGAAGACCCGGATGGGGAGTATACGGATGTGCTTCCGGAGGGTGATGTTATGATCGAATCGGAAGGAGAGGATATTCCTTTTGAGGAGGATCTGGTGCCTGTAGATGGCGGGGAGAACTTCGATGATACTGTGCCGGAGGAAGAAATCACGGTGGATGATGCGGAGGATTTGGAATGATTCTGGAACTGAAGGGGATTTATAAGAATTACCAGCAGGGAAAAATGACCGTTCCTGTATTGAAGGATGTGAATTTTTCCATGGAGGAGGGGGAATATGTGGCAATCATGGGACCGTCCGGCTCAGGGAAATCAACACTGATGAATATCATCGGATGTCTTGACCAGGCAACGGACGGCTCCTTTAAGCTGGATGGGCAGGATATCGGCAAATGTTCTGAAAATGAAATGTCCGATATCCGTCTCCACAAAATCGGCTTTGTGTTCCAAAGTTTTCATCTGCTTCCAAGGCAGAGCGCCCTTTCCAATGTGGAAATGCCGCTGAATTATGCCAGAGTCCCCAAAAAGGAACGCAGGGCCAAGGCGCTGAAAGCGCTGGATCGAGTTGGTCTTTCAGACAGGGTGAATTTTCGTCCGAACCAGTTATCGGGCGGACAGATGCAGCGTGTGGCCATAGCCAGGGCAATTGTAAACAATCCCAAGCTGCTTTTGGCAGATGAGCCTACCGGAGCACTGGACAGTAAATCCGGAGCACAGGTCATGGAACTTTTTAAAGCTCTCAATGAGGAAGGTGTGACGGTACTGATGATTACTCATGATCCTGAGATTGCAGCTCATGCCAAACGAGTAGTTATGATCCGTGACGGAGAGCTGAAGGAGAAAGAGGTGAAGCCATGAGCCGGATAAAAAAGGTCATTGCCGGAGTAGTGGTGACCGCATTAATTGCAGGTGCAGCATCCGGAGGGGCCATGTATATAAAGAAGTCCAATGAAAAAGAGGTTTTGGTTGTCAGCGTGTCAAGCCTTGCCAGCGACTTTTACAGCCAGGATACTTATCTGGACGGCAGTGTGACCACCAATATTTCCCAGAATGTGACAGTGGATAAGGATATGGTAATTCAGGATGTGCCCGTCCAAAAGGGCGACAGTGTAAAGAAAGGGGACACCCTGATTACCTTTGATATGACTCTTGTGGAGATGGAACTGAATATTGCTAGGCTGAAACGACAGCAGTTGGAGCAGGATTTAAATAAAGCGGTAAACCGTCTGAAAAGCCTTCAGAACGGAGGGCCGATCGTGGAGGAGGATGATACTCTTCCAAGAAGCAGTAATGACGATCTGACCAGTACAGGGGAAGACGATGAGGTATCGGCAGCCGGATGGCAGGGGAATTATCTTGCTGCAGCCATTAAGCCGGCCATGCTTGCTGCAGCAATGGAAAATATCTTCTCGGATGATGCATCAGATAATCCGGGAAACGAGGTTTTGCAGTCAGCGGAAATACCTGATGTTAGAGAGGAAAATCCGGATGTGGATATGCCGGAGGCTGACGGCCAGCCGGACAGCAGTGATGGAATGGATTTGGATTCAGGTGAAGGTTTCAGTTCTGACAGCGACTTCAGCGCCGGTGACGGTTCCGGAAACGGATTTATTTCCGGAGAAAATGATCCGCCTAAGGCAACTCCTACTCCCACGCCTAAACCGGACAGTGGTATAGATTATTTCGATTTCTTTACCTCAGAAGATGACTCGGGTTTTCATGACGGCAGCCCTGTATTTTATGATAAATTGGATGGAGATTCAATCCCTTATACAGGAAGGGGAAGTGAGGAAGAGCCTTATATATTTCTATGCAGTGCCGCTACGGGCAAAATTTCCGTAACAGGGGAATTCCTGAATCTGATGGCAGGATTCAGCAAAGACGGTACAAGGGTTCTGAATGAGAAAGGGTTCTGGTATCAGTTGGAATTTCATGAGAGAGATACGATCACAAACTTTGAAGACCGGACAGAGTCTTGTATCGGGTACTATCTTATTGATGGAACTCTGCTGGGAAGTCCGGCAGAGGGACTGGCAGAGGTGGAGTTTACGGTGGATGATGCTACCAAGTACGAGGATGAAAACCCGGAAGATCCGGGAGACTCTGAAAATCCTGGTTCGAATAATGGTTCTGTTCTTACAAGGGCAGAGGCCATCAAACAGCAGCAGAACAAGATTGCAAGCCTGAAACTGGACATTCAGGAGAGTGATATCAATATTGCAAAGCTGGAAAAGAAGGTTCAGAAGCAAGTGGTCTATAGTAAGATCGATGGCATTGTAGCTTATGTGGGAGATTCTCTGACGGGCACCTCTTCAGGAAATGCGTTTCTTGTTGTAAAGAGCAAGGATGGCTACTATGTGAAGGGCTCGGTCAGCGAGCTTCTTCTGGATGAGGTGAAAGAGGGTACTCTTTTAAACTGCAACAGTTATGAGAACGGCAGTTTTGAGGCAGAAGTAGTAGACGTTTCCGAATATCCGACAACATCTAATAATTACTATTATGGAGAAGGAAATCCAAATGTTTCCTATTATACATATAGTGCGATGGTAACGGATGACAGCGTGAAGCTTTCTGATCAGGACTGGCTGAATATCACCTTGAAAAACCAGGTTTCAGGAGCCGGCAGCTTTGTTCTGGATAAAGCATTTGTCCGAACAGAGAATGGCGTAAGCTATGTATATAAGGATGATAATGGCGTCCTGAAGAAACAGATTCTTCAGGTGGGCGGCAATGTGAATGGCGGCTATAGTGTTCTGATCAAAGGCGGTCTTACAAAAGACGATAGGATTGCTTTTCCGTACGGCAAGACTGCTCAGGAAGGTGTCAAGACCCGAGAAGGAACACTTGATGAGCTATACGGGTATTAAAGGAGGCGGGAATACATGCTTGAGAATATAAGATTATCATTTCAGGGAATCTGGTCCCACAAAATGCGTTCCTTCCTGACAATGCTCGGTATTATTATCGGAATTGCATCGATCATTGCGATTGTGTCCACAATTAAAGGAACCAGCGAGCAGATTAAAGAGGATCTGATCGGTTCCGGGAATAATACGGTAAACATCAGTTTGTATTATGGAGATAATACGTATGATACGGATTATGGAATGGGAAGCTCCAATCCGCCTATTCTGACAACAGACCAAAAAGAAGAGGTATTGGAACTGGAGAATGTGGAAAATGCAACCTTCTTTTACAGCCGTTCCTATTCCAGTAATATTTATTATCAGAATACCACATTCCAGGGCGGGAAGGTTTACGGAATTGACACAAATTTTCTGGAGACCTGCGGTTATACGGTTCGGTCCGGCAGGGGATTTGTCCAGAAGGATTATGATGAACTGCATAAAGTAGCATTGGTAGACAGCAGTGCGGCAGAAAATCTTTTTTCCGGGGAGGATCCGGTAGGAAAAATTGTTGAAATCGGTTCCGAACCATTTACAATCATTGGTGTTGTGCAGCAGGATGAAGATTATCTGCCCAATATCGATGATATATCCCAGTTTTACGAATATTATCAGACCGTAATGGGATCTGTGATGATTCCGTCCAGATGCTGGCCGATGGTATTCAAGTTTGATGAGCCGGAAAACGCGATCATCCGTGCCGATTCTACAGACAGCATGAGTACGGCGGGAAATGCAGCAGCTAAGGTCTTGAACCAGTATATAAGCAGCGGATCAAATTCTGACAGCACCACCCAATATGAATATCGGGCAGATGATGTCATGGAACGTGTAAAGAATCTTCAGAAGCTCAGTGAGAGCACCAATCAGCAGTTGCTTTGGATCGCCAGCATCTCCCTTCTGGTAGGGGGCATTGGAGTTATGAACATCATGCTTGTTTCCGTAACAGAACGAACAAGTGAGATAGGCCTGAAAAAAGCTATTGGAGCAAGGAAAAAGACGATTCTGATCCAGTTTTTAACGGAGGCGTCGGTACTTACCAGTATTGGCGGAGTAATCGGTGTTGTATCCGGTATTGCACTTTCCAAAGTGGTGTCGAGGCTGTCCGGGTCACCGACAGCCATCAGTGTTCCTGCAATCATCGGCTCCGTATTATTTTCTATGCTGATCGGAGTAATCTTTGGCCTGCTGCCTTCCGTAAAGGCGGCAAACCTGAATCCGATTGATGCATTGCGCAGTGAATAAAATACGTACGATTCAATTGCACAAAAGAGGATTTTGCCGAAAAGGGCAGAATCCTCTTATTTTATCTATGGGGATATTTGGGAAGACGAATCAGGAAAACAGCACCTCCTCCCGGGGCATCCTTTACCTGAATTGTCCCGCTGTGAAGCTGAACGATTTCTTTGGCAATACACAGGCCGAGGCCAAAGTGCTGTTTGTCATTTCTGGAGGTATCGGCACGGTAGAAGCGAAGGAAGATGGATTCCCTGGACTCATCAGGGATGCCGGGGCCATTATCTGCCACAGACAGAAAAACATTTTTGTCATTCTGCTCCAGTGCCAGGGTAATACAGCCCTGGGACGGAACATAGCTTAAAGCATTGTCCATGAGAATGCTGAGAACCTGGGAAATTCTTGCTGCATCACAGAGACAGGGTTCCACATGCTCTTCCGGCAGCAGGACATCCAGATGGAGCATTTTCCTGCGGGCCAGGGGTTCATATTTTTCGTATGTTTCCAGCATCAGGGTGTCCAGTTCGCAGGGCGCGGTTACCAGGCTCCAGGAGTGGTTATCCGCATTAGCCAGAGAGAGCATATCGTTGATGAGGCGTCCCATACGGCTGCTTTCTTTTTTGATGATCTCTGTAAAGTGCGGAGCTTCTGCTGACGGGGCCTTTTCCATGGCGGAGATGCTGGACTGTATTACTGCAAGGGGAGAACGAAGTTCGTGGGAGGCAGAGGCAATAAACTCTGTCTGCTGCTTCCGGCTTTCTTCCAGGGGGCGGATCATCTTTCTGGTAAAGAACCAGGAAAAGGCAGCCAGAGCCAGGACTGCGATCAGCACAGCACAGCCGAATGCCAGACGCTGCTGATAGATCTGGATTTTCAAAGGCTCCAGAGGATAGAGAATCTCCAGGGAGAGGACACCGTTTACCCTGGGAATCAGCGCAGTACAGGCATAAAAATCACGGGTTTCAAATACAGTGCTTTTTGTAACCTGGGAAACACTTTTCAGGTTTTCCAGGTCCAGCCCGTAAGTGTCTTTGGATATTTCCGCTGCTGTTATCAAAGAATCCGGCGATTCCCCGGAAGGATTCAATTTTTCGAAGAACAGAGGCTTTCCATTGTCTTTGATTTCCATCCGGATACCGTATGCATTGCAGACCTGAAGGATCCACTGATGGGAGATAAGGCTCTGCCCTTCCAGGTGAGTGATGCAGGAAGAGGCATTGTTGGCAAAAGCCGTATAGCTGTTTTGCCTGGTGCCGGATTCCGCAATAAAAAGGCAGGCAAGTGTCATGGCAATGAGAATCGTGCCTGTGATCAGCGTGGAAAAGATCGTCATTTGTATATGAAGCTTTCGAAACATAAAAATTCCTCCTTATCAATGTCAATATCATAGCATATCATTCTGGAAAGTACCTCTAAAAAAGAAAAAAGTTTTCGGTTTTTATTTTTTAGAGAAATTTTAGAGATAAGGCTGGTATCATATGAGAAAATCAAGAAAGACGGAGGTAATCCAATGAGAGGATATAAGAGATTAAAAAAGGGGATCGTTGTGACGACCGCAGTAAGTCTTGCGGCCGGAGGCAGCCTGTTTTTTGCAGGATGCGGAGAAAAGAAGGCGGAATCTGACAGCGTTGCAGCAGGGGACACCGTTGAAATGGAAGAAGCCGGAGAAGAAAAGGCTATGGGAAGGTATCTGGAATCAGAGCTTACCCTTCCGGAGGACTGCTGTATGTCCGATGGACTGGAATTTCTGGAGGATGGAACTTTGCGCTACAGCTTCCGGAATTCGGTATATGAGAATATGTACGCAGATTCCAAGGATAATGGGGAAACCTGGGGAGAACCGGTATCCATTGTAAAGCTTTTGAATTTTACCACGGATGCGTTTCAGATTGATAGTATGAAGCTTAATAAAGATGGAGGGATTTTTGTTCATGCTGTAGAGTATACCGATGAGAATTATGAGGATTATGTAACACATAATTATTACATTGACAAGGATGGAAATATCAGTGATCTGAACCTGGACTTTCTGGAGGGTACCTACCTTTGGGGAGGAATGGAATTTACGGAGGAAGGAACTCTCCTTCTGGGAGTGATGGGAAAAGGGATTGCAGAGATCAGCCTGGAGGACGGAAGCGTCCAAAAATGGTTTGAAGAGGGCGGAACGGCACAGTGGTTCGGGCTTGCCGGAAAGAATCTGATTGTAAATGTGGACGGAAGCCTCCATTATTATGATCTGGAGACCGGCAAGCCGTTGGAAGATGAGGAAGCGCTTAGCCAGCAGATCGTCTCAAATGAGAAGAATCAGTACCGCAATGTCACCAGCTCCTGGACGATCCTGTTTCTTTCGGGAGATGAAAAGGACAGTGTATTTTATGTAGATGATACGGGTATGTACCGGTATGCTTTCGGCGGCAGTGTGGTAGAACAGATCATTGATGGAAAATTGAATTCCATTGGCTCTCCGGATACCGGATTTGTTGATATGGTAAAGGACAGTCAGGGAAGATTCTATCTGGCCGTACAGGATGGAGAAGGTGCTGCGAAGCTCCTGCAGTTTGAGTATTCCAAGGATGTGGCCGCGGTTCCGGATACGGAGCTGAAAGTCTATTCCCTCAGGGAGAACAGTTTCATGCGCCAGGCTGCTGCAGTCTTTCAGAAAAAGTATCCGGATATTTATCTGAATCTGGAAACCGGTATGTCCGGCGAGGATGCTATTACCATGACAGATGCTCTGAAGACCCTGAATACGGAAATCATGGCAGGGAAAGGACCGGATATTCTGGTTCTGGACGGTGTTCCGGAGGATACCTATATTGAAAAGGGAATGCTGGAGGATTTAAGCGGTATCCTGGAAAAGGTCAATGAAACAGATGGATTATTGGAGAATATTTATCAGCCTTATCAGGGAGAGGACGGAAGTGTTTATTCCATGCCGCTTCGATTTGCCATTCCGATTATTGCAGGGCATACGGAGGATCTTGATAAGATCCATGACCTGCAGACGCTTGCAGATGTGATCGAGGAAAATAAAGAAAACTATGATTCCTATAAGATGTCCGCTTCGCTCTGCAGTGCTCCGACAATGCTGCTTCGGAGTCTGGCGCGTGTCAGTGCAGGAGCCTGGATAAAGGAGGACGGTACACTGGATGAGGCTGCCGTTTCCGATTACCTTTCCCAGGCATACAGAATGTATCAGCCAACCCGGGAAATCATGAAGGAACTTTTGGGCGACCAGTATGATGAAATGGATGCTCAGTGGGCGGTAGACAATACCAGACTATATTTGTCAGACTCTATGCTTTTGGACGATACCTATCAGTTGGGCTTGGGCGAGGTATTTTCTTCGTATACTCTTTCTGAACTGTATTCCACAGAGGGTGTCGATTCTACCATAACACATAAAATCTGGAACGGGCAGGAAGAAAATTGCTTTATCCCCATACAGTCTGTAGGGATTTCTTCCAAAGCGGCAGAAAAGGAAGCAGCGGAATTGTTTGCGGAGTTTCTATTCAGTCAGGAAGGACAGCGGATCGGTACAGAGGGGCTGCCGGTGAACAAAGCTGTTTACGAAGATGTGGATTACTGGAAGAAGGGTGAGTCAGACGAGATACTTTACACAAGCTCTTACGGCCGAAGCGATACAGGAGAAATGATGACATTTGAAACCCGTCAGGCGCCGGATGAGGAAATTGTCCGTATGCAGGAATTAGGAAAAACACTGGATAAGCCGTCGGATGTGAATGAATTTATCCTTTCCGCAGTCGCAGACAACGGAAAACGATATTTGAACGATGAGATTTCCCTTGATGAAGCAGTCAAAGCAATCATTCAGGAGGTAAATCTGTATCTGTCGGAATAAAAAGGCTTTCGATATATAGAAACTTGTAATAAAAGATCATATAGAATATAAGAAATAAAAACTGCCGGGCGGCATATGCGATCACATCATGAGATTATCATGTTCAGCCGTCTGGCAGTTTTTATATATTTTTAAAGCTGATAGCCGATTCCGCGGATCGTTTTGACAGTCAGGGTGCTGCCTACGGTTTTCAGCCTTCTTCGGAGAAAGTGGATGTAGTTATCCAGGTTTCCCTCCTCCACATCACTGTCCAGTCCCCAGACCCTGTTGATCAGAACAGAACGTGTCAATGTCTGCCCGGGGTTTCGCAGAAAGACTTCCAGAAGATCTCCTTCACGTTTGGAAAGCGTGCATTCGTTTGCGCCGCAGGATAGATGTTTAGTCTCCGGGTCATAAGTGATATCCTTCATAGTCAGGAAGGAGGAGCCTTCCCATTTGCCTGGGCGGCGCATAAGGCAGCGGATACGGGCATAAAGTTCCTCAAAGGCAAATGGTTTTACCATATAATCGTCCGCACCGCAGTCCAGGCCGGTAATCTTATCATTCAGATCGCCAAGTGCGGTAAGGAAGATTACAGGTGTTGTTACATGGCCTTTGCGGGCTTCCCGGAGAACCGTTACCCCATCCATGGAAGGGAGCATCCGGTCAAGGATCACCAGGTCATGAAGATTTTCCTGCATAAAATACAGCCCTTCTTCCCCGTCATGGCAGACATCTACGGTAAAGTCCTCTTTTTCCAGCCGGTATTTTAGGGTTTCGCACAGTTCTTTATCATCTTCTATAAGCAGAATTTTCAATAGGATTCCTTCTTTCTAAAATCATACGGTAAGTTTTTGGGAACAAAATCATGTCTATTGTAACATAACCATCCTGAAAAAGCTGTAACATTTTTATCACTGCTGTTATCTTTTACTCAGCTTAGAGATTATTTAGAGATTACTATGCTATTCTTCTGTCAGGAAAAAGCAAATGACAATGGAGGAATTTATGAGAAAACGCAAAGAAGCCGTAAAAGCCCTGTTCTTTATCCTGCCGAGCTTTCTGGGAGTATGTTTGTTCTGGGTCGTTCCTTATCTGGATGTGATCAGGCGCTCCTTTTTCAGTGCGGTGAGCGGGGAATTTACAGGCATCAAAAATTATCAGACAATATTTGGGAACCAGGCGTTCCGTCTTGCAGCGTCCAATACCCTGCGTTTTTTCTGCGTCTGCATCCCCATCCTGGTGGCATTGTCCCTTCTGGTGGCAGTCCTTCTTTCCAGAGAGCAGAGGAACCTTCAATTGAAAAAGAGCCTTTTTCTTCTTCCAATGGCCATCCCGGTAGCTTCCGTTGTGCTTTTGTGGAAGCTGCTTTTTCACAGCCAGGGACTTTTGAATCATCTTCTGTCCCTGATTTCTGTGAAAGGGGTGGACTGGATGAATACAAAAGCATCTTTTGGAGTGCTGATCATCAGCTATCTCTGGAGAAACCTGGGATATGATGTGGTTTTGTGGGCAGCAGGAATCTCCGGCATTCCGCAGTCTCTCTATGATGCGGCGAAGGTAGACGGGGCAGGGGAATGGATGTGCTTTCGGAAGATCACCATGCCGAATCTGATGGGCTCATTATTTACGATCGTGGTTCTTTCCCTTCTGAATGGATTTAAGGTGTTTCGGGAGGCGTATCTCGTAGCAGGAGATTATCCTCAGCAGGATATGTATCTTTTACAGCATCTGCTTAATAACTGGTACCGTGACCTGGCGCTGGATAAAATGGCTGCGGCTGCGGTGGTAACGGGAATGATGATCATGCTGCTGATCCTGGCTTTGCAGAAAGCCTGGGCAAGGGAGGAATAGCTTATGAAGAAAATCATGTCCGGACTTCTCTGGATACTGGCATTGATTTTTGTATTTCCTGTAGTGTTTCTTTTTACCGGGTCTATTACAGGAAACCTGGAATTGAAAGAGCTGATCGGTCCGGTTCTTGGAAACGGTGGAGGATATGCATCCTGGAAGCTGTTTCCCATGTATCCTACCCTTAAATCCTATGTAGAGCTATTGATCGACACGCCCGGATTTTTTGTGATGCTGTGGAATTCTGTCAGAATCGTGACCGGTGTGCTTGCAGGGCAGCTTCTGGTGGGAGTACCGGCGGCCTGGGGGCTTGCCAGGTTCCGTTTTCCCTTTCGAAAGACGGTATTTACCATTTATATAGCCCTGATGATGATGCCTTTCCAGGTCATGATGCTGAGTAACTATCTGGTACTGGATAGGCTGGGGCTTTTGGATACTCTGGCAGGAATTATATTGCCTGCGGTATTTTCCACATTTCCGGTATTTATCATGTACCGTTTTTTTGCCGGGCTGCCGGAGGCTTTGATGGAATCGGCGAGGCTTGACGGAGCAGGAGAGCTGATGATCTTCTGGAAAATAGGCATTCCCCTTGGTTCCCCGGGTGTAATATCAGCCATGATATTAGGGTTTCTGGAATACTGGAATCTTCTGGAACAGCCGATGGCATTTTTAAAAACAAAAGAGCTGTGGCCTCTGTCGCTTTTTCTTCCCGGAATCAGCATGGAGCAGGCAGGTGCTGCCTTCGCGGCATCTGCAGTTGTCCTGTTTCCGGCCCTGATGGTGTTTCTGGCAGGTCAGGATTATCTGGAGCAGGGGATCATATCCACGGCAGTTAAGGAGTAGAAGTCATGAAACGAAAAAGATTTATTAAATGGCTGGGGCTTTTCTTCGGGGCCATGCTTGTGTTTACCGTATTATCGAGGGCAGCAGATTCCATGAATACGGCAAGAGTAAGGGTGAGCAGAATGCAGAACCAGATTATTACCCACAAAGTAAGGGGAAGCGGAAAAGTAGAGGGAACCAGGGAGCTGGCTGTTTTCGCAGAAGACGGACAGAGGGTGGAGCAGATCCTTGTGAAGGAAGGACAGTCCGTAAAAAAGGATCAGACACTTTTGAAACTGTCACTGGATGTCCTTCTGGAGAGCGTGGAGAAAAAAGAAGATGAACTGGAGGAACTGAACCTGAGAGTTCAGGATCTGAAGAGTGCGGATTCCGTAAACCAGACAAAAAGATCTATGGAACTCTCACGCGCGCAGACAAATTATAATATTGCCGCCGGAAACGGGGATTACAATGTCCAGGCTGCTCAGAACGAATTAAATCTGGCAAGGCAAAGACTGGATGATTATTACGATTCCCTGGGCTTTACCAGTGAGCCTGGAACCAGTGCGGAGGAACAGGCTCTTCAGGATGATATACGGGCAAAGCAGGAAGCGCTGAATCAGGCGGTCATGAATCGGAATCAGGCTGTCCTGGAAGCACAGAGGGGAATTGAGGATGCCAGTCTTGGGGAAGCTACGGACGGCAGTCTCAAGAATACGCAGAGACAGATCGAAACAGTACAGAAGGAGCTTGCTAAACTGCAGGAGATTCTGGAACACCAGGGAGAGATCAAAGCGCCCGCAGACGGCGTGATCAAATCCGTTTCGGTTGTTACAGGAGGGCAGACAGGGCAAGATGCGGCGATGGTGTTGTATGAGCTTTCCGGAGAACTTCGTATGACAGCGTCAGTTTCGGAGGATGACATGAAATATGTGGAAATTGGCGGGAATGCAGAGGTCAAGGGCAGCAGCGGGACTGAGTCGGTGGATGCCAGGATTGAGTCTGTGAGCGAGGACAATACGGACCCCGATATACGGATCCTGACTCTTGTGCTTCCGGAAGATAGTCTATCTATCGGAGAATCGGCGGAATTTACCATCAGCAGGGATGAAGGTCCGTATAATACCTGTATTCCGTTAAGTGCCCTGTACGGAGAGAACGGGAAAGAGTATGTTCTGGTGATGGATACCCAGGATTCCGTTTTGGGAGAGGTACAGGTGCTTCGTAAGGTATCCGTGACCGTACAGGACAAAAATGACAGCAGCGCAGCGCTGGCACCCGGCGCCCTGGCCGGAGACCAGCAGGTTGTCACGGAAGCGGACCGCTCTGTAGAGGAGGGCAGCCGTGTCAGGCTGCAGGAGTCATGAAAAGAGCCATGGGCAGTCTTTGGAAGCATGAAACAGAAAACTCTCTTCCGGTTCCGGTGCGGTGCAGTCCGGCAAAAGGAAAAAAGTGTCCGGGGACAGTTCTGGTGCTTATCCTGGCAATACTTTGTTACGGAGGCTGCCTTGAGCGCTGCGGGAGCATACAGAGAAACTCTTCCGTATGTATTGTGCTGGCGGATCATTCGCCGGACAGAGCCGAGGTAAGTGAGATTCTCCGTGACCAAAAGGAAAATGGAAAAACAGAAGAAATCTGTTTCTATAGAGAAGCAGGGCTTGTGACAGCAAAAGAACCGTCTTTTGGAAGGCAGGCAAAAGCTCTTTTGGCTGATGTGCAGGGGAATGCCGCTGCTTTTGACTGGTGTATCCGGGGTTTTTCCGAGGACGATCGGGAAGGATGTATCATTGATAAAAAAACAGCAGAGGATTTGTTCGGAAGTATACAGGCAGAGGGTAGAGAACTTCAGGTTCATGAGAAACGGTATCAGGTGCGGAGCGTAGTCAGCTGGAAACAGCCTTTGATCCTGATACGCAGTGAAGACCGGGAGGCAGTATACGGCAGAATTTACTTTGATTGTGAGGAAGGGAACAGGACAGATCGTGCCAATCAGTTTTTGATGCGGTATGGATTAAGCGGGATACAGGCAGACGGAAGCATTTTTGCAGCAGCGGCAGGGGTATCAGTGCTGCTTTTGCCGATGGCGATTTTCCTTAGGCTGTTTGCCTTTGCAGAAGAGCAGAGAAGAGGTGCGGAAAGTAAGAAAGAAGGATGGATATGGACGGCGGGAGCTTCACTCATGCTGGCTGTTTTGGTGTGTGTTGGGTGGAAATATTTTGCGATACCGTCAGATTGGCTGCCGGGAAAATGGTCGGATTTTTCCTTTTGGTCAAGGCGGATCGCGGAAGAAAAAGAGAAGAATATGTATTTTCTGATGCTGTCACGGACAGCGGGAGAAACGGAAATGTTATATTACGCGGTGTCTGCGGCTTTTCGAGGCGTGTTGTCCGTTGTATTCTATTTATGGTGGATTATTTTACGAAAAAAATGAAAAGTTTTAAAATAAATCACAAAAAGGTAGAAGATGGATAAGATTATATGGTATAATACACACTATCGATAGAGACTGTTATACAGACAGCAATATATGCAGGATGGAGGATAAAACTATATGAAAGTGTTAGAAGGAAAATCCGTTTTTTCCGGAATCTCAATCGGTAAGATTTCCATACTTCAGAAAATGGACACCAGCGTAAAACGTGTTCATATCGATGATACAGCAGCGGAAATCGCGCGTGTAGAAGAAGCAAAAGGAAAAGCTGTAGCACAGCTGCAGAAGCTGTATGACAAGGCACTTCAGGAGGTCGGAGAATCCGGAGCTGCTATTTTTGAAGTACATCAGATGATGCTGGATGATGATGATTATCTGGATTCTATTCACAACATCATCGAGAACGAGAATGTAAATGCAGAATATGCAGTAGCTACTACGGGTGATAATTTTTCTGCAATGTTTGCTGCAATGGATGATGATTATATGAGAGCAAGAGCTGCAGATATTAAAGATATTTCCGATCGTCTGGTACGTGTTCTTTCCGGATTTGGCGACGGCGGACTGGATGCCGAGGAACCTGTGATCGTAGTTGCAGAGGATCTGGCTCCAAGTGAAACCGTACAGCTGGATAAGAGCAAGGTGCTTGCATTTGTTACAAGAAAAGGTTCTTCCAATTCCCATACGGCGATCCTTGCAAGAACCATGAATATTCCTGCGCTGATCAACATTGAGTATGACGAAAGCATGAACGGACAGATGGCGATCGTAGACGGCAGGAGCGGTTCCCTGATCGTTGATCCGGATGAAGAGACTCTGAAGAAATTCCAGGATATGAGAGATGAGGAGCTTCGTCAGAGAGCGATGCTCAAGGAGTTGAAAGGCAAGAAGACAGAGACCAGGAGCGGCAGGAGCCTTCACCTGTATGCCAACATCGGAAGTGTTGGAGACGTTGCCAATGTGCTTGCCAATGATGCAGAGGGAATCGGTCTTTTCAGAAGTGAATTTATCTATCTGGAAAAGGATAACTATCCTACTGAGGAAGAGCAGTTCCAGATTTACAAGACAGTTGCACAGAATATGGCAGGCAAGAAGGTCATCATCCGTACGCTGGACATCGGTGCTGATAAACAGATTGATTATTTCCAGATGGAGCATGAGGAGAATCCGGCTATGGGGTATCGTGCGATCCGTATCTGCCTGGATCGTCCGGAAGTATTTAAAACACAGCTCCGTGCACTGTTCCGTGCAAGTATGTTCGGCACTATTTCCATTATGTACCCGATGATCATTTCCGTTAAGGAAGTGCAGCAGATCAAGGCCATTGTTGAGGAAGTGAAGAATGAACTTACAGAGCAGGGAATTCCGTTCAGGGATGATGTGGAGCAGGGTATCATGATTGAGACTCCGGCTGCTGTTATGATCAGCGACCTCCTTGCAAAAGAAGTGGATTTCTTCAGCATCGGTACCAACGATCTGACTCAGTACACGCTGGCAATTGACCGTCAGAATGCAAAACTGGACAACATTTATGATTCCCATCATGAAGCAGTTCTCCGTATGATTCAGATGGTGGTTGACAATGCACATAAGGAAGGAAAATGGGCAGGTATCTGCGGCGAACTCGGTGCGGACACTACACTGACAGAGCGTTTTGTAGAAATGGGCCTGGACGAGTTGTCTGTATCTCCGACGTTTGTGCTTCCGGTTCGTAAGATCATCCGTGATATGGATTAGAGCGAGTAGATAGTCCAATGGGTTAATTGATAAAGAGCGCTGTTGTGCAGAAGATTTTCTACACAGCAGCGCTCTTTTTGAGAAAAATCAAAATCCAAGTTTTTCTCCGCAGAGAACTACTTTGATCCTGCCGGGAACGCGGGAATATCTGGTCACAAGAATCTGACTGCAAATACAGTCAGGACTCAGACAGTCACCGCAGACACCGGTCTTGGCGCATGGGGTCTTAACGCCTACGCGGATGGCGTTCGGCGGAGAGGCCAGGGTACGGATGCGGTTTACAGCATCTTCCACACTGGCACACATTTTATCCATGCTTGCAAGAACGATCACATGGGCAGGTCCATGGGCAATGCAGGCTACACGATTGCTTGCACCGTCAATGTTTACAAGAATTCCGTCCCTGGTGAATGCGTTTGTGCTGGTGAGGAAATAGTCCGCACAAACGATCTTTCCGTATAATGCGCGTGCTTCTTCAGAAGTTTTGGCAGATTTTCGGTCAATCACTTCATAATTGCCCTGACAGACTGCGTCAAAGACTCCGGCCTCTGCCATGGATTCTGATCCGCCCCAGGTTACGCTGGAACCTTCCGGAATCAGAGAAAGGACTTTTTCTTTTGCTTCCGCGGCTGTTGCGCAGTAGCAGGCTTCCATTCCGTGTTTGGCAAAGGCCTTGCCAAGAGCTGCAGCAGCGAGTTCGTAACTATCTGTTTGAAAAGACATATGTATGCTCCTCCTTATTCGAAAAATATAACAAGATTTTATCATGTGTTTCAAAAAATTATATCATATCACTTTCACATTTTCAATTGAGATACCGTTCAAAATATGATACACTACAAAAGAAAAACAGTAAGTAATCTAATTTATCAAAAGTTAAATCAGAATAGAAATCGAATTAAGGAGAAATCAACTATGGGAAAAATTGCCATTGTGACAGACAGCAACAGCGGCATAACACAGGATCAGGGAAGGGCGCTTGGGATTTCAGTCATTCCGATGCCTTTTTACATTAATGAAAAGATGTACCTGGAGGGAGTGACCCTTACCCAGGAAGAGTTTTACAAACGTCTTACTAAGAATGAACCGATTTCCACTTCTCAGCCAAGTCCCGGAGAGGTATGCGGATTATGGGACAACCTTCTGAAAGAATATGATGAGATCGTTCATATTCCCATGTCCAGCGGGTTAAGCGCATCCTGTGAGACTGCCATGGGCCTTGCACAGGATTATGACGGCAGAGTGCAGGTAGTGAATAACCAGAGAATTTCCGTTACCCAGCGCCAGTCCGTTCTGGATGCAATTGAACTGGTCAGAGCAGGGAAGAGTGCTGCAGAGATTAAAAAGATCCTGGAAGATGAGAAATTTGAATCGAGTATTTATATTACACTGGAAACCCTGAAATACCTGAAACGCGGTGGAAGGATTACGCCGGCTGCCGCAGCAATCGGAACGGTTCTGAATCTGAAGCCGGTTCTGCAGATTCAGGGCGAGAAGCTGGATGCCTATTCCAAAGTCAGAGGCAAGAAGCAGGCGAAACGTGTCATGATGAAGGCCATGAAGGAAGATATGGAGAAACGCTTTGCCAAATATGTGGAAAAAGGGGAAATGTGTCTGGAGCTGGCTTACAGCGGAAGCAGCGAGGAAGTGGAAGAATTTAAGAAAGAAGTCCAGGAGGTTTTCCCCGGCTTTGACATCCATGTGGATCCCCTGTCTCTGAGTGTGGCCTGCCATATCGGTGACGGTGCGATTGCGATCGCCTGTGCGAAAAAGGTTACGGTATAGTCAGGCACTGTAAGCCTGGATAATAAGGATGCCGGGCATAAATAAGGATACCTGGTATGAATGAAAAAAAGTTTGAAATAAATATTGAGGAGCCAACAAGAACATGAAGAAACTTATGGAACAGATGGCGGAGGAACTTTCCGCTGCATTTGAAAAAGCAGGATACGATCCATCCTATGGAAGAGTTACGGTTTCCAACCGTCCGGATTTATGTGAATTCCAGTGCAATGGAGCTATGGCAGGAGCAAAAGCCTACAAAAAAGCTCCGTTCATGATCGCTGATGATGTAGTAGCAAACCTTGGGGAGAGCCGTGTATTTTCCATGGCAGAGGTGGTGAAGCCCGGATTTATCAATCTGAAGGTAAAAGAAGAGTTTCTGGCAGATTATCTGGAAGAAATGTCCGGAGATGAGAAGCTGTCCGTTGCTGAGGCAGAAACTCCGAAGACGATTATTATCGACTATGGCGGCCCGAATGTGGCGAAGCCTCTCCATGTAGGACATCTTCGTTCTGCGATCATTGGTGAGAGTGTAAAGAGAATCGGAAGATATGTAGGGCATAAGGTGATCGGAGACGTACATCTGGGCGACTGGGGACTCCAGATGGGATTGATCATCACGGAATTGAAGCACCGCAGCCCGGAACTTGTTTACTTTGATGAAAACTATACAGGAGAATATCCGTCAGAAGCACCGTTTACCATCAGCGAACTGGAAGAAATTTATCCATGTGCCAGCGGCAGATCCAAGACGGATGAGGAATACCGCAACGAAGCCCTGGAAGCCACACATCTCCTGCAGCAGGGAAACCGCGGCTATATGGCATTATGGAATCACATTATGCAGGTTTCGGTGACAGACCTGAAGAGAAACTATGAAAATCTGAACGTTTCTTTTGACCTCTGGA
Organism: Eubacteriales bacterium; assembly: GCA_030524545.1. Classification (GTDB taxonomy): domain Bacteria; phylum Bacillota; class Clostridia; order Lachnospirales; family Lachnospiraceae; genus Blautia_A. The sequence goes on from JAUNGM010000012.1 coordinate 106,442, forward strand.
AAAAGGAATCAGATGCCCAGCCGTATATTCCGGATATGGTGGCTAAGATGAAGGAACAGGGCTTTGCTTATGAAGATCAGGGTGCTCTTGTAGTGGACGTGAAGGAAGAGAGTGATACGAAGGAAATTCCTCCATGTATGCTGCTGAAATCTGATGGTGCGTCATTGTATACCACCACAGATCTTGCGACGATCGTGGAGCGTGTAAAGCTCTTTGACCCGGACGAGATTCTTTATGTTGTAGACAAGCGTCAGGAACTTCATTTCATTCAGGTATTCCGCTGTGCAAGAAAGACCGGACTTGTAAAGGATGAGACTAAGCTGTCGTTCCTTGGATTCGGTACCATGAATGGTAAGGATGGCAAGCCGTTTAAAACAAGAGACGGCGGTGTTATGCGCCTGGAAAACCTCATTGCGGACATCAATGAAGAAATGTACCGCAAGATTGTAGAAAACAGAAGTGTAAAAGATAAAGATGCGGATGAAACTGCAAAAATTGTCGGGCTGTCTGCGATTAAATACGGGGATCTGTCCAACCAGGCGACTAAGGATTATATTTTTGATGTAGACCGCTTTACTTCTTTTGAGGGAAATACCGGCCCGTACATCCTTTATACGATTGTCAGAATCAAATCTATCCTGAACCGTTATATGGAAGAGGGCGGAGATGTGGATGCAGGAAGAATCCTTTCCGCAGTGAATGAGAGTGAAAAGAACCTGATGCTGCAGCTTACCGGATTTGCCGCAACCGTAGAAAGTGCCTTTGAGGAAAAAGCGCCGCATAAGATTTGCGCATATATTTATGAAGTATCGAATGCCTTTAATAGTTTCTATCATGAAACCAAGATTCTCAGTGAAGAGAATCAGGCGCAGAAAGAGTCCTTTATCCGTCTTCTGGTGCTGACCAGACGAGTTCTGGAAACGAGCATTGACCTCCTGGGCTTCTCTGCTCCGGAGAGGATGTAATAAGCAAAGAAGGAAAGGTTAGTCAGAATCATTGCCGGCTGCCGTACAAGTGATTGAAAGATCACAAGTGCGGCAGCTTTTTTATGATATAGGAAAGTTATCACTTTCCTATATCATAAAAAAGCACTTCGTGCAATGATGCGCACTCGCACGAGAGGAAAATATTGCTTTGCAATCGTGCTCGGCGCGGCAAAAATGTGCTTCTTTGGAAGAAATGGAAACCGCGAGGATGTGCGAAGCACATTTTTGTTATGATACGCAGGATAAATCTAAAAAAAGAATAAATCTAAAAAAAGAAGTGCATTTCAGAGCAATATGTGCTATACTTATTAATACATTCTTTGTATCTGCCGTATTTTGAACGGCAGATTATTTCCCGGTATTTTTATCTATTTTGTTTGGACGAAAGGCTTCCGTATGAGGGCATCCGGAGGATTCTTTTGTGTATCTTTTTTCAGTTTCAGAAAAGTGTTTCCGTGTATGATTGTGATTTTTCAGAAAACAGGAAATGGAGGGATGGTAATCAGTCTTATTGGAATAGTTTTAAAAGGACGATACTGTTTAGTCGAGCAGATTGGACAGGGCGGGGAAGGACGGCTTTATCTGGCAAGAGATCTGGAATTGGGGAAACTCTGGGCAGTGAAGGAACTCCCTCTGGAACGGAAGCGGGAGGCCAGGCTGATGCGGCTTTTGGAACATCCTTCTCTGCCAAAAATGACGGATTATACAGAACGGGGAGAGTTCTGTTATCTTGTGATGGAATTTATCAGAGGAAAATCTCTGAAGACATGGATTGAGTCCGGCCGTATATTTTCACTTGAAGAAATCATGAGGATCGGCATAGAGGCGGCAGAGGTTCTTTCCTATCTCCATACACAGAAGCCACCGGTATATTACGGAGACTTAAAACCGGACAATCTTATGCTGACAGAGCAGGGACAGCTTTATCTGGTAGATTTGGGGAGTGCGGTATGGGGATATTCAGACAAACAGCGGATTTGTCAGGGAACGGTGGGATATGCGGCACCGGAGCAATTTGACGGCAGGGTGCATGCGGGAAGTGATGTTTATGCATTGGGCAGGACCTTATCCAATCTTTGCGGGAAGCATAAAATCAGATATGTTATGACCCATCTGAGACTTGGTGTACTGCTGCGGAATTGCTGCAGAAAGGAAGAGAAACACCGATATCAGGATATGCACACTGTACAGAAGCAGATGGAAGCAGTGCTGGATGAATGCAGGCACAGGAAAAAATGGCTTTGGGTGTGTGTGCCTTTGCCTGCATTGCTGCTTGCAGGTGCTCTTTGGATTACAAGTGAGTCGGAAACGCAGAGTTTGGAAGAGTGTCTGACAACTATTACACAAGAATATTACAGGGAGGAATTTCTGGAAGGTGCTTCAGCAGAAAGAAAGGAAATATGCCGAAATGCAGAAAAAGAATTGCAGATCCTGCTGAAAAAGTATCCGGATAAGGAGTATCAGAGGAAGCTTCTTCTTTTGCTGGCATTAAACGGGGAACTGCAGGGAGAAGCAGAACGGGCAGCAGTGTATTATGAACAGATTCTTTTATATGATATGGAGTTTGGTGAAGCATATGGACAGTACGGGTTGTTTTTGTGCAGACAGGGGCAGCAGGAAGAAAGTCTGCGCCTTTGGAAGCGGTATAATCGTGTTATTAAGAGCGTAGAGGAAATGGATACAAAAACGCGGAGTTTATGGGAGGAAACGCTGAATGAGTATGAAGATGAAGAGAAAGAAGATACCCGTGAAACCGGAAAAACAAAGAAAAAGGAATAAGTGCAGGGGAATCATGATTTTTCTGGCGGCACTTTTGGGAATGAAGATTCCGGCAAATGGAATGGAGATGGGAGGCTTTGATATTTCTGTGGGAGAAGGAGAAATAGAGGATTTTCCGTCAGAATGGCAGGAGGATTCCGGTTGGGAGCCGGAACTGCTGGGAGGTTTATCCGGAGATTCTCCCGGGGAAGAAAGTACACAGAGCCAATGGGAGCAGGAGAAAGTATTTGAAGAGGAGATGTGGAATACCCCTGAGAATTTTGATGATATTTCAAGAGAGACACAGGAGCAGCAGTCTCCTCCGCCTGATGGGCAGCAGGAGATCATTCAGGAAAACAGTCAGGGAAATACAATGGAAAGCCTGCAAAATGAGAGTATGGAGGAAGATGTGTATGACAAAGGAATGGAAGAAAGCACTGAGGAAAATAACCGGCAGAATGACCTGACAGGGAATACCGGCCCAAATTTGGAGAATTTTCCAAAGGAAAACCGGAAGACGGATGCTGCGCTGAGAGAAGAAATAAAAGAACTAACAAACATTCCGACGGAAATACCGACTCAAACACCGACTCATACACCAACCCCGGTTCCAACTAAAACCCCGGTGTCAAAACCGTCTCAAACTCTGACAGAAAGTGCCGCCCCAGTTTCAAACGTGCTCGAAGGATTACCGACACCAGTCCCTGTATTGGATTTTTTTCAGCGAAAATCAGATGTTTTACCAGAGAAAGAGGAGCTTTGTATTTTTTATCTGGAAGAGAGTGTCAGTCCCTGTGATGTACCGCAGTTTAGAATTACATCCAATTGTCCTGTGCAGATTCTGTCAGTCAGGATAAATAAAAGGGAATGTCTCTGGCACTGGAGGGAGGATCTGCTGGTACTGGAATGTCCTGCACAAAATAAAGAAAACAGCATAGAGCTGATTGCTTTCTATGAAGCAGGCGGGGATATGAGTGCGGTTTTCCAAAATAGCTAAGGTATTTTCCGTGAATTCAGATAAGGTTTTCCTCCTGAATTTCGTAGACTGAATGAGGAAAGCATGTTATAATAACCGGAACACATAAAAAGCAGGATAGATGATTTCCATATTTTATGGAAGACCGGAGGAATTTATGTACAAAGCTATTTTATTTGATTTAGACGGGACGATTACGGAATCAGGAGAGGGGATCACCAGATCCGTACAATACGCACTGGAAAAAATAGGCAAACCCGAGCCGAATCTGGAAAAGCTGAGAGTTTTTGTGGGTCCCCCTTTACTGGAACAGTTTATGAAACATGCAGATTTAGATGAGGAAACGGGAAAACAGGCCGTGGCCTTTTACCGGGAACGCTATAATGAGACAGGCATCTATGAGAATCGCGTGTATCCGGGTATCCCGGAGCTTCTCGGAGAACTTCGGAGAAAGGGCTATCTTCTTGCTGTGGCATCCTCCAAGCCGGAGCATTACGTGAAGCATATTCTGGATTACTTTCATTTAACGGAATACTTTCATGAGATTGTGGGAAGTGAAATGAACGGAAACAGAACGAAAAAATCACAGGTCATTGAGGAGGCATTGATGCGTATGGGCCTTTCCGGGCACAGGAATCAGGTGCTGATGGTGGGAGATAAGGAGCATGATGTGTTTGGAGCCAGAGAGGCGGGAATTGCGTGTGTGGCCGTTTCTTATGGATACGGCTCAATGGAAGAACTTCAAAATGCGCATCCTCTTCGGATTGTAGATTCTGTACAAGAACTGCTTCATTTTTTCGACTGAGCCCTCTGCGCAGACAGAGTTGTATGCTCCCGTTGTGGAGGGTTTTGTATCCCATGGGAATTCATTTTGGAATTACGCAGATTGTAAGCAGTTTTGCCCTGCTGATGATACGCTGGTATGGGCAAGGTATGGATACCTACTATAACTGTTCAATTTTGCTGATCGGTATTTCGGGAATGCTGACTGTGATTCCTGTCCTGTATCTATACAGGCGGGACAGGGCCGCGAGAGTTACAGGAGGTTTGGTTGCCGTACCCGGCACCGGAAGAGGAAACGCTGGAAATTATCTGCTGCTACTGCTTATGGGAGCTGCCATGGCACAGTTCGGTAATCTGATCGTAGCTTTTATCCAGTTATTTCTGCAGTCTACTGCTTATCAGGATTCTTTTTCAAAGATTACGGAAGGGAAAAATCTGCCGGAGATGATCTACTGGATAGGGATTGTAGCTCCTGTAGCGGAAGAGGCTGTTTTCCGGTGGCTCATTTATCTGAGACTGAGAGATTATTTCAGAGTACCTGTATCAGTAATCCTATCCGCACTGCTTTTTGGGATTTACCATGGAAATGTGGTACAGTTTATCTATGCCACATTGCTTGGATGTTTGTTTGCATACTTTATGGAGATGACAGGCAGCCTGTATGCTTCCGTGCTGCTCCATATCGGAGCGAATGTCTGGTCGCTGGTATATTCGGAGCTGGGACTATGGCTGCTGCAGACATCAGCAATAGGCGTGCTGACCGGAATCAATTTCCTGCTGCTGGCAGTGCTGTTTGCGGGAGGAAGATACTTTACGCGGCTTGGAAAAATGAGGAATGCAAGATGGATTTAATTAAATAAAAATCATGATACAATGCGAGAAACTGTTTTGGAAACAGGAAACCATTTTGGGGGACTTGACAAAGCAGTTTCTTTTTGATACGATTATACCACACCCCGGAGGGGTGTATACGAAACGAGTTACCTGCCTGATAAACGCAGAGAGCATATATTTAGAAGAAAGGAAGCAGCCTATGAAAGCAGAGAAACAGAAGATCACACGGCTTTTGAAAACGGCCAGGGGCCAGATGGACGGAATCTTACGTATGGTAGAAGAAGACCGGTATTGTATAGATATTTCTCAGCAGCTTATGGCTACGGAAGCCATTTTAAATAAAGTCAATAAGGAAATCCTGACCGCACATCTGAAAAATTGTGTCTGTCATGCAGAAACAGAGCTGGAAAAGGAAGAAAAGATTGATGAACTGGTATCCATGCTTGGTAAGATCATGAAATAGTTTTCTGCAGGGGAAATAGCTAAAGGCCATACCATTATTGCGGCAGTAAATGCCGCAAGAGATAGGAAATAGCCAGAGACTATACCATTATTGCGGCAGTAAATGCCGCAAAAAATTAGGAAAGGAGTCCGAATAAGATATGAAGGAAAAATTTGATGTAACAGGAATGACCTGTTCCGCGTGCTCTTCCAGAGTAGAAAAGTGTGTTTCCAAATTAAACGGGATACAGAAGGTCAGTGTGAATCTGCTGACTAACAGTATGCAGGTAGAATTTGATGAGCAGACTTTGAGCGAGAGACAGATCATAGATGCGGTTGTGAAGGCCGGATATGGAGCAAGCCCAAAGACGGAGCATACTTCCGCTGCTGTACCGCAGGCCGGAACCGCGGCTGTAAGAGGGGAGAACCCTGCAGAAAAAGAAATGAAGAATATGAAGATGCGGTTGATCGTATCTTTTGTATTTCTGATTCCTCTGATGTATGTGACAATGGGACACATGGTGGGATTGTCTCTTCCGTCATTTCTGGATGGAGTGGAGAATGGAGTAAGCTTTGCGTTTACACAGCTTCTTTTGTGCCTGCCGATCATTTATGTGAATCGGAAATACTACAGCAAAGGATTTCAGACGCTTTTCCATCTGGCGCCAAATATGGACAGCCTGATCGCGATTGGTTCCTGTGCATCTCTGGTATATGGAATCTTTGCAATCTACCGGATGAGCTATGGGCTTGGACATGGGGATATGGAACTGGTGCACCGCTATTACCATGATCTTTACTTTGAGTCCGCAGCCATGATTCTGGCACTCATTACCGTAGGAAAATATCTGGAAGCACGTTCCAAGGGAAAAACAAGTGAAGCAATTACCAAACTTCTGGATCTTGCCCCCAAGACGGCCGTAGTTGAGAGGGGCGGAAAAGAAGCAGAAATTCCTGTGGAACAGGTGCAGGCAGGGGACATTGTTGTGGTTCGCCCGGGAAGCAGCATTCCCGTAGACGGGTTTATCATTGAAGGAAGTACCAGTGTGGATGAAGCGGCTATTACAGGGGAAAGTATTCCTGTGCATAAGCAGGTAAATGATACGGTCATTGCTGCGACAATGAATAAGACCGGATTTATTCGATTTAAAGCTACAAGAGTCGGGGATGATACTACCTTTTCCCAGATCATCCGTCTGGTGGAGGAAGCCAGCTCCAGTAAAGCGCCGATTGCTAAAATCGCGGATAAGATCGCAGGGGTATTTGTTCCGACAGTGATTTCTATTGCAATCGTGACAGCAATTGTGTGGCTTCTGTCCGGGGCAACCTTTGAGTTCGCTCTTTCCTGTGCAATCAGCGTGCTTGTGATTTCCTGCCCCTGTGCCCTTGGGCTTGCAACCCCTGTGGCGATTATGGTGGGTACCGGAAAAGGTGCGGAAAACGGCATTTTGATCAAATCCGGGGAAGCACTGGAAATGGCACATAATGTGCAGAGCGTCGTTCTGGATAAGACAGGCACGATCACCCAGGGAAAACCGGTTGTAACAGATGTGGAAACGGAACTGCCTGTGAAAAGGTTCCTGTCCATTGCAGCAGGGCTTGAGTCAAAAAGCGAGCACCCGCTTGCAGAAGCAATTCTGGATTTTACGAAAAAACAGAAGATTTCCCAGGCAGCAGTTGCAGATTTTGCTTCCGTGCCGGGAAGAGGTGTGAAGGGAAAAATAGACGGAGTATGGTATTTTGCCGGAAACAGGCGTATGATGGAGGAACAAGGGATTTCCCTGGCAAAGTATGAGGAGAGACTGAATGCTCTGGCTGATGAGGGCAAAACACCGATGCTGTTTGGCAATGAGAAAGAGATTCTTGGAATCCTGTCCGTTGCAGATGTGGTGAAGCCTACCAGCAGGGAGGCCATCCGTCAGCTGAAGGAGCAGGGCATCGAGGTTGTCATGCTTACCGGTGACAATAAGAGGACTGCAGAGGCTATCCGCAGACAGTTGGAAATAGATACGGTCATTGCAGAAGTTCTTCCTCAGGATAAGGAGCGTGAGATCGCGAAGCTTCAGGAGCAGGGGAAAAAGGTTGCTATGATCGGTGACGGCATTAATGATGCTCCTGCGCTTGCAAGGGCAGATGTTGGTATGGCCATTGGCGCAGGTACCGATGTTGCGATTGAGAGCGCAGACGTGGTTCTGATGAAGAGCGATCTGCTGGATGCAGTGACAGCAATCCGGCTTAGCAAGGCGGTGATACGGAATATTAAACAGAATCTGTTCTGGGCGTTTTTCTATAATACGCTGGGCATTCCGGTGGCAGCAGGCGTCTTTTATCATGCGTTTGGGCTGAAGCTGAATCCGATGATCGGAGCGGCAGCCATGAGTATGAGCAGTATTTTTGTAGTAACGAATGCGCTGCGGCTGAAGAGATTTCAGGTATCGGAGGCGGGAAGCCAGAAGGAAGATACTGATGTTGCAGTGGTTCAGGAAGCAATGCTTCAAAGCAGTGAAATAGATACAAATAAGGAAAATCAGGAGGTAAGGAAAATGATTACAATGAAGATCAATGGAATGATGTGCCCGCACTGCCAGGCAGCAGTAAAGAAAGCTCTGGAGGCTTTTGACGGAGTGACTGCAGATGTAAATCTGGAGGATAAGGCAGCGTATATTACCGGAGATGCTGATGTGGAGGCTCTGAAGAAGGCTGTGACAGATGCAGGGTATGAGGTTGTTGGCGTAGAGTAAATGGCAGATTAAGAAAAAGTGCGGCCCCTGGCTGCCGGATGTCCGGATGGAACTGCGGTTTCGAAGTTTCATACGGAGATATCCGGCAGTCAGGGGCTTTTCCGTATTCAGACGGTTTTATAAAGATTTTAGTCTTTTCTTCTTGTAAAGTATGAATGGTCATGGTAGAATAAGTGTATTAAAACTATTAATACACTTAATACGTGACCAGGAAGCGGAATAGAGCAGAAAGGAGAACCCTATGATTATTCTGGATTATCAGGATTGGCGTCCATTGTATGAACAGATCACCGAGAAATTCCGGATGCTGATTCTGCGGGGGGCGATACCGCCGGGAGAGCGGATGCCGTCGGTGCGGCAGCTTGCTGCAGAGCTGGCAATCAATCCTAATACGATTCAGCGGGCATACATGGAGCTGGAACAGGAAGGATTGATCTATCCTGTAAAGGGAAGAGGGAATTTTGTTGCGGATGCGGAGCAGATTCGGAGAAAAAGCCTGAAGGATTATGAGGAGGAGCTGAAGGCAGTGGTTTATAAAGGGCTGGAGCTCGGCCTTGAAGAGGAGGAACTGCTGTATATTGTCAGCGGCTGCTGTAAAGTGCGGGACAAAGGCGAAAAGAATTCCCGAATATCTTCCGGTAACATGCTACAGAAGGATGCGGAGAAGGAGATAGGGAATAAGGAGGAGGGGAAAGAATGATCGATATTAAGGATTGCAGTAAAGCGTTTGATAAGATTCAGGCTGTAAATCATGTTTCCCTGGACATTGGGGAGAGGGAAGTCTTTGGCCTGGTGGGAAGTAATGGTGCCGGAAAGAGTACCCTGCTTCGGATGACTGCCGGAATCATAAAGCCTGATGAAGGCATGATCACAGTTGATACGCTGCCCGTATACGATAATGAGGAAGCGAAGGAAAAACTGTTTTACATTTCCGATGACAGTTATTTCCCTCCAAATTATACACCGGAGGATGTGCTGCGTTTTTACAGGAATTATTATCCGTCCTTTGATATCCGGCGTTTTTATAAAATGATGGATGACTTTCATTTAGACCGGAAGCGTAAGATCAATACCTTTTCCAAGGGAATGAAAAAACAGCTTCTGGTCATACTGGGAATCAGTGCAGGCACCAAATATCTGCTTTGTGATGAAACATTCGACGGGCTGGATCCTGTGATGCGCCAGGCTGTAAAAAGCCTGTTTGCTTCCGAGATCATGAACAGAGAGCTGACACCTGTGATCGCATCGCATAATCTGCGGGAACTGGAGGATATCTGCGATCATGTGGGCTTGCTGCATCAGGGAGGAATCCTGCTTTCCAGAGATTTGGAGGACATGAAATTCCATATTCATAAAATTCAGTGTGTTCTGACCGATAAGGAAAAGGAGAAGGAGCTGGAGAAAGAACTGGAGGTACTGAAGATTCAGAGGCAGGGATCCCTGCTTTTGATCACGGCAAGAGGAACCAGACTGGAAATTCTGAACAGAGTCCGGTCTAAAAATCCACTGTTCTGTGAAGTGATTCCCCTTTCTCTGGAAGAGATATTTATCAGTGAAACGGAGGTGGCTGGTTATGAAATCCAAAATTTACTCGTCTGATCATATAAAATCCTCGTCAAAGGGGCAGATCTGGATTCCGTCTTTCTTAATGTTGGGATTTTTTATGGTATTTCCTGTGATGGAGCTTATGATGCTCGGCAACTGGTTTGGAACAGAAGGCCTGAGTACGGAAAGTATCCGGTTGCTTTATGAGGCGCTCTGGACAGATGGATTTATGGCGGTGGGCTTTGTTATGGCCGCCCTGGCGGCTGCAGTGAACGCAGTCAGCAGCTTCTGGTATCTGTATTCCTCACGGAAGATTGATTTCTACCACAGTCTTCCGGTGAAACGTTCCGCGATGTTCTGGCATAAGGCGTTTATCGGGATTCTGTATTATCTGATTCCCTATGTGATAATGGAATTTCTGGCAGTATGTATAGGTGCGCTTCGTGGCTTCTTCAGCCTGAAAATTGTGGGAATGGCTCTGCTCATGTTTCTGATGCATATTCTTTTGTATCTGATGATTTATTTCAGTGTGGTGCTGGTAATCTGCGTAACAGGGAATATGATGATGGGAATGCTCTGCCTTGGCGGCCTGTATCTGTATGGACCGGTACTGGGGTGCCTTCTCTACTATTACAGAAGTATGTTTTATGATACCTCCTATAGGCTTGCCACATATGGATTTTTGAAATTCCTGGATACCTATGCATCGCCCTATCTTTTGGGAGATGCCTTTCTGGAAGCGTATTCCGGAGGAGATTATTTCGGTATGCTGGTAATTTTGCTGGCTGTAACAGGCGTGCTCGGACTTTTGTCTTATATGGCGTATATCAAACGGCCGTCCGAAAGTGCCGGAAAGTCTATTGTCTATTCCTGGATCGGCGTAGTGGTGAAGTTCATGGTAGTCATACCCTGCGGACTTGGAACAGGTTTTATTTTCCAACTGCTGCAGTATCGTGAGTCCCAGAGTGGATGGTGGATCTTCGGTATGGTGCTTGGAACCATTCTTTCCCATGGAATCATAGAAGTTATGTACCAGATGGATTTCCGCAAATTTGTGTCAAAGAAACATCATCTTGTGCTGGCTGGAGTTATGGTAGCGGTATGTGCGGTAATCTATCGGGGAGATCTTCTTCATTTTGACTCTTATATTCCGGAACAGGAAGAGCTTGCTGCCCTTAATATTGACTTCAGCCGTGTGAATTGGGAAGGGAATTATCCGGTCATTGAGAATAAGGATGGGACCTATTGGGCAATTGATTCCTGGAACAGTGAGAAAGCTGCAATAACAAAAGAGGGCGGAGTGGGCACGGAAACATGGAAGATCCTGGAGGAGATTGTTGCTGCGCAGGAAAGAGAGAATCAGGAAGATAACGCAGCATTTGAGACAGGGAAAACGACTTCAAAAATACCGATGAAGTATACATTAAAATCCGGCCGGGAGATTTACAGAGAATATAGAGTAACAACAGAAAATCTGTATGCCCTCCGAAAATCTCTGTATGAGGAGGGAAGATTAAAAGAATATACCTTTTCCTTTTTAGACATAGAAGCAGACTATCTGAAAGATGTACAGTGCATTTTTAGCAATGGAGACGCCTACAGCCTGTTTCAGAATGATTCCCTGAAGTACAGAGAGCTTTTGGATGCACTGCGCGCGGATCTGGAAGAGGCATCTTCCGAGGATTTTCTTGACCAGCCATTGGCAAAGCTTTGGCTGGAGTATAAGCTTTCGTCTCCGCCGGATCCCATTTCGGTGAGACATACAGGTTCACAGGTCTGGTACGGCTATTATGACGGATCTGTCTTTGTATATCCGACTTTCCGAAGGACTCTTGCAATTTTGGAGGAAACGGGTTATCCTATGAGCATGGATGAAATAGAAGTAGATGATGTGGAGATCATTTACTATAATAAAGAGAATTATGACCTCGCATCCGTACCTGTTACCTATCAGAAGAAAGAAGAAATTGAGGCGCTGAAGAAAGCATTGATTTCGCCTTCTCTCCAATGCTACTGGATGGATTACGAGAGCAGTATTGAGATTACGGTGAATAGCGGGCAGGCTTCGAATTCGAGGGACAGATGTATGGTGATGCGAAGCGACCTGATTCCGGATTTTGTGAAGGAAATGTATAAAAAAATGGACGAGGGTCTGATTGATCTGGAGCCGGAAACGCTGCCGGAAGCGGAAACAGATGTGTATGCTTTGGAAACCGGGGCCGGTGACGAGTGAGATTTTAGAGGACAGGCGGTTGAAGGATGGCAAAGGCAGTGAGACTTGATAAATTTCTGGCAGATGCAGGTGCAGGAACCAGAAGCGAAGTAAAAAAATTCATACAGAAGGGACAAGTGCAGATTAATGGAGAAACTGTGCGGCGGCCGGAACAGAAGATTGAGCCGGATGGAGAAACAGTTACGCTTTTCGGTGAGGTGATCGGTGCTGCAGCAGAATTTGAGTATTTTCTTCTGCACAAACCAGCCGGGTGCGTCAGTGCCACAGAGGATGCCCGCGACAAAACAGTGATGGAATATGTTCCCTCTAAAAGAAAGGGGCTCTTTCCTGTAGGACGTCTGGATAAGGATACGGAGGGACTGCTTTTGATCACAGATGACGGCGCCTTGGCTCATGAACTGCTTTCACCTAAAAAGCATGTTGCGAAAACATATTTTGCAAAGGTGAGCGGCATTGCTGCGGAGGATGACGTGAAGGCGATGGAGCGGGGCGTGGATATCGGGGAAGAGAAGCTGACGCTCCCGGCCAGAATGGAAATCCTTCGAACTGTACAGGATGGCTGCGCTGAGAACCCGGAAAATGCGGGGGAGTTTCTGACTGCGCCGTACAGTGAGATCCTTCTGACAATCTGCGAGGGGAAATTTCATCAGGTAAAGCGGATGATGGAGGCAGTAGGGAAAAAGGTGCTTTATTTGAAGCGTATTTCCATGGGGCCGCTGACACTTCCGGATACCCTGGAAAAGGGGCAGTGCCGTCCATTGACAGAGGATGAAATCATGGCTCTGAAGAGTACCGGAAAAACCCCGGAAGACAAACCATACCGATAGCCATGCCGAGAATACGGAAACACTGTTACCATTCACAGCTACTGCTGAGATATACACTAAAAAAGAATGCAGGATGATAGATTAAACGGTAGTGTAAAATAGTTTGTGTTTCTGGTAAAAAATGGCTCCTTTTTGGTAAG
>JAUNGM010000035.1 GCA_030524545.1 Eubacteriales bacterium
TCTTACCAAAAAGGAGCCATTTTTTACCAGAAACACAAACTATTTTACACTACCGAATTATGCATCAAAGTCCATGCAGCTTTTACAGATGATTCTTCTGCACTCCAGAGATGGAATTTCCAAGAAAAGTCTGATTGACAGCCTTTATGGCATGGAGGATGTGGAGAATAAGAATGGAAGTCTGAATAACACCATCTTTCGTCTGCGCAGACAGTTGAGATCGGCAGGTCTTCCAGAATGTAATTATATTGTCATCCAGAAGGGAATGTGCAGGTGGGATGATGCGATTCCTGTAGAGGTGGACTGTATCCGCATGGAGGAATATTTTGAAGAAGGAAGGCAGGATGCAGACAGAAACAGAAAGATACAAGCTTTTATGGAGGGCTGCCGGCTTTATACAGGGGAATTTCTTCCAAGTATGATTGGAGAAGACTGGGCTGCAGTACGGAATGTTTATTATCAGAATCTTTATTCTTCCTGTCTGGAGGAACTTTGCAGATATTTAAAAGAGCAGGAACGATTTGAAGATATCTATCAGCTTACAACTGTTGCTTCTGAAATTTATCCGTTTGAGGACTGGCAGATTTGGAGAATTGACAGTCTGATTTCCATGGAACGGTACAGGGAGGCTACGGAAATTTACGAAAAGGTAAATAAGTTGTTTTTTGACGAACCGGGCCTTCCGGCGTCTCCGGAAATGATTCAGCGTTTTCAGCACATGGCAGAGTGTCTGGAACAGTCAATCGATGCGATTGAAGATATTAAGCAGCGGCTTTGTGAAAAGGAAATGGCCGATGGAGCATATTATTGCACTTTTCCTGGGTTTGTGGACACCTATCATGTTGTCAGCAGGATGTTGGAGCGGAATAATATTTCTGTTTTTGTTATGCTCTGTACATTGAAATGCGGACAAAACCAGGTTTGCGGACAACGGGAAAAGGACAGGGAGATTTCCGGTATCCTTCGGAAATCGATCAGGAAAGTTCTTCGAAAAGGTGATTTTTATACAAAGTATAATTTGGGCCAGTATCTGGTGATGCTTTCCGGAATCAGTCAGAAGGACTGCAGCAAAGTTTCCAGGCGTATTGATGAGGAGTTTTTCCGGTATATTTCTGAACATGTGAAGAAAGACGACTACTCCGTAGAGTATTATGTTGCATCCATAGATGATATCTGTCCCAACAAAGAAAGGGAAACATTGTATAGAGAACCGCATATTATGGAAAAAATTCAGGGACAATAATGAAATGAAGTTGAGAGGAATCGTTGAGAAACGATTCCTTTTTCATAAACTTTCCAAAAGATTTTGAAAAAAAGGCGAAAAAAATTTCGGATTTTTATTGACAAAACAGTGCAACGGTGCTATCTTAACAATGTAAATGTTAGCACTCCACTGAACTGAGTGCTAACAAATCGGACAGAAAGGAGCGGAGACATGGAAGAAATGCTGAATGACCGTAAGAAGAAGATCCTGAAGGCCATCATTAAAACTTATATGGAAACAGGTGAGCCGGTTGGTTCCAGAACGATTTCCAAGTATACGGATTTGAACGTCAGCTCAGCAACGATCCGCAATGAGATGTCCGACCTGACAGACCTGGGATATATCGTCCAGCCCCATACATCGGCAGGAAGAATCCCCTCTGACAAGGGTTATCGCCTTTATGTAGACGAACTGATGAAGGAGAAAGAGAGCGAGGTAGCAGAACTCCGTGAACTGGTGCTTGAGAAGACCGGTAAGATGGAGAAGGTGCTGAAGCAGGCAGCGAAGCTGCTGGCAACGAATACCAATTATGCTACAATGATTTCCGTACCCCAATACAGCGGAAGCCGCCTGAAATTTATCCAGTTGTCCAGAGTCAGTGAACTGCAGCTTGTGGCTGTGGTGGTTTGTGAGAACAATGTCATCCGGAATCAGATCATCAATCTGGAAGATGAGATGGATGACGAGACGATCCTGAAACTGAATCTTCTTTTGAATACCAATCTGAACGGTCTTCCCATCCAGGATATCAACCTTGGAATGATCGCAAGACTGAAGGAACAGGCGGGGATTCACAGCGGTGTGGTTGCTACCGTTCTCGACGCGGTTGCAGCAACGATACACGTAGATGAAGAAGATCTGGAAATATATACGTCAGGTGCTACGAATCTTTTCAAATATCCGGAGCTTTCGGATAAGAGCAAGGCTACGGAGCTGATTTCCACCTTTGAGGAGAAACAGCAGCTTGCGGATCTGGTGAAAGAACGGCTTGCTGATGCCGATAATACCGGAATTCAGGTATATATCGGGGATGAATCTCCGATTAAGACGATGAAGGACTGCAGCGTAGTGACTGCCACATATGAACTGGGCGAAGGGATGACCGGTACTATCGGAATCATCGGACCGAAACGAATGGATTACGAAAACGTCGTAGATAACCTGAAAACCCTCAAAGTCGAGTTGGATAAGATATTCAGAAAAAAGCTTGAATAAAAGAAAGGCGGTAGAAAAAGCGTGTCAGAAGAAAATAAAAACACATCTGAAGTGCAGGAAGAAGTAAAAGCTTCTCCGGAAACAGAACCCGCAGCGGAAGAGGGATATTCAGAAGCGGCGGAAACCTCCGCAGAGGCACCTGAGAAAGCCGCAGATGAGGCTGAAGCCGATTCGGAAGAAACCGTTTCGGATACTCCGGAAGGCACACAGGAGCCAAAAGCCAAAACTTCTTTCTTCGGCAAAAAGAAAAAAGAAAAGGACAAATTTGAGCAGCAGATTGAAGAATTGACAGACCGTCTCAAACGGAACATGGCTGAGTTCGATAATTTCCGTAAACGTACTGAAAAAGAAAAGGCAAGCATGTATGTGATCGGTGCGAGAGAAATCGTTGAAAAGATTCTTCCGGTTGTGGATAACTTTGAGAGAGGCCTTGTACAGGCACCCGAGGGTGATGCGTTTGCGGACGGAATGAAGATGATCTATAAACAGTTTATGACAACCCTGGATGACCTGGGAGTGAAACCGATTGAAGCTGTCGGAAAAGAATTTGATCCGAACTTCCACAATGCCGTGATGCATGTGGATGATGAATCCGTTGGTGAGAACGTTGTAGTGGAAGAACTGCAGAAAGGCTACACCTATAAGGATTTCGTGGTTCGTCACAGCATGGTAAAGGTAGCAAACTGACCTAGAACACTTAACGAAATCAAGCCGAAGGCGCAGATTGAGTTTAGTGAGAAGGTCGTTCGAAGGAACTTAATGAGTCCGACCGTAAGGGAAGGACGAATTTAGTGAATCGAACTTCTTTGTAGAACACTTAACGAAATCAAGCCGAAGGCGTAGATTGATGAGAACTATTTATTTTTTTATAGAAATGATGATAGGAGGAAATTTATCATGGGAAAAATCATTGGTATTGACTTAGGAACAACAAACAGCTGTGTAGCTGTTATGGAAGGCGGACAGCCGACCGTTATCGCAAATACAGAAGGAGCAAGAACTACACCGTCCGTAGTGGCATTCACAAAGACAGGCGACCGTCTGGTAGGTGAGCCGGCAAAACGTCAGGCAGTTACCAACGCAGAAAAAACAATCTCTTCTATTAAAAGAGAAATGGGTACCGATTACCGCGTAACTATTGATGACAAAAAATACTCTCCGCAGGAAATCTCTGCAATGATTCTGCAGAAGCTGAAAAAAGACGCAGAGGGATATCTTGGAGAAACAGTTACAGAAGCAGTTATCACCGTACCTGCATACTTTAATGACGCACAGCGTCAGGCAACCAAGGATGCCGGCAAGATTGCAGGCCTTGATGTAAAACGTATCATCAACGAGCCTACCGCAGCAGCACTTGCATATGGACTTGATAACGAAAAAGAGCAGAAGATCATGGTATATGACCTTGGCGGCGGTACATTCGATGTTTCCATCATTGAGATTGGTGACGGCGTAATCGAAGTACTTTCCACAGCTGGTAACAACCGTCTCGGCGGTGATGACTTTGACCAGAAGATTACAGACTGGATGCTTTCCGAATTCAAGAAAGCAGAAGGTGTTGACCTGAGCAACGATAAGATGGCACTTCAGAGATTAAAAGAAGCTGCTGAAAAAGCGAAAAAAGAGCTTTCCGCTGCAACCACAACAAATATTAACCTTCCGTTCATCACTGCAACCGCAGAAGGCCCGAAGCACTTTGACATGAACCTTACAAGAGCAAAATTTGATGAATTGACACATGACCTTGTAGAGAAGACTGCTGAGCCGGTTCGTCGTGCACTGTCTGATGCAGGAATCACCGCATCTGAACTTGGCCAGGTACTTTTGGTAGGCGGTTCCACACGTATCCCGGCCGTACAGGATAAGGTTCGCCAGCTTACAGGCAAAGAGCCGAGCAAATCTCTGAATCCGGATGAATGTGTTGCACTTGGTGCTTCCGTACAGGGTGGCAAACTTGCAGGCGATGCAGGCGCAGGGGATATCCTTCTTCTGGATGTTACTCCGCTGTCCCTGTCTATTGAGACCATGGGAGGAATTGCAACCCGTCTGATCGAAAGAAATACCACGATTCCGACTAAGAAGAGCCAGATCTTCTCCACAGCAGCAGACAATCAGACCGCTGTAGACATCAATGTTGTACAGGGTGAGCGCCAGTTTGCAAGAGACAACAAATCCTTAGGCCAGTTCCGTCTGGATGGAATTCCGCCGGCACGCCGTGGTGTTCCGCAGATCGAAGTAACCTTTGATATTGATGCAAACGGTATCGTAAATGTATCTGCAAAAGATCTGGGAACAGGCAAAGAGCAGCATATTACAATTACCGCAGGCTCCAACATGTCTGATGACGAAATCGATAAGGCAGTAAAAGAAGCTGCTGAATTTGAAGCTCAGGATAAGAAACGTAAAGAAGCAATCGATACCAGAAACAATGCCGATTCCATGGTATTCCAGGTTGAGAATGCAATGAAAGAAGCCGGGGACAAACTGGATGCAGGCGACAAGGCAGCTGTAGAGGCAGACCTGAACGCACTGAAGGATCTGCTGTCCCAGACAACAAACGTGGAAGAGATGACAGACTCTCAGGTAGCTGAGATTAAGGCTGCACAGGAGAAGATGATGGAAAGTGCTCAGAACCTCTTCTCTAAGATGTATGAGCAGGCTCAGCAGGCAGGAGCCGGCCCGGATATGAACATGGGCGGCGGTGCTTCCCAGGGCGGAAATGAAGCAGGCTACGGCGATGATGTTGTAGATGCTGATTATAAAGAAGTCTAAGACGATAATTGATATAGGAAAGAATAATTATGGCTGATAAAAGAGATTACTATGAAGTCCTCGGCGTGAGCAAGACCGCTGATGACGCTGAGCTGAAAAAAGCATATCGTAAATTGGCCAAGAAATATCACCCGGATGTAAATCCGGGTGATAAAGATGCAGAAGCAAAATTTAAAGAAGCTACGGAAGCATACACCATTTTAAGTGATCCGGATAAAAGAAAGCAGTACGACCAGTTCGGCCATGCGGCTTTTGAAAACGGCGGCGGTGGAGCCGGCGGCTTTGGCGGTTTTGACTTCAGCGGTGCTGATATGGGAGACATTTTCGGCGATATCTTTGGCGATTTATTTGGTGGCGGCGGAAGTAGAAGACGTGCAAACAACGGTCCTATGAAAGGTGCCAATCTTCGTGCGCGTGTCAATATTACCTTCGAGGAAGCTGTATTCGGCTGTGAGAAGGAACTGGAGATTATGCTGAAGGACGAATGCACCACTTGTCATGGAACAGGGGCCAAACCGGGTACACAGCCTGTAACATGTCCGAAATGTAATGGAGAGGGACAGATCGTTTACACCCAGCAGTCTATGTTCGGAATGGTGCGGAATGTTCAGACATGTCCGGAATGTCATGGATCAGGGAAGGTAATTAAGGAGAAATGTACTTCCTGCCGCGGCACCGGATATACCTCCTCCAGGAAAAAGATTCAGGTTTCCGTACCGGCGGGAATTGATAACGGCCAGAGCATCCGTATCCGCGAAAAGGGTGAGCCCGGTACCAACGGCGGCCCGAGAGGTGATCTGCTGGTAGAGGTAAATGTAGCACGCCATCCGATTTTCCAGAGACAGGATATGAATATCTTTTCCACCGCACCTCTTACCTATGCACAGGCTGCATTGGGCGGTACCGTACGCATCAGTACGGTAGACGGAGATGTGGAATATGATGTGAAGCCGGGTACCCAGACCGATACCCGTATCCGTCTGAAAGGCAAGGGCGTTCCGTCTCTGCGGAATAAGAATGTCCGCGGCGATCACTACGTTACATTGGTAGTGCAGGTACCTACCAATCTGAACAGTGAAGCAAAAGAGGCTCTGCGCAGATTTGATGAAGCCTGCGGCAATACGCAGTCAGGCACTCAGGGCTCCTCTTCTGAAAAAGGCGAGAAGAAGAAAAAGAGTTTCATGGACAAATTAAAAGAAACTTTTGAAGAATAACAAAGAATCAATAAAAAGAAAATTAAATTAGAAGAAAAGAGGAGGAATCCTCTTTTCTTTTTTGGTGTATTCGTGTATGATATAGAGAATAGTGTGCAGAAATGACAATACGTCATAAGTAAGAAAGGACAGAATCAGATTTTGAAAAAAAGACAGAAACGTTCTCTGGCAGAATTATTTCCCGGTTGGGCGGTTGTGCCCCTGTTGTTCATTCTGGCAGTAAACTGCCTGGTCTACTGGGGAAGCGGGATTCTGACAGCGGACATTCATCATTATGATTTTACTATGAATTTTGACCGTGCAGTTCCGTTGATTCCGGAATTTATCTGGATCTACATACTGGCGTATGTTTTTTGGGCTGCAAACTATATTCTTTCCGCACAGAGGGGAAAAGATATTTTTTACAGATTTGTAGCAACTGATTTGACGGTGCATCTCGTATGCTTTATACTGTTTCTGGTGCTGCCTACCACGAATGTCAGGCCGGAGATTACGGGGAATTCCCTGTCAGAGCAAATGCTGAGGCTGATTTATATGATGGATGGGGGAAGCAGCCCATCCAATCTGTTTCCATCCATCCACTGTTATGTAAGCTGGCTCTGTTGGCGCGGACTAAAAGGAGCAGATGAAATTCCGAAGTGGTATCAGAATGCTTCCCTGGTATTTGCGGTTTTGATCATTGTGTCGACACAGGTGCTGAAGCAGCATTATATTGTAGATGCCATTGGCGGTGTGGTTCTGGTGGAGGCAGCATGGCGGTTCTATCAGAAAGGAAACAGGCACCGAATTGTGGAAGCCGCCTTTGAGCGCTTTAATGAAAAAATATGGAAACAAAAGGAACAGGCCGTATGACAGCCTATTCTTGTATCATATAAACAGATGGGAGAATGTTTATGAAGTGGAATCGTTTTACAGTTAAAACAAAGACAGAGGCAGAGGATATGGTCATCTGCACTCTGGCAGAGGTTGGAGTGGAAGGTGTGGAAATCCAGGACAAGCAGCCTCTTACAGATGAGGATAAGGCTCAGATGTTCGTGGACATCATGCCCGAAGGACCGGAGGATGATGGAATCGCATACCTGAATTTTTATCTTGAGGAGGATGCAGATAAGGACGCCATTCTGGCAGATGTCCGCGCTGCTCTGGATGAACTGAAGAGTTATATGGACATCGGGGAGGCTACGATTGAAGAATCCCAGACAGAAGATAAAGACTGGATCAATAACTGGAAGGAATATTTCCATCAGTTTTATGTGGATGATATTCTGATTGTTCCGTCCTGGGAAGAAGTGAAAGAGGAGGATCAGGACAAAATGATTCTCCATATTGATCCGGGTACCGCCTTTGGAACAGGAATGCACGAAACGACTCAGTTGGTCATCCGGCAGTTAAAAAAATATGTGACAGAGGATACGGAGCTTCTGGATGTGGGAACAGGAAGCGGTATTCTTGGCATCGTAGCGCTGAAGCTTGGTGCGAAACACGTTGTAGGAACTGATCTGGATCCCTGTGCTGTTCCCGCTGTCGCTGAGAATAAGGAAGCCAATCAGATTCCTGATAAAGATTTTGACATGATGATCGGGAATATTATTGATGACAAAGCTGTACAGGATGAAGTGGGATATGAGAAATATGACATTGTTGCTGCTAATATTCTGGCAGATGTACTCCTGCCGCTGACTCCGGTCATTGTCCGTCAGATGAAGCAGGGGGCTTATTACATCACCTCCGGTATCCTGGATGTAAAAGAAGATGTGGTCGTGGATGCGGTCAAAAAAGCCGGACTTACATTGGTAGAGGTAACAAGGCAGGGCGAATGGGTATCTGTAACAGCCAGAAAGGACTGAAAAATGCAGCGTTTTTTTGTGGAAGCCCATCAGATTGAAGAAGAAAAACATCAGATTCACATTACAGGAAGCGATGTAAAGCATATCCGTAATGTATTGCGTATGAAAACAGGAGAAGAACTGTGGATCAGCAACGGAGCAGACAGGGAGTATCACTGTACTATAGAAGCTTTTGGAGAGGAAGAAGTGCTGCTGCATATCCTTTATGCCCAGGAACCGGATTATGAGCTGCCGAGCCGCATCTGTCTGTTTCAGGGACTTCCGAAGGCAGATAAGATGGAGCTGATCATTCAAAAAGCAGTGGAACTTGGAGCTTGCGAAATTATCCCTGTAGAAACAAAACGCTGTGTTGTGAAGCTGGATGCAAAAAAAGCAGAAAAAAAAGCACAGCGCTGGCAGCAGATTGCAGAAAGTGCGGCAAAGCAGTCTAAGCGGATGTTGATTCCAAAAGTTAAAAATGTCGTGACTTTTAGGGAGGCACTTGCGTATGCAGGAGAACTGGATGTGATTCTGATTCCCTATGAACTGGCAAAAGGAATGGGAGAAACAAAAGCGATTTTAAGTGCCATTGAACCCGGGCAGTCGATAGGAATTTTTATCGGCCCGGAAGGCGGTTTTGAGGAGACAGAAGTGGAAGCTGCAGTCTGTGCAGGGGCCAGGCCGATTACCCTGGGCAGAAGAATCCTGCGGACCGAGACAGCCGGTCTGGCAATTTTATCTGTTTTGATGTTCCGGCTGGAGTGCGGCGATTGAGAGGAAATCCCAAAGGGGATACCATTATTGCCGCAGTAAATGCGGCAATAGAGAGGAAATGTTTATGGAAGTTTATTTTGATAATTCAGCGACTACCAGATGCTATGCATCTGTAAAAGATATTGTGGTGAAAACCATGACCGAAGATTTTGGTAATCCTTCCGCCATGCACAAAAAGGGGATTGAAGCAGAAAATTACGTAAAAGAGTCTGCCGGGATTCTTGCCGGTCTTCTGAAAGTGCAGGAAAAAGAGATTCTGTTTACTTCCGGAGGGACGGAATCAAATAATCTTGCCCTGATCGGGGGTGTCATGGCGAACAGGCGAAGCGGCAATCACATAGTTACAACATCCGTAGAGCATGCTGCTGTGGGACAGCCGGCAGCCTATCTGGAGGATCAGGGTTTTGAAGTGACGTATCTTCCTGTGGATGAGCGGGGTGTTGTAAAGATGGACGCACTTGAGGAAGCGCTTCGGCCGGATACGATTCTGGTATCTACCATGTATGTGAACAATGAAGTGGGTGCTGTAATGCCCGTAGAGGAGATCGGCAGACTGGTACATGCAAAATGCCGGAAAGCCCTGTATCATGTGGATGCAATCCAGGCATTTGGGAAATACCGTATTTATCCAAAAAAATCGGGAATTGACCTCCTGTCCGTAAGTGCACACAAAATCCACGGCCCCAAAGGTGCAGGATTTTTGTATATCAATGAAAAGGCAAAGGTTCAGCCCCAGATTCTTGGAGGCGGCCAGCAGAACGGGATGCGTTCCGGCACGGATAATGTCCCCGGCATTGCAGGCCTTGGCATTGCGGCAAAGGAAATATACGCAAATTTTGACAAAAATATCGAGCATTTATACGAGCTGAAAGAACATCTTGCAGAAGGACTTGGTTCCATGGAAAATGTTCTGATAAACGGTATGGCGGTCAGAGAAGGTGCTCCGCAGATTTTAAGTGCAAGTTTTCCGGGAATCCGCAGTGAGGTACTGCTTCATACTCTGGAGGACAGGAATATTTATGTTTCGGCAGGAAGCGCATGCTCCAGCCATAAGCGCAAAGCCAGCGGAACCCTGTCTGCTATGGGAATGCCAAAGGAACAGAAGGAAAGCACCATCCGTTTCAGCTTTTCCGAAGAAAATACCATTGAGGAAGTGGATTACTGCCTTTCCGTACTAAAGGAAGTTGTACCCATGCTTCGCAGATACGCGCGCCGTTGATTTCGAAAACGTCGTACCCATAGAAAAGGAGAAAACAATGATATTTCATGCATTTTTGATTAAATACGCAGAAATTGCCATCAAAGGCAAAAACCGCTACCTGTTTGAAGATGCACTTTTGAAACAGATGCGTATCGCCCTTTCCAAAATAGAGGGAGATTTTCAGGTAACAAAAGAACAGGGGAGGGTTTATGTCTTCTGCCCGGAGGAATATGATTTTGAGGAAACAGTGGAAGCATTGCAGAGAGTGTTCGGTATTGTGGAAATCTGTCCGGTGGTCATCTATGAGGATCATGGCTTTGAACAGATGGCACAGGATGCTGTGAGTTATATGCAGGCCCGCTATCCGGGATATGCAGGAACTTTTAAGGTTTATACAAGGCGCGCTAAGAAATCTTATCCCATGACTTCTATGGAAGTCAGTGCGGAAATCGGCGGCAGGATTTTAGATGCATTTCCGGAGGCAACAGTGGATGTGCATGAACCGCAGCTGACCCTTTCCGTGGAAATCCGTGAGAAGATTTATGTGTATTCCGACTCCATTGAGGGCCCCGGAGGTATGCCGATCGGCACCAATGGTAAGGCGATGCTTCTGCTTTCCGGCGGAATTGACAGCCCGGTGGCTGGCTATATGATTGCCAAGCGAGGGGTGAAGATTGAGGCCGTCTATTTCCATGCGCCGCCATACACCAGTGAACGCGCTAAACAGAAGGTGGTGGACCTGGCAAAGCTGGTTGCCAGATACAGCGGCCCGATTCGTCTGCATGTGGTGAATTTTACGGACATTCAGCTTTATATTTATGATCAGTGCCCGCATGATGAGCTGACCATTATTATGCGCCGTTATATGATGCGTATTGCAGAGCATTTTGCACAGAAGGACAAATGTCTGGGTCTGATCACAGGGGAGAGCATCGGACAAGTGGCAAGTCAGACGATGCAGAGCCTTGCAGCCACCAATGAAGTGTGTACGCTGCCGGTTTACCGTCCGGTGATTGGCTTTGATAAACAGGAGATTGTGGAGATTTCCAGAAAGATCAATACATTTGAAACATCCATCCAGCCGTTTGAGGATTGCTGTACCATCTTTGTGGCAAAGCATCCGGTGACGAAGCCGAATCTGAATGTTATCCGCCGTTCAGAGGAGAAGCTTGCGGAGAAAATTGATGAATTGATGGAAGAAGCACTGAATACAACGGAAATTATTGAAATCGGGTAATGGAATAGAATGACAGCCGCAACAAAAAGAGGAACTGTTTCCAGTTCCTCAATGTTCTTCGGCTATCAGTCGATTACATACTGATTGACAACTTCCATTACCTCTTCCAGAGGTGCGCCGTCGGCATGAATGTTCAGGTCGATAGGTTTGGATAAATCCAGACTGAAAATTCCCATGATAGATTTTGCATCGATTACGTATCTTCCGGATACCAGATCAAAGTCGCAGTCGAATTTGCTGATTTCATTTACAAATGCCTTTACTTTATCAATGGAGTTCAGTGAGATTTTAGCTGTTTTCATGATTAGAACCTCCCTACTTAGTTTAGTTATAATTATTTACAGCTTCATCTTACCCGTACCCCCATGAAAAGTCAAGGTGTAAAGACATTAAATTTGTGTAAACAATAAGAAAGATAAAAATAATTGAAAATTTTCTGAATCCATGCAATGAGGAACTGAGGTAGAGACATGAATAAAAAGGTTGCACTTCACAATTTAGGATGTAAGGTCAATGCCTATGAGGTAGAGGCCATGCAGCAGCTTCTGGAGCAGGCAGGATATGAGATTGTGCCTTTTGAGCCGGGAGCAGATGTTTATGTGATCAATACATGTACTGTTACGAATATTGCGGACAGGAAGTCACGACAGATGCTTCATAAGGCAAAAAAGATGAATCCGGATGCCATCGTGGTAGCTGCCGGATGCTATGCACAGACAGATACAGGAAAGCTGGAGGCTGACAGTGCGGTGGATCTGATCCTGGGCAATAATCAGAAAAAAAATATTGTCGAAGCTCTTACGGAATATGAAATTGAACACCGGAAGGCTGCCAGGGTCATAAAAATCAATCAGACAAAAGAATATGAGGAACTGTCGATCGGATACACGGCTGAGCATGTACGTGCCTATCTGAAGGTGCAGGATGGATGTAATCAGTTTTGCACATACTGCATTATTCCCTATGCAAGAGGCAGGGTACGCAGCCGCAGGCCGGAAAGTATTCTTGAGGAAGTACATGCTCTGGCAGAACGCGGCTATAAAGAAATTGTACTGACCGGGATACATTTAAGCTCTTACGGAGTGGATTTTCCGGAAGGGGAGAACATGAACCTGCTGGGACTGATCCGTGCAGTCCATCAGATAGATGGAATCAGAAGAATCCGCCTGGGTTCTTTAGAACCGGGAATTGTGACAGAGGAATTTGCGAGAGGGATTTCCGGCCTACCGAAGGTCTGCCCTCACTTTCATCTTTCCCTTCAGAGCGGCTGTGATGCGACTCTGAAACGCATGAACCGCAGATATGATTCCGGGGAATATGCCATGCGCTGCGAACTGCTTCGGAAATATTATGAAAACCCGGCGCTTACTACGGATGTGATTGTGGGATTTCCCCAGGAAACAGAGGAGGATTTCCGGAAATCCTATGATTTTGTGGAAGAAATCCATTTTTACGAGACACATATCTTTAAATATTCCAGACGTCAGGGTACTAAAGCAGCCGTGATGGAAGGACAGATTACTGAGAGTACAAAAGCACAGAGAAGCGACAAAATGCTTGCATTGCATGAACAGCGGTCACAGGAATATGAGAGCGCAATGCTTGGAAAAGAGCTGGAAATCCTTCTGGAGGAGGAGATTCAGGTGGACGGACGGGCTTATTATGTAGGGCACAGCAGGGAATATGTAAAAACTGCAGTGGAAAAGCAGGATGGAATCGGTGTAAATGATATCGTATCTGTCAGAGCGGAAAAATTCCTTGAAAAACATGTGCTTTTGGGAATCTTTCAGGGACAGAAGCAATAAATATAAGTTTTGATTGTATTTTACATGGAATTATATTAAAATAAGTAAGAAATAATAGTAAGGACGTGAGAGAAAATGACAGAGAATAATCTGGGAAATACCCAATATTTTAGGACAAAACCGGATCAGGAGCTGGAAGTAAAGGAAGTCCTGGATCTGGTCTATACTGCAATGGATGAGAAAGGCTATAACCCTGTAAATCAGATCGTAGGATATATTATGTCAGGAGACCCTACTTATATTACGAGCCACAAGGGTGCCAGAAGTATGATCATGAAGGTTGAGAGGGACGAGCTGGTAGAGGAACTTTTGAACGAGTATATTAAGAATAAAGCCTGGGAACGCTGATGATGCGTATACTGGGATTGGATTACGGTTCCAAAACCGTTGGTGTGGCTGTCAGCGATCCGCTCGGGCTGACAGCACAGGGTGTGGAGACCATCTGGAGAAAACAGGAGAATAAGCTCCGCCGGACATTGGCCCGGATCGAGGAGCTTGTGAGTGAATATCAGGTAGAGCGGATCATCGTCGGGTATCCGAAGAATATGAACAATACCGTCGGAGAGCGGGCACAGAAATCTCTGGAATTTAAGGAAATGCTGGAGAAGAGAACTGGCCTGCCTGTTGTGATGTGGGATGAACGGCTGACCACTGTTGAAGCAAACCGTACATTGATGGAGGCCGGAGTACGCCGGGAGAACCGGAAACAGTACATGGATGAATTAGCGGCCATTTTTATTTTGCAGGGATATCTGGATTCCCTGTCTATGAATAAGGAAGAACATGATGGAGAAAATTAAATTTCAGTCTGAAGACGGGACAATTGAGGAATTTTATATAGAGGAACAGACCAGGATCGGAGGGACTGCATATCTTTTAGTATCCGATTCTCCTGAGGAGGAAGCAAACGCCTATATTTTAAAGGATGTATCAGAAGATACCTGTCAGGAAGCCTGTTATGTAATGGTAGAAGATGACGAGGAGCTTGAGGCTGTTTTCAAGGTCTTCGAACAGATGATGGAAGATGTAGATTTGGAAATGTAAAAACTGATTAAGCAATTTATTCTGTTTATTTGGATATTTAAGCGGAAAATTTTAATTTCCGGCTGGAACCGGAGAACCAGCTCCTGCCTGACAGGAGAATGTGCATTACTGTGCTGCAGAGTGTGTATGATATACTACGTTGAGAGCGGTAAGACAGTAATCTATTTGTAACTATTCACAACCACCCGTAACTGTGAAGGTACTGGACAGTTATATATTTTATATGCCTGGAAAAGGAATTCTGCTGTGCCCGGATACGTGAGAAGAATCAGGCATGGCGGTAAAAGGCAGTTCCCGAATCCGATAAAGGGGATAAATTGCACGCAAATAGCATGGAGGTGCAATTATTGAAGAACGACAACAATGAGACTTACAAGAAAGGCAGCAGCCAGAATGCTGCAGGAGATTTGAAGAAACAGGCAACGAGACAGAAGAACGGCAAATATAAACAGCAGTCCAAAAACAACAGGCGACCGGATAATAAACACACGGAGAAAAACAGCAAACCGATTTTCAAAGCACCGGTGAAAGCAGCTTCCCGCCGGGGCCGCAAAAATTCCTCCAGACTGAAGATCATACCGCTTGGCGGTCTGGAGCAGATTGGAATGAATATTACCGCATTTGAATATGAGGATAGCATTGTTGTGGTAGACTGCGGTCTCTCATTCCCGGAGGATGATATGCTGGGAATCGACCTGGTCATTCCGGATGTCACTTATCTGAAAGAGAATATTACGAAGGTAAAGGGGTTTGTGATCACCCATGGGCATGAAGACCATATCGGTGCACTGCCGTATGTCCTGAAGGACATCAATGTTCCTATTTATTCCACGAAACTGACCCTTGGACTGATCACAAACAAATTAAAAGAGCATAATCTTGTGCGCACAACGAAACTAAAGGAAGTGAAGCACGGACAGGTCATCAACCTCGGTGATTTTTCCATTGAGTTTATCAAAACGAATCACAGTATACAGGATGCGTCAGCATTGGCGATTTATTCTCCGGCAGGAATCGTGGTGCATACAGGTGACTTTAAGGTGGATTATACACCGGTCTTTGGAGATGCCATTGACTTGCAGCGCTTCGCAGAAATCGGCAAAAAGGGTGTGCTGGCGCTGATGTGCGACAGTACCAATGCGGAACGTCCGGGATTTACCATGTCTGAGCGCAGTGTGGGAAAAGTGTTTGACAATCTGTTTAATGAGCATAGAACTTCACGTATTATTATTGCAACATTTGCTTCCAATGTGGATCGTGTACAGCAGATTATCAATACGGCATACCGTTTTGGAAGAAAGGTGGCAGTGGAAGGCCGCAGTATGGTAAATGTTATTACAACAGCTGCCGAACTTGGATATCTGCGGATTCCGGAGAATACCCTGATTGAAATTGACCAGGTAAAAAATTATCCGGATGAACAGGTGGTGCTGATCACCACGGGAAGCCAGGGCGAGTCCATGGCAGCGTTGTCCCGTATGGCAGCCAACATCCATAAAAAGATTACCATTAAGCCGAACGATACGATCATTTTCAGTTCCAACCCCATTCCGGGCAATGAGAAAGCGGTTTCAAAGGTGATCAACGAGCTTTCCATGAAAGGAGCTAAGGTTGTGTTTCAGGATGCCCATGTTTCCGGACATGCGTGTCAGGAGGAAATCAAGCTGATTTATTCTCTTGTACGTCCAAAATATGCGATTCCCGTACATGGAGAGTATCGCCATCTGACAGCACAGAAACATGTTGTGGAAGATTTGGGAATCCCGAAAGAGAATATTTTCATTTTGTCCTCCGGCAATGTTCTGGAACTGGATGACCAGAGTGCGGAAGTGACAGGAGCTGTCCACACAGGTGCTATTCTGGTGGATGGACTTGGTGTTGGAGATGTTGGAAATATTGTACTTCGTGACCGCCAGCATCTTGCAGAGGACGGCATCATGATTGTTGTCATGACACTGGAGCGCCACAGCAATGTTGTCCTGGCAGGACCGGATATTGTATCCCGTGGATTTGTTTATGTGCGGGAATCGGAGGATCTGATGGATCATGCAAGAGAAGTAGTGGAAGAGGCGCTGGATGCCTGTCTGTCCAGAAATATTACGGACTGGGGCAGAATTAAGACCATGGTAAAAGATGCACTGAGCGATTTCCTTTGGAAACGCACGAAGAGAAGTCCGATGATTCTTCCGATCATTATGGAGGCTTAAGTACAATGGAAGCAGTCAATAAAAATATAAAAATACTCTTATCGATCATCAAGAAAACTGATGTATATAGAGAATATAAAAAACAGGAAGAGATTATCGGCAGGGACCCGGAGCTTCGGGTGCGTGTGGATCAGTTTCGTGCAGACAATTTCCGGCTTCAGAATGAAGCCGGAAAGGATAATCTTTTTCATGTTGCTGAACAGCTTTGCAGGGAGTCCGCAGAGCTTCGCAGGTATCCGGAAGTAAATGCGTACCTGGATGCGGAGCTTGCTTTATGTAAGATGATGCAGACAATCTGCAAAGAACTGATCGCCGGAATTGACGTTCACGTCCCGGCAAATCTGTAATGCCGTTTTGAGAACCAAAAGGGAGGAAATTTATGGGTAACACAAGAGAGCGTGTAGGAGCAGCAGGTGTGGCTGTAGCTGGCGGATTTTTCAGAATTGCACTCTATGTCTGCGTGGTTGTTCTGATTTTCTGGCTTGGCAAGACTACGTATCATTTCGGGTATAATATCTTTAACCAGCAGGCCATGAGTCCGGGAGAGGGTCAGGAAGTGACTGTGGTCATAAAAGACGATACTTCCGTTTACAAAATTGCCAAGACTCTGGAGCGGAAAGGCCTGATTCAAGATGCGCTGGTATTTTGTGTACAGGAAAAATTATCCAACTACAGCGGTAAACTGAGACCGGGTACATATTTGCTGAGTACGGCATATACACCGACCAGAATCATGGGAATTCTGGCGGGAGATACGGAGCAGGGAGGATCTGACTCGTGATCGTGGAAGAGAGGATGCGTACTTATATCAATTCACTGGATCCGGGCAATACACCATTTCTGGAAGAATTGGAGCGGTGCGCGCATGCATCCTATGTTCCCGTTATCCGAAGGGAAATGCAGAGTTTCATAAAAGTGCTTCTGGCAATCCATAAGCCGAAGCGGATTTTGGAGGTGGGGACTGCCATAGGCTTCTCCACACTTCTTATGTGTGAATACGGGCCGTCAGACCTGACGATTGTTACGATTGAAAACTATGAGAAAAGAATTCCGATTGCCCGGGACAATTTTCGAAAGGCAGGACGGGAGAAGCAGATTACCCTTTTGGAAGGAGATGCCGGAAAGTATCTGAAAGAACTGGAAGGGACGTTTGACCTGATTTTTATGGATGCGGCAAAAGGTCAGTATATTCACTGGCTGCCGGATGTGCTGCGGTTGATGCACCCGGGCAGTATCCTGTTGTCAGATAATGTGCTGCAGGAAGGGGACATCATTGAGTCCCATTTTCTTGTGGAACGACGTAACCGTACCATTTATAAAAGAATGCGGGAATATCTTTATGAACTGCAGCATCATCCGCAGCTTCTTACCACGATCCTTCCCATTGGAGACGGAGCGGCGGTGAGTGTAAAGCAGGGAGAGCAGTAAATGCTGCAGAGGAGAGGAAAATTAATTATATGAAAAAGCCAGAATTATTAGTGCCTGCCAGCAGCCTCGAGGTTTTGAAGATCGCTGTTGTTTTTGGGGCAGATGCGGTATATATCGGAGGCGAAGCATTTGGTCTCCGGGCCAAAGCTAAGAACTTTTCCCGTGAAGATATGGCGGAGGGAATTGCCTTTGCCCATGAGCACGGAGTGAAAGTTTATGTGACTGTCAATATCCTGGCGCATAACTATGATCTTGCGGGTGTGCGGGAGTATCTTCAGGAACTCCGGGAACTGAAGCCGGATGGACTGATCATTGCGGATCCAGGCATTTTTTCTTATGCTAAAGAAATCTGTCCGGAAATCGAACGCCATATCAGTACGCAGGCGAATAATACGAATTATGAAACGTACCGTTTCTGGTATCAGCTTGGGGCGAAGCGTGTGGTAACAGCCAGAGAGCTGTCTCTGAAAGAGATTCAGGAAATCCGGGCACATATTCCGGATGATATGGAGATAGAAACGTTTGTCCATGGTGCTATGTGTATTTCCTATTCCGGCAGATGTCTTCTGAGTAACTATCTGGTAGGAAGAGATGCCAATCAGGGTGCCTGTACTCATCCCTGCCGCTGGAAATATTCTATTGTGGAAGAAACCAGGCCGGGAGAATATATGCCTGTCTTTGAAAATGAAAGAGGAACCTACATTTTTAATTCCAAAGATCTGTGTATGATTGAGCATATGGATGATATCCTTACAAGCGGAATTGACAGCCTGAAGATTGAGGGCCGTATGAAAACCGCCCTGTATGTGGCAACCGTTGCGAGGACTTACCGCAAAGCGATTGATGATTATCTGGAAAGCCCCGGGAAGTATCAGGAGAATATGGACTGGTATAAGGAACAGATTTCCAACTGTACGTACCGCCAGTTTACCACCGGTTTTTTCTACGGCAAGCCGGATGAAAATACGCAGATTTATGACAGCAATACCTATGTGAAGGAATATACGTATCTGGGTTATGCAGAAGCAGTGGATGAACGCGGTTATGTGCAGATTACGCAGAGGAACAAGTTTACGGTAGGTGAGACGATTGAAATTATGAAACCGGACGGCCGTAATCTTGCCGTACAGGTCAAAGCAATTTATGACGAAGAGGGCAATTCCGTAGAAAGCGCCCCTCATCCTCAGCAGAAGCTGTTTGTGGATCTGGGTGAGGGAATGGAAGTCTACGATCTGCTTCGAAGAGCGGAGAAGGCAGATGCGGAGACAAAAAGGTGAAACAGAGCACATAAGCAGTAAGAAAGCTGACATCGATAAGATACAAAAACGATTCCCCGGCTGCTCTGCCGAATATGCAGGACAGCCGGGGATTGTGCTGTGTCGGCCGGTCCTGCAAATACAGGATACCTGCAGGACACACAGGAAATCATGGGATAAAAGATGTCTTATACGTTATCGGGAAAAAGTGCCCGCAGCTTTTGCAGGGCATTTTTTTCAATACGTGATACGTAGGAGCGGCTGATGTTGAGATCCCTGGCGATTTCCCGCTGTGTCTGTTCCTTGTTTCCGAACAGACCGTACCGGAAACAGATTACCTGATATTCTTTGGGAGAGAGAACTGATTCAAGGGATTCCATCAACCGCTGAATATCCTTTCTGGTAGAATAATCCTCCACCACATCCACAGGAGGGCTTTCAATAATATCCAACAGGTTGATTTCATTTCCTTCCTTGTCAGTGCCGATCGGGTCGTAAAGCGAGACCTCTTTGGAATGTTTCTTCTTGGAACGAAGCATCATCAGAAGCTCATTATCAATACACCGTGCCGCATAGGTAGACAGCCGCGTGGCTTTCTCAGAATCAAAGGTGGAAATCGCTTTGATCAGTCCTATGGTACCGATGGAAATCAAATCATCCAGATCCTCGTCTGTTCCCTGGTACTTTTTTACCACATGGGCTACCAGGCGGAGATTCCGTTCAATCAGGATTTGCCTTGCTTCCAAATCGCCCCCCTGGTAACGTTGAAGATAGAACTTTTCTTCAGCTGATGTCAAAGGTTGCAAAAAAGCCTTCAAATCTTCACCTCAAAGGGGATTTCTTTACAGTCTATGCCGCGGACAGGCTTTTCGTGCTTTTCCAACGAAATAAGACTTTTTAAGGATAACAAATCGGAAGAGGGATCCGTGAGGCCTTAACATTTATGCGGCCTGAAGATTTCTTTACAAAAATGGGAATGTGTGCTAGTATCAAAGGTGTAGTGCAAATCCAATTTTGAGAGGGATAACTATGAATTTCACGCTTACGATAGAAGTAATTGCCGCGATGATCATCGTGCTTCTGGTGATATACAGTTTGGATGAAAAGAGTGCGAGGAATACAAGAACCCGGTCATACCGCTGCTGTCTTTATGTTTCTCTGGCTGCAATTGCTGCGGATGCGTTGTCTGTATGGGGAATACGTCATATTATGGAAATACCCGTATGGGTGAATGTCGCTATTTCCAGCCTGAATTATCTGTTGGTCAATTTTAATTCCGCAGTGCTTGCTTTGTATCTTTCCGGTCAGATTTTTGAACATTTTCCCAAACATCATTATAAAAAGAAAATCTTTGCTGTGATTGCAGCAATGTATGGGATTGTGGCTCTGGCAGTTGTGGGCAATCTTTTCAGCGGCTGTCTGTTCGGGTTTGAAAACGGACAGTATGTGCGCGGGCCGCTGAATCTTTTGGGCTATGCTGTTTTGATAAGCTATGTGGCTCTGGTTGGAATTTCCTATCTGGTAAACAGTAAGATTGCAAGTGCGTCCATGAGAAACGCGATGCGTACTATGCCGTACGTGGTATGCGGGGTGGTGATGCTTCAGCTATTATACAGAAATGTAATGATGAACGGAATGGTTGCGGCACTGGTGGATCTGATTCTTTTTCTGAGCTTTCAGAGCAGCCGTAACAGCGCGGATTATCTGACAAACCTGGGAAACAGAGGTGCTTTTGTAGAAGAGCTTGCTGTTTGGACGAGAAGAAAGAGAAGATTTCATGTCGTGCTGCTGAGCCTGAATAAGTTTGGGAGTGTGAACCGGGAATTCGGGCAGAAGAACGGAGATGAGTTTTTATATGCAGTTGCCAGATATCTGGATAATTTTTCTGCAAATGCAAGAGCTTATCGTCTGGGAAGCCTGGAATTTGCGCTGCTGTGTCCGGAAGAAGACTGCCGTAGGATTGGCCACTGTATTGAAATTATACGGGAACGGTTTACCAGGCCCTGGGAAATCGGAGATATGGAATACCGGCTTTCCGTGTCCTTTGCAGATATTTTGTGGAACGGGCAGGATTGGGATGGAAC
The DNA here is from genome assembly GCA_030524545.1 of Eubacteriales bacterium. Classification (GTDB taxonomy): domain Bacteria; phylum Bacillota; class Clostridia; order Lachnospirales; family Lachnospiraceae; genus Blautia_A. Next base: position 21,328 of record JAUNGM010000035.1, read on the forward strand.
ACAGATCATTGAACGTCTGGAATATGCCATGATACAGGCCAAGGCAAAAGGCAGCAATGGATGGGTGCACTTTGATGAACGGCTTAATGAGATGATGGAACATCAGAAACATATGATCGAACAGATGAGGGAAGCAATCGCAAATGAGAATTTTGCTGTCTATTATCAGCCGATTTATTGCTGGGGCGTGGATCTTTTCTGTTCGGCGGAAGCGCTGGTCCGCATGATCGACAAGGACGGCAGGATCGTTTTGCCCAATGAGTTCATTCCCCTTGGGGAGACAACTGGCCTTATCAAGGAGATCAGTTGGATCATTGTGGAAAAAGTATGTGCTTTCATGGCTTCACATCCGAATCTTGGGCTGAAAGGGATTACCATCAATATGTCCATGCAGCAGTTTATGGATGCTGAGATGGAACATATTCTGGATAAAATTGTCCGGAAATATGGAATAGATTACCATGTCCTGAAAATTGAAATTACAGAGAGGATTGTTTCTGAAGATCCTGAGAAAGCCAAAAAGATCATGGAATCGCTTACGCAGAAAGGCGTATGCTTTTATCTGGATGACTTTGGCACGGGTTATTCCAATTTTTCCGTTGTGCTTTCCCTGCCGTTTGATACGATTAAATTGGACAAATCACTGACGGATAAAGTATTGGGGACGGAGAAAGAGCGGGAGATCGTTGGATCTATTGTGGAAATGTTTGTGAAAGCCGGCTACAGTATCGTGGCGGAAGGCGCAGAAACAGAACAAATGGTGGAAGAACTGAAAAAGCTGCATGTGGACAGGATACAGGGATATTACTATTCCAGGCCGCTTCCGGATGCGGAATTTGTAAAATTTATGCGGAACAAGAAGGATTGAGAGATGATGGATGAGAAAGAGCTTCAGCAGGTTAGTACGAGAGGGTATTTGAAGGTATGTGTTATCTTCCTTGTCTTTATGGTGTTTTGTATCGGCATTTTTTTCTATGCCGTACAGCTTCGGGTGGATCAAAATGTCGAATCCACTCTTCGGGATAATCTGTCCCACCAAAGCTTTCATTTTCAGTCAATGATGGATACGGAGTTTGAATATCTGGAATCCATTGCCAGCTATATCGGGATGCAGGAAGAGCTGGTATCGGAAACGAATATTGATCTGATTTACAACCTGTACGAAAAAAGCGGCCTGGAGCGTGTGGCGATCATTGATGCACAGGGAAACAGTTATTATGATAACGGCGAAGAAAAATCAGTAGCTACCCGGGAATATTTCCAGGAAGCCATGAAGGGGAACCGGACGTTAAGTGATCCGTTGGAAAGTATGGTGGATTCCAGCACCAGAGTGATCCTGGGAGTGCCGATTTATAAAGAGGATGAGGTGATCGGCGTTTTAGGAGGCTCCTATGATGTAGGAGCATTAAGCCGGATGATGTTCGGAGAAATTTACGATGGAGAAGGCTACTCCCTGCTTGTCACTCCTGAGGGGGAAATTGTTTCTTTTGAAGGAATAAAGGAAACAGAACCAAATAAAAGCGGCGAAGATTTCTTTGCAGGGTTTGGCAATGTGCAGTTTCAGGGACAAGATTCTATGGAACAGATGCAGAAAGACTTTTCTGAGCATAGGGAAGGTAATGTAAAGTTTTCATCTGGCGAAGGAGATTATTATCTGGCCTATGAGCCGCTTGAAATCAATAACTGGATGGTCTGCTATGTGGTAGGCGGCGATAAGGCTATGGAAGGATACCGCTTTATACGGCAATACGAGGTTTTTTTGGCAGTTGTACTGGGAATCGGAATTGTGTTTTCCATGCTGATGCTCTGGTATACCGGTAATAAACGTCAGAAGAGCTTGTTTGAATATGCCCGTACAGATGCTTTGACAGGGCTCTTTAATAAGCAGAAAACAGAAGAACAGATCAATGCATGGCTGATAAATGAGGAGTGCCAGAAGATTCAGGCATTTTTTATGCTGGATATTGATAATTTTAAAACCATTAATGATGTTTATGGACATGCTGTGGGAGATGAAGCACTTCAGCAGGTAGGAAGAACACTGAAAGAGGAATTCTGGGGCAGCGATGTGATCGGACGTATCGGCGGAGACGAATTTGTAGTTCTCATGAAGAATATCAGAGATACGTCGGCAGCTATTTCTCATGCCCGGTCATTCGGGGAACGTGTGCGCAAACTGGAAGTAAGGGGGATTGAGGGAGAAGGGCTTACGTGCAGTATCGGCCTTGCGTATGCCCCCTACCATGGCAGCAGTTATCAGGAATTGTATAAGTGTGCGGATGATGCATTATATGAAGTCAAACGCAGAGGGCGTAACGGGTATTTTGAATATCAGGATCCGGAGGAATTCGCAGAAGAAATTCCGGAATAAAGAGAAACAGGTCATTTTTCCAAAAGGAGGTGACCTGCTTTTTTTATGGGAAAGTACTCCATATTGTTCTGTGTTAAAGATGCGTTCCTATGAAATAAAAAATATATCGTAGAGAATTTGTCAGCAGCCGAAGTATAAATAAATATAAAAGTTTATATAAATGTTTATATCAAAAATGGGAGAACAAGTGGAAAATACGCTTTTTAGCAGATGAAAACTGGTAAAAATGAACAAAAAAATGAAAAATATTTCTTGTATATTCACGAAAAGACGAAAAATAGAAAACAAAATGTAAAAAGAATATTGAAAATTTTACATAATCATTTAAAATGTAAAGCATGAAACAGGAAGAAATTCCAAAACAGATATCCGGTTCGTATCCAGGATATCCCCCAAAATTATATTATTTCAGGAGGGCAAAAAAATGAAAAAAAGATTCGTGAGTATTCTGTTAGGTGCAGCAATGATGGTATCCGCAATGGGCGGTGTTTCCGTAATGGCAGCAGAAGGAGAAGCTCTGCCGGGCGGCGGTTCTAACATCATCTATGTTATCACACCATCCGTATCCAACCCGTTCTTCAAGACAGAGGCAGACATTGCTACAGCAACTGCTGAAGAATTAGGATATGAAGTAAAAGCTGCTTCTCACGATGATGACCCGACAAAACAGACCGAACTTTTTGACAGTGCGATCGCTGATAAAGCAGCAGCCATCATCTGTGACAACGCAGGTGCTGACGCTACCATTGAAGCTGTTAAAAAAGCAAGAGATGCAGGAATCCCGACTTTCCTGATCGACCGTGAAATCAACGAAGACGGCGTTGCAATTTCCCAGATCGTAGCAAACAACTATCAGGGTGCAAAAGCCATTGCTGAAGTTTGGGTAGAAGCAATGGGTGAAGAAGGCAAATACGCTGAATTACTTGGTAAAGAATCCGATACCAATGCAGGCGTTCGTTCCTCCGCATTCCACGAAGTAATTGACCAGTATCCGGATCTGGAAATGGTTTCACAGCAGACCGCTAACTGGGAAAAGACAGAAGCATTTGACAAAACAGAAGCAATCCTTCAGGCAAACCCGGATCTGGATGGAATCATCTGCGGCAACGATACCATGTTAGAGGGTGCGGCAGCAGCATGTGACGCAGCAGGCATCACCATTCCGATCATCGGTGTTGACGGTTCTGACGAAGCAGCAGCCCTGATCAAAGAAGGCAAAGCTACCGGTACCGCATTACAGCAGGCAGCCCTGATCGCTCAGATGGCAGTTGAGCAGGCTGATAAATACCTCAAAGAAGGATCCACCGGTCTTGATGAAAAACAGTTAGTAGACTGTATCGCGATCACTGCTGACAACGTAGATAACTTAAAGACCTTTAACTACACAGAAGGCGGCGCTGCAGAAGAAACAACTGAAGAAGCTGCAGAAGAGGAAGCAGCAGAATAATCTGATCCTGGTAACGAAATAGAATCAGAAATGATATTCAGAGACAGGAAGGCTGAAACGCCTTCCTGTCTTTAAAAGGAAACGATTTTTTGGAACTGAGTGACCTATCCGCCGTTAGAGCGCGTTTGAAAGTTCATTCCTGCAATTTTCAAACACACTCTAATGACAGAGATTTCATAGAAAGACAATTATAAGGAGAGCACTATGAAAAAACGTATGTTAGCCTTGAGCCTTATCATTGCCATGGCCGCCACGACCATGACCGGCTGTGTAAAGGTGGTAAAAATAGGAGAAGAAGCACAGTATACCGGCAAGACGGAATTTAATGCAGGGGATAATGTTGCTGAAATCTGGGAATCCCAGGCTGTACCGGAGCTGCAGGGCAAAGCAGTGGAACTGGCTGATTTTCTCACAGAAGCAAACGGAGATCTGAAATCCCTGGTAGATAAATACGGAAAATACTCCATGGGTACCAGCGGCGAGATCAATTATGTGGTAAAAGGTACCGGAACTATTACGGAAGTGAATCAGGAGAAGAAGGCCGGATATATGACAGTGAAGCTGGACGGCTATGACGGAACTGAAGAGATTTCCATTCAGATTGGCTCCGTTTATAAGGGCTCCTCTATCCGTGATTCCCTGGACATCATCAAGTTTGGTGATTATACGAACCAGCAGGACTGGGCAGCAGTGTCCCAGAGCATCAACAAGCTTGTTGACGAGCAGGTGGTACAGCCGGCTGACCCGGCTTCCCTGAAGGACAAAACCATTACCTTTATGGGCTGCTTTACTGCAAGCGACAATACCAAGGTGCTGATCACTCCCGTAGAGTTGGAAGTACAATAGGAGGTACAGGATATGGCATATAAATGTCCGGAACATGTTTTCCTGCATGCAGACCATATCAGCAAGATTTATCCCGGTACAAAAGCCCTGGATGATGTTTCCTTTGACCTTCTCAAAGGAAAGGTAAACGTCCTGATCGGCGAAAACGGAGCCGGAAAATCCACACTGATGAAGATGATTGCAGGCATTGAGCGTCCAAGTGAAGGAAAATTATACATAGGAGACAAAGAGGTTTCCTTTAAAAATACCACAGACGCAAGAAAGAACGGAATCGGTATCATTCATCAGGAACTGAGCCTGTTCCCGAACCTGAATGTATACCAGAATATTTTCATGGCCCGTGAGAAGACCATCGGAAAGATCAAGCTGGATAACAAAACACATATTGAAGCGACAAAGAAGATCCTGAAAAGACTGGAGCATGAAATTGACCCTAATACGCAGGTGGGCGAGCTTCGTGTAGGCCAGCAGCAGATGATTGAAATTGCCAGAAACCTCGTTGCAGATGACCTGAAGGTACTCATCATGGATGAGCCGACTTCTTCTCTCAGCCAGCAGGAGGTACAGGTTCTCTTTAAGATCATGAGAGAGCTTACCGCACAGGGGATTTCCATCGTATATATTTCCCATCGTCTGGAAGAAATCATGCAGATCGGTGACCATGTGACCATTCTCCGTGACGGCAGATACGTATCTGATGCAGATGTAAAAGACATTGATGTTCCCTGGATCGTTCATGAGATGACAGGCGGTGAGAAATCCTATCCGAAGCGTGCCACAAATGTAGACTGGTCCAAAGTAGAGAACGTGCTGGAAGTAAAAAATCTCTGCCTTCCCAAAGCAGGCGGCGGCTATCTGGTAGATCATGTCAGCTTTGAACTGAAAAAAGGAGAAATCCTTGGAATCTACGGCTTGATGGGTGCAGGACGAAGCGAGATCTTCGAATGTCTGATGGGCCTTCATCCGGAACATACCGGAGATGTTTATCTGGAGGGCGAGAAACTGAATATTAAATCTATTTCCTCCCAGATCGACAAGGGCTTTGCCCTGATTCCGGAAGACCGTCAGGCACAGGGACTTGTACAGACCATGGACATTGAGAAGAACTGTTCCCTTTCCGCTATGAAGAATTACAAAAAAGCGGGCATCCTTCTGAATTCCAAAGTGGAGGGAGAGAAGGTAGACGAGCAGATCAAAGATATCCACATTAAGGTTGCAGATAAAAAACTGCCAATTTTATCCTTATCAGGCGGTAACCAGCAAAAGGTAGTAATTGGTAAGGGTATCCTTACGGAACCAAAGATTATGCTGATGGATGAGCCGAGCCGAGGCATTGATATCGGTGCCAAGACTGAGGTATTTGATATCATCAACCAGTACGCAAGCCGCGGATTGTCCATTATCGTAATTTCTTCTGAACTGCAGGAAATCGTAGCCATCGCAGACCGCGTTATGGTACTGTCCAATGGTCTGAAGACCGGCGAATTCAGAGGTGACGAAATTCAGGAAGATACTCTGGTACTGGCGTCCTACAAGGGACATCATACACAGAATAAGGAAAAGGAGAATTAGAATATGGCAGAGAAAAAATCATCCAACAATGCTTTGATGATGACCCTGTTAAAGGGCAGGACCTTCATCGTTTTGATTGTATTACTTATTTTCTTCAGTATTACGGCAAATAACTTCCTTACAGTAGGTGCGCTTCTTACCGTTGCGAAGCACGTAGCTCTGTACGGTATTCTGGCGATTGGTATGACCTACGTAATCATTACCGGCGGAATTGACCTTTCCGTTGGTTCCGTAGCAGGTCTGGCAGGTATGATCGCAGGCGGACTCATCCAGGAAGGTCTCACCCTGAAATTTGCCGGTGTTACTCTGTATTTCAGCGTACCGCTGGTTGTGATCATTACCATGATTCTTGGTGCGGTCGTAGGTGCATTGAACGGTGTCGTTATCACAAAACTGAACGTTGCTCCGTTTATTGCAACCTTAGGTTCCATGTATATCTGCCGCGGTCTTGCAAATATCCGTTCAAACGGCGCGACATTCTCCGATCTGGCAGGATATGAAGGCCTTGGAAACACAGGATTTGAATTTTTCGGAAGAAACTTTATGGGAACCATGATTCCGGTTGGCGTTATCATTCTTGCAATCGTAGCAGTCATTGCAGGAATCATACTGAAGAAAACACCGTTTGGCTGGCATGTACAGGCAATCGGCGGCAATGAGAAGGCTTCCAAGCTTTCCGGTATCAAAGTTGACAGAGTAAAGATCTGGGTATATGCTTTCTCCGGTCTGTGCTCCGCAATCGTTGGTATCATTGCAACATCCCAGCTTGTTTCCGCAACTCCGAAGACCGGTGAGTCCTGGGAAATGAACGCAATCGCAGCATCCGTTCTTGGCGGTACTTCCATGGCCGGCGGTGTCGGAAGTATCGGCGGAACGATCGTTGGTGCATTCGTTATTGGTGTGATCAATGACGGTATGACGATGTGCGGTGTTACCGAGTTCTGGCAGAAGATCATCCGTGGTCTGGTTATCATCGTAGCAGTCGTAATTGACCAGTTCCAGAGAAACCTGCAGGCAAAGATGGCTCTTCAGGCTCGAAACGAGAACAAATAATCAATAGTATACGCCCCGGCATGAGAAAATACATGCCGGGGATTTGTAAATACCGCAGTATGCAAAATAGTTATCGATGATAGAGCGGCTATATGCTATAATAAGAAGAATGATTGCCGTCGGCAATAGAATGTTTGGGGTAAAAATATCAGAGAAGGAGAAGACTTGGGATGAAAAAAAGAGGGATTATCAATGCACAGCTTGCAGGCCTGATCGCAGGACTGGGGCATAAGGACACATTTATGATCGGAGACGGCGGAATGCCGATCCCGAAGGGAATTGAAATTGTGGATCTGGCACTTTGCGGAGGCGTACCCACCTTCCGTCAGGTAATGGATGCGGTGCTGGATGAAACAGAGGTGGAGCATTATACCATTGCTGAAGAAATTGTGGAGAAAAATCCGGAGCTGTTATCGTATATCCGGGAATCTCTTCCGAATGCGGAGTCTGAGATGATTTCCCATACAGATTTAAAGGAAATGTCCAAAACGATTAAATTTGCAATCCGAACAGGTGAATTCACTCCATATCCGAATATTATCCTTCGGGCAGGAGTTGCATTTCCGGCATAAACAGAATAAGGAGGTGCGGAAGTTATGAAAGTTTTAAACTTTGGTTCATTAAATCTGGATTACGTTTATCAGGTAGAAAGCATTCTGATTCCCGGGGAAACGCAGGCTGCAAAAAACAGGAACACCTTCTGCGGCGGCAAAGGACTGAACCAGTCCATTGCCCTGGCAAAAGCAGGAATCCCGGTTTATCACGCAGGAATGATCGGAGACGGCGGAGAAATCCTGCTGGAAACCTGCAAAGAAAACGGAGTCAATACGGAATTTATCAGTAAAATCCCGGGACCCTGCGGTCATACGGTGATCCAGGTAGATAAAAACGCCCAGAACTGTATTCTCCTCTTTGGCGGTGCCAACAGAAGCATCACCAGGGAGTTTGTGGATTCTGTGCTTTCTTCCTTTGAAAAAGGTGACCTCCTGCTCCTTCAGAACGAAGTGAACGAGCTGGATTACATCATTGATGCCGCCTATGAAAAAGGAATGAGGATCATTTTGAATCCGTCCCCTTATGACAGCGCGTTGGAAGCGTGTGACTTATCGAAAGTCAGTCTGTTTCTTGTAAATGAAATTGAAGGCTTCCAGATTACCGGAGAAAAAGAACCGGAAAAAATCCTCAGCAGGATCAAAGAACTGTACCCGAATGCCGGGATTGTCCTGACTCTGGGCGGTGACGGCTCCGTATATCAGGATGAGACAGGTATTTACCATCAGGGAATCTACAAAGTAAAAGCCGTAGACACCACAGCGGCAGGGGATACTTTTACGGGATATTTCATTTCCTCCATCATTGACGGAATGCCGGTGCAGGAAGGCCTTGCACTTGCGGCAAAAGCCTCTGCCATTGCCGTATCCCGCCCGGGAGCAACCGCATCCATTCCTCTTCGGGAAGAAGTGCTGTCATGCGGGCTGTAAAAAACCACTGATAAAGATTACAAAAGCCATAAAAAAGGTATCGCTGCGGCCAGGCCGGCGATACCTTTTTCTTATGATGAATTTTGTCGCTTCCTTGCACTGAAGCTGTTTGTGGTGTATAATCACTAAATGAGTACAGTCGAACTAAGAAAGAATATTGAACGATAAGGTGAACGATTTTGAAGAAAAAGATTGAGCAATTGTTAAACGGAAAATTTGAATATGAAAATCCGGTTCTTTTGTTTTCCCGGGAAAAGATTGAAGTCACATTAAAATCCGGAGAAACTCTGAGAGGGGAACTGCATTTTGGAACAGAAAAGAATGAGAGGATTCGCGGGTATATCACTTCCTCAAACAGAAGAGTTGTAGCCGGAATGCGGAAATTCCAGGGAACAACGATCTGCCTGCCCTACGGAATCGATGCTGTCGGAATGCAGCCGGGAGAATCACTCGACGGATGGCTCTGCTTTACCACAAACATTGGAGAGTACAAGCTCCCCTTTCATATTGAGACAGAGAAAGAGGAAATCCGGAGCTCCATAGGAGAGGTGCTGAATATAGAATCCTTCCGGGAAATCGCAGAGAGAAATTTCCGTGAAGCATACCGTCTTTTTAAAGATAAATCATTTCCTATGGTAATGTCCGGGAAGTCGCAAAGAGAAAAAGCTCTGTATGCAGGTCTCTCCGTGCAGCCGGTGACTTATCAGCATCTGGAAGAGTTTCTGATAGGAATGGAACAGAAGCAGCCGGTATCTGTCTCCCTGAAGCAGTCAGGGGGAGAGTTTTATGAGATACGGGAATCCATGCAGGAATCTTTTGAGATCCATAAGAACGGATGGGGACATTTGCGTCTGGATATTGAAGCCAGAGGAGATTTTCTGGAGGTGGAACGCCATGTGATCACAGACGAGGAGTTTATCGGAAGCAGCTATCGTGTGGAATATCTGATCCGCAGGGATAAGCTGGGAGATGGTCATCAATTCGGCGAGATTATTGTGAAAAGTCCGTATCAGAAACTGGTATATCCGGTGGTGGTATCGAAAGGCGCAAAACCATCCGTAGATATCAGCGTCATAGAGAAGCACCACAGGATTTCCCTGATCCGGGATTATCTGGAATACCGCAGCGGAAAAATGGATTTCAAAACCTGGGCAGCCAGTGCGCATTTTGAGTTGAACCAGCTTCAGGAGGCTGGCTGTGATTATCCGGAATATCAGATGATGGAAGCTTATCTGCTCCATAAAGAAGGATCCAATGATGCCGCCATAGAAATTTTAAAGAGATACAAAAATAAATCCTATACCCGGGACGACCTGGAGTTTGCAGGTATTTACCTGTATCTGTGCAGTCTTACCGGAATTTATAAGGACAATGTGCAGGCGCTTCGCAAGATTCAGAATTTTTATATGCAGAAAGAGGACAGTATGGTGCTGCTCTGGCTGCAGCTTCAGATGGATGGCTCCTTCCGTCACACACCTTCTAAAGCAGTCTTTCTGATGGAAGAACAGTTTGATCGCGGATGCAGAAGTCCGCTGCTCTATCTGGAAGCATGGAGGTATATCAGCGGGGATATGACACTGCTCCACAGAATCAGCAGATTCTGGGTACAGGTATTCCTTTATGCAGGCAAAGCCGGCCTTCTGACAGAGGAGCTGGTCATGCGTTTGTCCTATCTGTCAGGATATGAGAAAAACTTTAACAGAAGTCTTTACAGGGCTTTGGCAATGGGATATGAAGCATTTCCGACGGATGATACTTTGGAGGCCATCTGCAAATATATTATCAGGGAAAACCCAAGAAAACCGGAATACTTCCGGTGGTTTTCTCTTGCAGTGGAGCATGGACTCAGAATTACGAGACTTTACGAATATTATGTGGAGACTTTAGACACCTCTTATCAGAGAGAACTGCCGAAAACGCTTCTTATGTATTTTACATACAATGACAATACCCTTGGAGATTCCAGAAAGGCATATCTCTATGCCAATGTCATTGCATATAAAGAGAAAGAACCCGGAACCTACGAGAACTACCGGGAAAATATACGAAGCTTTGCCATGCAGAAGCTGAAAGAAGGACGGATGAACGAGAATTATGCAGCTCTTTATCAGGAGTTCTGTATGAATCCGTCCAATGCCCAGGAAGCTTCAGCCGCTGCCAAAATGATGTTTACCTGCCGCCTTTACTGTGATGATCCCAAGATCCGCCAGGTGATCGTGCGTCATAATCAGATGGCAAGGGAAGAAATCTATCCGTGTGTGCAGGGAGTGGCGTATCCAAGGATTTATACGGAGGATGCGGCGATTCTGTTCCAGGATGAGAAGCAGCGCAGATATGCGGCTACGGTAGACTACAATGTAACCGGGATGATGGATGAACGGGAGCTCCTTCCAAAAGTGCTGGAGTATGGTGCAACAGAACCGGGAATTTTGCTTCATTATTGTGAAAACACTGCGCTTAGCCGGGATAATCTGGAAGTTTTCCAGCTGCTTGCGCAGTCAGACTTCTATACGGAAACCTATCGTAGCTCCATCCGCAAAAAGATTTTGGATTATTATGCGGAACATGTGCAGGGGGAAGACCTGGATGGCTATCTGAAGAAGATGGATTTTCGGGAATATGCCCTTGTGGACCGCAGGACACTTCTCGAGGTACTGATCTCCAGACGATTTTTTGAAGAGGCTATGGAGATCGTGGAGGAGTTTGGGTATGAAGGAGTAGATCTGGGAAGCCTGCTTAAACTTACCAGCAGGATGATTCTCGGCTGTGAGATGGCAGAAAATGAAGAACTGCTGGCTTTGGCAGCAGAGGTATATCGTTCCGGAAAATATGATGAAGTGATCCTTCATTATCTGATGAAGTACCGTTTCGGACCTATGGATGATCTGTTTGCTATCTGGAAGAGCGCCGTTGGATTTGAAATGGATACCTACGACCTGGAAGAGAAGATTCTGGAACTTTTGATGTTTACTTCCGATTACCGCAAAGAGGGAGAAAATGTTCTTGCGGCTTATGTAAAGCAGGCAGGCAGGGAGCGTATGATCGGGGCCTATCTGACCCAGGTGTCGTACGGTGTATTTGTGAAGGAATATTCCATGAGCAGCTTTATACGGGAATGCCTGGAAAATGCTTATGAACACAGATGGCCGGTGAACCGCATCTGCCATATGGCTCTTTTAAAAGCATTATCCAAAGAAAAGTCCGCGAAGAACAGGCATGTGGAAATGCAGAGGGAGCTTCTTGGGGAATGTGCGAAGGACGGTATGGTATTTGCTTTCTTCCGCAGGCTTTCTCCGGAACTGTTAAGTCCCTATCAGTTGGATGACAAGACTTATGTGGAATATCATACACACCCCGAGGCAAAAGTAACGCTGTTTTATGCTCTGGATGCAGGGCTTGGCATTGAGAAGGAATATAAAAGCGAACCGCTGAAAAATATGTATGAAGGTATTTTTACAAAGACGTTTACACTGTTTTATGGAGAGTCGCTTCATTACTATTTCCAGGTAGAAAAGGACGGCAGGATTTATAAGACTTCCGAGAGGGTAATTACGATGAATCGGGTGGACGGCACGCCGATGAGCAAATACCAGCTCCTCAACCAGATGCTTTCTGCAAGGCGGCTGGACAAAGAGCAGGAAGTAGCGGCAAGGCTGAAGCAGTATCTTCGTCAGGAACAGTATGTGAAGGAAATGTTTACAATAGAAAAGGAACGGTCAGATGAACGAAATTCGTGACTTGATGATTGGAATTGATTTTGGGAAAAGGTATTCCCAGATTTGTTATTATGACAGGAAGGCGGAGGAGGCGCGTTCCATCAGCATGAAGGTGGGAAGCAGCCAGTATGAAGCCCCCACCTGTCTCTGCAGGAGAATGGAACAGGGAGATTACTGTGTAGGTCTGGAGGCAGAATATTTTGCAAGGGAAAAGGGCGGAATCATGCTGGATGACCTGTACGGGATTTCAGAGAGTACCGGTCCTGTACAGGTGGCAGAAGAGGAAAAGCAGCCGTGGGAGCTGCTGGCCCTGTTCCTGAAAGGAATGCTGAAGTTTTTGGGAATTCTGGACATTGTAAAAAACACCAAATGTATGGTGATCACATGCCCGTCCCTTACCTCGGAACAGGTTTTGAATTTTCAGAAAGCATGCAAAAGCCTTGGTTTTCCGGAAGAAAAATATATGCTTCTGGATTATGGCGAAAGTTTCTATTATTATATGCTTTCACAGAAAAGGGATACGTGGAACAGGAATGTGGCGTGGTATGCATTTTCTCCGGAGAAGGTGGTATTTCGTCGGATGTCCATGTCCTCCGCATCCCGGCCGGTTCTGGTGAGAATTGGGGAGCCTGCGGAGGCAGAATTGAGCGAAGGCGGTGAAAGCCGGGATTCCGACTTCTGCAGATTTGTCCAGCAGACGCTTGGGAATGAGCTTTATTCCAGTATCCAGATCACGGGCATTGGATTTGACCCGGAATGGGCAAAACAGTCCGTAAAGATGCTCTGTTACCAGAAGCGAAAAGTATTTTACGGCAACAACCTGTTTGCAAAAGGAGCCTGTGCGGCTGCTGTGGAACGTCTGGAAAAGAAGAGCCTGAAAGGATACCGTTATATGAGCGAATCTCTGGTTCTGGCAGATGTGGGAATGGAGATGCGTGTGATGGGGTCTCCTGCATATTACCCGCTGATCGAGGCAGGAAGTAACTGGTATGACTGCAAAACCCGGTACGAGCTTCTGCTGGATCAGATGGAAGAACTGGTATTTACCGTAGCTACCATGGACAACCCGGAAAAGCGCCGTGTAGCCATGAGTCTTCCGGGCCTGCCGAATCGGCCGAACAAGACAACACGTCTTGAGGTGGAGTTGAGCTATAAATCCCCGAAGGAATGCTGTATCACAGTGAAGGACTTAGGATTTGGGGAAATGTTTCCAAGCAGCGGCAAGGTCTGGAAAGAAACAGCCCAGTGGTAGGAGGAAGCAGCATGAGCGGATATATTTTATGTCAGACAAAGAAAGCAGATACGCCGTATTTTATCGAGAATATCAGCACGAATATCTATACCATTGAGGAATTGTGCTATTATCTTTATCATAATCTGTATCTGGTTGACGACACCATTATTAATGAAGGCCTGTGTACCTGGATCCAGGAAGAACTCGGACTTCCCAAGCTGGCGGCGAAGCTTCGGCCGAATCTCGGGAAATATGCCAGTGCGGAGGATGTCCTGTATCCGATTTTTAAGGAAATTAATTACCTTACCTATGAGGAACTTCGGATCCTGAACGGACAGATGAAGAAGCTGGATGCAGAGCCTGCGGCCGTACGTGAAAAGCAAAAAGGGGATGCATTGGTGGAAAACAGGATGTATGTCACTGCCATCCATGTATACCAGAAGCTTTTGGAGCGTGAGGATCTGGAAATCGCCAGGGAAGGTATTACTGAGAGTGTATATCATAATCTGGGCTGTGCCTACAGCTACCTGTTTCAGATGGAAAAAGCAGTGGAATGCTTCTTAAAAGCCTATGAGCAGAAGCAGAGCAAAGAAGCGCTGAAGTGCTATCTGCTGGCTTACCGCAGTATTCGGACGCCGATTGAATATGAAAGCAGGCTTACGGAACTTCAGACAGGAGAGGATGTGCGTCAGGAAATTAAGGAAGCGCTGGATCACTTTGCAAAGAGCCCGGAGAAACAGGTCTATTCCCAGCATATTGACAGTCTTTTGGAACAACTGACCAGAGAATATCATCGCAGCACCGGTTCATGACGAGCCGGTGTTGTTTTGGTTTCCGGGCCAGTTAAAAAATAAAAATCTTTTCAGTGAACTCTTGACAGCCTTGAAAGCATATGTTACCATAATTCCATGCTTTCACATGGTAGAGTGACTGTGTGATAAACAAATACCAGACAAAAATGTATAGAGGAGATATATTATGAAAAAGAAAGTCATTGCAATGTTATTAACAGCAACTATGGTTTTATCTATGAGCGCAGGCGTTTACGCAGCAGATGAGAGCGATGCAGCTTATGTTAAGGAGAAAGGAACCCTGGTAGTTGGTATCACCGACTTTGCTCCGATGGATTATAAGGAAGAGGGCAGTGATGACTGGGTTGGTTTTGATGCGGATATGGCGGCTGCTTTTGCTGAGAGCCTTGGCGTGGAAGTTGAATTTGTAGAGATTGACTGGGACAACAAGATTATGGAACTGGATGGAAAGACCATTGACTGTGTATGGAATGGCATGACCCTTACAGATGAAGTGACCAGTTCTATGGAATGCTCCAATGCATACTGCAAGAATGCGCAGGTTGTAGTCGTTCCTTCAGATAAAGCAGACGATTACCAGGATACGGACAGCCTTTCTGATTTGGCTTTCGCAGTTGAGGCAGGAAGCGCAGGAGAAGAAGAAGTGAGCAATCTCGGACTGGAATACACCGCTGTGAAGGCACAGTCTGACGCTTTGATGGAAGTATCCGCAGGAACTTCTGATGCAGCAGTCATTGACCTTTTAATGGCAGCCGCTATGATCGGTGAAGGAACAGGCTACGAGAACCTGACACATACGGTAGAACTGAATAGCGAAGAGTATGGTGTAGGATTCCGGAAAGGCTCTGATCTTGCAGAAGCTCTGAATGAATTCTTTGTAACAAGCTACGAAGACGGCAGCATGGTAGAATGTGCTGAAAAGTACGGTGTTCAGGATGCTGTGATCGAGCAGAAGTAATACTTTGGAAACATTGAACAGCACTGTCATAGAGGGCGGTTTTACCGCTCTCTATTTTCATGAAATCATAAAAGAAAGCAGGATATTCCTATGGAACAGATCATGGAACAAATGCCGATAGTCATTCATTCCCTGAATATCGGTTTTTTACAGACATTAAAACTTTTCTTTGTGACTTTGATCGGGGCTTTTCCGCTGGGACTGATCATGTCCCTGGGTTCCACATCCCGTTTTAAACCGTTAAGTTACTTTATAAAATTTGTAGTGTGGATCATACGAGGTACGCCTCTGATGATCCAGCTTCTGATCATTTATTATTTTCCGGGGCTGGTATTACATAATCCAATCTGGGGCGGCGGTGAGGCAGGACGTTTCCTGGCTGCATCCGTATCGTTTATTCTGAATTACTCCTGTTATTTTTCAGAGATATACAGGGGCGGTATCCAGAGTATTCCGGTGGGACAGGAAGAGGCAGGCCTGGTGCTTGGTATGACCAAGACGCAGATCTTCTTTAAGATCAAGCTTCTTCAGGTGATCAAACATATTGTTCCTCCTATGTCAAATGAGATTATCACACTGGTAAAAGACACCTCTCTTGCACGGATCATCGCTCTGCAGGAGATTATATGGGCAGGTCAGGCATTTATGAAAGGTTCCCAGGGGATTTCCGGTGCAATCTGGCCGCTGTTCTTTACGGCAGTTTATTATCTTATTTTCAATGGTATCCTGACTCTTCTCTTGGGAAGGCTGGAGAAAAAACTGGATTATTTCAGATAATTATTCGGAGGAGGATCAAACGATGGCAATTTTAGAAGTAGAACATATATGCAAATCCTTTAACCGTACGGAGATTTTGAAGGATATCAGCTTTTCCTTAGAAAAGGGGCAGGCGGTTTCTATTATCGGTTCCTCGGGGAGCGGGAAGACGACCCTTCTCCGGTGTCTGAATTTCCTGGAACAGCCGGATAAAGGAATCATCCGCGTCAATGGAGAGACACTTTTTGATTCCGATGATCTTTCTACCCAGAGAGAATCTGCGATCCGTAAAAAACGCCTTCATTTCGGCCTGGTTTTCCAGTCATTTAACCTGTTTCCGCAGTATACCGCTCTGGAAAACGTAATGCTTGCAAGGGAACTTCTGGCAAAGGAGAGCCCGGAATATAAAAGCAGAAAAAAAGAGATCCATGAGGAAATCCGTGTTCAGGCAGAGGAGCTTCTGGAAGAGATGGGGCTTGCAAACCGGATGGGAAACTATCCTCATCAGCTTTCCGGAGGACAGTGCCAGCGTGTGGCCATTGCAAGGGCTTTGGCGCTTCAGCCGGATATTCTGTGCTTTGACGAACCGACTTCGGCACTGGATCCGGAACTTACCGGGGAGGTGCTTCGGGTCATCAAGGGACTGGCAGAACAGAAAACCACCATGATCATCGTGACCCATGAAATGGCTTTTGCCCGTGATGTGGCAGATCAGGTGATTTTCATGGATGACGGTTATATTCTGGAACAGGGAGAACCGCATCAGGTATTCGAAAATCCGAAAGAAGAGCGTACGCGGCAGTTTTTATCACGGTATACACAGGGATAGAAGGAAAAGTTTTGGGTTTTTGGTTGCTTTTAAAGATGTGATGTTATATAATTTCTAAGGAATATATAACCACATTAGAAATCAGGAGAGTAAAGATGAGTACAGACAGATATGTAAGCCCTTTATCAGAGCGTTATGCAAGCAAGGAAATGCAGTACATCTTTTCCCCGGACATGAAATTCCGTACCTGGAGAAAACTGTGGATCGCTCTTGCAGAAACGGAGAAAGAACTGGGCCTGAACATTACCCAGGAGCAGATTGACGAGCTGAAGGAACACGCAGAAGATATCAATTATGATGTTGCCAAAGAGCGTGAGCGCCAGGTACGCCATGACGTGATGTCTCATGTCTATGCATACGGCGTACAGTGTCCCAAGGCGAAAGGTATCATCCATCTTGGAGCAACCTCCTGCTATGTAGGAGACAACACTGATATAATCGTAATGACAGAGGCACTGAAGCTGGTCCGCAAGAAACTTGTGAACGTAATTGCAGAACTGGCGAAGTTTGCCGATCAATACAAAGCACAGCCGACACTGGCATTTACCCATTTCCAGCCGGCACAGCCGACCACCGTGGGCAAACGTGCGACCCTTTGGACCCAGGAATTCCTGCTGGATCTGGAAGACCTGGAATACGTACTCGGCACCATGAAGCTTCTCGGCTCCAAGGGAACGACAGGTACCCAGGCAAGCTTCCTGGAGCTGTTTGACGGAGACCAGGAGACTATTGACAAGATCGATCCCATGATCGCAGCGAAGATGGGCTTTAAGGAATGCTATCCTGTATCAGGACAGACCTATTCCCGCAAGGTGGACACCCGTGTGCTGAACGTTCTCGCAGGCATTGCCGCCAGCGCACACAAGATGTCCAATGACATCCGCCTTCTGCAGCATCTGAAGGAAGTGGAAGAGCCGTTTGAGAAATCCCAGATTGGTTCCTCTGCAATGGCATATAAGAGAAATCCGATGAGAAGTGAGCGTATCGCCTCTCTGTCCAGATATGTGATGGTGGATGCCCTGAATCCGGCGATCACCTCTGCGACCCAGTGGTTTGAGAGAACTCTGGATGATTCTGCTAATAAGCGTCTGAGTATTCCGGAGGGATTCCTTGCCATAGACGGCATTCTGGATCTCTGCCTGAATGTAGTGGATGGTCTTGTGGTCTATCCTAAGGTCATTGAGAAACGCCTGATGTCCGAGCTGCCGTTCATGGCTACCGAGAACATCATGATGGATGCGGTCAAAGCCGGCGGAGACCGTCAGGAGCTTCATGAGCGTATCCGTGAGCTTTCCATGGAAGCAGGACGCAATGTGAAGGTGGAAGGCAAGGATAACAACCTTCTGGAACTGATCGCTGCAGACCCTGCTTTTAACCTGACTCTGGAAGAGCTTCAGAAGACCATGGATCCGGCCAAATATGTAGGCCGTGCAAAAGAGCAGACAGATGCCTTCCTGAATAAGGTAGTGAATCCGATTCTGGAAACACATAAAGATCTGCTTGGCGTAAAAGCAGAAATTAATGTTTAAGGAAAGAGTTCTACACAAGAAATTAACACGCGAGGAGGAAGATGTGTTATGATCACAGCAGTAGTTGGAGCGAACTGGGGAGACGAAGGAAAAGGTAAGATTACCGATATGTTGGCCCAGGAAGCAGATATTATCGTGAGATTTCAGGGAGGTGCCAATGCAGGCCATACCATAGTCAATAACTATGGCAAATTTGCACTTCACACGCTCCCGTCCGGTGTGTTTTATGATCACACCACCAGTATTATCGGCAACGGCGTGGCACTGAACATCCCGGTGTTTTTTAAAGAATATAATGAAGTTGTGAGCAGAGGCGTACCGGCCCCGAAGATCATGATCTCTGACAGGGCACAGATGGTAATGCCATACCATATCCTGTTTGACCAGTATGAGGAAGAACGTCTGGGCGGTAAGTCCTTTGGTTCCACCAAGTCCGGTATTGCCCCGTTCTATTCTGATAAATACGCCAAGATCGGCTTCCAGGTAAGCGAGCTTTTTGACGAAGAAACGCTTCGTGAGAAGGTTGTCCGCATCTGTGAGACGAAGAATGTGCTTCTTGAGCATTTATACCATAAACCGCTTCTGAATCCGGACGAACTGATGGCAGAACTGATGGAATACAAGAAGATGGTAGAGCCGTATGTGGGCGATGTTTCCCTGTATCTTTGGAATGCTCTGAAGGAAGGCAAGAAGATTCTTCTGGAAGGCCAGCTTGGTTCCCTGAAGGATCCTGACCACGGAATTTACCCGATGGTTACTTCTTCTTCCACACTGGCTGCTTACGGAGCCATCGGAGCAGGCGTACCTCCGTATGAGATCAAGAGGATCATTACCGTCTGCAAGGCTTACTCCAGTGCCGTAGGAGCAGGTGCATTTGTTTCCGAGATTTTCGGAGAGGAAGCAGATGAACTTCGCAGAAGAGGCGGTGACGGCGGAGAATACGGCGCAACCACAGGCCGTCCGAGACGTATGGGATGGTTCGACTGTGTTGCATCCAAATACGGCTGCCGTATGCAGGGTACCACAGACGTTGCCTTTACCGTACTGGATGTACTTGGCTATCTGGATGAGATTCCGGTATGCACAGGTTACGAGATCAACGGCGAAGTGACGACAGAATTCCCGACCACAGGACTTCTTGAAAAAGCCAAACCTGTTCTGGAAGTACTTCCGGGCTGGAAGACCGATATCCGCGGAATTAAGAACTATGATGATCTTCCTGAGAACTGCCGGAAATATATCGAATTTGTAGAAGAGAAGATCGGTTTCCCGATTACCATGATTTCCAATGGCCCGGGAAGAAACGACATTAT
>JAUNGM010000036.1 GCA_030524545.1 Eubacteriales bacterium
CCATAGCAAAAACATATATTCAAACAGTTTGCTATTTAAAGTGAGTTATAGTAGTATTTACTTTGGCAGAGCCATACAGTACCTTTATCAACAAAATGAGCCAGTTCTGTATCATCAGCCCGGCTGCTATTGAAGAATACGGCAATGATATTATGTATCATCCGTGCGGAACCGGCCCGTTCAAGTTTGGAGAGTGGGTGGAAGGCGACCATACCACAATGGTTAAGAACGAAGAATACTGGGGAGAACCGGCAAGTGTTGATTCCGTTACTATCCGCGAGGTTCCGGAAGCAGGTTCCCGTACAGCTATGCTGCAGACAGGCGAAGCTGATATGATCTACCCGACAGCAGCAGACCAGTTATCCGTACTGGAAGGCGCAGGTGACGTAGACGTTCATGCAGTTACCTCCAATATTATGAGATATGTAACCCTGAACACCAACGTAGAAGCACTCAGTGACGTAAGAGTTCGCCAGGCTATGAACTATGCGATCGATAAGAACGCATACTGCCAGGTTATGTACTCCGGATACGGCACACCTGCTACATCCGCAGCACCGAACTGTATCCTGTACTATCAGGAACAGACTCCATATGACTACGACCTTGACAAAGCAAAATCCCTTCTGGAAGAAGCCGGCTACGCTGACGGATTCGACCTTACGATCTGGGGCGACAATACAACACAGGAAATCAAGGGTATGACCTTTATTAAACAGCAGTTAGAGCAGATCGGCATCAACGTAGAAGTTCTTCCGATGGATCCTGCAACCGTATCCGATAAGATCTACGTTCCGTTAGAGGACGCAGAAATCAATATGTGGTATGTAAACTGGTCCGCATCTGACTTCAGTATGGACGGTTCTTTAAGATCCCTTCTGTACTCCACCATGTGCCCGCCAACCAGTGCTAACACTGTATACTACAACAATCCTGACTTTGATAAACTGATGGATGATGCACTGGCAACAGCCGATACGGAGACGCTTGCTGATCTGTATGGACAGGCTCAGAAGATGGCATGGGATGATGCTGTATGGCTCTTCCTTGGCAACGACCAGCTTCTGTACTCAACCAAATCTTATCTGTCCGGCGCATATGTAGCACCAGACGGATGCATTAACTTTGCAGGTGCTGTTCTGGCTCAGTAATCAGGGAGCATAAGAATAATCGCAGAGCAGTCACAGTTTAGCCGAAGACTGAACTGTAACTGATGATTCATGATTAAAAACGGTCATCTTGCAGAAAGATGGCCGTTTTTTGTGAAAGAAGGAGGTAAATCTATGGGCCGTTATTGTTTAAAAAGAATACTGAGCGCCATTCCCTTGATGCTGGTCATCTCATTTCTGATCTTTATGTTTATCCATTTGATTCCCGGTGACCCTGCCCGTCTTGTTGCAGGAAAGGATGCAACAAAGGAAGAGGTTCAGGTGGTACGTGAAAACCTGGGACTGGATAAACCGATCATAGAACAGTATGTAGATTATATGAAAGGTCTTTTCACAGGCGACCTTGGAAATTCCATCAAAAACGGTGCAACAGTCATTGACACCATCATTCCGAGGTTTAAACCGACATTTATGCTGACCATAAGCTCGATGATATGGTCAATTCTGATAGGTGTCGGAATTGGTATCGTCGCTGCTGTCAAGCGAGGAAAACCAACAGATTATCTGGTAATGCTCATTGCCATATCCGGTATTTCCGTACCGAGCTTCTGGTTCGGTCTGATGCTTATTCAGTGGTTTGCTGTAGGCCTTGGGCTGGTTCCGACAGCCGGCCTGGACAGCATCCGCAGCTATATCCTGCCTTCTCTGACGATGGGTGCAGGCACCATGGCTATTCTTGCACGTTTCACCCGTTCCTCCATGCTGGAGTCCCTGCGTGAGGATTATGTGCGTACGGCCAGAGCCAAGGGCTTAAGCGGATTTCTGGTAATCATGCGCCATGCGTTTAAAAACTCTTTGATTCAGGTAGTTACTGTTGCAGGTCTGCAGATCGGAGGTCTTCTTTCCGGTTCCGTGCTGGTAGAAACCGTATTTTCCATCCCCGGCCTTGGAAGACTTCTGGTAGATTCCATTAACTTCCGTGACTACAAGGTGGTACAGGCACTGCTTCTGTTCTTCTCTATGGAGTATATCATCATCAACCTGATCGTTGACCTGCTCTACGGAGTCCTGAACCCGAAAGTACGTTATGATTAAGGAGGTGCGCTATGGCAGAAGTTAAAACAAAAGCTCCCGATGATTTTCGGGATGATGCGGTCCTGCCGAAGCCGAAGAGCAGGGCAAAAGAATTTGTAAAGAAATTTTTAAAACAGAAAACAGCGGTGATTTCCCTTATCTTCATCCTGTTTTTAGTGGTAGTCGCTTTTATCGGACCGTATGTAGTTCCTTATGATGCGGACGCACCGGATTACGGAGCAATTTTCCAGGGTCCAAGTGCCGCACACTGGTGGGGTGCTGATGAATACGGACGTGACGTATTCAGCCGTCTGCTGGTTGGTACCAGATTGTCGCTTGGCGTTGCATTATTTTCCGTAATCGTGGGTGCTGCCATCGGTGTTGTCCTGGGTGTGCTTGCCGGATACTATGGCGGTATATTAGACTCCCTGATCATGAGAAGCTGTGACGTGCTTTTTGCATTCCCGGATATCCTTCTTGCAATCGCCGTTGTTGCGATCATCGGCCCCGGTGTCGTTAATGTTATGATCGCGATCGCAGTATTCACCGTACCGTCCTTTGCCCGTGTCATCCGAAGCGCCACCATCACCGTAAAGGAATCCCTTTATGTAGAGGTTGCCCGTTCCCTGGGATGTAAGGACAGACGAATCCTCTGGGTACATATTTTCCCGGGAACCATCCAGTCCATCATTGTCAATTTTACCATGCGTATCGGTACGGCGATTCTGGCAGAGGCGTCCTTGAGCTTCCTGGGATTCGGCGCAAACGTTACGGAGGCTGACTGGGGTTCCATGCTTTCACAGAGCCGTAACTACTTAAATACAGCACCGCATCTGGTACTGTTCCCCGGCATCCTGATCTTCCTCACCGTACTTGCATTCAATCTGTTAGGTGACGGCCTTCGGGATACACTGGATCCAAAAATCAAGTAGGAGGGAAGGCAAATGTCAGAGAGATTATTAGAAGTAAAAGAACTGCGTACAGAATTTAAAAGAGAAAAAAGCTGGGTAACGGCGGTAAATGACGTTTCCTTCCATCTGGATAAGGGCGAGGTCCTTGGCCTGGTAGGCGAGTCCGGCTGCGGCAAATCCGTAACCTCCCTTTCCATTATGAGACTCCTTCTGGACACCTCAGGAAAAACCACCCACGGGGAAGTACTCTTTAACGGAAATGACCTGTTAAAGCTCTCCGAAAAAGAAATGCGTGATATCCGCGGCTACAAGGTTTCCATGATCTTCCAGAACCCTATGAGTTCCCTGAACCCATGTATGAGGGTGGAGCGCCAGATTATGGAAGCGATCCTTCTCCATAACAAAGTCAGCAAACAGGAAGCAAGGCAGAGAGCCTTTAATGTACTGAAATCCGTAGGAATTCCCGATCCGGAAACTACTTTAAGAAGCTATCCTCATCAGCTTTCCGGCGGTATGAGCCAGCGTGTCATGATCGCCATGGCCATGTCCTGCGAGCCGGAAATGCTCATTGCGGACGAGCCGACCACTGCTCTTGACGTAACCATCCAGGCGCAGATCCTGGAGCTGATGCTTCAGATTAAAGAAGAGCGGAATACAGGTATTCTCCTGATCACCCATGACCTTGGTGTTGTTGCGGAAATGTGCTCCCGTGTCATTGTTATGTATGCAGGGCGTATCGTAGAGGAAGCACCTGTCAAAGAACTGTTTTCCAATCCGGTACATCCGTATACCCAGGGCCTGATCGCATCCGTGCCGAAGCTCGGCAGCAACGTGACCAGTCTCCCGTCTATCCCCGGAAGCGTTCCGGATCTTTCCGTAATGCCGAAAGGCTGCAAATTTGCGCCGAGATGTAAATATGCCCGGGATATCTGCCGTGAAAAAGAACCGGACCTTACCTATGTGGACGGTTCCACAGTGCAGCGCTGCCGCTGTCATATATTCCATGCAAAGAATGAGGAGGTGCGCTCATGAGTGATATATTAGTTTCCGTAAAAAATGCGACCAAAACCTTTGCCGTAACAAAAGGCGGCTTCGGCAAGAAAAAATATGTCCATGCAGTCAATGATGTGTCTTTTGACATCAAAGCCGGCGAGACATTCTCCCTGGTAGGTGAGTCCGGCTGCGGCAAATCTACCACGGGGCGTCTGGTCAACCACCTTCTTGTTCCGGATTCCGGTGAAGTGTGGCTGAACGGACAGAAGATTTCTTCCATGTCCGAAAAAGAAATGCGTCCTCTGCGTAAAGATGTGCAGATGATCTTTCAGGATCCGTACGGAGCCCTGAATCCCCGTATCAAGATTCAGGATCTGATCGGTGAGCCGCTTCTGATCCATACCAATATGTCTTCCGGCGAGCGCCTGAAAAAAGTCCAGGAGCTTCTGGAGATCGTAGGCCTGAATGCTGCACACGGAGAGCGTTATCCTCATGAATTCTCCGGCGGACAGCTTCAGCGTGTGGGAATTGCCCGTGCCCTGACCGTAAATCCCAAGCTGATCATTGCGGATGAGCCGGTTTCCGCACTGGACGTTTCTATTCAGGCACAGGTGCTGAACCTGATGCAGAAACTGCAGGAAGACTTTAAGCTTACCTATTTATTTATTTCCCATGACCTGAGTGTTGTGGAAATGATCTCCGACAGCATCGGCGTTATGTATTTGGGAACCATTGTGGAAACAGCAGAGAAAAAAGAATTATACGGCAATCCTCTTCACCCGTATACCAAGACCCTGCTCTCCGCAGTCCCGATCCCGGATCCGTCCAGAGAGAAGAAACGTATTCTTTTAAAGGGAGACCTTCCAAGTCCGGTCAACCCGCCGTCCGGATGTTTGTTCCACACCAGATGTCCATATGCTACGGAAAAATGTAAAACGGAGCGTCCGCCTGTTCTTGAGCCAAAGCCGGGACATAAGGTAAAATGCCACTTCCCGGGGATTGCGGATAAGTAATCACATAAAAATATCTGTGCCGGTTGAAATGGCGCGGAAAGAGAGGCTTACATGTATACTTTTGACAGAGAAAAATACGAAAAGCGTATGGAATGGTTTACCCATGCCAGGTTTGGCATGTTTATCCACTGGGGGCTGTACGCGATTCCCGCAAGAGGGGAATGGGTGCGCAGCTACGAGGAAATTCCAAAAGAAGATTATATGAAGTATTTTGAAGAATTTGACCCGCAGGACTGTGATCCGGCCGTGTGGGCAAAGGCAGCCAAAGAAGCGGGAATGCAGTATGTGGTTTTGACCGCTAAGCATCATGACGGATTCTGCCTGTTTGACAGCCAGTATACGGAATTTAAATCTACCAATACCAAATGCGGACGTGACTTCGTAGCGGAATTTGTAGAGGCAGTTCGGGCCGAGGGCCTGAAAGTAGGTCTGTATTTCACACTGCTTGACTGGTACCATGACGATTATCCTCATTATGGAGATAAAAATCATCCTATGAGAAACAATCCTGCGTATTCCAACGAAGGTCGTGATTTTAACAGATATCTCACTTATATGCATAACCAGGTGCGGGAAATCTGTGCGAATTACGGCAGGCTGGATCTGCTCTGGTTTGATTTTTCGTATGATGACCTGAGAGGAGAAGCATGGAGAGCGACGGAACTGATTCAGATGGTGCGTGAGCTTCAGCCGGATGTCATCATCGACAACCGCCTGGAGGTGAGCGGGGAGGGTTACGGCTCCCTTGCAGAGTGCAGGCCAACCCCGTATCACGGTGATTTTGTGACACCGGAACAGATGATTCCGCCGGAAGGAATCAAGGATGTTGAAGGAAATGATATGCACTGGGAGGCCTGTGTGACTATGAACGGCAACTGGGGCTACCATGCAGCTGATCATTACTTTAAACCGGCTTCTATGCTGATCAAGAAACTGGTGGAATGCGTTTCCAAGGGAGGTAATATGATCCTGAACATCGGCCCAGATGCAAGGGGAAATATTCCGGAGGAATCTGTGAAAGCCCTGAAGCAGATCGGAGCCTGGATGTCCAAAAACGGAAGGAGCGTTTACGGATGCACCAAAGCAGAAATTGACAAGCCGGAGGTGGGACGTATCACCAGAAACGAAAAGAGTCTTTTTTATCATTTATATGAAAATTCCATCGGTCCGATGCCCCTTATGGGTGTTTCCAAGGAGAATGTAAAGGCAATCCGCTACCTTGCAACAGGAGCGGAAGTGCCTGTTTCCACAAGCTGGGTGCACAGTGATTATCCGGACATCCTTTTTGCGGATCTGGGTCCGGATCCAATCCTGCCGGATCCCGTGGATACCGTTTTGGAAGTGATTTTAAAATAAGTGGATACAGTTTGAGAAGGAGTCTTGCAATAAAAGGTAACGGGTGTTAGAATACGGGATGTGCGATTAATGGAGTGAGGACTATGTTTACAGAAGAAAGACAGGAAGCGATTCTGCATATGCTTCAGGAGCATGGTAAAGTGAAAGTGCGTTCCTTGAGTGAGACATTTAAGGTAACAGACGACTGTATCCGTAAGGATCTGAAAACACTGGAAAAAGCCGGGCATATCAAGCGTACATACGGCGGTGCGATTCTTTCCAGTGACTATCCTCTGGATCGGGATGTCATAGACCGAAGGAGCGTCAACGTAGAAAAAAAAGATATTATTGCACGAAAAGCATTTCATCTCATCAGAGATAACGAAACTATTTTTCTGGATATTTCTACCAGTAATATTAAACTTGCCAGGCTTCTGGCAGAATCCGGAAGGCGTCTGGTGGTAGTGAGCAATATGATCGATATTCTTCAGATACTTGCTACCTCTCCTGCGATTACGGCAGTGGGGACGGGAGGGATCATGTACCGGACAGTCAATGGATTTATGGGTTCTGCTGCGATTGAGGTGATCAAGCAGTACAGCTTCGACCGGGCGTTTATCGGAAGCTGCGGGGTAGATATGACAGATCTGTCGGTTACGACCTTCGGGGTAGAGGACGGACTGACAAAAAAAGCTGCGATCCAAAGCAGCAGGCACATTTATGTAGTAATGGAGAAGGATAAATTTTATTTTAACGATTCCTATAAGTTTGCCCATTTTGATGATATAGACGGCATTATAACGGATGAGGCACCGGATCCGGCGGCTATCGGAACGCTGGAATCGGCGGGGGTGCAGTTATATTAAAAATGAGAGAATGAGACGAAAAGAGGAAAAGGGAATGATACAATTAGTCAGGGAGAGCAGTCTTCCGGCATTGCCGGCCGACTGCGCTGCCGGGTTCTCCGACAGAGTACAGATCAAGGAATTTTTTGCAAAAGCCGTTAAAGAGTGGAACGGCACGGAATTTTCGGCGGATTTGACACAGCTTGTAGAAGAAAAAGGGCTGTCTTACGTAAGTGATGCAGTAGAAGGGATGCTTCTTGGAACCTTTGAACCGGAGCGTTTTCCCATCGTGGCACGTAAGGAATGGAAGATGGAGCTTCTGGGCCTTCCCATTGAGGCAGAAAACATTGTAAGAGAAACGGAGACGATCATGGAGGGGGTTTTCTGGGCAAGAGATATGACCAACCGTCCCGGAAACCTTCTCCGCCCCGAGGCATTTGCCGGGGAAGTGCAGAAGCTTTTTGCCGGTGTTCCCGCAGAAGTGGAAATCCTGGATGCGGAGAAGATGAAGGAACTGGGCTTAAATGCTGTGCTGGGAATCGGCATGAGCAGTGCCTACAAGCCCTGTCTGTGCATCATCCGTTATAAGGGAAATCCGGGGGATGACAGGGTCACAGGACTGGTAGGCAAAGGTGTCACCTGTGACACAGGCGGATACTGTCTGAAGTCCTCCTCTTCCATGAAGGGAATCAAGGGCGATATGGCAGGCGGCGCAGCTGTGGCAGGTGCTGTCTATGCATTGGCAAAGAACCGGATACCTGCCAACGTGACCGCATTGATCCCGATGGTTGAAAACCGCCTTTCCGACGGCTCCCTTCTTCCGGGAGATGTGATCACTTCTTACAGCGGCAAGACCATCGAGGTAATGGACACGGATGCGGAGGGACGTCTGATTCTGGCAGATGCGGTAACTTATGCGGTACGCAATGAGCATGTAGACCGGGTGCTGGATATTGCAACGTTGACCGGGTGCATCTGTGCAAGCCTGGGATTTGGCGCAGCAGGCATGCTGTGTGACAATGAGGACTTTGTGAGAGATTTTGAGCGTGCTTATCATAAATCAGGAGAGCGCTATTTGAGATTTCCGATTTATCCGGAATATGAACGGTTGATCGAGAGTGATATTGCAGATGTAAAAAACGTGGGCGGCAAATTTGCAGGAAGTATTACAGCCGGATTGTTTATCCGGAGGTTTGCGGAGCAGACGCCCTGGATGCATCTGGATATTGCAGGAACGGCGTGGGTGGATCCGCCTGTGTTTGAATACCAGAGCAAAGGCGCCAGCGGAGCCGGACTGACGACCATGTATTATTTATGTGCGGGAGAGAGAAGGTAAGAGAGGGCCGGTAAAATCTATGAAAAACTACATATTGGAAGCCTGTGTGGATTCTGTGGAATCCGCACTGGCAGCACAGGACGGAGGGGCGACAAGACTTGAGCTATGCAGCAACCTGATTATCGGGGGTACAACTCCCAGCCCGTGTCTGTTTGAAGAAATACGGGAATTATCAGAAATACGCACGCACATTCTTATTCGTCCGCGATTCGGAGATTTTTGCTATACGGATTATGAGTTTCATGTCATACGCAGAGAGGTGAGGAATTTCCGGAAGCTTGGTGCAGACGGAGTGGTCATCGGAATTCTGCGTCCGGATGGAATGCTGGACATGGAACGGATGAAAATTCTCATGGAAGAAGCAGGGGATATGTCTGTGACTCTGCACAGGGCATTTGACGTATGTGTTGATCCCTTTGAAGCCATGGAACAGGCAAAGGAGCTGGGTATTGACACCATCCTGACTTCCGGACAGAAGAACCACTGTCTGGACGGCAGAGATACGCTGAAAAAGCTTGTGGAATGTGAGGACGGCAGGATTACCATCCAGGTGGGAAGCGGTGTGGATGCGGAGACGATCCGGCAGATACAGCCTTATACCAAAGCCCATGCCTTCCACATGTCAGGCAAGCAGAATCTGGAAAGCGCCATGATCTACCGCAAAGAAGGGGTGAGCATGGGCATTCCGTCCATCAGTGAATTTGAAATCATCAGAACAGAAAAGGATAAAATCCGGCAGGCCTGCCAGGTATTGGAAAGCCTGTAAAAGTTTGGCGGCAGCTTACCCTGCTGCCGCCGCCGAGAAAAAAGGAGAACCCCATGTTTTTGGAAAAAAGCAGAGACAGGATTATTCAGGAATTCGACAAATTTTGCCAGACCCTGCCTGGTCCTTCAAAGAAAATCCAAAAAGATCTTTTATCTCTGGATGAGGACACGGCCCTGGCCTTAAAGTTTTTATATGTGAATATGCCCTACAGTGACGTAGGAAATTACTCCCTTGAGACATATCTGGATTATGCCCTGCAGGGAGTTTATCTTTGGAAAAATTCGCCTTACAGGGCGGATATCCCGGAAAGTATTTTCCTGAATGATATATTGTATCATCGTGTAAATGAAGAGGAGATCAAACCCTGCAGAAGATTATTCTGGGAAAAGATTGCAGGGCACATTGCAGGAATGGACATGGAGAGTGCCATTCTGGAAGTAAATTACTGGTGTGCCCGGGAGATGACTTACCAGTGTACGGATGACCGTACCAGCTCCGCCTATGACTGCTATCTGAAAGGATACGGACGATGCGGAGAGGAATCGGTATTTGCGGTCAATGCTCTTAGAAGTGTGGGGCTGCCTGCAAGACAGGTCTATGCGCCGAAATGGTCCCACTGTGATGACAATCATGCATGGGTGGAAGTATGGTGTGACGGAGAATGGCATTATTTCGGTGCCTGCGAGCCGGAGCCTGTCCTGAATAAGGGCTGGTTTACCAATGCCGCTTCCAGGGCTATGATGGTTCATTCCCGCTGTTTTGAGATGAGCGGCTCCAGAGAAAAGGTGGTAGGCACAGACGGCATCAATATGATGAAAAACCAGCTCCACCGCTATGGAAAAACGAAGAATGTGACTATCCGAGTGGAAGACCTGGATGGCTGCCCTGTGGAGGGCGCGCAGATTCTTGCGGAGGTACTGAATTATTCGGAGTTTTCTCCTGTGGCAAAACTGGTTACGGGAGCGGACGGCAGTGCGGAATTGGAGACAGGCCTGGGAAGCCTTCATATTTTTGCATCCTTTGGCGGCGAGTATGGCGAGTGTGTGATCGACACCAGGGAAGAGGATGGCTGCTGCTGTGTACTGGGAGAAGAAAAGCCGGAGGATGTTTGGGTGGATTTTGACATGATTGCCCCTGCGGACACGGCATCAGGAAAGTACCGGATTACAGAAGAACAGGAAGAAAGAAACAGCAGGCGTATCCGGGAAGCCGCAGCGATACGGAAAGAGAAGACGGAACATTTCCGTCCCCGCTGGAAGGATGCTTTTTTATGCGGCCAGCCGGAGCTGGCAGAGGAATATATGTCTGTTTTATCAGAGAAAGACAGGACAGATGCGGACCCGGAAGTATTGCAGGAGCATTATGAAGAATCTTTGATTTATGCAGGTGATTATTCCCGTGAAATCTTTCTTTCCTATGTCTGGAATCCAAGAGTGGCCGATGAAGTGCTGACGAAATGGAGACACTGCATTCTGGAATATTTCAGCAGTGAAAAGAAAGAGGAATTCCGGAAAGATCCGAAAGAAATCTGGAACTGGATTCAGTCCCGGTTTGTTTCCCGGCCGGAACGGGAACGGCTGACTGTATATACGGTGCCTGCAGCGGCTCTGCGCCTTGGCATTGCAGAGAAAAATTCCCGGAAAGTATTGTTTGTGGCCATTGCAAGAACGTTAGGAATTCCGGCACGTCTGAATCCTACGGATACAACACTGGAATACTGGGAAAACGGCGGCTTTGTGAGAGTTCTGAAAGAGCGTGAGAAAGATGCGCATCTTACCCTTTGTGAAGAAGCCGGGACGAAATGGTCTTATTTTATGAACTGGTCTGTCGCAAAGCTGAAAGAAGATGGCTACCACTCCCTGAAGCTTCGTGATACCGGGTGGAAAAACGGCCGGCTGGAACTGGATGTGGAGCCGGGAGAATACCGGATCCTGACCTCCAACCGCCTTCCAACGGGAAACATCTTTGCAAAACGCTATGACTTTCAGATCAGAAAAGGCGAAAGGAAAGAGATTTCTCTGGAAATGCGGGAGGCGTGTCTGGCAGACATGCTGGATCGGCACAGTATTCCGGATCATGACCTGACGGATAAGGGGGGTGCGGTACACTCCATTGGCAGTCTGACAGGCAATGGAAGAAAAATCCTTTTCTGGCTTGAGGTCAGTAAAGAGCCGACAGAACATATTTTGAACGAATTAATGGAAATGCAGGAGGAATACGGACAATGTCAGGATCAGCTTCTGTTTATTATCCGCAGGCCGGAAGATCTGTCCGACCCTACTTTGTCCAGGTGCAGAAATATTCTGCCTGATGTAAAAATCTTCTATGACACATTCGGCAAAGATTTGGAAATGACTGCCCGCAGAATGTACGTTGACCCTGATAAACTGCCCCTCCTGGTAGTAACTGACGGCCCTGCCGAAGGAATCTTCGCCGCCAGCGGATACTCCGTGGGAATGGCGGATATGCTGATGAGAGTGCTGAAGAACTGAAGTTAGGTTACTGAGAAAGGAGTGAACAGTAACGAAGTTGGGGCTTTTCTGCGTCTGCAGGCTTGAATTTATGGCTATTTAATATTATAATCTTTTTATAGGACAAAGAGTTATCTGTGCGGATATTTTCCGCATGCCGCACTCTGTTAAATTTACTGATGTGAATAGAAACAGGTGCAGAATAATATTAAGGAGGAATCTATGATGATTACCTGGAACAACCTGGATACCCTTGCCTCATTTAAAGAACTTTCCCAAGTGGAAAAAGTGAACCTCGTGGAAGTAATGTCCGGAGACAATGGCGCAGAACGTGTAAAAAATTACAGCGTACCGATGGCAGAAGGCATGGCTTTCAATTATGCTGCAAGACCGATCGATGATAAAGTTATGGCAGCTCTCACGAAATTGGCAGAGGAAGCACAGCTTACCGAGAAATTTGAAGCACTTTACAATGGCGAGGTGATCAACACAGGCGAAAAACGTCTTGTACTTCACCACCTGACCCGCGGACAGCTTGGAGATGCAGTGGTAGCTGACGGCGTTGACAAACGTACCTTCTATACAGACCAGCAGAAGAAGATCGCAGACTTTGCAAACAAAGTACATGCAGGCGAGATCACCAATGCAGCAGGCGAAAAATTCACTACAGTTGTCCAGATCGGTATCGGCGGCAGTGACCTTGGTCCCCGTGCGATGTACCTGGCACTGGAAAACTGGGCTAAGATCAATCATACATTAAAGATGGAAGCCAAATTTATCAGCAATGTAGACCCGGATGATGCAGCAGGCGTTCTGAATACGATCGATGTGGCTCATTCCATTTTTGTACTTGTTTCCAAATCAGGAACCACTCTTGAGACTCTGACCAATGAATCTTTTGTAAAAGATGCTCTGAAGAACGCAGGTCTGGACGCTTCCAAACACATGATCGCTGTTACAAGTGAGACATCTCCGCTGGCTAAGAGTGATGATTATCTTGCAGCTTTCTTCATGGATGATTATATCGGCGGACGTTATTCTTCTACCTCCGCAGTGGGCGGTGCCGTATTATCACTGGCATTCGGACCGGAAGTATTTGCACAGTTCCTGGACGGCGCAGCAGAAGAAGACAAGCTCGGTAAAAACAAAGACGTATTGAAAAACCCGGCAATGCTGGATGCCCTGATCGGTGTTTATGAGCGCAATGTACTTGGATACCCAAGCACAGCGGTTCTTCCTTATTCACAGGCACTGAGCCGTTTCCCTGCACATCTTCAGCAGCTTGACATGGAGTCCAACGGAAAATCCGTAAACCGTTTCGGTGAGCCTGTAGATTATGTAACAGGACCGATCATCTTCGGTGAACCGGGAACTAACGGACAGCATTCCTTCTATCAGCTTCTGCATCAGGGAACGGATATCGTACCGCTTCAGTTTGTCGGATTCAAAAACAACCAGATGGATACGGATGTTGTGATCCAGGGAAGCACAAGCCAGCAGAAACTCTGTGCAAACGTCGCTGCTCAGATCGTCGCTTTTGCATGCGGCAAATCTGACGACAACCGCAATAAGAATTTCGAAGGCGGACGTCCATCCAGCATCATCATTGGAGACCAGGTAAATCCAAAGACTCTCGGCGCTCTTCTTTCTCATTTTGAGAACAAGGTTATGTTCCAGGGATTCCTGTGGAACGTAAACAGCTTTGACCAGGAAGGTGTGCAGCTCGGCAAGGTGCTTGCAAAACGCGTTCTTGCCCATGAGACGGACGGAGCACTGAAAGTATACAGTGATCTCCTGAATATCTAAATATTGGAAAGCATTGAAAAGGTTTGATGTACCGCCGGCCGTTTTGGCCGGCGGTATTTTTGCGTTCCACACAGTTTTTAACAAACATTTTACCGGAAGACGGTTTTACATTTTACTTTCTGTCACTATACTGTCAAGTGTCAATTAGAAAACAAAAAAATCAAACAATGATAAGAATAAAAAGGAGAGATTTTATCATGAAGAAAAAAATTGCAGGTATGTTAACAGCAGCAATCATCGGCACTACAGTATTCGCATCCGGTGTATCCGCAGCAGGCGGAGCGATCACCGTTGTATCTCGTGAGGATGGTTCCGGAACGCGCGGCGCGTTTATTGAACTGTTCGGAATTGAAGAAGAGCAGGACGGCGAGAAAGTAGATATGACTACCGAAGAAGCCAGCATCACCAACAGCACTTCCGTTATGATGACGACCGTAGCAGGTGATGAAAATGCAATCGGATACATTTCCCTTGGTTCCCTGAATGATACGGTAAAAGCAGTAAAGATCGACGGAGCTGAAGCAACCGCAGAAAACGTGGCAAATGATACCTATAAGGTTTCCCGTCCGTTCAATATCGTAACAGGCGAAGAAGTAAGCGAGACTGCACAGGACTTTATGAACTATATTATGAGCTCTGACGGACAGCAGATCATTGAAGACAACGGCTATATTAAAGTTGACAATGAAGCAGCAGCATACGAAGCAGCAGGAGTGTCCGGCAAAGTGGTTGTAGCAGGTTCCTCTTCCGTAGCTCCTGTTATGGAAAAACTGAAAGAAGCATATGAAGATGTTAACAAAGACGTTACTGTAGAAGTACAGCAGAGCGATTCTACAACAGGTGTTAATTCCGCAGCAGAAGGCATCTGCGATATCGGTATGGCATCCCGTGAACTGAAAGAGGAAGAGACAGGCCTTGGCCTTACCGCAACTGTGATCGCACGTGACGGAATTGCAGTCGTAGTCAACAATACAAATGAACTGGATGAACTCACCAGCGAACAGGTCAAATCCATCTTCACAGGCGAAACCACCGAATGGGAAGCCCTTGCAAAATAATCTAACATAAACAATCGGGGCTGGAACGGAATAAAAGCCAGCCTCGAATTATTTTTGCACAGCTTTTTTGAGAAAGGAAACGTTATGTCTCATATAAAAGAAAAAGGTATGAAATTCATCTTCATGATTGCCGCCTGTACATCGGTTCTGGCAGTATTTCTGATCTGTCTCTTCCTTTTTGCAAACGGCATTCCCGCAATCGGAAAAATCGGCCCGCTGAAGTTCCTTCTCGGAACTACATGGAAACCTTCCAATAATAAATTCGGCATCTTTCCAATGATCGTAGCCAGTCTTTATGTAACCGGCGGTGCGATACTTTTTGGAGTTCCGATCGCCTTATTTACTTCCGTATTTATGGCAAGGTATTGCCCGAAAAAAATTTACCGTCCGTTAAAATCCGGAATCGAATTAATGGCCGGTGTTCCCTCTATTGTATACGGATTTTTCGGCCTGATTCTTCTCGTCCCTCTGATCCGGCAGATTTTCGGAGGGACAGGAACCAGTATGCTGGCAGCATCCCTGCTCCTTGGCATGATGATCCTGCCTACGATCATCGGACCTACAGAATCTGCGATCCGAAGTGTTCCGGAGAGCTATTATGAAGGCTCCCTGGCGCTTGGGGCAACGAAGGAACGGAGTATCTTTTTTGTCATGCTTCCTGCAGCCAAATCCGGTATTCTGGCAGCCGTTGTCCTTGGTATCGGCCGTGCCATCGGTGAGACAATGGCTGTTATTATGGTAGCGGGAAATCAGCCCAGAATGCCTGCGGGAATTCTGAAAGGTCTCCGTACCATGACTGCAAATATCGTAACTGAAATGGGATATGCAACAGGCCTTCACAGAGAAGCTCTGATCGCAACAGCCGTAGTTCTGTTCGCATTTATCCTGATCATTAACCTAAGTCTTTCACTATTGAACAGGAGGTCAGAAAATGCTGAATAATACCGCTGTTGCCAGCGCTCCGGCATCTACAGGCAAACGAAATGAATCTTCTTTTACCAATCAGATCCGATCCTACTTCCGCCATCCCGGTTCCGGACTCCTGGCTTTATTGACAACTGTTGCAGCAGCAGCAACCTTTGCAATGCTTTTGTTTCTGGTAATTTATATTTTGGTCAAGGGGATTCCGTATCTGACACCAAGCCTGTTCAGTCCGGAATATACATCCGAAAATGTGTCGCTTCTTCCGTCTCTGATCAATACTTTTACCATGACCGTTGTATCTCTGGCAATCGCCGCACCTCTTGGAATTTTTGCTGCGATCTACCTTGTGGAATATGCCAAAAAGGGGAATAAGCTGGTAGGAATCATCCGTATCACCGCAGAAACGCTTTCCGGTATTCCATCCATTGTATACGGCCTGTTCGGTATGCTGTTTTTCGTAACAACCCTGCAGTGGGGGATGTCTCTTCTGGCAGGTGCTTTTACCCTTGTGATCATGGTTCTTCCATTGATCATGCGTACTTCCGAGGAAGCGCTGAAGGCAGTCCCGGACTCCTACAGAGAAGCCAGCTTTGGCCTTGGTGCAGGCAAACTGCGTACCATTTTTACCATTGTCCTGCCATCCGCAGTTCCGGGGATCCTGGCTGGTGTTATCCTTGCGATAGGCCGTATCATCGGTGAAACAGCAGCCCTTCTTTATACAGCGGGAACGGTGGCGGCGATACCGTCCAACCTTATGGGATCCGGCCGTACACTGGCGCTTCACATGTATGTCCTGTCCAGTGAAGGCCTGCATATGAACCAGGCATCTGCCACGGCCGTTGTCATACTTGTGTTTGTTTTGATCATCAATGGCTTATCCGGTATGGCAGCTAAAAGAATTGCGAAAGGCTAAAGTGTGTTTGAAAATCGGAATGCATTCTCAAATATGCGCTAAAGTAAAGGAAAAAGAAAATGAGTGAGAAGACCAAAATTTCAGTAGAAGATATGAACCTGCATTACGGCAAATTCCATGCACTAAAAGACATCAACATGCATATTCCGGAGAAGGAGATCACTGCATTTATCGGCCCCAGCGGATGCGGAAAATCCACACTTTTAAAATCCCTGAACCGTATGAACGATCTGGTGGAAGGCTGCGTGATCACCGGAAATGTCACCCTGGACGGGGAAGATATTTATGGTGATATGGATGTAAACCTCCTCCGGAAAAGAGTGGGAATGGTGTTTCAGAAGCCCAATCCTTTCCCTATGAGTATCTATGACAACATCGCTTACGGCCCAAGGACACACGGAATCCGTTCCAAAGCAAAGCTGGATGACATTGTAGAGAAATCCCTGCGGGATGCGGCTATCTGGGACGAAGTAAAGGACCGTCTCAAGAAGAGCGCCCTTGGCATGTCCGGCGGCCAGCAGCAGCGTCTCTGCATTGCCAGGGCATTGGCTGTACAGCCGGAGGTACTTCTGATGGACGAACCGACCTCCGCCCTTGACCCAATTTCCACCTCCAAGATCGAGGAACTGGCAGTGGAACTGAAGAAGGATTACACGATCGTGATCGTTACGCACAATATGCAGCAGGCTACCCGTATTTCAGATAAAACAGCCTTCTTCCTTCTGGGAGAAGTCGTGGAATATGATGACACGGATAAGCTGTTTTCCATGCCTTCAGATAAGAGAACTGAGGACTATATTACAGGGAGGTTTGGTTGATATGGCAACACGTTTTCAGCGTCAGTTAAATGAACTTCATGTAAATCTGATCACATTGGGAAGCCTGTGTGAAAAAGCAATTACCTTGTCTGCAAAAGCTATTCAGAGCCAGGAAGAAGAACTGGCGAAGCAGGTTTTTGAGACAGACAGGGATATCGAAAAGAAAGAGAGAGAGCTGGAAACTCTTTGCATGCACCTGCTTCTTCATCAGCAGCCTGTGGCAGGGGATCTAAGGGAAATTTCCGCAGCACTTCGGATGCTTTCCGATATGGAAAGGATTGGGGATCAGGCAGCGGACATTGCGGATCTGTCCCTTTTTATAGATAAAAGTAAAGTGCAGATCCCGGATATAATCGGAAGAATGGTAGATGCAACCGTGGA
Source organism: Eubacteriales bacterium (assembly GCA_030524545.1). Classification (GTDB taxonomy): domain Bacteria; phylum Bacillota; class Clostridia; order Lachnospirales; family Lachnospiraceae; genus Blautia_A. Next base: position 17,754 of record JAUNGM010000036.1, read on the forward strand.
AATGGTGACAAAAAGTATAGATGCGTTTGTAAAGTCAGACCTTGATCTATGCCGCAAAGTAATCAATGATGATGACAGGGTAGATGAGGCTTTCAATGAAGTAAAAGAGATGCTTGCCGATATGATCTACAGTCAGAATATGGATGCAAAAGCAGGTCTTGATCTTCTTATGACTGCAAAATATATTGAGCGGATCGGGGATCATGCAGTGAATATTGCGGAATGGGTGGAGTATTCTATTACAGGTATCCACAGAAATAATGAACATCAAAAATGATCATGGGTAATGATCATGAAAAATAATTGTGAAAAGTGATTATGAAAACAACCATGAAGATTGAGTATCGAAGAATGAGTATCAATATGGGAGGAACAGGATTTGACGAAAAAAATCTTTAAATCCACAATGCTGGTCTCAGGGATTGTCTTTGTCCTGGGGCTGGCTTTTCTGCTTGCTGTTTTATATCGGTATTTTGACCGTCAGCTTGTAAATGAACTTGAAAGACAGTCATCTTATCTGGCGCAGGGCGTGGAGCTTCTGGGGGAAGAATACCTTCAGGAATTCCATGAGAAAGATGCCAGAATTACATATATATCGGGCAATGGGAAGGTTCTTTATGACAGTGCGGCAGACGCAGAAACCATGGACGATCATAGTAACCGTGAGGAGGTGAAAGAGGCACTTGAGACTGGTAGCGGTACGTCTGTACGGATGTCCGGTACGCTTTCCGAAAAGACGGTCTATTATGCACGGAAGCTGAATAATGGGAATATTCTGAGAGTTTCCAGCACGCAGTATTCCGTATTAACACTTGTTCTGCAGCTTGTTCAGCCGTGCCTGTGGATTCTTTTGTTAATGATGGTTCTTTCCGGTATTTTTGCATTCCGGGTTTCCAAACGGATCGTGGAGCCGATCAATGCACTGGATCTGGAACATCCGGAGGAAAACCGGGTTTACGAGGAGGTTGAGCCGCTCCTGAGTAAAATTCACAGACAAAACAGGCAGATTCAGGAACAACTGGATTCTGCCAGACAGCAGCAGGAGGAATTCTCTGTCATTACGGAAAATATGCAGGAGGGCCTGCTTGTGATTGACAGGTATACCAGGATTTTGTCCGGAAACTCCAGTACCTGGAACATTTTCAAAACGAAAGAAGTGCAGAATGGGCAGAGTGTTTATTCTCTTAACCGTGGCGAGAATTTCCGGCAGGCTGTGGAGAAGGTGCTGGAAGGGAAACATGAGAGCAGCCTGCTGAAAATAGACGGTGGTTTTGTCCAGATGATCGCCAATCCGGTTGTCCGGGGAAGTAATCCTGTGGGAGCCGTTCTTTTGTTCATGAATGTGACGGAGAAAGTGGAATGGGAAAATCTCAGAAGAGAGTTTTCGGCCAATGTCTCCCATGAGCTGAAGACACCGCTTACGTCGATTTCCGGGTTTGCAGAGCTGATTCAGGGCGGCTTTGTCAGGGAAGAAGATGTGAAGGAATTCGCAGGGCGGATTTATAACGAAGCACAGCACCTGATTCAGCTTGTGGAGGATACGATCAAAATCTCACAGCTGGATGAAGGGGGAATTTCCTATGAACGGGAAATGGTAGAGCTTCGCGCCATGTCCAGGAATATTTTTACTACTTTGAAGGATACTGCAGGCAAAAAGAATGTTTCTCTTTATATTGATGGGGAACCGATTTTCTGTAATACGGTGAAGACAGTCATGGAGGAAATCTTGTATAATCTGTGTGACAATGCCGTGAAATATAACCGGGAGGGCGGCAGCGTCAGCATTGCTCTGCGGCAGACGGAAACGGATATCAGTATTAAGGTGACGGATAATGGAATCGGTATTCCGAAAGAGGACCAGAACCGTGTGTTTGAGAGGTTTTACCGGGTGGATAAAAGCCATTCCAAAGAAATCGGAGGTACCGGGCTGGGGCTTTCTATTGTGAAGCATGGGGTGGCTTTCCTGGGAGGAAGCATGGAGCTTGTCAGTGAGGAAGGGAAGGGAACGGAAGTCACGGTTGTTTTCCCGAAAGAGAGAGGATAGTACGGAAAAACCGGCAGTTCGGATGCTGCCGGTTTTTCTGTACTGTAAAAAAGTATCAGTAATTAAATGCGCCTTCGTAGCGGTAACAATGGTCCTTTTTGTGAGAAAGAATCTCACAGGTACTGCAGCGGTCACAGAATTCCTGCTGGTAGCAGGTGGCGCAGGTGCAGTCTCCGCATGCTTCACGGTCGTAGTCGAGGGTGCAGGTGTATGGGTCTTTGCTTTGCCGGGTATTGCTGGTCATATAATCACGCTCCTTTTTCCTGCTTTTATTATAGACCTGTTGGGCTGGAGATTCAAGAGGGCTTAAAGTGCTTCCCAGCGGCCGGAAGCACCGCAGGGGAGTACCAGGCCATTGGAGGTTACGGGGAGGCCGATTTCCTGGGAATCGACTCTGCCGTTAAATTGACGCAGCTCTGTTGCCAGCATGTATGTCAGGACTGCCGGGGCAAGTCCTGTTGTGTAGGAGTTGATCAGGAAGAAAAGAGGCTGGTCGCTCAAAATACGGGTACACAGCTTGATCAGGGGATGAATGGCATCCTCGATCTTCCAGATTTCTCCCTTGGGACCGCGCCCGTAGGAGGGAGGGTCCATGATGATCGCATCATAATGGTTTCCCCTGCGTATCTCACGTTCTACAAATTTTACGCAGTCATCCACCAGCCAGCGGATAGGGGCATCGGCCAGACCGGAGGCAGCGGCGTTTTCTTTGGCCCAGGTGACCATACCCCTGGAGGCGTCCACATGAGTCACACTGGCTCCGGCAGCCGCAGCGGCCAGTGTGGCACCGCCCGTATAAGCAAAGAGGTTCAGCACTTTTACAGGCCGCCCTGCCCGACGGATTTTATCTCCAAACCAGTCCCAGTTCGCTGCCTGCTCCGGAAAAAGTCCCGTATGCTTAAAGCTGAAGGGCTTTAAATGAAAGGTAAGCTCTTTATAATGGATATCCCATTGCTCGGGCAGGTCAAAAAACTCCCACTCCCCGCCGCCTTTCTTACTTCTGTGATAGTGGGCATTCATCTTCTTCCAGCCCCTGTTCTTCTTAGGCGTATCCCAGATTACCTGAGGATCCGGCCTTACCAGGAGATAATCCCCCCATCTTTCCAGTTTCTCCCCGCAGGAAGTATCGATTACTGCATATTCTTTCCATCCATCAGCGATCCACATAATCCATAAACCTTTCTGTCATTTATTTTTTTCTATTTACAGCACTTACCGCTGTATAAGTTACGGCCGTTCTGAAAACTTTTTATTCCTTATCAGTATAGTAGAATTTCCCAAAATCCGCAACCCACAACCAGCCTGACGTATTTTTCATCTCCCAAACGGGAAAACAACAATCAGCGGGCTCCCTTTTTAGTCATGTTTTTTCAAACACGCTCTAATCCTCATATAATCCATGAAAACACTTGACAACCATGAATTTAGCATACTAAAATGTATAAGATATACAGAGACCCTATAAAATATAACAACAACGCAGTTTTATATCACATGCTACACGAGGAGGAACTTATGAAAAAATATACCGAAATGACCAGAGAAGAACTTCTTTCTCTCCAACAGGAATTAACACAGCAGTATGAAGACACCAAAGCCAAAGGCCTGTCCCTTGATATGTCCCGCGGCAAACCGGGTGCTGACCAGCTTGATATCTCCATGGGAATGATGGATGTCCTGGCAGACGGTGCGGAACTGAAATGCGAAACAGGCGTAGACTGCCGTAACTACGGTGTGATCGACGGCATCCCGGAAGCTAAGAGACTTCTCGGTGCGATGTCCGAAGTAGATCCCGACCACATTATCATCTACGGAAACTCCAGCCTGAACGTCATGTTTGACTCTATCGCCCGTTCCATGACCCACGGTGTTATGGGAAATACTCCGTGGTGTAAGCTCGATAAAGTAAAATTCCTTTGTCCTGTACCAGGCTATGACCGCCATTTCAAGATTACCGAATTCTTCGGAATCGAAATGATCAATGTTCCGATGAGCCCGGAAGGCCCGGATATGGACATGGTAGAAAAACTGGTAAGCGAAGACGCTGCCATCAAAGGCATCTGGTGCGTACCGAAATACTCCAACCCGCAGGGCTACACCTATTCAAAAGAGACTGTAGAGCGCTTTGCACGGCTGAAACCTGCAGCGCCTGATTTCCGTATTTACTGGGACAATGCATACAGCATCCATCATTTATATGATGACAACCAGGACTTTCTGGTAGAAATCCTTGGAGAATGCGTCAAAGCAGGCAATCCTGACATTGTATACAAATTTACTTCCACATCCAAGGTAAGCTTCCCGGGCTCCGGTATCGCAGCCGTAGCCGCATCCAGAGCAAACCTGGAAGATTTCCGTAAATATATGACGATCCAGACTATCGGCCATGACAAACTGAACCAGCTTCGTCATGTAAAATTCTTCAAAGATCTGGACGGTCTCCATGCACACATGAGAAAACACGCAGACCTGATCCGCCCGAAATTCGAGATGGTACTGAATACGCTGGAAACAGAACTGGGCGGCCTTGGAATCGGCGAATGGACCAGGCCGCACGGCGGATACTTCATTTCCTTTGAGTCCATGGAAGGATGTGCCAAAGCCATTGTTGCCAAAGCAAAAGAAGCCGGCGTTGTTATGACAGGAGCAGGAGCAACCTATCCATACGGCAAAGATCCAAAAGACTCCAATATCCGTATTGCACCGACCTACCCAACGATCGAAGAACTGGAGCAGGCTGCAAAAGTATTTGTGCTCTGTGTCAAACTGGCAAGCGTAGAGAAGCTGCTTGGGTAATGAGGCGTGTGATGCAGCCGGCGTGAGACGGATGACGAGAAAAGGATGTGCTGATCCTGCAGCAGACATCGTGCTGACCAGAAACATAAGGAGGTTTCCATGACTGAAGAAAAGGCAAAAATGAGCACAGGCAAAAAGGTGATGATCTTTTTGATCTGTGTACTGCTGTTACTGACAATTGCCGCTTACTTTGTAGGCGTAAATTACTTTACCAAGCACTTTTTGCCGGGTTCTCAGGTAAATGGCTTCAATTGTTCCTATATGACCGCACAGGAAGCGGAGGAGCTGCTGGCCAGAAAGGCAGAGTCCTACGTGCTGGCTATTCAGACCCGGGGCAACGGGCAGGAGAGCATCACTGCACAGCAGGCAGGACTTACCTACTCGCCGGATGGCAGTGTGGAGAAAACTATCAGGCAGCAGGACCGTTTCAAATGGTTTCTTGCCTTCGGGCAGCAGAAATCATATGAGCTGGTTTCGTCGACAGCCTATGATGGGGCAAGGCTTTATCAGGCAGTCAAAGAACTGAAGTGCATGCAGAACGGTACACCGTCATCGGATGCACATATCGTTGATAATGGCAGTACCTTTGAAATTGTTCCTGAAGTGGAGGGGACACAGCTTGATGAGGATAAAGTTCAGGAAGTGATCGCCCAGGCAGTCATTTCCACCAGACTGCAGATAAATCTGGAGGAAGCCGGCTGCTATCAAAAACCAGCCGTTTACCGGGATGATGCGGCGCTCATCAAACAGTGTGAGCAGGCCAATCAGTTAACGGATATTATTATTACATACGACTTTGCAGACCGCACAGAAACCGTAGACCGCGCTGTCATCAAAGACTGGCTGGTGATCAAAGACGGTGAGTGTACTCTGGACAGGGAAAAGGTTGCAGCCTATGTGTATGAGCTGGCTTATCAATATGATACCTTTGGAAATACCAGGAATTTCCAGACATACGACGGAAGGGACATTACCATTACCGGGGGCGATTACGGCTGGGCGATTGACCAGGCTGCAGAGACAGATGCCCTGATCGCAGCAGTCAAAAGCGGTGAAACCCAGGTAAGAGAACCTGTCTATGCCTATGAAGGATGGAGCCGGGATACGAACGATATCGGTTACACTTATATAGAAATTGATCTTGCCAATCAGCGTATGGTGCTGTATAAAGACGGGTATCCCCTGGTGGATACGCCGGTGGTAACGGGGAATCCGAATATTCCGGGAATGGAGACACCTACCGGCTGTTTTGCACTGGATGCCATGCAGTCTCCCGCAGTCCTTACGGGAGAAGACTATGAGGCAAATGTGACATTCTGGATGCCGTTCTGCGGGAATGTGGGCATTCATGATGCTTCCTGGAGAACGCAGTTCGGGGGAAGCCTTTATCAGTGGGAAGGCTCTCATGGCTGTGTCAATACACCCTATGATAAGGCACAGGTTATCTATCAAAATGTTGATGTAGGGTGCCCGGTTGTGGTATACTGATAAAGAGACAGCAATGATGCTGCAGGGGATTCTCTTCTTGGGAGAATGCCTTGCAGCAGTTTTATATGCGTATAATGCAATATGCAGCAAAGGAGATGAGGAACATGAAAATTGTTGTTTTGGCAGGCGGAACCAGTACGGAAAGAGACGTTTCCATTGTTTCCGGAACAGGTATCTGTACAGCTCTTCGGCAGAAAGGCCATCAGGCAATCCTTGTGGATATTTTCTGCGGAGTGGACTCTGTGGACTGGGAAGATCCATTTCCTGCAGACTATGATGTAGAGCAGGCATCGGATTATATGAAGAGCTTTAACGATAGTATTCGGGAGATGGAGAAATCCAGAAGGAGCTTTTTCGGATCGAATGTTTTGGAACTCTGCCGGCAGGCGGATATTGCCTTTCTTGGACTTCACGGTGCCAACGGGGAGGACGGCAAGGTGCAGGCCGCTTTTGACCTGATGGGAATCAAATATACAGGTACGGGTTATCTCAGCAGCGCCATGGCCATGGACAAGGGAATTACTAAAGGAATCTTCCGCATGAACCATGTTCCTACGCCTAAGGGAGCATCCATGGAAAAGAAAGAACGTACCGACAATCTGAAGGATCTGGAGCTGGACTTTCCTGTGGTAGTAAAAACCTGCTGCGGCGGTTCCAGTATCGGAGTTTATATTGTAGATAACCAGGCTGACTATGAGAAAGCGCTGGATCAGGCATTTTCCTACGAAAACGAGGTGATCGTGGAAGAATACATCCATGGAACCGAGTACACGGTTGCCGTTGTGGATGGGATTGCTTACCCCATTGTTGAAATTGTTCCCTGTGAGGGCTTTTACAACTATGAAAATAAATATAAACCAGGCGCAACGAAAGAAACCTGCCCTGCCCCCATTTCGCCGGAGCTTACGAAGGAAATGCAGGAATATGCGGTAAAAGGTTATCATGCCCTTGGTCTGGAAGGCTATGCCCGTCTGGACTTCATGATGACAGACGATCATAAAATGTACTGTCTGGAAGCCAATACTCTTCCGGGAATGACCCCGACCAGCCTGATTCCGCAGGAGGCCGCTGTTCTGGGAATCGACTACCCAAGTCTTTGCGAAGAATTGATCAGAGTGTCACTGAAAAAATATGAATGACGGACCGTTTCAGAAAACGGGAGACGAGCGAAATAAAAGGATTGAACAAACTATGAAAAATCTGACATTGGAAAATCTCACCCGCGTATGCGGCGGTGTCTATTTCGGCAAGGCCGATGCCATGAACAGGGAGATTACTTCCATTACTACGGACAGCCGGAAGGTAGAGGAAGGCTGCCTGTTTGTGCCCATCGTGGGCGAGCGTGTGGATGCCCACAAATTCATTCCGGATGTTATGGCAAAAGGCGCCCTTGTAACCCTTTCGGAGAGAAGCCTGGATGATGTGGATTTTCCCTATATTCTTGTAGAATCTACCCTGCAGGCAGTGAAGGATATTGCGGAATTTTATCTGGAACAGCTTCAGATTCCGGTAGTCGGCATCACAGGAAGCGTAGGCAAGACCAGCACAAAGGAAGTCATCGCGTCTGTTCTGAAAGAAAAGTACCGCACCTTAAAGACTCAGGGAAACTTTAATAACGAGCTGGGTCTTCCTCTGACTGTATTCCGCCTGCGTGATGAGGACGAGATCGCTGTTCTGGAAATGGGGATCAGTACATTTGGCGAGATGAGCCGCCTGGCAAAAGTGGCAAAACCGGAAACCTGTGTTATTACCAACATCGGTACCTGCCATCTGGAAAACCTGGGTGACAGAGACGGTGTTCTTAAGGCAAAGACGGAGGTATTTGCCTTTTTGAAGCAGAACGGACATATTATTTTGAATGGCGATGATGATAAGCTTTCAACTGTAAAGGAGTATCATGGGATTTGTCCGGTTTTCTTCGGGCTGGATGAAAAGCACCCGGTCTATGCAGATAACATCGTCAGCCGTGGGCTGAAGGGAACGGCCTGCCGGATTCATCTGGAAGGTGACGTATTTGAAGTGATGGTTCCCATGCCTGGGCGGCATATGGTTTATAATGCACTGGCAGCAGCAGCAGTCGGCAGGATTTACGGTCTGACCAATGAAGAGATCAGGCGCGGCATCGAAAGCCTGGAAGCCATCAGCGGACGTTTCAAAATGATTGAGACAGAGAAATACCTGATTGTGGATGACTGCTATAATGCCAACCCCATGTCCATGAAAGCATCTCTGGATGTCCTTCAGGACGGCAGCGGCAGACGTGTTGCCATCCTTGGGGATATGGGCGAGCTGGGAGAAAATGAAATCGCCCTTCATGAGGAGGTTGGAGCACATGCAGCGCAGTGCAGGATTGATGTGTGTATCTGCGTAGGAGAACTGTGCAGGCATATGGCAGAGAAGGCAATGGCAGAAAATCCATCCCTGACCGTAATCTATGAGCAGGACAGAGAAAGCCTTCTGAAACATTTGGATACCTATGTAAAAACCGGAGATACTATTTTGGTTAAGGCATCTCATTTTATGAAATTTGAAGAAGTGGTCAAAGCGCTGGAAGCAATGTAAGACAGAATATAACAATTCAGCAGGCAGTAACTGTGGAAAGAAGGAACGGTTACGAGAGAATTTGTAAATTCCTACTGGAATTTGACGAACGATTTTTGTTTCCCGGCAGGTGTGTCAGCGTTATAATAGGAAATATCAAAAACCTATTTTTTTCAGGGAGGATCATATGCTGAAAAACATCATGCACCTGCAAATATTGCTCTACTGCATGGCGGCCCTTGGGGTTATCGGAGCAATTGGAATGCTGGCCACGCACCTTACTTACAGAAGAATACTAAGAAGAACAAACGGTGTCAAAAACCTGAAAGAGAAATGGCTGAATTTATGGAAGACAAGGGACAGGCTTCTGCGCCGGATGAATCTGATGGTATGGATTCCGTCGCTTCTGAGCACGGCTTTGCTGGGGCTGTCACTGTTTCTGGTCACATTTCTGGACCTGAAGGAGGGGCTGCCCCTTCGTTATCTCTATCTGGGAACAGCGGTGCCGGTAGGGCTTCTGCTCCTTCGATGGGCGCTGGACTTTACTTACAAGGAAGAATTGGTGATGAATTCCCTTGCCGATTATGTGGAACAGGCCCGTACCTGGATTGAGGAGGTTTCAGAGCCAAAGAAAATAGATCCTGTTCTTCAGGAGGAGGTAGTGGAGAAGATTACCAACAGCATCCGCCAGACTGCCGCCACAGGCAGCCATTTCAGCAAAATGCTGAGTCAGGAGGAAGAAGAGATCATGCGGGAGATCATACGGGAATTTATGCAATAAAAGAAACGGGCAGCTGCCGGACAGATAAGAGTGTTTTTATAGATGACATATTTATTATACTGCTTGTGAAAAGAGAAAGTTTTTGTTATACTTTCACTATCAAAAAGAGAGGAAGTGCTTCAGAGAACGTAAGGAGACTCTGACAGCAGAAGGTTCATTCATGAAAATCGTAATTTTAGAAGGAAAAAGCGTGGGTGAGGACATGGTCTTCGCCCCTTTTTATAATCTCGGGGAAGTAACGATCTATCCGAAGACCGGGCCGGAAGAAATGCCGGAGAGGATCAAAGATGCGGATATCATTGTTGCGAACAAACTTCCCATGTGTGAACAAACGTTAAGCGGCGCAGAACATCTGAAACTGGTCTGCCTGACCGCAACAGGAACCAATAATCTGGATGGGGAATATCTGAAATTGAGGGGGATTCAGGCCAGAAATGTAGCCGGCTATTCCACGGATGCAGTGGCACAGCATACATTTGCCCTGTTGTTTTATCTTTGGGAGAAGCTGAGATTTTACGATGATTTTGTCAAATCCGGTGAATACGGAAGCGGTAATTCTTTCTCTTGTTTTCCGGAACGCTTTCTGGAACTGAAGGGTAAGACATGGGGAATCATCGGTATGGGTGCCATCGGGCAGAGGGTGGCAGAAATCGCTTCCGTGTTTGGCTGCAGGATCATCTGCTATTCCGCATCCGGGTCGAAGTATGATTTTCAGGAGAAGGGCTGGGGGCAGGTGGATTTTGATACACTGCTGAAGGAATCCGACATTCTGTCCATTCACGCACCGCTGAACTGTTACACGGAAAATCTCATGAATCTGGATGCATTCAGAAGAATGAAAAAAGAAGCGGTATTGATCAACGTAGCCAGAGGACCGATTGTCAATCAGGAGGATCTATACACTGCCCTAACCGAGAATCTGATCGCCGCAGCGGGGCTTGACGTATTGAAAGTGGAACCGCTCACAGAGGATAACCCTTTAGGCAGGATCAAGGACAGCCGCAAACTGCTCATCACTCCGCATATGGGCTGGGCCCCTGTGGAAACCCGAACCCGCTGTCTGGAGGAAGTGGTGAAAAATATCGAAGCGTTCCTCCGGGGAGAGGACAGAAACCGGGTTTATTAATATTTATACAACAGAAAGAGACAATGACATATGTTGTCAGAGAAAAATACAGGATTGTTTATTTAATACGAAAATATTCGAAAATAGAAAATCTCTGTGTTTAATTGACGTAAATAAAAAACCATAGTAAAATAAATGAAGATTAAATTACCGAGCACAGATGAAAATAAAATGAAAACTTCGTGATAATTACCGGGGGACATGCATATGCATGTGATGGACGATTGAAAAGAAAAATTTTAATGCTTTCCAGTAACTGGAACAACGAATATATGTGCAAACTGATCAGAGGGGTCCAGAGGCGTATTGGCCGGGAGGAAATGGATCTCTACATTTTTAATGCGTATGATATCGTTGAAAATTTTGACTATCAAAAAAAAGAACGTGAAATTTACTGTCTGCCGAATCCGGATGATTATGACGGCGTTCTGGTGGCCATCAGCAGTGTGGGGAATATTCCGATTGTCGAGGAGCTTGTAAAGCCCTACCAGAAACAGGGCAAGAAATTTCTGAGTATCGAACAGGAATTTCCCGGGATCTACTATGCGGGAATCAATAATTACAGGGCAGTTTATAAGCTGGTAGAGCATATGATCATGTGCCATGGCTGTAAGACGTTGAATTTTGCGGGAGGCCCAAGAGATCATTCGGAAAATATGGAACGCTACCAGGCGTATTGTGATTGCCTGAGGGATTATAATCTGGAAGTTGATGAAAAGAGAATTTGTTTTTATTCTTTTGAATATGCAGACGGGATCCGTGCATATGAAGAGTGGAAGCGGCTTGGGCTTCATCTTCCGGACGCAGTGATCTGCGGCAATGATGATATGGCTATGGGCTACTGCGTTGCAGCGGAAAAAGACGGATACTTTGCGCCGGAGGATTTCTGTATTACCGGATTTGATAATATTGATGAGGGCCAGCATTTTTCCCCTTCCATTACAAGTGTGAACAGGCAGTGGGAGCAGCTTGGCTACAACAGTATGGACAAGCTGCTGGCATTGATCGACGGCAGTGAATCCGCGCCCAAATGCTATACGGAGGAGTCGTACAGCCTGAATGAAAGCTGCGGCTGCAGGCGAGACGGCAAAAGTGCAGGACGGGATTTTATCTATCTCTTTAAACGGAAAAAATGGGAAGAGTTTATGAACAACCGTCAGCGTGTTGCGAGACAGCTTTTGTGCGGAAGCCTTGATGATGAGGAAATTGCCCGCAATCTGGAGGCGTGCAGTGATCTTTTTCACCTGTCCGGCATCGCGGTTTATCTGAACCAGTTCTTTATTGAGGGAGGCCTGCGCCAGAGGAAGCAGGGGTATGATAAGTCCATGCAGCTGCTTTTTCGGGAGCCGAGAGGTATGGTATCCAGAGAAGAGCAGATGATTCCGGCGGAGTGGATGTCCGATACAAAGCCGCAGGTGTTTCTGTTTTCGCCGCTGCATTTCCTTGACTGTTCTTTCGGGTATTGTGTGATCCGTTATGAAGAGCGCATTATGATGAACCGGAACCACCGTACATTAATGGAAACCATTTCCCTTGCTCTGGAGAATATCCGTCAGAGGATGAGCCTGAACAACATGAACCGTCAGCTTCAGCGGCTTTATGTACGGGATGCGCTGACCGGACTCTATAACCGGTCCGGATATGGCGAAAAAGCGAATGCGTATTTTCAGGAGAAGAACAGAAAAGTATATTTAATCTATTTGGATCTGGACAATCTAAAGTACATCAATGACAATTATGGACATGCAGCAGGTGATAAAGCCATTCTGGCTGCGGCGAAGGCAATACGCAGGGTCTTCTGCAATGATGAGATTCGGGTACGGATGGGCGGTGATGAATTTCTGGTTATCGGAAGTTTTATCAGCGAAGCGGACATTGTGGAAAAAGAAAAAGAAATGGAGCGGTGTCTTGCTTCTTATGGCCGGAAGGAGAACATGCCGACTATTCTAAGGGCAAGCATGGGTCACGCATGGAACGAGGGACGTTATGAAAATCTGGAAACCCTGGTTCAGCTGGCAGATTCCGAAATGTACCGGACGAAGCAGAACCGGAAAAAAGCAAATTGTCGGGATAAAAGTAAATAGATAAAAATAAAAAAATTAAGACAGTTCCCTTATGCTGGTTGTTGCGGCAATGTAAGGGGCTGTCTTTTTTTGCAGTCAGATATGCGAAAGGAAGATAAGGGGAGGTTCCTTTTCGTTTCGAAATATATTCGGAAGATGGTAGTATAGTGATAACTATTAATTTTCCTTTATTCATCACTAAAACATTTCAAATTTACCATTTCATGAAATCATTCACTCTTTTCAATTTCAAGACAAATCGTTGAAATATCATATTTCATATACAGGTAATCAAAAAATGTCGTTTATCACTGGAATATTCTGAACATATCTTTGTTTTTTCATGTTAAATCCACTTTAATTTGATATTGTGTTTGAGGAACAATTAATAGTTATCTATATCTTAAAATTATAAACAAAATATCTGATAATAGATAAATGGAATTTTTGAACAAAAAACTTACACGGTAGGAGGAGGGAATGAAAAAGAAATAATCGGGTAATATGGTATTCGCAAATCAATCGCCAAAATAAAACTGAATATGGAACTTGTTAACCAGCAACCAGTAGTGTATCAAAAATTATAACAATGGAGGTAACCAAATGAAAGAATTGAAAAAAGTTTTAGCTATTATTATATGTGTGCGATGGTAACAGCAGTGTTTGCATGCGGAGTTTCCGCAGCGAAAAAATCAACAGAAGAATCAGCAGAAGTTTCATCAGAGGAGATAGAATCCACGACAGATGATACTACAACAGCAGAATTGCTTGACGAACCTGAAATTATTCATATTGCAGATGGAGAGGAGTTTCAGTACACCGCTCCTGTTCTGCCAAAACAGCGGGCGGTTTGTTCCCATACAATTTGAAGCTTCCGTATTAGGTTCAAAAAACTGCAGCACTGCAAACCTTTCCATCACCTCTGGTAAAACACCATTGCAGAAAAACTTGGATCAATCTAAATTTCTGTACACTAAAAAGACCGCCATTTCCTGCCGGTCGAATCATCATCCTGCCATCCATATGCTTTATGCAGCATTTCCAATCTTCATTTTATTTCTCGGATGTCGGGTTCTTAGAATTTCTGCCTGTTTCTCTGCTGCAACATGTATATAAATCTGTGTGGTTTTTATTGAACTATGACCCAGAATCTGTTGGAGGCAACTAACATCTACCCCTTCCTCGATTAAATATGTTGCAAACGAATGCCGGAACATATGTGGTGTAATATTACTATCAATACCAGCCAGTTTTGTATACTTTTTCATCATATTTCTTATAGACTGCTCTGTAAAACGACCTCCTCTCTGATTAATGAAAAAATACCCGCATTCTTTAATTGCTTTCTCGTTTTCGGTATAATACTTCTTTAGGAGTTCAAGAATATCCGGCTCTCCAATCTGAATGTAACGCTCCTTTCCCCCTTTTCCCATAATCCGGATTAACCCAGAATTTAAATTAATACAGTCCGACCTTATATTCGATATTTCATATACTCTGGCCCCCGTTGCAAAAAACACTTCCACTACTGCTATATCCCGTAAACGATATTTATAAACAGATATATCATTCTCATCCAAACAACCATACATACAATTTAAGAGCTTCTCAATTTCTTCTCGAGGAATTATTCTCGGAAGAATTATATTCTCTTTGAATTTCACCTTTACTTTTCTAAAAGGATTTTCAATAATAATCTCTTCATCTTCTAAATAATTATAAAATGCTTTTATTGACGCAATTTTCCGTTTTACACTTTTCTGCTTATACTTTTTATGCAACTCAGTTATATATTCTTCTATTTTTTCTTTGTTAGGATTTTCGCAGCAAACAAAATCATAAAACTGTCTCAAATCAATACGATACGCCTTCAATGTTTTGGAATCCAGTTCCTTTCTATATTTACAGTACTCCAAATATGTTTCTACTTTATCAATTGGTTCCATTTTCGCTTTCTCCTTATCTTTTTTATCCATACTATCGTTTACAATACTACTTTTCAAGAGATTAACCGCTTATAACCTATTCAATAATACGTAACCATAAAATCACATACAGCAAAAAATAGCATAGCATTTAAGGGATATCTTACTTTATCACCTCTTACCTTAAGCTCACCTAAGTTTAGTGCCCAAGCCAGTTCACTAAGCTCCATAATCCAGATTCCCTGCAGCTTTTCAGCAGCAATAAGTAAAAATAAATATTGGGTTTATTGTAGTATATGATTTCTTTACGCGGATTCCCACAAACGCAAGCAGGGTGTTTCAGACATACCTATGAATTGTTCAAAGAAAATCAACAACATTTTGGTAAAGATTCTGTTTTTATCCATATTGGTTTCTTTGGCTGAAACTTATATTCTCAGCCTGAGTTTTGAGGGATGCTGCTGATGTTGCCGCTTTTTCACTTACCTTTGTCTTCATCGGTAACTATTTTTCGGAAATACAGGTTTTACCGGCAACCATCTATGTTTCATATTATAGAAGTGTTTTTTAAAGTTTCTAAAAAAAGATAAAGAAGTGTTACACGATAAAGGATAACTACTAATTATCCTTTGTTCATTGAAGTGATAGCCAAAAAAAGTATATGAAAACAAGAAGGATACTGATTTTTTGAGTATATTTGAAGGTATTTAGGCGTATTTGATATTAGAGTCTGCCTAAAGAAAAATGTTGTTTTTGCCTATATCTATGCAAAATATAACATTTCCAAGATTGGCCTTGAATTTAAAGATTGTTAGTGTTATCATTAATCTTAACTTTCAGGAGTTTTTTCTGATGGATAAGTGATAATTAGTAGTTATCCTGACAAGAGGTAAAAAATATGGCAGATTCCAGACGCGATGCATCTGGTTATAGTATCAGAACCTATTCCCTGCGGATTCACAGTCAGCATCCGGAATGGCTGGAACAGAATCAAAAGCTGTTTGGCGAGGCAGAAACATTTTACCTGCATCTGCTGGCAAATCAGGAATTACTGTGGAGCCTTGGAAGTCAGGCGCTTATGCGGGAACTGGAAAAACAAACAGTTTCTTCCAGAAACAATCCGTTGCCGCCGCATCCACTTCCATGGGAAAAACTACCCTCTTATTTCCGGCGTGCCGCCATCAATACAGCTATTACATTCTGGCGAAGCTGTCAGTCTAGAGGACAAGTGGACATTCCGGAACAGATTCAGGGAACAGCATTGTTTTATAACCGAATGTACCGGAACCTGAGTAGTACACAAGTTGAATTAAGGATTTGGACAGGAGAAGCGTGGAAATGGCTGCCCTGCACTTTGACTGGTGGAAGCCTGCCGGATCAGGGGAGTATACAGTGGCTTTCTCCATACACAGTGAAACGGCATAAATATTTCATGCTTCATGTCCCTGTGCGTATTCCGGTCTATGATACGCGGAAATTGCAGCAGCGAATCACAGCAGGTGAGCCGCTCTGCGGAGTCCATTTTACCAATACAGACGCATTTGCAGTTGCATGCATCATAGACGGTCGGGAACGGCAGCAGGCTGTCCGCTATTTCAAGGGAGGACGCCAGTATCAGCATCAGTGCAGCAAAGCTCTGGCTTCTATTGCAAAAAGCAATACGAGTCATGGAGCAGAAGGACAGCCCAGGGCGAATCAGCGCTACTGGATGTACCTGAAGCATGTAAATGATCATTGGGCCAACCGTATCAGCAAAGAAATCATAGATTTCTGTATGGAAAATGGAGCAACGGTGATTGCAGTAGCGGACTATCATCCTGATTTTGAAAGAGCTGTTATGACGAAAGTAGGAAACTGGTCACCGCTGCATTTAAGCACGAGAATTCGAAATTGTCTGTTATATAAAGCATGGCGAAACGGAATCTTGATTGCAAATATTCCTTCCTTCAATACCGCTGCAAAGAACCAGCCTGGTGATGACCGCCTGAACAAAGCCCGCAACATTGCCAGACAATGCCGGGAAAATTTTGTTAAACAGAGATAATTGCTGCAAGCGGCAATCTCTTGTTTATAGATTAATGAAGTTCCAAACCGGTTCGTTTGATTGATGTAAAGGCTGGTAAGCCATGCAGAAAATCAGGAATAACGCCGGATTTCGGGAATATCGGGCAACCGAATTATGAGTAACGCTATAGGCATTGCTCATCGGCAGAACACCGCCGCCTGCCTCTATCGCAGAGGAAGGAAAAAAGCTACGAAGTCAAAATATGACGGAGCGCCTGGTGTTCGAAGTAATAAATGAAATAGCCTCTGCCCTGTGTGGCTGGGCTACGAAATTTATTATTGTGATAAGTTATAAATTAAAAATAATGGCTGTAGGAGAAAAAGTATGAAAGGGATTATTTTAGCAGGTGGTTCAGGAACACGCCTGTATCCATTAACAAAAGTTACATCAAAGCAATTGCTTCCTATTTATGATAAGCCAATGATTTACTATCCGATGTCTGTTTTGATGAATGCAGGTATTCGGGATATTTTAATTATTTCCACACCGCAGGATACTCCGCGTTTTCAGGAATTGTTGGGCGACGGACACCAGTTTGGGGTAAATCTTACCTACTCAGTACAGCCCTCACCGGATGGACTGGCACAAGCATTTATTATTGGAGCCGATTTTATTGGAAACGATACGGTTGCGATGGTGCTGGGAGATAACATTTTTGCAGGACAAGGTCTGAAGAAACGGCTTAAAGCAGCAGTGGAAAATGCGGATAGTGGAAAAGGTGCCACTATATTCGGCTATTACGTTGATGACCCGAAACGTTTTGGAATTGTAGAGTTTGATCAGGATGGCCACGCTGTTTCCATTGAAGAAAAACCCCAGCAGCCTAAGAGTAATTACTGTGTGACAGGGCTTTACTTCTACGACAACAGGGTAGTGGATTATGCAAAAAATCTAAAGCCATCCGCCCGGAGAGAGTTAGAGATTACCGATTTGAACCGTATTTATCTTGAAAGCGGTGATTTGAATGTAGAACTTCTTGGACAGGGCTTCACCTGGCTGGATACTGGTACTCATGAAAGTCTTGTGGATGCCACGAATTTTGTGAAAACTGTTGAGACTCATCAGCATCGTAAAATTGCCTGCCTGGAAGAAATTGCATATCTGAATGGTTGGATCAGCAGAGAAGAGGTTCTTGAGGTATACGAGATACTTAAGAAGAATCAATATGGGCAGTATCTGAAAGATGTACTGGATGGAAAATACATTGATGCGCTGCATTAAATACAGACGCTGACATGGACACAGAACAGAAATAAAAGGTTTTGTTTGCTTTTGAATCGTGAATGGCGGGAAAACATTATCAGCGGGGAATACAAGAACTATTATCAAAAAATGTACGGAGACCGCTAAGAACCGATATCGGAGGGAATAAATGAAAGTATTTGTGACAGGTGTTGCAGGGCAGCTCGGACATGATGTGATGAATGAGCTGGCGAAGCGGGGATATGAAGGCATCGGCGCAGATGTCGCGCAGGTCTACAGCGGTATCCACGACGGTTCTGCAGTGACGAAAATGCCGTATGTCCAGATGGATATTACCGATAAAGAAGCGGTAGAAAGAATCATTACCAGGATGAACCCGGATACGGTAATCCACTGTGCTGCATGGACTGCTGTGGATATGGCGGAAGATGATGACAAGGTGGAAAAAGTCCGTGCAGTCAATTCCAGAGGGACAGAAAACATCGCCAAAGCCTGTAAGACATTGGACTGCAAAATGGTATATATCAGCACGGACTATGTGTTTGACGGGCAGGGGACAGAGCCATGGCAGCCGGATAGCAGAGACTATAAACCTCTGAATGTATATGGACAGACGAAGCTGGAAGGAGAACTGGCAGTCAGCAGGAACCTTGAAAAATACTTCATTGTCCGTATTGCATGGGTGTTTGGAGTGAATGGGAAGAACTTCATTAAGACGATGTTGAATGTGGGAAAGACGCACGATACAGTCCGTGTGGTCAATGACCAGATAGGTACTCCAACTTATACCTATGATCTGGCACGCCTACTGGTGGATATGATTGAAACAGAAAAATATGGATATTATCATGTGACGAACGAAGGCGGCTATATTTCATGGTATGACTTCACCTGCGAGATTTATCGGCAGGCCGGGCTGAAAACCAGGGTCATTCCGGTCACTACGGAGGAATATGGCTTGTCAAAAGCTGCCAGACCATTCAATAGCAGGCTGGATAAGAGCAAACTATCTGAGAATGGCTTTCGGCCGCTTCCGGACTGGCAGGATGCATTAAGCCGTTACTTAAAAGAAATCGAATATTAACACGCAGTTGGTTCGATGATTGACAGACAGGGAAAAGATAGAGGTTAAGGAAATGGGACAGATAAAAGTAGCAAAGGCCCCGATTGAGGGCTTATACGTAATTGAGCCGATCGTTCATGGCGACAGCCGAGGCTATTTCATGGAGACATATAACCAGAAAGATATGCATGAAGCCGGCTTGGATATGTTGTTCGTTCAGGATAATCAGAGCATGTCTACCAAGGGGGTACTGAGAGGTCTCCATTTTCAGAAACAGTATCCACAGGGAAAACTAGTGCGTGTGATACGAGGTGCTGTATTTGATGTAGCCGTTGATCTACGTTCAGGAAGTGAGACTTATGGTCATTGGTATGGAGTGGAACTGACAGAAGAAAATAAGAAGCAATTCTATATTGCGGAAGGCTTTGCCCATGGTTTTCTTGTGCTGTCAGACGCAGCGGAATTTTGCTATAAAGTAACAGATTTTTATCATCCTGGAGATGAAGGCGGCCTTGCGTGGAATGACCCTGAGATTGGGATTCAGTGGCCGCAGTTGGTTGGGGAATATAAGGGGACAGCCAGTGCAGACGGATATCATCTGGAAGATGGGACAGGGCTGAATCTCAGTGATAAAGATCAGAAGTGGCTGGGGTTGAAAGATGCATTTAAGTTTTAAGTTTACTGAGGGGAGAACATAAAACATGGTAGTGAAAAAGAAAATAAGAGTTATGCATGTTGCCCAGCCAGCCGGTGGAGTAGACCGTTATCTCCGAATGCTTCTCAAGTATTTGGATAAACAGCGGATAGAAAATATTGTAGTACTGTCTCAGGACTTCCATAGGGAAGACTATAAGGAATTAGCTGATTTCTATGAAACCGTGGAGATGCAGCGGGCAATCGGAGTACAGGATCTAAAGGCAATTTACCAGGTCAGAAAGCTAATTAAAAAATATTGTCCTGATGTAGTCTATGCACATTCCAGTAAAGCTGGGGCAATTGCGAGAGTTGCTGACATAGGGATGAGCAATCGCTGTATCTATAATCCCCATGGTTGGGCTTTCAATATGAAGACGTCATCCAAGACGCAGAAGATGTACACAATGATCGAAAAAATGGCAGCACTGTTCTGCGATATGATCATATGCATTTCCGACGCTGAAAAGAAGTCTGCATTAGAAAAGAGAATATGCAAAGAGGAAAAGTTACAAGTCATCTTTAACGGTGTAGATATTGATGCATATGAAGAGGCTGAGCATGGGCTTATAAAGAGAACTACTTTAGGAATTCCTGATGACGCTTTCGTTGTGGGAATGGTTGGTCGGCTTTGCAAACAGAAAGCTCCCGATGTGTTTGTGAAAGCTGCGAAGCTGATTAAGCAGGACATCCCATCAGTGCATTTTATTATTGTCGGAAATGGGGAAATGGAAGCTGAGGTCAGGAAATATGCAGAAGAAAATGGATTATCCGATAGCTTACATATTACTGGCTGGGTTGAGAACCCTATGAGCTATGTTGAGTTATTTGATGTGGCTTGCCTGGTTAGTCGCTGGGAAGGATTCGGATTGGCCTTGCCAGAGTACATGCTGGCTGGAAAACCGATTGTGGCAACAAGGGTAGATGCGATTCCGGACATTATCAAAGACGGAGAGAATGGTTTGCTTGTTGAGGTGGATGATATAACGGGAATCTATATGGCTATCATGAGGCTTAATCAGAACATGAAAGTTAGAGATGCGTTGATAAGTAAGGCGAAACAGAGTGTTATCAGATTTGATGCAAAACGTGTAAGCGCAGAACATCAGGAGTTATTTGAAAAGATGTAAAGAGGAATGGGTTAGATAGATGAAGAAAACTGCAATTGTGTCGTGTTATTTTCAACATAATTATGGGAGTATGCTTCAGGCATATGCAACGCAAATGGCCTTGGATAAATTAGGCTATGAAAATGAAACTATTGATATATCTGGTTTTAATACTGAAATCAAAAAGGCAAAATTGCTATATTTTGCGAAAGCAAGTCTAACTTCAGACATTTTGTTGTCAAAGATAGGAATGGCAAAGAATGTACTGAAAAAGAAGTTTTCAAAGAATCAGTATGCATCAAATTCTAAGGTTCGAGCAACCAAATTTGATGCATTTAGCAAAATGTATTTCCGATTATCTGAGAAGTATAGTTCAAAAGCTGAACTTGGAGAGAAGTGTGTTGAAAAATATTCTGGTGTTTTAGTTGGAAGCGATCAGCTTTGGCTACCCGGTAATATTGCTGCTGATTATTATACGTTGAATTTCGTACCGGAGTCTGTCAATACAATTGCGTATGCGACTAGTTTCGGTCAGTCCAGCCTTCCGAAGGACTCTGCAAAAAAGGCTTCAATTTTTCTTAAGAGAATTAAGTATATTGGAGTACGGGAAGAATCTGGTCAGAAATTAGTTAAAGAACTTTCGGGCAGGAATGTTCCGGTAGTTTGTGATCCAACATTGCTGTTTACCGGAGATGAATGGTTAAGCATTCAGGAAAAGGAGCCGTTGGTGAAAAAACCATATATTCTATGTTACTTTCTCGGAAATAATTTACCGCATCGAGAATTCGCAAAACGGTTGAGAGAAGCAACAGGCTATAAAATTGTGGCATTAACGCATTTGGATGAATATGTAAAGAGTGATGAAGGATATGCCGATGAAACACCATATGATATTGATCCAGCAGATTTTCTGAATCTAGTCCGCAATGCATCTTTTGTTTGTACAGATTCATTTCACTGCACAGTATTTTCAATTCTATATGGACGCAAATTTTTTACGTTCCATAGGTATAGTAAGAATACCAGACAGTCTACAAACAGCCGGCTTGATACGTTATTTAACCTGACAGGTATAGAGGGACGAATGATGAGCGGCAATGAGGATATAGAAGCATGTATAAATGCGGAAATTGATTTTAGCACGGTATATAAAAAAATAGAAAAAATCAGAAAACAGTCATACAACTATCTTATAGATGCTTTAAAGGCAGGTGATGGAGAAAAGCATGAATAAAAAAGAAAGAATGCATTGGGTTGATATTGCGAGAGGCTTTTTTATGATTGCAATTGTTTTAGGGCATGTGTTTCATTCAGGATATTTGAGACACTGGGTCTTTTCTTACCATGTACCTGCTTTTTTCTTCCTTGCAGGCTATTGTTTTAAATATATTCAAGACGTGCAACAATTTATAAAAAAGAAAGTGAGAACAATTGTGATTCCATATCTGATATTTTCCTTAATGAGTATTGTTCTATTTGCGATTGCTCAGTTGGTTATGCCAAAGGTTGGAACACTTTTGGAGTGTGATCTTGTCACAAATTTTTTTGTAATGCTATATGGAAATTCAAAGCCCGAGACAATGCGTTATAATTTGCCTCTTTGGTTTCTGCCATGCTTTTTTTGTGTGACAATACTGGCATATATTGTTGAAAAGTTGTCCAGAATAAAAGGAAGGCAAATAAGGTATATTTCAATGGTGATTGCAGCTATTTTGGGAGGAATGGTAGGAATATACAATACAATCGCATTACCGTGGCATTTTGAGACTGCGATATCTATGCTGGTTTGGTATTTGGCTGGAATAACGGTTAGAGAAAAGCAAGATTATTTTTGTAAAAAAGTAGATCATTTCCAAAAGAAGGGACTCATTCAAATATTTGGATCTGTGTGTATGATTATCGCGGGATATGGTATCGCATTTTTGAACAATTGCACAGTTGGCGTCAGAAATGATCATTATGGAATAATTCCAGTTTATTATTTGGCAGCAGCACTAG
>JAUNGM010000068.1 GCA_030524545.1 Eubacteriales bacterium
CATAGCAAAAACATATATTCAAACAGTTTGCTATTTAAAGTGAGTTATACTAGATAACTGTCTGGTTTTCAATGCACAATTATCATTATTTTGAAGGGGACAGTTTTTCTTCTGTAAAACGCTTTCGTACATGAGGTTTTCACAGCAAACCCGAGAAATGGGCTTTCTGCAGGTTCCGGCAATCTCTTCCTTGCCAAGTTTCCAGAAAACAGTTATAGTAAAAACACCGTTAGGAATTTTAAAGCCGGAGGATTTAATAATGATCAAAACCGTTATCTTTGATATTGACAATACACTTTATAATTTTGACAAAAATCATCTTTGTGGAATGAAAGCCCTTGCTGCTTACTGTAAAACTTCTTTCGGGCTTCAGGAACAGGAAATGCTTTCCATCTATGAAAAAGCACAAAAAACAGCTAATCAGCGAATTGGTACGGATACGGCAGCCATCCACAGCAGGATGATCCGCTTTCAATGTATGACAGAGCTGCTGTCTATGCCTCCGTTTCCTTATGTAGAAGAAATGTATCATGCCTACTGGGATACGCTCATCGCTCATGCCGAACCTTCTCCCGGGGCTCCGGAGTTCTTATCTGTCCTGAAGGAGAATGGAGTCCGGATTGGAATCGGTACAGATATGACCGCAAGCATCCAGTATCAAAAACTGAAAAAACTCGGATTGGCTCCTTATATTGATTTTATTGTAACCAGCCAGGAGGCCGGCGTGGAAAAACCGCATCCGCATTTTTTTGAAATCTGTGTGGAAAAAGCCGGATGTCTTCCGGAAAAATGTGCATTTATCGGCGATCATCTGAAAAAAGATGTACAGGGAGCATGTAAGCATGGCCTGTATGGAATCTGGTACAGCCAGGAAAAGCTTCCGGAAAAAGATACAGGATATCCTACAATCGTTTCGTTTTCTGATTATTTAAATATATCAGATTTCCGGCGTATTTTTCATCCCATTCCTGCAACATTTATTCAAAAGAAATAGAAATAAATTATATCTTAATATTGCATATAATATATCATAATCAATCCTTTTTTTCTTTATTTTTATGTTTTTATTTTACTTTTCTGCAAGATGTTGACATTTTTTATATCATACTTTATTATAAAACAAAAGAGTATTTTATCATCATAATCTACGAAAGGAGTATATGTATGAAAATCGACGTATCAAATCCTACCGATAGTTGTATTTTAAGATTACAAGCTGTGCTGGGTTCTCTGAAACCTGCAGAACGGCGTATCGCAGATTATATTTTACAAAATCCACAGGACGTGTTATCTTCCACATTAAACGAACTGGCCTCAAAATCCGGCGGCAGCTATGCCACGATCAATCGGCTCATCAATCGAATCGGCTACAGTGGTTTTAAGGAGCTGAAGAAATACCTGTATCAGGACACGTTAGTAAATAACTCCCTGGACTTTGTAGATGTTATCAGTTTTTCTCAGAATACTTCCACCAAAGAAATCTGTGAAAATATTTTCCACCTGTCCTCCAGGGTTCTTGAAGACAGCAATAGTATCATCAATCCGGAGTCCGTAGACCTGGCTGCTGATAAAATCATCTCTGCCAAAAAGCTCTGCGTGGTAGGGACTGGTTCCTCCGGTATCATTGCCCGATATGCATACAGCCGCTTTTTCAGAATCGGAATCCCCTGCAGTTATGATGAAGATACGACTCTCTTTAATATGCATGCCTCTCTCTTAAAAAAAGGAGACGTTTTGTTCGCAGTATCTTCCTCCGGCCGCTCCTCCAATATTCTAAAATGCGCCCGGACAGCCAGAGAAAACGGTGCCTACATCATTTCTTTGTGCGATTATGCAATTTCTCCGCTGGCACAGATTTCGGACATCAATCTTTTCACAACTTCCAGAAATGCGCATTTATTCATGAATATTGACATGCCTCTTCTCATCGGGCAGATTTTCCTGCTGGATGCACTGTATATGTGCTGCTGTGTAAAACTCGGCAAGCATTCTTCAGAACTATACGTAAAAACCAAACAATCTGCCGATGCAGAAAAAATACAATAGCTTTTATCCACAGAAACCGACTGTCATTGGCAGCCGGTTTCTGTAATCTTAGTTTAGTATACAAAAGCTGCGGGAAATGCCCTTTTCGAAAATTCCCCGCAGCTTTGCTATATACCTTTAAAGGATTACCACAACATATCTAATGAAAAGCATTGCTTTTTTCACACAACAAATCCCCAATGAATCAATCATATACTAACTGAGCAATCTCCGGATCGTCAATGTTTTCAGCAGTATACCATTTCGCACCGGTATCTACATCGGATACTTCCTCGCCATTGCAGGCTTTCACTGCAAGTTCAACAGCCTGATAACCGATATTGTATGGATCCTGAGTAATAGAACCTACAAACCATCCGTTACGTACAGCAGCCTTCTGGGTCGCACCGGCATCAAATCCTGCTACAATAAGTCCATCATATTTTCCGCCTTCTGCAAGATCAGAACCATCAGAAGTAGCAGCAAGGAAACCTGTTACAGAGCCTTCATTAGAGCAGAAAACAGAAAGAAGATTTTCCGTATTCAAAAGAGCTTTTGCTGCATTTGTAACATCCACAACATCTGCAGAAGCTGCAACCTGAACTTTGATGATCACAGATGGATCTTCTGCTTCTTCATTGTACAGCTCATGACCTTCTACGGAAATGCTGCCCTGTGCAACTTCTCCGGCCAGCTTCTTCATTTCTTCAATATATCCTTTGGTACGGCTTGTAATCGAATCAGAAGTAGCATCCTGTACCAAAATACCAACTACGATCGGATCATCTGATGTTGCTGCCGCAAGAGCATCGGTATATCCGTCTAATTTGCAAAGCTCGTCAGCAGCCAAAGCTGCTGCTGCACCGTTACTTGTGGATGCAGTTGCATAAACAGCTCCTTCCGGTCCATTCGGAACACCGGAGTCAAACCCGATTACCGGGATTCCCTGATCAACACAGCTCTGAAGCTGTTCCATAACCGCATCTGTAGAAAGGGCTGCCAGACAGATTGCATTCGGTTTTTTGGCAACTTCTGATTTCAGCATATCTACCTGTTTGTCAATGTCGGACTCACTTGGCGGCCCATTAAAGCTGATGGTTGCTCCATATTTTGCTGCTGCATCTTCTGCACCTGCCTT
The DNA here is from genome assembly GCA_030524545.1 of Eubacteriales bacterium. Lineage (GTDB taxonomy): Bacteria > Bacillota > Clostridia > Lachnospirales > Lachnospiraceae > Blautia_A. The sequence goes on from JAUNGM010000068.1 coordinate 3,164, forward strand.
TGCAGTCTGCCAGAACTGATGCTGGAATCCTTTGCTGACCATAGCAATGTAAAGTCCGTCCTCTTCTTCCGCCAACACCGGGGCTGCACTTGCGAAGATCGTTGTTCCGGCAATTGCCAGTATCATTAAATAACTCATTGCCTTTTTCATGTTTGTTTCCTCCGTTTTTCTTTTTATTCTTTTCAAGGTAGGCATACCTTCAAAATTCTGCTGCATTGCCAGGGTCATGCACGGTTGGCAACTTTATTTCTCTGGATATCCATCAGAACTGCCACGATGACAACAACACCTGTAAAGAAAGTCTGCCACTGCGCTTCCAGGCCAACCGCCAAAAGGCCGTTTTTCAGTACAGACATAATAAATACACCGATCAGGGTTCCTACCATGGTACCGGAACCGCCGCTCATTGATGTACCCCCGATTACGACACCTGCTATTGCATTCAGTTCCTGTCCGTTTCCTGTTCCGGGAATAACGGTTGTATAGGTAGCAGCGTAAAATACACCGCCAATACCGGCAAACAGACCGCTGATCATATAAACAAGAGTTTTCCATTTTTTTACGTTAATACCAGAGAGTCTTACGGATTCTTCGTTGGAACCGATTGCAAAGGTGTATCGTCCAAATCTGGTGCAGTTCAAAAGGAATGCCGCCAGCAGAAAGAATCCGATCAGATACAGGGTTCCCACAGGAAAGTTATTATAACGGAAGAATACGGATTTGAACCACGCATCCTCCATTCCGATCGTCGGGAAACGCTGTGTCTGAACCTTTGTAATGATCGCGCCAAACCCCTGAAACATCATCATCGTACCAAGGGTTGCAATAAACGGCGGCAGTTCCAGATAGGAGATCATAACCCCGTTTAACACTCCTGCAATCAGTCCCACAACCGGGATAAGGATCAATGCCGCCCAAAGAGGCCAACCCCAACTGCCATAGGCCACACCGCCGATCAGTGCGGAACACATCATTACGGTGCCCAGTGACAGGTCAATTCCGCCGGTAATAATAACAAAAGTAACACCAAATGCCAGAAATCCCACAAAATATGCGGACTCAAGGATTGTTTTCAATGTATCTTCTGATAAAAAATTATTTCCTGTGATTGCAAAGAAAATATACAGAATCACCAAAGCTAACGGAGCGAGAAGCTTCTGCATATCTATTTTCTTGTTTTTACTTGTCTTTTCCATGATTTCTATATCCTCTCTTTTCCCTATCTTGATGTTGCAAGCTTCATGATGTTTTCCTGGTTTGCCTCGGAGATATCCAGCTCACCGGTTACTCTTCCTTCACACATAACCATGATCCTGTCGCTCATACGCAGCAATTCCGGCAGTTCCGAAGAGATCATAATGATGGATTTTCCTTCTGCTGCAAGCTCATTCATCAATTTATAAATTTCACTCTTGGCACCAACGTCAATTCCTCTTGTCGGCTCATCAAAAATCAGAACATCACAGTTTCTCAAAAGCCACTTTGCAATAACTACCTTCTGCTGGTTTCCGCCGGAAAGGCTTCTTGCCGCCACATCCACAGTGGGTGTTTTAATTTTTAACTGCTTTACATAATCCTGTGCATAAGAACGCACCTTTTCCTTCTTTACGACAAAGCCGGAAATCTTCTTCAAGCTTGGAAGTGCTATGTTTTCGGAAATAGAAAGTCCCAGACAGAGTCCAAATCTCTTTCTATCCTCGGAAAGATATCCGATTCCATATTTTACTGCATCCTGTGGGTTATGAATTTCTACTGTCTTGCCATTTATCAGGATTTCTCCGGCATCCTTATGATCTGCACCGCAGATCAGTCTTGCGGTTTCAGTTCTGCCTGCTCCCATCAAGCCTGCAACACCCAGGATTTCTCCTTTTTTCAGCTTGAGAGAAACATTTTTCACTTCCCTGGAGCAAAGACCTTTTGCTTCCAATACGACAGGGGCATTCTTTTTGACATTCGAATGTGTTTTCGGCTCCTCATAGATGACACGTCCAACCATCATGCTGACAATTTCATCCATATCTGTTTTTGCGGTTTCCAGAAGTCCTACATACTGACCGTCACGCATAACAGTAATCCGATCTGTGATTTCTTTTAATTCATCCATTCTGTGAGATATGTATACGATACCGACTCCTCTGGATTTCAAATCCCGGATAAAAATGAAAAGCTCCTCAATCTCTGACTCTGTCAATGCAGCAGAAGGCTCATCCAAGATTAAAAGCTTTGTATTGTCATAGGACAACGCTTTAGCAATTTCCACCATCTGCTGCTTTGCTACAGTAAGACTTTTTACCAGTGTTGTGGGGTTGATATCAAGATTCAGTGACCGCAGCAGATTTTCTGTCTTCCTGTTCTGTTCAGCCTTGTTTAATCTGATTCCCTGCATTGATTCACGGCCGATAAAAATGTTCTCGGCCACTGTCAGATCGCCCATCAGGTTTAATTCCTGATGTACGATACTGATTCCAAGTTCCTGAGCTCTTTTTGGATCCGTTATTTCCGTCTCTTTGCCTTCCAGAAAGATTTTTCCTTCATCTTTCGGATAAATTCCTGTCAGGATCTTCATCAGGGTAGATTTTCCGGCACCATTCTCTCCTACAAGAGCCATAACCTCGCCGCTGTTCACTTCAAAGTGAATATTGTCGAGAGCATGTACGCCAGGGAAATACTTCTGGATTCCCTCCATCCTTAACCATGCTTCCTGTCCCATTCTTTACTCCTTCCTGTTATTTCTTTCGCGTTATTTTATGATATTATTTATATCATATTTTTATCTATTATGCAATATTTTAATTCATATTTATTTCTGATTCCGAGTATTTTTGTATCATTTTTACTATTTTTCTATGTATTTTATAGTAATTATTTCATATAAAAATATCTTTTATATCATCTTTTGCCAACAACGCAAAAAAAATCCGGGTAATTATTCCCGAATTTTCTCCGTAACCGGCCATGTCAGTTCTTTGCTGCATCTCGAATGTAAAAATTGTAAAAATACAAAAAAACAGCAGCCTTATTAGCTGCTGTCCGTAAAGGTTTTGCACCTTCAAAACT
>JAUNGM010000013.1 GCA_030524545.1 Eubacteriales bacterium
TCCGAAAAGTGGAAATTTGGGAAAGGGGCGTGTCCACTTTATGGGATACATTTTACAGAGCGGAATTCGTGAAGGAAAGATTGAAGGAAAAAAGGAAGGAATAAAAGAAGGCAAAATCGAGCTGACCGTCAGTTTGATCCGTGACGGCCTGTTAAGCATTTCCGAAGGTGCCAAACGCCTTGACATGGAAGAAGAGGAACTTAAGAAGTATTTGTAGACCGCACTCCCTACAAGGGATATAGGAACGGCTGCTGTTTTGGAAAATGAATACTGTAGGAAAAGCCGGCTGTACAACATCTCAGCCGGCTTTTCGTCTTATGTGCTTTATGGTTAGGTATTTTATAAACAGTGTCGTGTAAAACTTCCGCTCACGAAATCCATTATTTCTTTTTCTTCCTGTCGTGGCGGCGTTTCAGCAGAATTGCAAGGATAATCACGCCTTCCACAGCCACGACACCTGCCATCATGAGCAGGAACCAGGGCCATACATCAATGAGACGGCGGGCCATGGCAGCAGGCTGAAGCTGAGAAACAGTCTTTGCTTTCTCTTCCCCTGTATATTCGGTTCTGTGTCCGCGTACCAAAAGGCGATGGGTATTGATAGAATACGGAGTACACGTAACAAGAGTCACATAGTCTTCTCCCTTCACGATCTGCAGATCATCCGTATTATCCGGGTCTACGACTTTAATCTGATCCACTTCATATGCCAGCACCTCATCCAGAATATGAAGGAAAAATAAATCTCCCTCGGAAACCTTATCCATATTGGTAAACAGTTCTGCACTTGGCAGGCCGCGGTGGCCGGTGAGGACACAGTGAGTGCTTTCGCCGCCGAGAGGAAATGAAGTCTCTTCTATGTAACCGACACCTTTCTGCAAAACGTCTGCGCTGGTGCCATAGTAAATAGGCAGGTTTACATCAATGACAGGGACCGTCAGGTAGCCAATGATTTCTCCCACATTAAGCATATCTACGTGGCTGACGCTTTCTGCTGCTTCTTCTGCTGCTTCCTGAATCACAGCATGTCCAAGCTGCTCATTGTACTGCTTCATGGCTTCCTTTGCCGCGTCAATGGATTCCTGATTCATATCGTTTATCTCATCATTATAATTAACGATTGCCTGTGAAGCGTTCTTCTGCGCCAGAATATTGCTGACGATCGGATATGCAGCCAGGCCAATACCGGACAGAATCAGCATTAAACTGAAAACTGTGGTGAGTTTTTTCATATGTCTCCGTCCCTTTCTTTATAGAATTCCGATAAAATATACTTCAGGATTTTGAGGCTCTTATACAGGATGCGGCACTGAAAAAAATCAGAGCCGCATCCTGTATAAAAGTCTCAGGCGGCGGAAACGCCGCCCTCGCCTTTTTGTTGCTGTTTATTTATTTTACTATATTCTTAAAGGAGGTTTAAAGTTATTCGTTGTTTATTGATGTTTCTCATATTTATGCAGTTTTCTTCCTGGAAGCCATAATAATCATCACACCTGCCAGCGCAAGAGCGATACCGCCAAAGGTGAAGATAATCGTACCCATGCCACCAGTGCTGGGAAGTTCAAATCCCTTGTTATTTTTTATCGTGGTCTTAATGATGCCATTATTACTAGTACCACCAGTAAATGTATCTGTTGTTACTGAAGTTGTTGTAACTTTTCCATTTGCATCTATACTAGTAGTAGTTGTTGTCTTTGTTGTAAACGTAACTGCAAGCTCGACTTCTACCGGATCCTTTAACAGATTATAACCTTCGTTTGTCTTAGTCTCTACGAGGTAATATTTACCCTCTTCCAATCCATTTACTGTTATATTACCATTCTCATCTGTGGTCAAGACAGCACTACCATTTGCATCAACTTTATATACACCTACTGTTCCACTGGTAACTTCCGCAATCGGAATAATTTTTCCATCATCAGCCAGATCACTCTCTGTGATATCAGACGTTTTAGAACCACTATATTTATACAAATCAAATGTTACATCTGCTAATTTAGTACTTTCATTTTTTCCATCTATTTTTTCAACACCAATACCAAAGGTATATACTGTTGCCTGATCTTCAATTGTTTCTTTTGTTGGTTCTTTTGGCTGATTTGGATATAATTCATTTGTTGGAACTATATTATTTGAATAAAGAAGCCCTGCTGTGTTAAGGTTTCCAGCTTTACCATCATTTGCTATTTTTGCATCTTCATTTAATCGCGTCTTAAATGTTACTGTAAGAAGAGTTGCCTCACCTTTTGCAAGTTTAGTTTTACCTGTCTTCGTAAATGTAATTGTCCAAATTCCACCTTTTGTATTCACTTTCGGAGCAACAACTGTATAATCGTCATTTTCTACTAAGTCTATATTCTTATCTGCACTTACAGTCAAATCTGCATTAGCCGGTTCATAAGTCAGCCCTGCGCTCATAGTATCTTTCAATTCATAAACGCTCATTTCACCAATCTTTGAAGGAACACTTGCCTCGACTTTCCATTCTACAAGTTCACCAATACTTGCACTTGTTTCATTGTCATATGTAGCGCCATCCTTAACAGTCTTTTCCAGAGTTGGCTTTTCATTCATTACTTCGATTGTATAACCTAATGAGTCCTTTTCCTGATTGTCCTTATCAACTCCCTGGTCTTCTTTCTCCCCATCTCCATTTGTGTCATACCAGATATGAGATTTACCAGAAGGAGCAATTCTAATTTCAAATTCATATGCTGAGGCAGCATCAAGAATATATCCTGCATTAGATCCTAAGCTTTTCTCAATAAACCTATATGTACCAGGCTCAAGATCTTCTACTGAAAAAGTACCGTTTGCATCAGTTATAAATAAACTTTTGCCGTTTGAATCGTTTTTCTCAATTACTTCCCATGTAGCATCTGATTTCTTATGCTGCAGAACAAACTCTACGCCAGCAAGAGAAGCAGTTGTTGTATAATTTCCTGTTTTGCCTGCTTTGTGAAGAGTAATTCCTCCTCTGGAAACCGCATTTTTAGGATTTGCAGTCACATCATAAATCCACTTGTCCCCTGTTGAATCCGTCATCGGAATCGATACAATAAAATTAGCCGATTTAGATACAACATAGGTAGGTGCAGCAATTTCTCTTACAGCATAAATACCAAGCGCAACATTAGAAAATGTAGCTATGCCTTTGTCGTTAGTTACTGCAGTCTTTGTAGGCGCTAAACCGCCATCTCCATCTGTTTCCTGAAACTTTATTTTTGCTGCTAAAGCATTATATTCCTCACTTGAAGTTGTTGCCTGTGCAATCTCCTCCAAATCCCCTTTGGTAAAGGATGCCTCATCAACTGTAGGGATGTCTTCTACCGGTGTAACCTGTGTATCCACTACACCACTCGTTACACTCTGAGTAATATCAGCAATTTTATATATTGCAAATCTAACATCTTTAATTGCAGCCCCATCCGAATCTGTTTCCTGTTTACGGATTGTCAAACTTCCTGTTGTTGGTGTGGATGCTATTGTATCCGGTTCCTCTGCCAGCACCGGCACTGCCATCGTTGTAAATACCATAGCTGCGCTAAGTAATGCGGCAGCCAGTTTCTTAAGCTTTCTCATACTCATTCCTCTCTTTCTTTTTTCATGCAATTCTAATGCTGCACCGCATGGGAGTATTAGTTTCTTTTTGATGCTATACTTTTGATTTATCTGTAAAATCTGCGCTCAGGAAGTTTTTCCCTCCCTTCTTCGCTTTTGTAACAGATACATAATAATTGCCAGCCCTGCCAGAATTGCTCCGGCGAGACTTATGATATATCGGCTCCAGCTTCCTGTCGCCGGAATATCAAACTTCTTCTGGTTTGTTATGGTGATAGAGATGGTGTTGTCCGTAACCACAACATTCTCACCATCCACCGTACATCCATTAGTTCGGTCAATCACAACTGTAATTGGATCCTTCAGCAGGCTGTAGCCTTCTGCTGTCTTTGTCTCTGTCAATCGATAGGTACCATCTGTCAGATTTTCAAAAACTGCCAAACCAAATGTTGGTTCATTTGTGACACCTGTTGTCTCCGTTACCGGAACACCTATTACCTCCCTGCTTGAATCCAGTTTTTCTAACTTAAATTCAACACCGCCTAACAATTCATTTTTAACATTTACTTTTGTAATTTTAAGAATTGTCTTCGGACTGTAAGTATTCGTTATCGTAGTGGCAAAAGAACCAATTTGTATATCGTCAGCAACAGTTTCGGTTGTCTCTATCGTAACTTTATACGGTTCTATAAATCCGCCATTTTCCACCGGTTGATCGTTTGCGTCCAATTCTACAAAACGGTATTCATATTTATTCCGTGTTTCCTGATTCTGAAAATTATCATATTCATCCAGGCCTTCAATGGAATAAATATAATCTTTCCACTTTCCTTCAAGATACCCCGGAGAAATAGTAATCTTTTCATATCCTGAAACCGTCTCATATTGCTGGTCTTCTCCATTTATTATTATTCTCCGCTGGAGTCGTACGTTAATAGAATCCGGTGTATCTGTCATCTCTGTTCCATCAGCATTTTTCCAAACCTTTTTTACATTCACATTTACTACTGGCTTTTTTACATTGGTGAAAACAGTCTTGACGATAACCTCTGCCGAGTTTCCCTCCTCATAACTAATCGTTCCTGTTGCAGTCTTTTCTGACAGACTCTGCTCTACACCATTGACCGTAATCTTTGAAAGAACTGACCCATCTGACGGCTGCTTTTCTTTAACAGAGAAATAGGTTCCTAACGGAATGCCATTAATGACAATCTCTTCTCCTGCTTTTAATGTAACTGCCGTTGTAATAGGTGCGTTTTCTAATGCCATACCTCCAATATCACTGAAGGAAACTTCAAATTCATATTCTCCGGTTAAATTTTCCGAACCAGTCTCCTGCTCTTTTCTTATAACCAGACTTCCTGTGTTTACTTTGTTGGTATAGACCACTTTAAGGTTTACCATATTGGTTGTATTGTCCGGTTCAAAATAGGAACGGAATACAAAAGTGCTGTCTTCCGGTTTTTCCCCCTTATAAGCATTCTCTATTGTCTGTCCATCGTTGCTTCCTGTTATATACTTCTCAGTCCTCCCATCATCAACAGCATAATCTGGCACATTTACAAGTGCAGTAGCCTTTCTGCTTGTAACTGTATTTGAATCTTCCAGAATATACATAACTGCACTTTCATTTTCATACATAGTCCAGCTTGTAGAAAACAGCCTCTTAAATTCTTCAGTTACCGCCTTTTCCTCAAGCGCTATATAGCTTCCCCGTCTGAACTGATCATGGAAGGTGACCGTCTCCCCGTTTTTCAGCACAAATTCTCCACTTGTACCGATTTCATAATTATTTCCGTTTGAAGAAGAATACTGGGCGCCCACCGGCGCTTTTAATACACTGTCCACTGCTGTTCCGTAATCCGGAATTTCATATTGCTTTGTAACAAAACCTGTCGAACCTGACATCAGCAAAGTGGAGGGGTAAAAGGTAAAGTCACTGAGATAGATATCCCTTCCCCAGTTATAACCAAACTTGATCGCAGCCACCTGGCTATTAAATCCTCTGTCAGACTGTAGTTTACTTAAGTCTATTTTTACAGTTACCCATTGATCATGGCTCATACTGGAAGTCCCATACACCTTACCGGACAGATAATCCGTTTTATTTCCCATTATATTGCCGGCGGTGTCTACCAATTGCAGATACATATGCTGCAGGCCAGGGGTGTCATTATACCGGTAATAAAAACGGAATTCCAGATACTGCATATCGCTGATATCAATCGCTGAATTCAGTGTCATTGTGCCATACCGCTTATCACGATTGGTTCCTGTACTGTCATCCAGCCCGGCAGACCAGTGAACCGTATTCGTTTTTTCTCCGATCAGGTTCGGCTCCAGTTTGAATGTATTTCCCGGTGTAGGAGTATATGACACTCCGCTTGTAAGACTGATTGAAACCGGCTCCACCGGATTTGTCACAGCATCCTTTGTTCCATAATGAGTAGCCAGATTCCGGATTCCAAAAGTAAAGATTGAAAGATTATCAAAAGCCTTTTTGAAGAGATCATTTACTTCTGTCTTATCAACTACTTTTTCAATCTGCAGTTTGTTTTCATCCGGAAAATTGAAGGTAATCTCCATATTGGATTCCCAAAGCCCGCGTTCCATGTAAAACATGGTCAGCGTATGATCTTTTTCGTAGATTCCATTTTTCAGGCTCTCTGGAAAGGCTGTTGTTACATTATCTTTATATCCGCCTGATGTATTATTATTTTTTACCTTGCTTACCCAGGCCGTTAAATCCTGGAAATTAATCCTTCCGGAAACAACACCATGGCCTCCTCCTACATCCAAAACCAGCTCATCATCGATATAAACCCAGACATCATCATCACCGGAAAAATTAAACTCAATAGGGACTTTTTCATTATTGGTTGTCATAACCGTTCCATCCTTTGTCAGCCGGAACGTAAATTCAATCTTCTGTCCAAATCCATAATTTAACTGTGCTGCCTTTCCTGATTGACCGGTTGTATTAAACGGAAAATAATTTCCATTTTCAGTTGCAGGATACCCCGTATTTGCGGTTTGGCCTTTTACGCCTTCTGGCATTGACTTTAGAAAATATTCCTGTTGCGAATCATACTGAAGCTGAAGGTTTCTATTCTTTGTAGTGCTTTCATTATCCGCACTGTTAAAATACCAATATTCAACGGTTCCAGTCGCACTTGGTGAAGAGCCGCTTGTCATTGATTTTTTAATAAAAGGAAAAGAAACATCATGATAAACTTTTCCTAATACCGTATTTTTCGAATTTGACCCATTTAAGAAACTTTCGTTGAAAAATGGTGCTGCAAACACACTTCCATCGGAGCTTGACAGCGCAATATTCCCATTCAAGAGACTCTTTGCAGCCAGACCCTGGGTGGCATTTTGGCCAGCCTGTGTAATTTCGGCACCGTTTCTTCCCCACATGGAGTTATTCTCATAGAAAAACTTCTTATATAAATCTGAGCTGCCGTTTTTATCAAATCCATACAGCCCTAATGTATCAGATATTTCTGTGAAATGAGATCCTTTGTAATTCTGGAAATTCCCCCAATATAATGGATATTCCGCATTCACGCTGCTATAATAATCACTCAATGCCTGATTCAGTTGACGAAATGGCTGGTAAATTCTATGTGAGCCAACTGTTGCCGCCGCATTATAATCATCCCTGTTATTACCATTCAGTTCATAATCTGTATAGTAATCATAAAGCGTTGTATTAAGATACAAAATATTGCTCTCTCTTGTAAATGACCCGTTTGGAACATCTACTACGGGTTTACCTTTTCCTGCTTCTGCATCTCTGACAGAGTAAACCTCATCCCAATATCCACCTCTGTTTCCACCTGTATATATTGCATCATCGCTGCTGTCACCATAAAAGCATGGGGCCACTAGATTGGTAGGGATATCCAGCATTGCTGTACCATCACCATTTTGTGCAGCAGTCTCATTTGAAGGATCTTTCCATCCTGTAAAACGAATTCTTGTATATCCTTCCGGCAGGTCAACTGCATATACATCTTTCCAGCTATCCTTTTCTGCCTTTGCCATGGCACCACTTATTGGCTCCTTACCTGTACCAGTTGCATAATAGTACACGACATCATCTGGATATGGGATACCATATTTACTTCCCTTGGCATCTTCAGTTCCAACATAGCTCAGTTTTGATAATGTGGCATCATAATATACTGTTCTTCCTCCGATTGTACCCCATGTAGAATCATCTGCAGTGCTTACATAGTGATAGCTGCACATAGAAGATTCATTATAAATGAAGCTTTCTACTCCGGTTTCACCTTCTCCCTGTCCGTAAAAATTAGAATAGGTATCACCCAGGATCCTGCCATTTGCATCACAAAACTGAACATAAGAACATGCTTCGGTAGGAATGACAACTGAATATCTGTTATTTCCTGCTGAGGTCATTGTAATCTTAGAAACTTCGGCTAAATTATTGTCTTGTTTCTCATAAAAAATTGCTGTTATATTTTCTGTAAGACTCTCTGATCCTCTGTTTTCGAAGTAAATAGTCTTGTCTTGGAAAAACGTATGATCATCTGGATTAAAGGGAATATATTCCTCCCAACTTTCTGTTGCCGAATTGTATATTTTCCCACTAAACGAAGACGTTTTTGCCCAGTTCTTATTACTATCTGTATATATTTTCTCTAATGCATTATATTCTGCTACCCACTTCTCATTTTCAAAAGCCTGAAAAAGCATTCTTGAAAAACCGCCATATGGGCATTCCGAACTTGTAAAAGATACCGTATATACCTTTAATCCATTATAAGTTTGTCCAGTATATACCATATTCTTTAACTGATTATATGTATCAGAATCAGACTGAGGCTTTATAAATACTTTAACCTCATATCCATTTTTCGCCCATTCCTCTGGCTGTGCAAAGTATACAGTTACATCATCACTCACAGTCTGCGCCGCCGCACTCCACGTCATCGTCAGCATCTGGGCTCCGGCCAGGACGTCTACAGTCTTAACGCCTTGGACATTATTCTGGGTTTCATCCTCAGAATCTGTCTCAGAAAGTTCTTCCGCTGCATCAGACTGCAGGAATTCTTCTATATCTTCAACCTGCTCGATGGGGGTATCTCCAAGTCCCACCAACTCCGTGCAGGCAATATTTACCGGTGCAGACAGGAGCTCCTGGGCTGCATCTGTGGGGGCAGATGATTCATCGGCCAAAAGCTCCGATTGAGAGGTATCATCGGCGGTGTTTTGATTGGGGTTGGGATCCGCCGCAGTGTCTGCATCATCGGAAACTGAGGGTTCTGCAGTTTCCTCTATTGGAACATACTGAACAGCTTTTACATCTAAAATAAGCTGTTTGTTGTAGTCCGCTTCTTCAGTGGTGTACGTAAGGCCCAGATAAAAGTCTGCGCTGCTTCCTGCCGGGAGAGTAAACTGCAGATAATCATCTGTTACGGTACTCTCACCAGTTTCGGTATCGGCAGTTTCCTGCATTCTGGTAACCTTTAAGTTTTGTACACCTGCCGGGGTCTGTACGGCCTCCGGCAGTTCGGTTTCGAAAGCGGCCTCGGAGGCAAGTGCCGCTTCTTTTGAGAGACAGACTGCAGTTGCCACATCAGTGGCTGGCAGGCCAGTGGCAAGGTCTGTCAAGTGGATGGTAACTACAGAATCATACTTCGCCTCCGGCTGCAGATCCTGCGCCTGTACATGTACAGCGTAGGTTTGCCCGGAAACGGCAGTCTCTTCTATACGCTCTGTAGTATCTGTATCAGATTCCTGGAAAACCTCAGCACCCTCTTCCTTCGTTTCTTCAGATGCTTCCGGTTCATTTGTCATCATCTCTTCCGGGCCTTCACCCAGCTCTTTTGTCATGGTAACAAGGATGCGGGATGTATTCTCTTCCTGCTCAGACATATCGGCCTTTGAAATGTCTGCTTCCGTATCCTCGGTTTCTGTATTGTCTGTTTCTATATCTTCTGTTTCCTGATCTTCTTCATCATCAGTCGGGTTTTCTTCCTCATCGGTTCCGGATTTTTCTGAGTCATCCTCTTCCTTCGAACCACCTATTTCTTCTATACTTCCCTCTTCTTCTGAAGCTCCCGGTTCTTCTAAACTACTCTCTTCTTCTAAACTATCCTTTTCTTCTGAACCAGCCGTTTCTTCCGAACTGTCCGGTTCCTCTGAATTACCCGTCTCTTCCGCGGGATTTTCGTCTTCCGAAATCTCTTCATCCGCAGTTTCCTCTGCGGCGTTTCCGCCTTCCTGACCGGACTCAGATTCTTCTCCGTCTGCAAAAATCTGACTTGCGGAATCCTCTGTTTCCTGACCTTCTTCATCGGAAATTTCCGGTTCTGCGGCTTGCTCTTCCGGAGCGTTTTCCGCTGCTGCCGTCTCCGGATTTGTCCATCCGACAGTCGTCTCTGCGGCCTCATTCCAGTTCAGGACACTTCTCCATGCTCCGTTTACTTTCTGCAGCACTTCCGTATTCAAAAGTGCATCATAGGAATAAACTTCTTCAACATTCCGATATAGTAAAGCCGCATAAAAATCAGCTGTTTTTCCTGCCGGAAGAGTAAATTCCAGATAGTCATCTGTTACGATCTGCTCTCCATTTTCGTCAAGAAGAATGGTTCCGTTTTCATCCTGCTGATATATCTGTTTCCGGGAAACAGTCAGCTCTTCCGCACCATTCAGGGCACGTTCCAAAACTACCGGCGGAAGCACTGCTGTTTCCGGAATTTTTTCCTGTTTTTCCGTAAAAAGCAACACCTCCAGGTCATCAGCCGGGCTTCTGTCAGCGTTATCATACAGATGAATTCTGACGCGTGATTCTCCTTCTGATGCCAGGGAAGCATCCTCAGCATGGATCTGTATCCACTGGGCTTCCCCCTGCGCTTTTTTATCCTGTATTTCACCGGTTAATGTTACATTGACCTGCATAGGTTCGGATGTCGTTTCCTCAGCATTTTCTGCCGTATCCGGCACCATCTGTACAGGGCTGTTGTTCTCACCGCCGCTGCTGAATAGATCGCCGTCCTCGCCGGAGCTCCACACATCTGCTTCAGAATACTGGCTTAAAACCCGGGCTTCCTGCGCCTGCATTTCACCGTCAGAAAATGCTCCTTCAGGGCTGGATTCCGCACGTACAAAATGGCTTGTTTCCACCAGATTCTCTACACCTGGTAGTGTACATACCATCATTACTCCAGCAAGCAGGGCCACTGCTTTTTGCCATTTTCGTCTTTTCATGCTGCTCCTCCCTTTCCTTTTTTCCTGCCTTTATCTGCCACGATTTTTATCGTTTTTCATTGCTTTTTTCATTCCCTTAAGTAGTTTTTATTATAAAAGAGGTGCTCTTCCGTCGATATATAATTTTTCCACGAAACATATAACTTTTATTTTTTTTACATAGATTTGTCACATTACAATTGCAGCTTTTATTTAAAACAATATTTCCGAAAAAAAAACAGCCAGACGCGGCATATCTGATGATATTGCCGCGCCTGACTGCGCTTGTCCGGGATTTTTCTTTCCCGGAATTTCTATTTATGAATCTTTTTCTCCGCGTTTTTTCTTCCCGGATCTTTCCTTTCAGAAGGTTTCCTTTCTTTAATTTTCCTCTCCTGAATTTACACCCCGCCGGAATTTCTCTGGACTGCACCCGTAGTATTCACGGAAGCTTTTGCAGAAATAGGAGGAGTTGGTAAACCCCGTTTCTTTGCAGATCTGAACGATCTTTTTATTGGTATTCTGGAGAAGTTCCCTGGCTTTTTCCAGGCGGTAGACACGGATAAAACGGCTCAGTCCTTCCCCCGTCTCCTTCTTAAATATGTGGCTCATATAACCTGGTGACAGAAATACCCCCCCCCCGAGAATTTCCACACTTAATTCCTCCGCATAATGTTCATATATGTAGCTTTTCACCTTTTCTACATCGCTTCTGGCGTTGCTCTGATTGGCAAAAACCGTCTCTTCATAAACACGGATATTCTCTTCCAGGATATCCGTAAGTTCCTGCATACTTGTACACTGGTACAGTGCATCCACCGTCTGGTTACATTTCTCCTGCGACAGATGCATACTTTTATACAATTCCTTAATAATACCAAAACAGGAAAACTTAATATAAATATGGGATACCTGTCCCACTGCCTTTCCCTGTGCGTCAAATTTTCTGAAATGTTCCCACAAATGGGAAATATCCTGCAGGCGGATATCTTCTTCCATCTTTTCCAGAAGTTCTCCGATGATCTCCTGGTTATTTTTCCCTTCCGTCGCCATATCAGGAAGGAAAACTCTGTTTTCGTGGTGATAGAAACGGTTTTCCATAAGGAGCTCCACTTCACGGAACGCCTCCGGCATCTGCATCCCATCCTCTATACGGCTGCTGACCGCCACATAACATTCCGCCTGCAGCCGTTCGGCCATATACTCATAAATGTGCTTTCCCATTATGGGAAAATCCACTTTCACACGTTCACCAAAAAGGAGCAGGGAACGGTGTTCATCCAGGTTCAGATAATAAAACGGCAATTGCAGCTCGCCTTCCAGAAGCTCATGAAAATTCTCTTTTAATTCTTCAAAAAAGTTGTCCTCTGTCTCAATGAGAACCAGCCTGCGTACATTACTCCACCAGGAAATATCCAGCATCCCTTCTGCTTCTTTTACAATATCCTGCTTTCCTGTATGCAGATATTTCTGCAGGAAATACTCCTCTAAAAAGTCCTGGTTTTTGCGGAAAATGATGGTCTTCTGCTCATGCTCTTCCACCCAGTCCAGCGTCTTATTCAGGACTTTTGAAAATTCATCCGGGTCGATCGGTTTCAAAATATAATCCAATGCCCCGTTTTTGATTGCCTCTCTTGCATATTCAAAGTCACTGTAACCACTAAAAAGAACAATCGCTATTTTTTCAGATAATTCCCGTGTTTTATTGACCAGTTCAATCCCTGACATAAAAGGCATTTTAATATCAGTAAACAGGATATCCGGCTTTTTTTTCCTGACCAGCTCGTATGCATCCTTTCCGTTCTTTGCCTCCAGGATCTCTACTTCGAGATTCTCCCGCTCGATCAGGCTGATAATTCCCTGACGTTCGATTTTTTCATCATCTGCGATTAAAATCGTTCTCAATTTCCTTCCTCCCTGGCAATTATTTACATTTCTTTGTATATGTAAACAACATTATAGTCATTATTCATCCAATAGACAAGTATCAAATATGGTAATTTTGCCAATATTTTTTAGCGAAAACAGCCCGTTTCCACGAAAACCGTCTGTTTCCATAAACGCCTTTAGCCGCATCAACTATTCCTGTTGATGCGGCTTTGAACCAGGCTATCTTAATTTTTCTTTAATGATTGAATAGATAGGAAGTGAAATTGCCACAATTGCCAGAATCAGCAATACAATATACATTCCAATCGGTGTATTGTCGCCCGTCTTGACCGGCGTTCCCTGTGAGGAACCGCCTGATGTATTCGGTGTACCGGATGAAGATCCGCCAGACGGAGTATTGCCGCCCGGTGTTGGTGTGATACTTTCTTCCGGTTCCGGCGTTATTGTTACTTCCGGTGTCGGTGTTACCGTTTTCTCCGGTTCCGGTGTTACTGTTACTTCCTGAGTTGGCGTTATATCCGGTGTCGCCGATGCTTCCGGTGTGGGCGTGATTTCCGGTGTCGGTGTTGCTTCCGGATAGTTTATAACCGTAAGTTTCTGAACTTCCCCTGATACAGCAGTGTAAACACCTTCCACCTTCTGTACCTCTCCGATTTTTTCTATGGTAAATTCTGCAGGCTGTTCTGAAAGAACATATCCATCAGGTGCTTTTACCTCTACAAACCGGTAAGTTCCCACCGGCAGGTTGCTGACTGCAAACTGTCCGTTCTCGTTTGTCACAAGGCTTGTCTCCAGCTCCGCCCAGTAGAAAACACCTTTTTCATCATAATCGATTTCCGTTCCTTCCGGAACAGTCTCTCCGCTTTCCAGGTATCGCTTTTCCTCAAGAGCAAAGATCGCGTATGGGAGCAGCTCTCCGTTTTCATTCTCTTTGGAAACAATGACTGCTCCGCCGGGGAAAGAATATTTCAGATCCACTACAGCGTCATAGGTTTCTTCTGAGGTTCCTGCTTTCGTATACGGGATGGGAATCAGTGCAGCCTGCACCTTCAAAAACTCTTCTCCTGCTGTCTGGGCTGCCAGGTACAGTGCGGGAGGCAGACGTTTCAATACTGCATTTCCGTCCTCGTTTACCTTTGCCGTCAGGCCTGATACCTGATGCTCCGCAGCGTACTCGGCCAGCGCTGCCGCCGCTTCCCCCGCTGCCTGGGAATCTCCCATATCTTCAACTGTGATCCCGCAGTCCCGGAATTCTTCACAGTAAATAAATCCTCCATCCTGAAGCTCAGCCACGGTATACAATGTGATTTCCACGCCCGCGGCATCCGGTGAAAGCCGGAGCGTAACACTGCCCGTATCCGCTGCCCCTACCTGCAGGCCGGTGAGAATCACCAGTGCCGCCAGTGCCAGCCATAAGACAAGGCTCTTTATGATTTTCTTTCCCTTCATACTAAATCAATCCTCTTTCTTTTTCAGCTTCTTCCCTGCTGTATGGCGTCTGCGTACAACAATCATGATGATTACAATTATGACAACTGCTGCAGCGCCGCCGATGATCATGCTAAGCGGAATCCTCTTTTCTTCAGGCTCCTTTTCCGAAGCCCGAAGGGAAATTGTTTCCGGGTTATATTCCGTTCTCTCTCCCCGCACCAGGAGCCTGTGGGTATTGGCCCCATAAGGTACACAGGTAACAAGTGTTACTAAGTCTTTTCCCTCTTCAATCTGAATATCCTTTGTATCCTCAGGAAGGACTGTCAGAATCTGATCTACTTTATACGCCAGTGTCTCATCCAGAACATGTAAGAAAAACAAATCTCCCTCTTCCATCTTGTCCAGATTTGTAAAGATCTTTGCCGTGGGCAGCCCGGTATGCCCGGAAAGTACACAATGTGTAGATGGGCCTCCTACAGGCAGGGAGGTCTGGGGCATATGCCCCACACCTCGCCTCAGCGCCCGTTCTTCCACGCTGTGATAGATGGGAAGGTAAATATCCAGCTTCGGAATCTCCAGAAATCCAATGGAGTCCGTTATGGCAAGCATATCCTCATAATCTGCTTCTGAAACTCCCTCATCACTGTTCAGGAGCCGGTTGTATTTCTCAGCCTCTGACTTCATATCCGAGAGGGATTCCGCATCCTCATCCTTCACTGTCGATCTGTAATCTAAGATCACTTCTTCCGCCTCATATTCGCTGATCCAATTGCTCACATACGGATATCCGACAACACACCCTCCTCCCAGTACAAACAAAACACCTACCAGGAGGAAAAATTTTCTGATCTTGTTTTTCATAATTTCCAGATATCGCGGTTATACTCAGCAATGGTGCGGTCAGAGGAGAAGAATCCTGCCTTAGCGGTATTTACAAGCATCTTTCCGGCCCATTCCTTCCTGTTCTCGTATGCTGCAAAGATTTCTTCTTTTTTCTCTATGTAATCGTTGATATCCAGAAGTGTCATGAACCAGTCTTTGTTTACCAGGTTCTCATGCAGGCGTTTCAGGCTTTCTTCATCACCAATGCTTAAAAGCTTTTCGCTTACGATAAAGTCCAGTATTTCTCTGATATGTGCATCATTCTCATAATACTCTCCTGCCTTGTATCCGGATGTCGCATACAGGTCAATCACCTCTGCGCTGGATTTGCCAAAGATATAAATGTTCTCCGCACCCACCAGGTCGCTGATCTCCACATTGGCGCCGTCCATGGTTCCAAGCGTTACTGCACCGTTCAGCATAAATTTCATATTTCCGGTTCCGGAAGCCTCCTTGGATGCCAGGGAGATCTGTTCGGAAACATCACATGCAGGAATCAGTTTTCCTGCTTTTGTTACATTGTAGTTCTCCACCATAACGATCTTTAAGTACGGGCTTACCTCCGGGTCATGGTCAATCAGCTCCTGAAGGCAGAGGATCAGGTGGATAATATCCTTTGCGATCACATATGCAGGCGCTGCCTTTGCTCCGAAGATCATGGTGATCGGTGTTTTCGGCAGCCTGCCGGCTTTGATCTCCATGTACTTATGAATGATATACAGCGTATTCATCTGCTGGCGTTTATACTCGTGAAGACGTTTAACCTGGATGTCAAAGATGGAATGTTCGTCCACCTCAATGCCCTCTTTCTCTTTCAGATATGCTTTCAGGCAAAGCTTATTGTCTTCCTTGATCTTCAGCATCCGCTCCAGGACTGCCTCATCCCCGCGGTAATCCATCAGCTTTTCAAGTTCTGCTGCGTCCTTTTTCCAGCCCTCTCCGATCAATTCGGTAATATAATCCGATAATTCCCCATTGCAGTGCATCAGCCATCTGCGGAAGGTAATTCCGTTTGTCTTATTGTTAAATTTTTCCGGGTACAG
The DNA here is from genome assembly GCA_030524545.1 of Eubacteriales bacterium. Taxonomy (GTDB): domain Bacteria; phylum Bacillota; class Clostridia; order Lachnospirales; family Lachnospiraceae; genus Blautia_A. The sequence goes on from JAUNGM010000013.1 coordinate 16,029, forward strand.
ATCATAAAACGGTTTCAGCTCGGAGTCCTTAAGGATTTCCGTGTGAAGTGCTGCCACGCCGTTCACACTGAATCCGTAATGGATATCCATATTTGCCATATGCACACGGTTTTCCTTGTCGATCACTGCCACTGCAGGATCTTCATATTTTGCCTTTGCCCGTTTGTCAAGCTCACGGATGATCGGCATAATGGAGGGCGCTACCTCCTCCAGATATTCCACAGGCCATTTTTCCAACGCTTCCGCCAGAATGGTGTGGTTCGTATAGGCGCATGTCCTGGATACGATCTCAATGGATTCGTCCATGGAAATTCCCCTTGCAGTCAGGAGACGGATCAGTTCCGGAATGACCATGGAAGGATGTGTATCATTGATCTGCACTACCGCATGTTCATAAAGCCTGTGCAGGTCATACCCCTTATCCTCCATTTCCTTCAAAATAAGCTGTGCTGCGTTGCTTACCATAAAATACTGCTGGTAAACGCGCAGAAGGTGTCCGGCACGGTCGCTGTCATCCGGATACAAAAACAGCGTCAGGTTTCTGGCAATATCGCCCTTATCAAAGGAAATGCCCTCTTCTACCATGGTCTCATCAATCGTATTTACATCAAAAAGGTGAAGCTTGTTTACAGCCGTCTGTCCGTAGCCTGGTACATCAATGTCATACAGCACGGACTGCAGGGTAAAATGCCCGAAGATGACGTCAAACCGGATTCCCGTATCTTTCAGCCAGCTTTCCTTTGTGATCCACGGGTCTTTCACCTCTTTTTGCTTGTTCTCTTCAAATACCTGGCGGAACAGGCCGAAATGATAGTTCAGCCCGATTCCCGCGCCATTCAGCCCAAGGGTTGCAATGGAATCCAGGAAACATGCTGCAAGACGTCCCAGGCCGCCGTTTCCAAGGGATGGTTCCGGTTCTGCTTCCTCCACGGCTTCCAGGCTCTTACCGTTTTTCGCAAGGATTTCCTTTACCTCGTCATAAATCCCAAGATTGATCATATTATTCGAAAGCAGCTTGCCAATCAGGAATTCAGCGGAAATATAGTAGATTTTTTTGCTTCCCTCATTTGCAGGTCTGGCGTCACATTCTTCCTTCACCAGAGCAAGCAGTGCATAGTAAAGCTGCTGTTCGTCTGCGTCTGACACCCTCGTTCCCAGCAGTTTCTCAATCCTCTGTTCTAAATTCTTTTTTTCCATAGCATCCTCCATGATTTTCTGCTTTTCAGTTATCTGTCGTCAGTATAAAATATCAAGAGGTTGTTGAAAATATAAAAAATCTACGAAAAATATAACGAAATCCATTTAATTATAAAATATATCCAAAAGATTCCTCGAATTATTTCCCCTTCCCGGCAGCAAAACAGCCTCCCAATCTGTCTTCCGATCGGGAGGCTGCTGCCTTTCCTTTTAAATTTATGGTTCTGCTGCTTCTGCCGTATCATGTGCTGTCTGCACGCGTTCCAGCAATTCTTCCCCGCCCTGGCTGTACCATTCATCCACAAACGTGTCAAAATAAGCCATAGGCTGTTTGCCCAGAATAATCTGGATAAATGCATTCTTCTCCAGGGTCTGCAGGTTCTGCGGTACCTCATTATCCGTCATCTCCAGATATTCCCGGATAGGCGGCTGATAATTACCGTCCACCAGAAGTCCCACCGCTGAAATCCTGGACTTATATGCAGCCCATTCTTCACTGCTGTTCTGCCTTCCATTCAGGTAATTCCGGCAGGCATCATAATAAGACTCTTCAATTGCGCTCAGCTTCTCTTTTGACATATCTCCCGCCAAAGCCCTGCGTATATTCTCTGTCACCGTATAAGTTGCTTCGTTATAATCCACATTGATCACAAGCGGCCTTGCCGTAGGATCCACATTCAGCGCAAAATAATCATTCACCTCATCTGCATCCTCTGCTTCATACCTTGTATAATCAAAAAGGACGCTGATGATCTTCATAACAATTTCCGGATGCTCATATCCTTTGCGCACTACCACATATTTATTGTCACGAAAAGAGGCATAGGTGTGTACCTCCCTGCTGCTTTTGAAATAATATGGTTCCCATTCTGCTGTGGGATCCTGCTCATACTGATCCATCAGGGGATTGTTCGGTGTCCACCACAGTCCGAAAAAAGCACCGCATTTGCCTTCCACTACAAGGTCCCGGATATTATTCTGGGTGCGCAGGGCAAAATTCTGGTCCAGAACTCCCTTCGCATAAAGCTGACGCAGCCGGTAAAGTCCCTTCTGTGTCTCTTCTGTGAGAGAACCGTAAATGATCTTACCATCTTTTTCAATCCATTTCTGCGGCTCCGCTCCATAATACTGGAAAATCGGCTCCACAGAATAACTGCTGCTGGTAGTTCCGATCAGCGCAGTGTCGCACACAAGGCCGATGGGTTCCTCGCCTTCTTCCGCGCCCATCCTGTTTTCCACAAAGGATTCTACAATTCCAAAGGCCTCCTCCAGTGTCTCAGGCTCCTGCAGTCCCAACTCGTCCATCCAGTCCTTCCGAAGCCACATAAGCCTTGGCCCATGGTCGATTACCGTCTCCGGAACAGCCATCAGCCTTCCGTCAAAGACTCCCGCCTCCAGAAGCTGCCCTCCATAGCTGTCATACATCTCTTTAATCCTGTCTGTAGTACAACTCTCAAATACCTCTGTCAGATCTTCTACAAGATCGTTTTCCACCAGTTCCTTGAGCATCTCTCTGTCAGACAGTACCAAAACATCCGGCAGGGTTCTGTCTTTTACGAGCACATTGATAAATTCATCATACTTATCTTCTGCCTCAAGATAAATACTCCGATTCTGGATATTCAGCATTTTTCGCAGATATCTGGTGTATGCATTGTTCTCATAGGTATCTCCATCCGGAAGATTGGAATTATTGGCACCGCTCATCTGACCCAGAGTATAAGTCACAAGTTCCGGATATTTCCCATAAGGAGTTTCCTCTGCTGCCTGCCATTCCTCTGCTTCGGTTTCTTTCTGCTGCACAGGAGCAGGCATGACATTTTCTGCCTCTGTCTCACCCTGTCCGCATCCGGACAGAATTCCGACACCAAGCATTCCAAGACCCAAAAGCAGCATTTCTCTATTGCCGATGCCGGGTTTCCGGCGCACCCGCCGCGCCAGTGACGGTATGCCTTTAATGGTACAGAATCTGCTTCCCATACTCGCTTCCCCCCTTCGGAGTTCTGATTTCTACACGGGTACCTTTCCCCACACTGCTTCTGATCCTGATTGCGTACTCTTCACCATAAAGAAGGCGGATACGATCATTAACATTTTTCAATCCGTATCCTTTTGCCTGATAGGTTACCAGGGATTCTGCCTTTTCCTGTTCCATTCCAAGACCATTGTCCTCTACTACAATCAAAACCTTGTCTTCTTCTTCCACAAAGGAGAGCTTCAGAACCTTTTCTCCTTCTTCCTTCAAATCCAGGCCGTGTTCCAGGGCATTTTCCACCACAGGCTGAAGAATGAGTTTAGGAACTTTCTCATTTTTAATTTCAGGATCTATATTCCATTCAATCCGGAAGTCATGATCATGCATTACAAGCTGTATTTCCAGATAGGCCTCAATATTTTTGATACAGTTCTCTACCGTTACCATATCCTCGCCCCTGCTTAAAGCAGTCCTGTAAAAAGTAGAAAGGGCAAGTGTGACCCTGCTGATTTCCTTCTGGTCGCTGCGGATGGCCATCCAGTTGATGATAGAAAGAGAATTGTACAGGAAATGGGGATTGATCTGTGCCTGCAGGGCTTTCAGTTCAAATTCCTTCAGCTCAAGCTTATTCTCGTAAACTTCATTAATCAGGCGGTTAATCTCGTTCATCATCCTTCGGAAACTACGTATGAGAACACCAATCTCATCTTCCGAATCACTGTTGACCGTAACCTCCCTGCTTCCCTGATTGACCCGGTTCATATTCTCCGTCAATTGCTCAATCCCTTTGGTGAGCATCTTCGAAAGAATCGGGCCAAGCACCAATATAACTGCCAGACAGAGAAACACCAGCGGAATTTCACTGATCAGTACCTGCGCTACGGACTTCGTAATATCCGTCTGCGGCCTGTAAAGATAATAGATCCAGCCGTTTGCCTGACTTTCGCTGCTGACGTAGACACATTTTTGGCGAATATCCCGGAGGATTTCTCCTGCATTCTGCGAAAAATCCAGGTCAAATGTAAGACCTTCTCCGTGAAAAAGGATATCCCCCTGTGCATCCGCTATGATACCGCCTACCTCTTCAGAAGAGATATTCCGGAAAGGCTGAAATACTTTATCATAATCCAGGATTACACACAGCATGGCCTCTGCCGCATAATCCTGATGGATCCTCCTTACTGCGGCAATTTCCTTTTTTTCCCAGTTTACTCTCCACTGCACCGTAACCGCATCCGACAAACTGCCGTACCACCACGCTTCTTCCGCGTCACGCAGCGGGATCAGTGTGTAATCATGCTGAACCTGTATGTTATCCGCATAAAGCTGGACTTGAAGAATCGCATCATGATAAGACTTTGGAACAGACAGCAAAGGATCAGCCACCTGAGTATACATTTCATAGGTGTCATAGACATCTCTGTCCTTATTTTCTATCAGATCCTTAATATCCGGAGAATACGTCAGATAATTAATCAGGCTGGTATATACCTGTACCTGACTGTCTATGGTATTCCTTGTCTGATCCAGGATTGAATTCATTTCTTCCACTTCATTAGTCCGCACCAGGCTGCTCATCCGCACATAGCTGTACATTGCCAGCACCAACATAGGAACTAAGCTGACAACCAAAAGAATAATTGTCAGCTTATAACGGTATTTCATATTCTTAATTTTCAGGTGAATGTTCTCCATCCTCACTTGTTCCTTTCCGGTAAGATTCCGGGCTTTTTCCATAATACTCCCGGAAACTCCTGCAAAAATATGATACATTTGCAAAGCCCACTTTTTCACTGATCTGGGCTACCTTCATACCGGTTCCGCACAAAAGCTCCTTTGCTTTTTCCATACGGAAAACACGGATAAATCGGTTCAGGTTCATCCCTGTTTCCTTTTTAAAAATAAAACTTAAATACCCGGAAGACAGGTATACTTTTTCTGCCAGCATCTCCAGATTCAGATCTTCATCATAATGCTGGTAAATATAATTCTTTACAGCAGCGACCTCTTCTCTCGATTCACTCATGGAACGCTTCACGAATTTCTCAAATTCCCGGATACTTTCTTCCGTCACATCCAGAATCTGAAGGATATCCTGGCAGCTATACAGCCGGTCTACTTCCTTTTCCAGGCGCTTTTCTCCGGCGAATTGATTTTCCTGATAAAGCTCCTGAATCACATTGGAAAAGACAAACTTGATATACATAGCGGAAAACTGCGTATTCTGCTGATATTTTTCCTTCAGACAGCCAAAATGCTTCCAGAGATTCTCCACATCCTTGCGCGTGATGTCCTCGGAAATAATCTGCATGAGATGGGCATCCTGCACTTCTTTCCCTGCCAGCTTCCAGTCATCCTCTTCACAGGAAAACACATGCTTCTCCGGATGATAAAATCTTTCTTCCATCTGCCGTTCCAACTGGTTCATAATATCCGGCAGGCACTCACATCCCTCGAATTTCCGGCTCACTGCAAGATGGAAACTAATTGGATAATTTCTTTTTAAAAACTGATAAATATGGTTGGCCACCAACTGATAATCACAGTATACATCCTGAAACAGCAGCAGAGACTGTCTTGCATTCAGATTCAGATAGAAAAATACCCTGCGCAGTTCCTTTTGGATTTCTTCCGCCAGTGTCTCTTCTGCTGAATCAAAAAATGTATCGCCGGATTCAATCAGAATCCCGCAATGCCATCCGTTCCACTTTTCCAGATCAATCATTTTTTCTGCTCTGTTCAGAATCTCTTTCTGACCTGTGTAGAGATAGTTCTGGAGAAAATACTGCTGAAGAAAATTCTGGCCCTGAAGATCATGGGATTCTTTTTCTTTCATTTTTGAGATTTCACTTTGGGCTCTGCTTATGACCTTATGGAAATCTTCCGGATCTACAGGCTTCAGCACATAATCTTTTACTCCATACCGAATAGCCTCCTGGGCAAAAGTAAAATCATTATAGCCGCTGAAAATTACCACATGGAGACGTTCGTCTTCATCCTTAGCCCTTCTCACAAGTTCAAGGCCATCCATATGCGGCATTTTGATATCGGTCAGAAGCAGATCTACTTTCTGAGTACGCAAAATCTGCAAAGCCTGTTTTCCATTTGAGGCCTCGCAGATCTCACTTACGCCGTCTTCCCGGGAAAGCAGATATTTCAGGCCTTCCCGTTCGATTTTCTCATCATCAACAACTAATATTCTAATCATTCTGCATTTGTCCCCAATCATTCTATTACTTATTTGATTTTATCATTTTCTGCTGTTTTTGTGAAGAGAAATTCTTTTTTCAGATGCAGTCCTTTATCCTTTTTAAGGCTGCTGTCCCTTCCGGCACAGCAGCCTTTATGTTCCGTAAAATCAACCTTTGACAGCGCCTGCAACAACACCCTCGATGATGTATTTCTGGCATACCAGATAGAATACAATGATCGGGATGATAGAAAGCACCAGTACGGCCATCATGGCCCCCATATCAACAGAACCATATCCGCCTTTCAGATACTGAACTGCCATAGGGATTGTTTTATATTTTTTCTGATCCAGAACAAGGGACGGCAGAAGATAGTCATTCCAGATCCACATTGCCTGCAGAATCATAACTGTAATACAGGTAGGTTTCATAATCGGAAGAACTACCTGGAAATAGGTCTGCAGCGGTGTACAGCCGTCGATCATGGCCGCCTCTTCAATTTCCAGCGGGATGGATTTGACAAAACCGGTAAACATAAACACAGAAAGCCCGGCTCCGAAACCCACATAAACCAGAATGATACCCACCGGATTTCCCAGATGCAGCACATTGGCTGTTTTGGACAGTGTGTACATTACCATCTGGAAAGGAACGATCATAGCAAACAGGCACAGATAATAAATCGCCGTAGTGAAAGCATCTTTCACACGCATAATATACCATGCTGTCATAGAGCAGAACAGGATGATCGCTGCTACGGAAAATACCGTAATAAACAGGGATGTCCAGAATGCATCAAAAAATCCGGTTCTCTCAATACCTTTAAAATAGTTTTCCAGGCCTACAAACATTTTATCCGTAGGGATTTCAAACGGTTTTCTGGTGATATATGCTTTTTTCTTAAAAGAGTTAATGATAACCAGTACAATGGGAAATACCCACAGCAGGGAAATTAACGTAAAAATCACGGTCAACAGTCCGCTGTGTTTCGCTTTTCTTGCATCCATTACTGCTGCACCTCCTTAGATCTTGTAAGCCTGGTCTGGATAATCGCGATCAGCGCTACCAGGATAAAGAATACTACGGCCTTCGCCTGTCCAACACCTTCCCAACCATTTCTGGTATAGAATGTATTGTAAATATTCAGGGCAAGCATTTCCGACATCTTAGACGGCTCTCCTGCTGTCAAAGCCAGGTTCTGGTCAAACAGTTTGAAGGAGTTGGTCAGTGTCAGGAAGGTACACACGGTAATGGAAGGCATTACCATAGGGATCGTTACATAGCGGAGAACCTGAGCGGAAGTTGCACCGTCAATCTTGGCTGCCTCCACCAGTTCTCCCGGAATATTGTTAATACCGGAAATGTAGATGATCATCATATAGCCGATCTGCTGCCAGCACATGAGGATCACCAGTCCCCAGAAGCCATATGTACCGGAATAGGTAAGTGTACGGTTCACATAGAGCAGAATACCATTCAGCAGAAGGTTCCAGATATAACCAAGGATAATACCGCCGATCAGGTTCGGCATAAAAAATACCGTTCGGAAAATATTGGTTCCTCTGATTTTCTTTGTAAGAAGCAGTGCAATGGCAAATCCCAGAACATTGATCAGCAATACTGTCACAATGGTGAACAGCGCCGTATACCACAGGGAATGCACGAAGGAAGCATCCCCCCAGATTTTTACATAATTTTTCAGTCCAACCCATTTTGCATCTACCACTGTAGTGAACTCGCAAAACGAGAGGTAGATGCCAAGGATAAACGGCACAATGAATCCAATCGTAAATGCGATCAGAGTCGGTGCCAGAAAAAATGGAGAATATTTTCTCATTGTTTTCGTGTTCATACCATCCCTCTTTTCTCAAAACTGCTTTTTAAAAAAAGGATGAGCGAAGCATCGCTCACCCTCCTTTTTGCATAATCTTAGTTGTTTGTAGCTGCGTATTCAGCTGCCCATCCGTCAACAAATGCGGTTTCTACAGCACTCCAGTCGCCAGTTCCCTGTGCATACTCAAGAAGTGCGGAACCAACACCGTTCTTCCACTCTTCAGACGGCATTGTCGGGAAGCACCATGCAACTGCTGTATGTCCTGCTGCGATGTCTTCTTCTGCGCACTTAACAAGAGGGTTCTCCGGCAGATATTCATCACCGATTGTGTTAAAGGTTGTTACAAAGCCCATTTCCTGTGTCAGAGCTTCTTTACCAGCGTCATCTGTGATCACCCATTTCAGGAAATCGATAGTTGCCTGGATGTCTTCTTCCGGAGCGTTTTTGTTGATGCACCAGTAGTTCTCTGTACCTGTGCAGAGACCCTGATTTTCTTCGCCTTCTACGCCAATATAGATTGGGAGCATTCCAAGATCTTCATCTGCAACATCGTTGTCTTTGATATCGCCGTAAGCCCATGTTCCGTTCTGATAGAATACTGCTTCGCCAAGTGCAAATTCAGCGGCAGCATCTTCACCTGTTTTGCTGGAAAGCAATGTCGGTTCACAGGTGGAGTCTGTCAGATACAGATCCCAGATGTTCTTGTAGTTTTCAAGGTATGTACCTTTGATTGCGTCTGTAGTTCCGATTCCGTCTGCCTGATACTCATAGTAGATCGGAAGGTTTGCCAGATGTGTTTTGAATCTCCAGTCAGAGGAGGAATCCATACCGGCAGAAGTAAATGCACCTAAAACGCCGAGGTCATCTTTTTTAGCCTGGATGTCATCTGCTACGGCTTTCAGAGTTTCAAAGTTGTTGATCTCGGAAACATCGGAGATCACTGCGCCGTCCATTGCAATGTAGTCATTCAGAAGTGCTTTGTTGTAGATGATACCATAAGTTTCTACTGCAAATGCTACGCCGAGAACCTGATCTCCGTCTTTCAGTGCGAAGTCTTCGCTCTTCAGTTCTTTGTAAATGTCTGTGTCAGATAAATCTCTGCAGTAATCTTTCCATGTAGCAAGACCTACAGGTCCGTTTACGTGGAACAGGGTCGGAACTTCGTCTTTTGCCATCTCTGCTTTCAGAGTGGATTCATAGGTTCCTGATGCTGCAGTTACAACGTTTACTTCTACGCCGGTCTCTTCTGTGTATTTCTCTGCAAGTGCTGTCCACTGATCTGCCGCTTCCGGTTTGAACTGCAGATAGTATACGGATCCCTGTGCTTCTTCAGCCATGACCGGAACTGCCGGAATCATGGATGCAGTCATCATTGCTGCAAGTCCTAATGCGGTCACTTTTCTCATCTTCATTATTTCCCTCTCCTTTTCTTTTTAGGATGTCGTGTTTTGATGCTTCCATTTTAGTCTCAGGAGAGTTTTTTCACCATATTAAAAAATCAAGAAACATGTTACTTTTTCAAGAAATTCTCCTCCAGCAGCTCCACAGTAATCGTATCTATCTGCATTCCGCTTTGGGCAAAGAACAGTCTTATGAAATTATTAGGACCGACAAAACGGCCGAGTGTCTGCCGGATCTCTATCCATTCTCCATTCGTTCCGTTTAATGTAACGGTTCCTGCTATCGTTCCATTCGAATAGATCGTGACCGGAACCTGAGAAAGTCCGGAGGCATCAACTTTTACTTTCATACAAATGGCATACGTCCCAATCTTTTCCGCCTGAATTCCGTATAGCTGGGTTTTTCCCTTGGAAGTATCCACATCTTTGGCATCTAAGATCAGTTTATCTTTGATCGGATGAAATTCTATGTCAAAATCCACCTTGTCGTCTTCCGCCATACTTTCACAGGCATCCAGTTCCTCACGGCTCATCCTTCCAAGGCTGCGCTCCATGACCGGGGAACGCATCAGCATTTTCAAAATGTTCACTGCGCTTCTCTGAAGAAGGCCGCGCGTTAATGTTCCATTTTCAATACTCTCTGCAAGATTATCGTGATTGCTGTTGCTTTCCGGATTCTGGCACACCATATATACATCATTCTGACCCCGTACCATGGCTGCCGCATTCCGGCCTGATGCAGGCTTCCCTTCTTCATTCATCTTTGCCCACCAGTCAGTCATGACCATACCGTCATACTTCCATTCTCCCCGAAGAATCGTGGTAAGAAGATCATAATTGCCGGCTGTCCATAGGCCATTGATTGCCCCATAGGTAGTCATGACAGAATAGGCTCCGCCTTCCTTCACCGCAATTTCAAAGCCCTTCAGGTAAATCTCACGAAGCGCCCGCTCAGACACTACAGAATTGTATTCACTCCTGTGGTGTTCCTGATTATTCGCGGCAAAGTGCTTAATCGTACCGGTAACTCCGTACGCATTCATTCCCCTGAGCTGCGCAGATGCCATCCGCCCGGTCAGCAGGGGATCTTCGGAAAAATACTCAAAATTTCTTCCATTCAGAGGATTTCTGTGAATGTTCATGCCTGGTCCCAGAAGAGTATCAATACGGTTTTTGCGAAGCTCCGCACCTTCCATCTGATAAAGCTCTTCTATTAACGCTTCATTAAAGGAGCAGGCCAGGCAGGTTCCGTTGGGAAGGCTGAATGCATAGGTTCCGCAGTCCATACGGATCCCGGACGGACCATCTGCACAGCATCCGCAGGGGATTCCCAGCTTTTTCAGGGATTCACTCACACCGCCGAATGCTGCCGCTGTACCGGGAGTCACTTTTGGTGAACACATTCCCTCTCCCCGGACAATGCAGCATAAATCTTCCGCACTCATCTGCGCCAAAAATTCCTCCATGGAAATGGTTCCGTCATAGACATCCCCCAGCACATATCCCCTGTTTCCCGTATAAGCAATTTCAGGAACCTTCTGTGCATTCATGCGTTCTGCCATGGAGCAGGTACAAAGCGGCGTATCCTCCCACGACAGAAGAACCTTTCCCTCTGCATCTTCTTCCGGTTTCATTCTCCGGAAAGCCTCCACAGGTGCCAGCGCTTCCGTACACTGCTCAAGGATCATCACTTCTTCCGCTTCAAAGCTGCCTGCCAGCGCTGCACTTCTTACATCTGTTCCAATGTAAAATTCATAGGTTCCCGCTTCCAGGACATAGCAGGATTTGTGTCCGGTCACACCGCTGTCATCATAAGAGGCAAACAGGTAATCCTGCACTTCCAGCTCCAGTTCCTGCTCCTCCCCCGGCTGCAGACTCCGGGTTTTGGCAAATGCAGCGAGACTCCGGGCTGGTTTGCCAAGAGCGCCCAGAGGAGCTTTTACATAAATCTGAACGGTCTCTTTACCCGCGTATTTTCCTGTATTCTTTACACGCACACGGAACACACATGTATCAGCCGTATATTCCGCACCTGTACATTCCACCTCAAATGTCGTATAAGAAAGACCATATCCAAATGGATAAAGCACCCTGTCTTTTGCAAAGGTTTCAAAATAGCGGTACCCCACATAGATGTCTTCCGCATAAAAATCACCGTTCTCTCCTCCGAAGTAAGCCGTGGAAGGATAATCCTCAATAGACTTCGCAATGGTATCGGAAAGTTTGCCGCAGGGAACCACGCGTCCCATCAGCACATCTGCTGCTGCATGGCCGCCCTCCATACCGCCCTGCCATGTGTAAAGAACCGCATCCGGATGGTAAACTTCTACCCAGCTCATGTCAATTATATTGCCCACATTGAGGAGCACAATTACTCTGTCAAATGCCGAGCGCACCTTCGCAAGCATGTCCTTTTCTGCTTCTGTCAAAAGATAGCTGCCAGGCGCATTTTCCGCATCCCTGTCTTCCCCTGCAGTTCTCCCGATGATCACCAGAGCAGCATCGGAAACCGCGGCCGCCTGCTCCGCCGCAGACATTTCCAGCGGCATCTCCTCCTGGCTCCAGGGATCCTGCGCCCAGCCTGACCCATAGTCATAAGGATGGGCTGCGATCCAGTCTCTGTATGCCTGTTCCAGCTCCTTATTCAGGGAAATTTCTGTTTCTTCTTTTAATGCATCCAGGATCCCCACCACATATCTGGTGTTTACCATGCCGCCGGAACCTGTCCCGCTTTTATAATAATCAAACTGAATCCTCCCGAATACGGAAATTCTGTCGTTTTTCCTGAACGGAAGCGCTTCATTCTCATTCTGTAAAAGTACAGCGCCCTCTGCAGCAGCCATTCTCGCAAGCTGCGCATATTTGTCCCAATTGATGATGTATTTATTTTCCATGCCTTCCTCCTGCGCATTATATACTAATAGAGCATATTTTACCATCTGTACCTGCTGTCCTGCAATCGGATTTCGGCTTTTTTCTTCGGCCTTGAAGTGATTTCTTATGATTCATGATTATTCATCAAAAATCGTAACGATCTCTCCGTCTAAAATACGGTTCGTGTTCTTCACCGCACAGAAATTCCCGCACATGCTGCAGGTGTCTTCTTTTTCCGGCTTTGCTTCCGCACGGTAGCGCCTTGCTTTCTCCGGATCCATGCTGAGACGGAACATCTCCTCCCAATCCAGCCGCTTCCTGGCTTCGCTCATCTTATAATCCCAGTCTGCCGCTCCCGGAATACCTTTGGCAATATCTGCTGCGTGGGCTGCGATCTTGGCAGCGATAATTCCCTCTTTTACATCTGCTGCATTCGGCAGGCGGAGGTGTTCCGCCGGAGTGACATAGCACAGAAAAGCCGCACCAGAAGCTGCTGCGATGGCGCCGCCGATGGCAGACGTAATATGGTCATATCCCGGAGCCACATCTGTCACCAGAGGCCCTAAAACATAGAAAGGTGCTCCATGGCAAAGTGTTTTCTGGATTTCCATATTGGCTGCGATCTGGTTCATCGGCATATGTCCCGGCCCCTCGATCATGACCTGTACATCCTTCTCCCATGCCCGTTTTGTCAACTCTCCAAGAGTGATCAGCTCCTCAATCTGCGCCGTATCCGTGGCATCCGCAATACATCCCGGACGGCAGGCATCGCCAAGGCTCATGGTGATGTCATACTCCCTGCATATATCCAGAATCTCATCGTAATGCTCATAAAACGGATTTTCTTTTCCGGTCATTTCCATCCACGCAAACATGATGGAACCTCCTCTGGAAACAATGTTCATCAGGCGTTTATTCTTTTTAAAGCGTTCTGCTGTCGCACGGTTCATCCCGCAGTGGATCGTCATAAAATCCACGCCGTCTTCCGCATGCATACGCACAATGTCGATCCACTCCTCTGACGTGATCTTGCCCAGAGCTTTGTGGTAATACACAACTGCATCATAGATGGGAACCGTTCCGATCATGGCAGGACATTCGGCTGTCAGCTTGCGGCGGAAGCTTCTTGTATCTCCATAGGAGCTTAGATCCATAATGGCTTCTGCTCCCATTTCCACTGCTGAGTGCACCTTTTCGTACTCCATGTCCACATCTTTCCAGTCGCGGGATACCCCCAGATTGACATTGATCTTTGTCGTCAGTTTTGCTCCTACACCGCTGGGGCTTAAGGATTTGTGGTTTTTATTGCACGGGATGATCACCTCACCTTTCGCGATCAGTTTCCGTAATTCTTCCGCATCCCAGTGCTCCTTTTCTGCTACGATTTTCATCTGTGGAGTAATGATTCCCTGTTTTGCGGCGCCCATTTGTGTTGTGTAATTTGACATTGTTTGTCCTCCTTTAATCTCCGGCAGAAGGTGGTGCCCCCAATCTGCCATATCTTTTTTAATACGCATCGGCGTACTTACTGCGCCAATACTGGTATGCCCGGCAGGGTCTGCCTATTCTTAAACGGGAAATCGAAAGATGGAAAAGAATGCTTTTTATTCCGATTGATTCTAATAGAATTTTCTGTGAAATAAAAAACTGCAATATGCCAAAATACATACTGCAGTCAATGAGATCAATATTATCTCCCTACGTTGGCATTATCCAAATCAGGTTCTGGGTCAAAGCGATACAGCTTACTCTCAGCCTGCTTCCGCAAGCTCCCCGTTTCTTGAATTAGACCTATTCTACCACTCCGGGAGGATCAAGTCAACATGGTTCTTTCCTTTTTCAAAATCTGTTTCAGCATTTTTTACCGCAAAAATACATATTCATCAGGAGAGGACAATTCCTCACAGAAGTGATAGTCCAAACGATCAAATTTCTTTATTTCCTCCGGCTTTTCCAGACAGTTCTCCGCCATATAGCGTACCATCTCTCCCCTGGCCATCTTTGCCTGGGTTCCTTTCTGGATGACCTTTCCGTCCTTTTTCTCTCCAAAAACACAGGTAATATATGTATCCTCCGGCTTCAAAAACTTTTCTATACATTTAGAGTATTCTTTGGACGCAAGATTGACAATGATTCTGTCCTGGTCTGTCACTTCATGATAAAGGGTATCTCCCCAGAAATCATACAGATTTTTTGCCCCATGGACACAGGCCTTTGCCTGCATCTCCAGCCGGTACGGCGTAACTCCGTCAAATGGCTTCAGCACACCGTAAAAGCCGGAAAGTATCCTGAGATGCTCCTGTACATAGTCCCATTCCTTCTCCGTAAACACAGAAGGGGCCATGTACTGATACTGGATTCCTTCATAGGAAATCAGCGCAGGAGTCAGAGCCTTTCTCAGATCCATCCCGCAGAAACGGCGGAAATTCAATTCCGCAATTTTATCATTACATGCCCATAATTTCTTCGCCTCAACAAAGGAAAGTGTCTTAACCCAGTTCATGAGAATTTCCGTTTTTTCCAGAAAAGCAGGGAGTGCAGTACAGGCAAATGTATCTGTATCGACGTTCATCTTTTTGGCAGGTGAAATAATGATCTTCATCCATCTGCCTCTTACAGAAGTTCCAGCATCTGCTGCGGATTCTCTGCTGCTTTTACTTTTCCGAATGCTTTTACGATCATGCCTTCCTCATCGATCAGATAGGTCGTACGCACAACGCCCATGGTCTTTTTGCCATACATATTTTTCTCTTTCCAGACATCATATGCCTGGATTGCTGACAGCTCCGTGTCTGAAAGAAGAGTGAAAGGAAGGCCGTATTTTTCCTCAAATTTCTTATGGGAGGCAACGCTGTCCTTGCTAATGCCAAGGACAACTGCGCCCTTTTCCTGAAACTGTGGATACAGTTCTCCAAAGCCGCAGGCCTGCTTTGTACAGCCGGGTGTATTATCTCTCGGATAAAAATACAGGATAACTTTTTTGCCTTTATATTCTTCCAGGGTATGCATCTGCCCGTTCTGATCCGGAAGGGCGAAATCCGGTGCTTTTGTGTTCAATTCTAACATGGTATATTCCTCCGGTTCGATTACTTTTCTGCGTGCTGCTCCCCGCAGATCTTCTTGTTTCTCTTAATCTTCTATACTTCTCCTGATCTTTTACACTTCTCTATATAGAGTTATCACATTTTTATGAAATTTTCAATTATTTTTTGTATTGCCGGACTTCAGCAAAAGCCCGCCGCCTATCACGATTCCTTTGGAGTCCTGTCCATGTCCGATCTGGAATGTTTTTATGATCGGCATATTTTCAGGAATATATTCTTTGACCAGGCTGATGATATCAGGAATACAGTTCTCCTGTTCCATGACAGTAAATGTGCCAAGCATGATGCCGCGTATCTGCCGGAAAACTCCAATCTGCCAAAGCTGGCTGAGATAAGCGGTCATCTGCGGCACCCTGCCGCTCCTTGCTTCCAGCAGGAGGATCTTATCCTGCATATCCGGCCAGTATCCGGTTCCGGCAAGCTTTAACAGACATCTGATATTCCCGCCGACCACTACGCCTTCAAGGGAACTTCCCTGCACAAATTCATAGCTGAAATCAAACAGGCGCTCGGTTTCTCCGCGTATCGTACCGGAAAAGTCGTTAATCTGTCTTTCGGAATCCGATCCGATCAGATTTCTTATCTGATAGAGTACAGAGCGTTTACCCGTTTTCGCGTAAATGGCATTGATGACTGCGGTCAGGTCACTATAGCCCCAAAATTCTTTCTCACTCTTTGTAATGAGGTCAAAATCCAGATACGGAAGGATCTGATTTGCCACATCTCCGCCGGAAATGTCAAATATCACCTTAATTTCCTGATCTTTATAAAAGTCCATCAGGGCTTCCGCCCGCTCTTTCCCCGTGCCGCAAAAAACTCCGTCGTCTGCATAAATACAGTCACTTAAGACCGGCTCAAGGCCGAGCTCTGTTAATGTATCACATAGTTTCTGAAGCCTGCCGCCGTTTGTACGCGGCTGCCCGTTGGAGCAGCATACAACGCCTGCTTTGCCTAATTTTTGTATTGCCATAAAACCTTCCTTATACCTTCCTCACCGGATGCCGTACAACGGTTTTGCATCTCTCCGGGGCGGTTCTTCTCGGATCACTCAGATAAATTTCATGATGATGCCGCTTCTCTGTAATATCAATTTCATATCCCATCTCTTTTGCGAAGCTGTCCATTGCCTGAATAGTTGCCGGTTCCTCATCATATGGGCCGACATGCATACACTGGACACATTCACCTTCATCATAAGTTAGAAACTCCACTTTGGAATAATCGGTCTTCTTTTTGGCCGCAGCTTCTGCGACTGCCCAGTCAAACACCTCTCTGGTAACAAAATCCGGCAGGCGGATCATGGATATCCACTGAAAATCTTCTTTATGCGCATAATCAAGCCCCCGGACATACTCCCGGCATCCTTCAGATTCAGCGGAACCTTTTCTCGCCAATTGCCACCACAGCCCCTCCAGCGGCGGCACTACATACGCAAAATATCCGTCAATCTTATGGCTCCCCTTATAACTCATCTTGATGGTAAATGCAATTCCATACAGCAGGCTCATGGACTGCTTATATTCCCCATTTTCTTCGTTCGGATCGCCTTTTCCTCTCACTGCAACGAAATTCATTGCAGGAATTTTGATGATTTCCGGTCTCTTCGGCGGCATATAAAATTCTTTATACTCTTTTTTATAGTCAAATGCCATACTCCTTCTCCTTCTGATATTTCTTCCACATTGCTTTTCCGATCTGCGCAAGCTCTTTGCGTAATTCTTTTGGCTCCAGCAGTTCTCCCTTTTCTCCGAAGGTCAGTATCCAGCTAAATATCTGCTCTTGATCCGTAAAGCCAAAAGAAAACAGCAGCGTGCCATCCTCCTGCGTGATAAAACTGTCTGCACCGTACTCTTCGATCAGGCGCCATTTGCATTCCGGCTGAAAAACCGCTTTTACCTGATATTTGGGCGGGAACACTTTTTCCGGTGTAAAATCGGGCAGAGGTGCCTGCCGCTTTTGAAATTTCTCTCCGGTTAATCGCAGTTCAGACATTCTGCTGAGCTTAAACAGACGGAAATCCTCCCGTTCCATACACCAGCCCCACACATACCAGCTTGACCATTGAAACACCAGATGGTAAGGCTCGATTCTCCGCAGGGTCTCTCCCCTTGGCGAAAAGTACAAAAAACAGATTCGTTCCGTTTCCGAAATGGCAGTATGAATCAGTTCGATCCTCGGAGCCAGGATTCCCCTGTACCAGGAGGAAAGGTCTATCAGCATGTACTCATCACCGGTCATCATACCGGAAGAACCTGCCGACAGCTTTTCCATTAACTGCCCGTAACGGTTGGTTCCGCTTACGCTGTCCAGGCTGCGAAGCCCTGCAAGAACAGCCTGCATATCGGAGGAAGTGAGCAGAGTACGGTCAATCGCATATCCGTCCATAATGGAGATTCCGCCGTTGATGCCCTGGCTGGTGATTATCGGGATCCCGGCCTTGCACAGATCCTCAACATCCCGGTTAATGGTTCGCCTGGACACCTCAAATTTTTCCGCCAGATAAGGGGCTGTCACTTTTTCCTGCTGCAACAGTATAGAAAGAATTCCAATTAATCGATCAATTTTCATCTTGTTTTCCTCATTAAAATGGAACGGCCGCTTTTTCTTTACTTGCTGTCTTAGTATAGCTTACAAAACATGTCATCTGTATGGCATGTTTATGCAATAATTATGGAAAATCCGCCTTCTGATTCATGCTACACCTGTCCGGCTGCTGCGCATCAGCATCATTTTTTCGTAAACAGTAAATCCGATACCAACCCAGATGATCAGAAATGCAATAAAACGGTTGCGGTCCATGTCTTCCCGGAAATAAAAAATCCCCATAAAGAACTGCAATGTCGGGTTGATATACATCAGGATTCCGGATACATAGTATGGAATCTTTTTGACTCCAATATTGAACATCAGCAATGGAATGGAAGTCACCACGCCGCAGGCTGGCAAAAGCAGAAGCCTTGCTCCCTGCAGCACTCCTGACGCACCCATTCCGTGAGTATCCGCGTAGATTGCAAATATCAGGGCAAGGGGCGTAATGCACAGTGTTTCCATAAAAAGAGAATGTTCCGGGCTGATCTTCAGGTTCTTCTTTACAGCGCCATATACCGCAAAGGATCCGGCAATCAATATTGCCAGAATCGGAAAGGTTCTCGTCATGACCACCATATAGGCCAGCCCTGCCACAGAACAGACAAACGTGATTTTTTCAAATTTGCTCAGCTTCTCACGGAAAATCAGCATCCCGATACACGTTACCAGGATCGGCTCAATAAAGTATCCCAGGCTGGCATCCAGCACATGCCCGCTGTTCACCGCATAAATATAAACGCCCCAGTTAATTGTGACCAGTACACCCGCCACAGCGCAGGTAATCAGCTTTTTGGAATCCCGCAGGATTTCATGTACCTGTCCCCACTTATGGATCACCAGCAGATAAACAGCCATAAAAGCCATGGACCAGATCAGCCGCTGGGACAGGATATAAACCGAATTGACATCCCCCAGCAGATTCCAGAAAACCGTCAGAAGTCCCCAGCATACATACGCAAAAGAGGTACTCAGACAGCCTTTCATATTCTCGTTTTTCATAATAATCTTTCTCCTTTGTGCATTTCATTGATTCATTATAAGAAGATACGCATAAAAGAGCAAGCGAAAATAAGATTTTTTATTCAAAAAAAGCTGTATAGTATGTATTAAAATACAATACTCTATACAGCTTTCCTTGTTGCTTTAACCCGCACCCTGTAAATAAAACAAGGGTCTTTAGTGCTTCCAGATATATGACTTCTCTGCTGTTCTTTTTTTCTAACATCTTCCGTATCTTATCAATACCATTTCTGTATTCTGTTTCTTTAAATAATTCCTCCGGACTGTTTCTCGGCTTCATTCTCTCTTCGTATCTCGCAAATTCAGCCTCCAGGCTGACGTTCTCTTTTGTATAAATAATATACCACAAATTCCCCTTATTTGCATCCAGTTACAAACTGATTGACAGTTCTCGAATCATCACCATTTACCTCACAATAATTTCAGTCTCCCCGAGCCACTAAACAAAATACACCGGTCTCCCGGTGTATTTGAATTATCTATGCGCTTTTCTTTAACTCCTTATCAAAATGCAGAAGATTATCTGGTTCTTCTGTACCAGAGGGCACGATCATTGCCTCCATGGATACTCCCAGCAGCCTGGATAACGCATAGAAGTTATCCAGGGAAGGCATTGTTTTCCCGCCAAACCAGTTGTATATGGACTGCACATTACTGAAATTCATATATTCCTGAATGTTTTTTGCGGATATTCCCCTGCTGCGGCAAAGTTCCTTCATAGTCTTTCCGGTTGCTTTTACATCGATCACAGGATACTGCATCATAATCACTTCTTTCTGAACGGACATGTCTGCTTACCGCTAATCACCAATTGTGAAAGTCAGATAACTTCGCACTACGCTCATCAGGCTGCGGATATATTGGATATACTAAGTATGCTGGCTATACCGCCTGATATCCTGTTTCCGGCATTCTCCCGGATTGCTTCATACCAGCTCTCCACTTCTCCGTCCTTCTCACTGTTTACAAAAACCACCTTATCCGGCAGCGTGATCTTAAGGATCGGCGTATAACCAGTTCGCAGAAACATCATGCACTTTCCTGATTTACTTCCCCGAAAATGCCCGATATCATAATCCTCTGTCGCGCCTCCGTTGATCTTTGCAAACTTCTCTTCCGGAAGCTGCTCAATAAGCTCCGCCTGCTCCACGTCTTCCAACGCAAAACTGCACTGATATCCCGCTGCCTCAAACTGTGCTTCTGTTCCCTCCAGAGAAAATACCACCTCCGCATTATGGAAACTCACCAATACGATTCCCAGCCATAATAAGGTTCCCGCAAGCAGCACGACAGTTGCACCGTAGATCACCCAGGAAGCCGGGTGTGCCATATTAAAGGAAAAATTCATGCCGCACAGCCTGTCCTGCACCATAAGATGCGAATCATGAGGGTTGTTATACCAGCCGTTTTTCCAATATTCATCATCATCCACATAGATCGGCTCCGTATCCTGCGCAAGGATCCTCTGCTTCTTTTTATGGATAAACAAAACAGGAAGAAGGAACCCGCCTGCCGCCATCATCTGAAGGAAGGTATAAACCACATAGTCTGTCCCGCTGATCCAGTGATTTCCCCAAAGCCGGACCACCAGAAACATCCAGGAAATGCAGTTTAAATAATCTGCTGCCAGAAATCCCCCGGTCCATGCCCTTTTTACAGCCTGATTGACCGCAAAATTGACCTCCGTATTCTGGCTGTACACAATATTCCTCCTGCCGGCGAACCACAGATGGAATACCAAAAATATCAGGGTAATCCCCAATGCAGCAGCCAATAAGATCCATCCCGTATTATCCTGAACAAACCAGGTTCCGGACCGGACAAGCATCACCCCCGATGCCAGAATCATGGCAGCCGCAGGAAGATGCCACTTCCAGTTATACACCATCTTTCCTGACATCGCCGCAAGCTCCGTATCAATACATACCTTATGCATAGATCCTGTATTCACCCAGTGATTACGCATCTTCACCTGATACATCTGTCTGTGGGGAAGGATTACCAGATAATACGTCACAGCTAAGTAGACAAGCAGCCATATCATCCATACGAGCACAAACACTTCCAGTCCATAAAAACAAAGCCCGCACACCAGGCACCCCAGAGCCAGGTTCACCCGGTGAAACCTGTTCCAGACCTTCCGGCTCTCACGGCATATCTTCTGAACCTCTTCATTATTCACTTCCTCTGCCGGGATATGTACGCCCATGATCATCCCTTCCGCATATTGATCCCTTTTGGCATAGGCATATTTACAGATCAGAACGGTAAAAAGATCCGTAAGCAGAAAAATCACAAACATCACGATTCCCATAAGGTTACACCTCCGCCGCCTCCGGCTTCATGCAGGAAAACATCCTGTCGCATATGTTCAGAAACTCCTCTCTGTCAATGCCCTTCAGACATGCCTCCGCAGACAAAAGCTCCAGCTCTGATTCCAGCTTCTCTTTAAAAACAGCATCCCTCTTCTGCACTCTGCAGACCGTCGCGCCCCTGCGCCTGTCAATCTCAATAAATCCCTCTGCCTTTAAAATCTGATAGGTTTTATTTACGGTCATTGTATTCACGCCTGCATCCTGCGCCAACTGCCGCACAGTGGGAAGGTTCTCCCCTGCCTTCAGCTCCCCCCGTCCGATACCGGTCACGATCTGGTTGCGGAGCTGCACATAAATAGGAACACTGCTGCCCGTATCCAGTGAAATAATCATTGGAATCCTCTCCTTCCCTTTATCCTAAGTTTCCTTTGTACCCTGTATACTCTTTATGATCTTATCACTCTTTTCATCCGTATCATTTGTATTATTTATAGTAATACAAATGATACTTACTGTCAACAAGATCTTAAAAAAATTTCCCGGCGTTATTTAAGGATTATTTCATAATTTCC
The DNA here is from genome assembly GCA_030524545.1 of Eubacteriales bacterium. Classification (GTDB taxonomy): domain Bacteria; phylum Bacillota; class Clostridia; order Lachnospirales; family Lachnospiraceae; genus Blautia_A. The sequence goes on from JAUNGM010000013.1 coordinate 38,100, forward strand.
ATGCTATAGTAAAAGCACAACAAAGGAAGGGAGCAGCTACATGTATTTTCGAATATTAAAAAAAGACCTGAAACGAAAGAAGACAATGAATATCATCCTGCTGATCTTTATCATACTGGCAGCCACATTTATTGCAAGCAGTGTCAATAACATGGTATCTGTTTTTACAGCATTAGACACCTATTTTGATAAAGCAGAGATACCGGGCTACTGGCTCTGCCTTACCAGTCCCGGGGACGTAGAAAAATTCCGAAGCTTTGCAGAAGATGAAACGCTGGAGTACAGACAACAGGAAGTTTTCCAGATCGACCCCAAAGAGGTAAGCATCAATGGAAAGGGATTTGATTATTCCAACACTGTCGCTCTTTCCACACTGGAAAACACCACAAACATCTTCAATGAAGATAATCAGAGGATTACACAAATAGAAGAAGGAGAAATCTATCTTTCCAGCGATCTTTTCTATTCCTCCAAATATCATTTCAAAAAGGGGGATTCCATAAAGATCACTGCCGGCGGCAGGACAAAGACCTTCACCCTGGCCGGAAGTGCCAAGGATGCTCTCTTTGGTTCCTCCATGATGGGAATCACCCGGTTTCTCATCAGTCCGGAGAATTATGAATATCTTAGTTCCGATGATGCCTCCTGCATCTATTCACTGCTGGTTTACAGCAATGACAGTAATTTTATGGACTCCTTCAATGAGCTGTCTCTGAATGTCATTACAAACGCAAGCCGCAGTCAGATCAAAACCATGTACATTATGGACATGATCACGGCAGGGGTTTTGATGATCGTCAGTGTATGCCTGATCCTGATCTCCATGGTCATCCTCCGCTTTACCATCAATTTTACCATGAGCGAAGAATTCCGGGAAATCGGAGTTATGAAAGCAATCGGTCTGAAAAACCACAGTATCCGGAGACTTTATATATCCAAATATCTTGCCGTTTCCGCCCTGGGTTCCATTATCGGCCTTGCCCTGAGCAAACTCTTCAGCGAACTGATGCTGGGCAATTTATCCAGAAAAATCATGCTCTCCGGCGGCAGATACTTTTTCCTTAACATCCTCTGCGCGGTTTCCGTAGCAGCAGTCGTTGTACTCTTCTGCTACTTCTGCACACGGAAGATCAGAACTTTTTCTCCGATTGATGCCATACGAAACGGTGAAAACGGCAGGCGCTACAGAAGAAAGAGCCTGATCTCTCTGAGCAGTTCGGGGCTTCCTCCCGTGCCCTTTATGGCAGTCAATGATATTTTCAGCGATTTCCGGAGATTTGCATCCATGATCCTGATTTTTACCATTGGAATCCTGCTGATCATCATTCCGGTAAATACCATTAACACCGTGCAATCCAATCAGTTGATCACCTGCTTCAGCATGGCCAGCTGCGATCATGTTTTAAGCAGAGAACAGCTCTTCAATTCCGGCAGCAACAATAAAAAAATCGCAGAGGACAGCTTAACTGATATCAAAAACACCCTTACCGCAAACAATATAGATGCAGATGTTTCTCAGGAGATCATGTTCCGCATGAACATTACTTATCATGGAAAAAGGAGATCCTCTCTTGCTTTCCAGGGAATCGGAGATTCATCCGCCGATATGTACGAATATCTGGAAGGCACTCCTCCTCAAAACAGGAATGAAGTAGGGATTTCCTATGTTGTAGCAGATTCTATCGGCGCATCGATTGGTGATACCATAGAAATTAAAGATGGAGAACAAACAAAGGAATATCTGGTTACCGCTATCTTTCAGACAATGAATAATTTTGGAGAGGGCATCCGTTTTCATCCGGACGAACAGTTGGATTATGCTTACGCAGCCGGATCTTTCGGCATCCAGATCCTCTACAGGGATCACCCGGACAGCACTCAGCTCAGGGAGAGAAAGGAACTTTTAAAAGAGCTTTTTACAGACTGCAAAGTCTTTACTGCGGGGGAATACGTCAACCATATGATCGGTGATGTAGCAGGGCAGATTCAGGGAATCAAATACCTGATCCTGGCTGTCGTTCTCTGCATCAATGTCCTCGTCACCGTACTGATGATTAAGAGTTTTCTCACAAAGGAAAAGGGAGAAATCGCAATACTAAAAGCAATCGGATTCAAAAATTCTTCCCTGATCCGGTGGCAGACGCTGCGGATCGGCATTGTACTCTCCCTTTCCGTCATCATCGGCACACTGCTGTCCACACCGCTCTCGGAGCTGTCCTCCGGTCAGATCTTTCATTTAATGGGCGCATACAGCATTCAATTCGATATCGTGCCGCTGGAAGTATATGTGATTTATCCGCTGATCGTTCTCAGCGTAACGATCCTTGCAGGTATGCTCGCAGCACTGCAGCTTAGAAAAATCCCTGCATCCGAAACCGCAAATGCAGAATAAAACCGAATAGGAGATTTCCCATGGAACAGATTTTAATTGTAAAAAATTTATGCAAAACATATATCGTAAACAAACGTCAGAACAACGTATTAAAAAACATAAACTTCACTGTTTCCGGCGGTGAAATGGTTGCCGTCATGGGCCCGTCCGGTTCCGGAAAATCCACGCTCTTATACGCAGTTTCCGGCATGGACAGCATCACTGCAGGAGAAGTCCTCTTCTGCGGTAGGAACCTTTCCTCCCTGTCTCAAAAGGAACTTGCCGACCTGCGCCTTAATGAAATGGGCTTTATCTTTCAGCAGATGTATATGCTGAAAAACCTCACCATTCTTGACAACATCGTCCTTCCTGCCTTCCAGTCCAAAAAGAACACCGCAGGCAGAAAAGAAAAGGTACAGACCGGCCAGGACCTGATGCGAAAACTGGGAATAATCGAAATTGCCGACAATGATATTAATGAAGTATCCGGCGGCCAGCTTCAGCGTGCCTGCATCTGCCGGAGCATGATCAACAGGCCCAAAATAATCTTCGCCGACGAGCCTACCGGAGCCCTCAACCGCACCTCTTCCGATGAGGTCATGGAGGAGATTTCCAGGCTGAACAGCGAGGGAACCACCGTCATGCTGGTCACACATGACGTCAAGGTTGCAGCAAAATGCACAAGAGTTCTTTATATAGTTGATGGAAACATCCGGGGAGAGTATAATTTAGGAAAGCCTTCCCAGTCCTCCCGGCTTCGGGAGCGCGAGCGCACACTGAATAACTGGCTGATGGAGATGGGCTGGTAAAGCAGGAGAAGGTTAAGTAAAGGAGCATCATATGACAGATATTTTAATCGTAGAGGATAATAAAGAGCTTGCAGAACTTCTGCGTGATTTTCTTCAGGCAGAAAACTACAGCACTGCCATTGTGGAAAATGGCGAAAAAGCCCTGCAGTTTTATGAAGAACACGAAGCCAGGCTTATGATCCTGGATATCATGCTCCCCGGCATCGATGGCTTTGCTGTCTGCCAAAAAATCCGCGAGACCTGCAGCACACCCATCCTGATCGTCAGTGCCAAAACAACAAAAGACGATAAACTAAACGGCCTTCTCCTGGGTGCGGATGATTACATTGAAAAACCATATGACATTGACATCATGCTTGCCAAGATCAACGGCATCTTCAAGCGCAGGTATGGCATTGATGAGATTACTGACGGAAATCTCCGGCTGAATCTCATCAGAAAAACCGTGTACAAAGATGACCTTCCTCTGGAAATGACCGCCAAAGAATTTGACCTTCTTCTCCTCCTCATTCAAAACAAAGGCAAGGTGCTGAACAAAGACTATATCTTCCGTCAGGTATGGGGTATAGACAGCTTTTCCGAACCTCAAACCCTGACTGTACACATCAAACGCCTGAGACAAAAAATCGAAGAAAACCCCAAAAATCCAAAGAGAATCTCTACGGTCTGGGGTGTGGGGTATCAGTTTTTATGAGAAATTTTTATAAGATCTTTGCTGCCGTTTTCCTCTCCATCCTTCTGATTTTCACAGGTGCAAACCTGCTCCTCATCACGGCCCTGAAGGATACGGAAGGACGGCCATATAAAGTAGAAATCAACAGAATCACCCGGGAAATCGAGGAAAACGGCCTGAATAGCGTAAACCTTTCCGATTATACATGCATTACCAATATAGAACAGAAAACCGGCAGCAGCAATACCTTTTTTCAAATAGATAGTGATAACGGTGGTCAGACAGACAGCAATCTCTTTTTTCAGCCGGACAGCGATTACGCTATCCGGCTGATCAATGGCAAAATCTACCGTTTCGACTATACCGTCCAGACAGGATCTGCAAATAGAAAGCTGTTCCTCATATGTAACCTGAGTCTTGCCATTATGGCACTGTTAACCATCGGAATCCTGCTGTTTGCCGATACAAAAATCCTGAAACCCTTTCACACGCTCCGCAATGTACCTTACGAGCTTTCCAAAGGGAATCTGACCGTCCCCATGAAAGAAAGCAAGAACCGGTTTTTCGGAAGATTTATCTGGGGTGTAGACATGCTGCGGGAAAATATGGAACAGCAAAAACAGCGGGAGCTTCAGCTTCAGCGTGACAAAAAGACCCTGCTCCTGTCCATTTCCCATGACATCAAGACGCCCCTTTCTGCCATAAAGCTTTATTCCCAGGCCCTCTCAAAAGGGCTTTATAAGAGTGCTGATAAACAGACGGAAATAGCCCGCAATATCAATGCAAAAGCAGATGAGATCGAGGCATTTGTTTCCCAGATCATACAGGCATCCAACGAAGATTTTCTGAACCTGGAGGTTGTGCCGGGAGAGTTTTATCTCTCCCATTTAATCAACAATATTTCCGTATACTATAAGGAAAAACTTTCCCTCATACGGGTTGCATTCTCCGTAAGCAGTTTTTCTGACTGCATCCTGAAAGGTGACCCGGACAGAAGTGTTGAGGTTCTTCAGAACATCATTGAAAATGCAGTCAAATATGGTAATGGACACTCCGTTGAAATCCGCTTTGCAGAGGAAGAAGACTGCCAGCTTATCACCATCATAAATGAGGGATGTACTCTGCCCGAGTCTGAACTCCCCCATATTTTTGACAGCTTCTGGCGCGGTTCTAATGCCGGAAGCAGCAGCGGCAGCGGCCTTGGCCTGTACATCTGCCGCCAGCTCATGCACAAAATGGGCGGCGAAATTTTTGCCGAAATCCGGGATAGCTGTATGCACATGACTGCTGTTTTTCCAAAGGCAGTATAACCAGCGGCAAAGCAGTAAAACCGCTTAAGAATTACAAAAAAGGCGGTATCGGCATGGCTCAGTCAAACCATGCTTTCATGGTATCAAAAATCTTCACCAGATCCTCTTCCCCAATCACATACGGAACCATGGAATACATATATTTCAGGAATGGGCGGCTGAATACGCCTCTCTCATAGGCAAACTGCCGGAATCCTTCAAGCGTTTCGGAATCATGAACCTCAATGCAGGTACAGCCTCCCATAATCCGCACTTCCTTAATACGCGGGTCAGAAAAGCCATCCATTTCCCTGTGGGAAATCTCTTCAATACGCTTGATCTTACTCATGTAATCTTCCCGCTCAAATATCTCAATTCCTTTCAGCGCCACTGCGCAGGCCAGAGCATTACCCATAAAAGTCGGCCCGTGCATCAGGGCATGACGGTCGTCATCACTGTAAAATGCCTGGAACACTTTATGATTGGCAACCGTGACCGCATGTCCGATATAACCGCCCGTCAGGGCCTTCCCAAGCACCAGAATATCCGGCAGCACCAGATCCGCCACAAAGCGGTTTCCTGTCCGTCCAAACCCGGTTGCAACCTCGTCAAAGATCAGCAGCACATCATACCGGTCGCACAGCTCTCTCGCCCTTTCCAAAAAGGAAACATCATACATCCGCATACCTCCTGCTCCCTGAAGCAAAGGCTCCACAATAAAGCAGTTCAGCTTGTCATGATATTTTTCAAAGGCTTCCTCCAGAGCCGGAATCTCCGTCGGGATATGGACAACTCCTTCTTTTTTATCAAATGCAAAATGATAATCTTCGTCGTCACCGACCTCCATTGCCTTAAAGGTATCCCCGTGATAAGCGTGTTCCAGCGCCAGCACCAGAGGACGTTTCCGCCCCATATTGGTGTTGTATTGCAGTGCCATTTTCAAAGAAACCTCAACACCCACGCTTCCGGAATCAGAAAAGAAGCAGTAATCCAGATCCCCGGGCAGAAATTCCCGAAGCTTTTTAGAAAGCTTCTGCACAGGCTCATGGGTCAGGCCGCCCAGCATCACATGGCAGAAATGATCTGCCTGTTCCTTAATCGCAGCCGTCAGTTCCGGATGCTTATAACCGTGTATCATACACCACCAGGAAGAAACAGAATCAATCAGCTTCTGGTCTTTTGTATAAAGGTACACGCCCTCCGCATCCAGAATCTGATACGGCTCCCGCATGGTTTTCATCTGTTCATATGGATACCAGATCATCTTTTTTCTCCTTTTCCTGCAGAACTATCCCCTGCACAGGGTATGCCTTCCGTACGGCAGTTCCTTTGAATGCCCGATGGCTCATAAAGTCCTGCCAGCACGTCAATATCAATGTCCAAATCCGTATCTCCGTCCTTCACTTTTGCCAGTGCAGGAAGCCCGGTCATATATTCGCACATAAAAATATTATCCTCCTCCATGACATTTCCCGGGTGGAAATGATTAAAAATAACCCCTTTGACAGGCAGCTTTTTTGTCTTCATATACTCCACCGTCAACACCACACTGTTGATGGTTCCAAGACCTGCATCAGCAATGATAATGGAAGAAAGGTTCAGCTCCTGCACAACGTCCTCCAACCGGATTCTGGCTTCATCAAAACAAATCGGGCATAGGATTCCTCCGCTTCCCTCCACAGTCACATAATCATACTTTCCGCAGACTTCCAGAAAGCCCTGCTTTACCACATCCATCACCACTGGATTTCCCTCGATCCGCGATGCCAGATGGGGAGAATACGCATTTTCATAAACATAGGGACACATTTCTTCCAAAGGCTGTGCAATGCCGGCTGTCTGCTGCACAAACAATGCATCCCCCGGGATCAGGCTTCCGTCCGCACGGCGTTCATTTCCGCTCATAGCAGCCTTATAATAACCCGGATTTTTGCCGCACTGCGCCAGTTTTTTGACGATCAATCCTGCAACATAAGTCTTTCCAATATCGGTTCCGGTACCTGTTATAAATAAATTACGGCTCATTTCACTCATCCTTCCAGTATTCCGGCGTTACATCCCTTCCAAGCTCTTCCAGCATCTTCCTGTCGCTGCGGATCGTGGCACAGGCTGCGGTTGTCAGCATGTTGCCGGTAATCGTTGCAGACGCACCTGCCTGAAATGCAGTCTCACCATCGTTTGTCAAAAGCGCCCTTCCTGCTGCCAGCCGGATATTTGCATCCGGATTTATATAACGGAAAAACGCAACAGTCCGCAAAATTTCCTCCTCTGTCAGCCGCGGCAGATGTTCCAGCGGAGTCCCCGGAATCGGCATCAGCGCATTGAGCGGGATAGAATCAATCCCCAATTCCGCAAGGCTGACCGCCATATCCAGCCTGTCTTCCCACGTTTCTCCCATGCCGATAATCCCCCCTGAACAGGCACACATACCTTCCGCTTTGACCTTTTTCAGGGTTTCAATCTTCTGATCATACGTATGTGTCGTGCAGATATTTGGAAAATTACGTTTAGAAGTTTCAATATTATGATGATAACTGGTCACTCCTGCCTTATGAAGACGATGAAGCTGTTCTTCGCTTAAAAATCCCATAGAAGCGCAAAGATCAATCTTACATTCCCGGTTCATCCGCTCATAAACATGGATCGCCTTGTCAAATTCCTCTCCGGTCAGCGCCCTTCCTGCCGTTACGATGGAAAATCGATCCACTCCCTCGCTTTCGTTCAGCTTACAGGCCTCTACAATGGTTTCTTCCGGCAAAAAATCATAGACTTCGCACTCTGTATGATAATGTGCGGACTGGGCACAATATTTGCAGTCTTCCGGGCAGCGGCCGCTTCGTCCGTTGATAATAGAGCACAGATCCACTTTCTCTCCCACAAAATGGGCACGGATACGATCCGCACCCTCACATAAATCTTTCAGATCACAGCTCAGAAAAAATGACAGATCATCTTCTCTCGTGATTCTTCTGCCGTCAATGATCTCCTGCGCCAGTGTCAATGCATCCATTTTAAATTCCCCCTTTCGTTATCAGCCTTCTGCTCTGCGGAGCTGAAGATTCAGAACCGGTTTGACCTGCTTTACCAAAACTGCCGCAAGGATACACAGGCAGATATCTCCCGGTACTGCCAGAATAAAGCAGTACAGAAACAGCGGCCACACTCCGATCGGTGTATTGATCACATAGTTGCAGATGATGTAATAGTAAAGCATCCCAACCCCATAAACGATCAGCAGTCCGGTAAAATTCGCAGCCAGATAATGAAGCATGGTTTTCTTCTTCATCCTTTCTGCCATTAGTCCTGTCACATAGGTGCCGATGGCAAAGCCGATGATATAGCCAAAGCTTGGCTTGAAGATATACCATATACCGCCGCCCTCCGCAAAGATCGGAAGTCCTGCCAGGCCAAGAAGCATATAGGCGACCACACAGACAGCCCCTCTTTTGGAACCAAGCAGCAGTCCGGCCAGCATCGTAAACAGGAACTGCAGCGTAAACGGAACTACCGGTACAGGAATTTTGATAAAAGCACCTACTGCGATCAGTGCAGTAAACAGACTGCAGTAAATTAAAGTTTGTGTTCTGGACATTTGTAAACCTCTCATTCCTTTTAGTTGACAATAGTATAGTATAGCAGAGGAAAGCCAGTTGTCAACTAATATTTATTTTCAAGTTTACATTCTATATTGATTCTAAGTTTTATATTGAATTTACATCTTATATTGAGTTTACATCTGTTTTGAGAAATTAATGAAGAAGGGGCACCACCGGGGATTCCTTTCGCATAAACAGAAAAAATCCTCTTCCTGAAAAGCAGGCAATTTCTCGTAACCTGCCTCAGGAAAGAGGATTTTAAAGACAACTCAGCGTTCTTTCATTACTATTATACAGCTTTAATATACTTCTGAACCAAAGGGCATCAGCGCCAGTTTTGCCAGCTTGAACTGCTGCAGGCCAAAGGGAATTCCGATCACTGTAATACACAGCGCGGCTCCTAAAACCGCATGCTCAATTGCCAGTGGCAGACCGGATACAACCAGCCAGATGATATTCAGAAGGAGCGAACCTGCCCCTCCGCCGTAACGCACTTCCTTCCCAAACGGAAAGAAGCTGAGAGAGGCAAACTTAAAGCACTGCATCCCCACAGGGATTCCCACAACTGTAATGCACCAGAGGCAGCCTGCAAGACACCAGCTCAAACCACTGACTGCACCGCCGAAAATAAACCATAAAAGATTTCCCAAACAACCCATGTGCCAAACCTCCTTAATTAAAGTTAATATTAACCGTTTACCTGTTTCAATTCTTCCAGCAGCCCTTCTACCCGGTAAATTGCATCACTTACCTGCTCCCGGGCGTCCGCGATCCTGGTCTGTACCAGGTAGTCCGCAACCAGGCCGTCAAAGAAAAAGTCCGCAAATGAAAGGAAGCCGCCGACTTCTATGTTAAGATCTCTGATTACCCGGACATCTCTCAATTCCCTCTGGAAAACCAGCAGGTCTCTTTTTGCGCTTTCCACATAGGAAGCTGCATCGTTCATCTTGGAGTGCTTAATCATGTCTGTCACAAAGCCGCCTCCAAGCATATCAAAAATTCCCCAGTTTCTGGCGCTGTTCAGCTTCTCCTGTGCTGCCCGAAGGCTTCCGAGAGCCCTTTCACCTGCAGTGATCGCTTCCTGAATTTCCATTCTCATCATTTCGTTACTCATACTTTTCTCCTCTCTTATGCAAGCCTATGCAGCAGTCTGCCATATGTTTAAGAAATAAAAAAAGACTCCTATTATGACATCTGCCACAATAAAAGTCTTGCCATCTCATTTGATACGGATGCCTCTCGGCATCGGGTGACGGTTTCAAACCCACTCATTTCTGAGTGTTCAGCTACTCCCCTTCCATTGCTTGTGAAAAACATATCACTTTCCTGCATATTTGTCAAGAAAAAACTTACAAATTCCCCCGATAAAAATTTTCCGGTGTACATGTCACCTGTATGTTATGATCATGTGAAAAAAAATCTCCATTTTCCGACATAAGTGATATAATAGGCAGTACAAAAATTCATAAAATACGACCTGAAAAGGAGACGCAATGTCACAGAATATTTTAATTGTAGAAGATGACGCCCATATTAACAATCTTCTGAAAGAAGCACTGGAAAAAGAAAACTTTGTCTGTGAGCAGGCATTTTCCGGTTCGGAAGCAAAGCTGCTGGTTGAGATGAAATCCTATAGCCTTATCCTTCTGGATCTCATGCTTCCCGGAATCAGCGGCGAAGAGGTATTATCCGTGATCCGCAGCAAAAGCCGTACCCCCGTCATCGTACTTACAGCCAAAGACAGTCTTGACGAAAAGGTGGATATCCTCGTAAACGGCGCTGACGACTACATTACCAAACCGTTTGAAATAAAAGAAGTCCTTGCGCGCATCGGTGTTCAGCTAAGACATTCTGCCTCAGGCCAGCCGGAAAATAGCAGCGTCATCACCTGCAGCGACCTGATGCTTGACAGGCAGAATTTTACCGTTACTGTAAATAATACTCTGCTGCCCAAAATAACCAGACAGGAATTTGCTATTCTGGAACTTCTCGCCAGACACCCCAAACGTGTCTTCAGCAAAGAGGAGATTTTTGAATATGCATGGGATGAGCCTTATATGGGCGAAACAAAAACTCTCGACGTACATATCAGCAATATCCGTAAAAAAATCAAAAAGGTGACCGACCGGGAATATATCGAAACGGTCTGGGGCATCGGATATAAACTTTACTAATTATTTACTTTTGCTTTGCGTTTTTTTAGGTACTGCCCTCTATCATGAAACATGAAGCAACACCAATAAAACGTGAAGGAGCAAGATGATATGAGTGAATATCTGCTGAGTACCAACCGGCTTACCAAAGAATTCAAGCATCATAAAGCTGTCAATGAAGTAAACCTGCATATAAAAAAGGGCGCCGTTTACGGCTTTATCGGGCGCAACGGAGCAGGGAAGACCACCTTTATGAAAATGATCAGCGGCCTGTCCGCACCCACAAGCGGAGATATCTGCTTTTTCGGGTACACAGGCACGGATCTGAAAAAAGTCCGCAACCGCATAGGCTGCCTTATCGAGGAACCCGGCCTTTATCCTAACATGAACGCCTACGATAACATCAAATTAAAATGTCTTGCAAAGGGCTTATACAAAAAGGAATACGTACAGGAACTGCTTGAAACAGCAGGACTTCAGGATACCGGCAATAAAAAAGTCAAAAAATTTTCCCTTGGCATGAAGCAAAGGCTTGGAATCGCCCTTGCACTTGTAGGCGAACCGGATCTCCTTGTTCTGGACGAACCGATCAACGGCCTTGACCCTCAGGGCATTGCCGAGGTAAGAGAAACCATCCAAAAACTGAACGCAGAACATCATATGACATTAATCATTTCCAGTCATATCTTAGGTGAGCTTTCCAAACTGGCTACTGACTACGGCATTATCCATAACGGCGTATTGATTCAGGAGGTCACTGCCGAGGAACTGCGCCAGCAATGCCAGGAACGAATCGAAGTAACTCTAAAAAACCCCAAAATGGCTCTGCCCGTTCTGGATGAGCTTGGAATCACCAGATACAATGTCGTTGATAAAGAGCATATCCATATTTACGAACATGTCCACGACAGTGCACATATCAATGCCGCACTGGTAAACGCAGGAAATATAATATCTGAAATACGAATCAGAAACGAGGAACTGGAGAATTACTATTTCGAACTTACGGGAGGTATAGGAAATGATTAACATGATCAAGATGGAGATGTTCCGCCTGTTTAAGACAAAAAGCCTGTATGTCATTCTGGCCATCATGGCTGCAATTACTGTTTTTTTCACCTATATGGTAAAAGATACTCTCAACCAGATGAATGAGGCGGAAACCACACAGGCTGAGCATAATTCGGGGGCCGGCTACAGTGAGTTTGCCGACGGATTTGAAGCTGGCGTTCAAGAAAACGGAGAAACGGACTCCCGGGAAGCTGATGCGAGATCCTCCGCCCTGGTCACTGTCGAGTCGTCAACCATAGAGGATACTTCTATCGATGATGTAACGCTTTTGACAATGCTGTACGATTCTGCAAGCGGAATGATGCTTGGATTATTCCTCGTCATTTTCGCCGTACTATTTGCAACCGCAGATACAACCTGTGGATTTATCAAGAACATCGGAGGCCAGGTTTCCTCCCGCAATATCCTCATTCTGTCAAAAGCCTTTGGTCTATTGGTTTATACAGTCGTACTCTTTGCTTCATATATCGTGGTTCAGGGGATTTCCACACAGATTTTCTTTGGATATATCAAACCCGGTGATGCAGGCGAGCTGGCATCCTATCTGGCTCTTCAGATTTTACTGCACTTTGCGCTTGCCCTCTTCTGTATGATGCTTGCTCTCCTGATCAAAAACAATGTGGTTACTATCATCATCGTTGTTTTACTGTGTGCTGACATTCCCGCACTCCTGTTTCGTATCATCAACCAGTTGATCGGAAAACTGGGAATCGAGAATTTTGATATTTCCAAATATTCTCTTACAAACACCATTTCCGTCCTGGAAACATCCGCAGCCAAATCAGAGGTGGTGAGCGCCGTCTGCATCGGAATCTGTTTCGCTGCTTTTGCCGTATTATTAAGCTGTTTTATTTTTAAGAAAAGGGATATCGCATAAATGCTGATTTTTGTCATTCTTCTTTTGATCATTATTTTCATACTTATCTTTCTTCTGCTGCATTTTCAGAAGCAGATTAAAAGTATCAGCACCCAGTTGATGTTTCTCCGTGAGCACGACAGCAATATGCTCATTTCAAGCGAAACAGAACTGGGCTGTATCGGCCTGCTGAAGGACAACATCAATGAGCTTCTGAAACAGAACCGGCAGCAGAATAAACAGTATATGGAAAAAGAAAGACATATTGCTCAAACATATACCAATCTTTCTCATGATATCCGCACACCTCTCACATCATTGGATGGTTATTTTCAACTGCTTCAGGACAGTAAAAATGAGGACGACAAACAGCGGTATATCGGGATTATCAAAGAAAGAATCGACAGTCTGAACGATATGCTGGAAGAACTTTTTACATTTACAAAACTGAAGAATGATTCCTATAAAATTGAATTATCACAATGTAATATCAACAGCATCCTGGTACAAACCGTCCTGTCCTATTACCAGGACTGGACGTCCAGGGGCATCTCCCCCTCCCTGGATATCATGGACAAACCTCTGTATATCGAAGGCAATCCCCAGGCCCTCCGCAGAGTCATCCAGAATATCCTGAAAAACGTCCTGGAACACGGACATGAAGAGATTAAAATAAAGCTTAAAGACATTGACGGAAAGGTCATCTTAAAAGTCAGCAATAAAGTCCGAAACCCGGACGAGATTGATGCAGACCGGGTATTTGAACGGTTCTATAAAGCCGACGAAGCGAGAGGAAAAACATCCACGGGGCTTGGCCTCTCCATTGCTTATGAGCTTGTAAAAAGGATGAATGGGGATATACGGGCAGAGTTGGAGGAAAATATGTTTTCTGTCATTGTAACTTTTCGTACGCTCTAGGACTCTCCTACGCTTTCAGGCTCTGCATCCATTTTCTTCTTTTAAATACCACGAAAGAGATTCCCAGACGCACGCATTCTTCCAGCGATAATATAAAATACACCATATGTATGGGCATGTCCCAGACAAACGCAGATAAAAATCCAAGAGGAACCCCGAAAATCCATGTGCCGATCAGGTCTATATACATCACATATTTTGTTTTTCCACCGCTTCGGATAATTCCTCCTCCCAGGATCATATTCTGTACCTTGACCGGAGAAATCAACGCAAAAATAAACAGAACCTTTCCGGCCATCAGCCGCACACTGTCTTCTACCCGGAAGATCAGTACATAATATCTGCTGAAAATGATCAATCCGGCCGACAGGATCAGGGATCCGGCCAGTCCGTAAAGCATCAGCTTCCTGGAATCACGGTATGCCTTTTCATATTCTTTTGCTCCAAGAGATTTGCCGATCATTATCCCGGCCGCCTGAGATACACCGCTCAGGGCTCCGATCATCAGTCCCTGAATAGGATTGGTCAGTGTCATCGCCGCATAAGCCTGTGTTCCGATATGTCCGTAAATTGCTGCATATATATTTTCTCCCAGGCTCCAGAAAAACTCACAGATCAAAATTGGCATGATAATTCCGGCGTACTGCATCCAACCGGATTTTTTCGCAATCAATGCAAAAGGCAGGTTCCATGATTTCCGGCGATATATCCAAAGAAACAGAAGATAAAGCAGTACGCAGCCGCCAACCTGCGCAATGACGGAAGCCCAGGCTGCACCATTGACTCCCATTGCCGGACAGCCCCATTTTCCAAAAATCATCACATAATTCAGTACGGTATTCATCACAGCAGACGCAATGCTGGTATACAGCGGCATCACGGCAGCCCCCATACACCGCAGATATGCAGAAAGCAGAGAGTTGACTGCTGCAGGTATACAGGACAGCGAGAAAATCTTCAGATATCCCGCTGCGATTCTCACTGTTTCTTCATCAGCGGAATAGAGATACATGATCCTGACAGGAAACAGCAGGCAAATGCCGGTAAAAGCCGCTGCCAGCAAACACGCTAAAATGAAATTTGTAAAAAAACTTCTTCCTACTTCCCGGATATCTTTTTTGCCAACATACTGAGCGATCATAATTCCGGCTGCAGCCGAAATTGCGGAAACCAGCACCGTAAACAGGGAAATAAATTTACTCCCCATTCCGATGCCTGCAATGCTTCCGCTTCCGAGCTGGCCTGTCATAATCTGGTCAATTACGCCAAAGGATGATTGAAGCAGGCACTGCAAAGTTACCGGAATTGCAATCCTGAAAAGCTCTTTTCGAAATAATTGATTTTCATTCACAACAAAGTTCTCTCCTCTCAAATGTATGAAGTCTTTTTTCATAAATACATTTATTTTCTTAAATACATTTAAAAGGATAAATCCATTTTACCGAAACGGCAATGGGTTAAACGCGTAACCCGTCACAAAATTGCAGTTCAGAATTTGTACATTATGCAAAAAAATCATTCATCCTCACTTTCTTTTACGAAATACCTCATTCAAATAATCGCCTTCACACTGGCTCTTTCCACTAAAGAAACTTTTATTTTTATCGTATCCCCGCAGTTCTGTCCATGTTTTAGTTTTGCAAGCATTTTCAGAGCCTCCCGCGCCCGTTCATGGCTGTCCTGACGGATAGTCGTAAGGGCAGGCTGAACCATTTTCCCCAGCTCCGTATCATCAAATCCTACTATGGAAATGTCTTCCGGAATCTGAATTTGCTGCGACTTCAGGAAGTTCATCATATCCACAGCATAATAGTCCGAAACAGCAAAAATTGCAGAAAACTTCCTGATCATTTCCAGATGAGACAGGTAAAAATCCTCACGTTCTTCTTTCTGCATGGGAATGATCATCAGCTCTGCTTTTGGCAGGATTTTTTTCAATCCCTGGTACCTTTCCAGATCTGTACAAACATCGTTATCAGAAATGCACAATACGCTCTGGTGTCCTTTGCCAATCAGATACCTTCCTACCAGTTCTCCTCCGCTCCTGCTGTCCACAACTATATTCGCCATTTTGCCCTGTTCGTCAAGAAAACCGTCATAGATCACAAACGGAATGTGCATATTCTCCCGGAGTTTTTTATAGTCACTGTCACAAAATCCAATGAGAACCAGCCCATCCATGTTCCACATGGATGCGAAACGGGGGATTTCATTCCATTCCCTCGTTGTCTTTACCATCATGAAATAACCGTTTCGATCAATTTCTTCTGACAAAGAATTGAGACATGATGCAATAAAACCATCCTCCAGCACACGCCCCTCGTATTTTTCATGGTTATTGATCACCACCCCGATAATTCTCGAATCATTCTGCGCTAAAAGAATCCCCGCCATACTGGGAATATACTGCTTCTCTTCCAGCAGCTCCTGCACACGTTTCACAGTCTCATCCGAAATCTTCTTTGTTTTCCCATGGATCACATTTGAAACTGTAGCCGTACTTAAACCAAGCGCCTCGGCAATATCCACGATTCTTACTCTTTTATCGTTCATTTACAAGTTCCTCTTTACATCTTCCTGCCAATGATCATTACATGATTGCTTGTCCCAAGAATGGATGCCTCCCTGCAAATACCGTAATGAAAATCACACCATATCCGGAACTCCTCCTCGTTCCACTGATCTACCTTATCCGCAAACATCGGAGTCAGGCCATCCTGGGCAAAATGATCAATCATCTCAATTCCGTTCTCTCTGTATATCCGCTCCATTTCCTCTTTTGTAGAATAATAAGTATCTGTCCAAAAACACTTCTCATCTTCCTGCCGCAATACTCCAGTCTCAATCAATTGCCTTGACAGTCTTTCATCTAAATACTTTTTATCTGTCAGTGCTGCAAGCTGAAATACATAATATCTTGGAATATATGTAGTTACGATCAGACCTCCTCTTTTTACAACTCTTAATGTCTCTGACAGGCATTTCATTCTCTCTTTTTCCGTAAGCAAATGATAAAATGGTCCCATGTTTAAAACAACATCAAATATTTCATCTGCAAAAATGTTCATATCTACCGCATTCAAAACTGCGGCATCCATTTTGTAATTTTTGCTCTTTAACGTATCTTTGATAATTTCTATATGTCTTGGTGTGATATCAGTCGCAGTTACCTGATGTCCTTTATCCGCAAGATAGAATGCATACACCCCTGTTCCTGCTGCACAATCCAGGATATTTAAAGATTTGTCAAACAAATCATCTAAAACTCTTACCGTCGTAAGAAATTCAATTTTCCTTGCATTATTAGTTGTCAGCCTATCCTCTTCCCGATAGTTTTCATAACTTTCTACAACATAATTTTTCATTCAAATTCCTCCATAACGAAAAGTATGAAATATAATAAAAAGCGCCCTCCTTCCCCGAATATTTCAAGGACGAGAGCGCAATGCTTCGTGTTACCACCTTAATTCACTTACCTTTCGCAAAGTAAGTCTCAACAAGTACAAATCTGCTCAATACTCTAACGCTGTAATGGGCGCACCCAGTGTAGCCTATACAAAAGTAGTCGGTACACAGCTCCAAGACCGGTTCGGCATTTTTTCAACAAAGTTTTTCACCAGGCAACTTCTCTCTGCAGTATCCGAAATGCTTACTATCTCTTTTCACAGCCTTTTATTATTTTGAAAAGTGTACATGAGAATTTATTGAATGTCAATATCTTTTTTCGATAGTCCCCAAATCCATTTCCATTCCAATATTTGGGGTCTACGGCATCTGCCGACACCGCATTTCTACTTTAAATTTTATCCAGTGACTATCCAAAATCATTATGGTAAATCATCTGCTTCGTCATCCCGCCGTCAATGCAGATATTTTCACTGCAGGCGTCCCCTGTAAAATATGCCAAATGCAATGGAATACCCTTTCCTTTCATGATCTGCTAAATGTCTAAATACCAGCCTTCTCGTAAATTCTCCGTAATTCTTCCGCATCCTGGAGTGTATTTTTCCAGGCGTACTCTTTTAAAGAAATCTTCCAGCCCACATCCGTCCATGCGACTGCTACCCCTTCCTCCTCCAGAAGCAGTTTCTGCATTTCCGGATATTCAAAGGAAGCTGCTCCGCTTAAAATCCCGCTGGAATTTACGATCCGATGGGCCGGAACCTGCTCTCCTGCCAATTCGCAGCGAAGTCCATACCCCACCTGCCTTGCATTCCCGGGCTTTCCGCATAAAAGAGCGATCTGACCGTAGGTTGCCACTTTGCCATAAGGGATTCTGGCACATACATACTGCATTCGCTTATAAAAATCCATAAATACGACCTCTTTCAAACTGGATTCCATACCATGCCGCACATCGCAGGCTCCCCAACAATGAATTATTCTGCTCTTTTTCCCACCGGAGCGGCATACAATGCAAACTCACAGTCTGCCCCGGAAGAAGGCCCGACTGCAAATCCCAGAAGCTCATCCAATCGCTCCTGATCATATGCGCCGATTCCGCATGTACCGCATCCGATTGCTTCGCTGGCCAGGTACAGATTTTCACATACATGCCCTGCATCGATCATCATGTATTTATGAGACTTCAGTCCGTATCTCCACTCCGTGCGGTACGGAATCACACTCCAAACAAAAGTCACCGGTGCAGATGCAGCAAATTTCTGCCCGCACAGGGCATCTGTCAATTCTTCCTGATAATCCGGATTCTTTTCCCATAGTTCCAGAGAATGTCCGGAAGGAAGATAATGATAAATCCCCGGTTCTATTCCCTCAACCTGACTGATGAACAGATATGTTTCCAGCGGATGCCTGGAACCTGCAGAAGGAACATTTCGAAATGTAACCTGCTTCATTTTTCCGGCAAAATGCCGTATCCCCTGGGTTGCCCACAGTAAAAAAGAAAGTTCTTTCTGTGTCAGCTTCTCATCCTTATAGGTCCGGAGACTTTCCCGTTCTTTTATTAATGTAAACAGATTTTTATCCTGTACAACATCTTCAAAATCCAATGGAAGCGGAATCGTTTCTGAACTTTTCTCCGGCTTTACAGGCAACGGAAACGGCAGCTTCTGCTGCTGGTCTGTCGGTTCAGCACCTGCATCCGACGCAGTATAGGCCTTCATCACTTCCCGGTGTCTGAGGATTTCGTATTTTGTTTTATCATTCATAAGTTATCCCTCCGTCTCTCTGTCTTCCTTCTTCACAAATCTGACGTATACATCCGTCGGTGATCTCATATGCCTCTCCCCAGACAGTCTCTTTTCCATCTGCGATCAAAAGATAGCTTCCGTCCGGCAGCGCCAGAAATTTCTTCCCATAACTGTCCCCGTAAGTAATGTCTTCTATTACTTTTTTTCCGTCCAGTTCGTAGTTCTTTATCATCTGATAATGGGGAAGGATCATCGTTTTGGTCAGATTCAGGCCGGAAAGATAACGTTCATATGACGGATCTTCAGACTCACCGGGAAGTTCCGGCTGTGCATAAACAACATCTGCACTGTTCATAGTACCCGCACTGATTCCTATAACAATCCCCTCAAAGTCCTGAATGCTTTTTCTTAAACAGATTTTCCGGAAAAATGCATTCTGAGTCGGCACATGGCCGCCTCCCAGAAAGATCACATCATAAGAATGCAGGCTTTCCCTCGAATAATCCTCTGTTCTTCCATCCCACAGATCAAATGCACTGACAGAAAGCCCTGCTGCTGCCACAGCGCTGCTGAAAAATTCCGTCATCTCTTCATTTCCTTCATAGGACTCCGGAGATGCTGTTATCATCAGGCATCTGGCATCTGTTTTCCAATATTTTTTTAAATTCTCAACAAAGCTGTTCATTTCATCCAATCCGTCTACCACTCTGCTTCTGTCCAGCGGGCCGGTTGGGCTGCTCGTCAAAAATATAATCATTTGCTTTCTCCTCTCCTTTGTACAACATAAATTCCTTCATTGCCAATACATTGCTTCAGGCAGACCGCAGCATTTCACGGATATACCGGTTCAGCCCTTCCTCCGTACCAATTCCATACATCCGGTTCACTTTATCGAAATATACCCTGATCGTTTCCTTCGGCACCTCTTCTCTGGATAACGCATTCTCCACAAGTCCTTCCCTTGCGGTCCTCCACGGGTCTTCTCTATGCGTGATCTTCTCTAAAACTTTACCGCCGTATATTCCGAACGTATTAACAACCAGATCAGCAGCGTGTCTCTCTGCTTCTGTCAGTTCGCACGACCTGCCTTTCAGCAGCACAAAGCGGTCATCTTCAATAGGATTATATTTAAAATCTTTAAAAAGGTCATAGACCTTCCGATATACCGGTCCATGCACCCATGCTTCACAATCCTCCGCAAAAATCGGACTCCCGTACAGTGTATAATAAACCCCCTGGATAAAATACAATAACTTCTGCAGCATAAGCGGGGTTACCTCTTCCAGGCTCTCAAACACATAGGAAATCACCATAAGCATCTTTTGGGATACCGTAAACAGGTTCCTCAGCTCTTCGATTGCGGCAGCCGCTTTTTTATAAGCGCTGTCTGCAATCTTACTGCGGTTCTCTTCCAGCATTTCCTTCATAAAATCAGGAGAAGCCAATGCCTTCTTCATGATATCCGAATATTCCCCCGAGGGCATCTGTCCTGCCAGATACCTGGAGATTGTAACCTCACCAAACCCCAATGCCAGTGAAAGCGGAGCCTTACCGATATGATAAATCTTCATCAGCTTCTCAATATCTTCAATCGTAATAATCTCTTCAGCAGCACGGTACTGTTCATCGATTTCCTTTATATTTCTGTCTGTCAAACCCGGAATATCCATCTCACTGCCGCATTCCCTGCATAAGGCTGCGGTAATTTCAAACTTATATTCATGGTCTCTGATCGTCTGCATGATACATTTCTTCTGAAACACATATTCCGTATCCTTTCTGCATTCCACGCAGAAATCCACTCTTCCTTTCTTTGCCATTTGTCTCTGCCTCCTAATCATTTTTTATGATTCTCTTCGATTTATTTAAAATAATATGTCAGCGGATGCTTCTGCTCATGGAAAGAAATAACAATAACGATTTTGCTGTCCAGCTTATTAAATTTTATGTACAAGGGAACCTTCTTTATTCGGCTGCCGAATCTCTCCATAAGCATTACATCCTTGCCAAATATATATAACTGCTCATGTTCGTACCCGGCATGCTCATTCTGCACAACATCTGAAAAATCCTGAGCGGTAAGGCTCATCAGGATTTCTTTCGTCTTCTGTTCATCTATCACATAATTTATGAATAAATCTCTGTTCTTCTTCCTCCTGAAATTCCTTTCAAGACGATAACGGCCCTCATAAACTGCGTTTTTGGCTTCTGTAAGATAAGCTTCGATATCTGTTTCCTGAAGCTGCAATCTTTCTTCCCTCCCCGGGTATATTTATGATGGTCTTTTTTATTTTTCCTATCATTATATTAATCCAATGATCGGATTTTGTCAATATCCAATCACGAAAAATATCAGGACAAAAAAAAGCTATACACAAACCGAAGACCGGTTCATGTACAGCTCCTTTACATTTTTTCTCTCCCTCATTCACGTCAACATTTTTCCATTGCGGGTTCAGTTTTATCCCTGACGTACTTTCCTCTGTTCATATCCCTTCTGAACAAAATCCCAAAAACAGTTCTGATCAGCGGCTGGATAAAGAACAACTGTGTAAAGAATGCAAACGGAAAGTTCAAACATACCAGCTTCAGCCAATTCGCAAGCAAAGTTGCAGGATGGAATCCTGCGTAATAAGGATAATAAAGCCACGCTGCAATAAAGCTCATTGCCGGACACATCAGGCCCACTGTAGCACAGATAATGGTAGACTCAAACTGAACCGGATGGGTATTCCCCGGATTAAAGACTTTAGATGCCAGCTTAAATGAGCAGGGGCTTCCCATCAGAACTTCCAGAAGGTAAGCCAGACAGAATTCCACAAGAATAACTGCCCAGATCGGAACAAATCTGCCGCACATATAAACACCGCCCTGCTGCCTGATTGCCCCCAGTACGCTGGAAGCGCCCGTAACGGACATTAAGATGTTTCCGTTTACCACATACAGGCTGTAAAATACATAAGCATGTACAGTAACGACTACGGTGAGGAATGCAAATACCATCCTCTGAAATTGATTTCTTGGCATAATAACCACTCTCCCTGATAAATTATTATTTTATACGCAAAACGACACATGCCATACCCAAAGTATATAACTCTGACCGAGCTCTTACGTCCCGTGATCAGATTTACATACCTCAAGGTAATACATGTGTCGTTTACGATTTTGTTATTTTAACAAATCAGGGTTCATTTTGTCAAAGATTATTTTTCCCAGTCGGAAATTTTTTCTCGTCGGAATTTATAAATTGTTCTTTAAGAAATCCTCAAACAGCTTTGCCGCAGCTTCCTCGTCTTCCCCTTCCACTTTTACTTCAATCTTATCGCCCTGCTTTACAGCCAGTCCCATAAGTGCCATCAGTTTAGAAGCATCTGCTTCTTTTTCGCCTTTTCGGACGATGATTCTGCTCTGGCATTTTTTTGCCTCTTTTACCAGGGTTCCGGCGGGTCTTGCATGAATTCCAAGAGGATCAGTAATTACATATTCAAATGTCTTCATAATGTTTATCTCCTTTTTTGTCTTTCATCCTTAAATTACAGAATTTCTCCGTTGCTTTCGATGACTTTCCGGTACCAGGAAAAAGACTTCTTCTTCCTTCTTTCCAAGGTTCCGTTTCCGTCATTATCTTTGTCCACATAGATAAAACCATACCTCTTTTTCATCTCTCCTGTGGTAAAGGAAACACAGTCGATGCAGCCCCACGGAGTATATCCCATCAGCTCTACTCCATCCTCCAGAACTGCTTTTTTAAACTCCTCAATATGGGCCTTCAGATATGCGATCCGGTAATCATCCGCAATCGTTCCGTCCGGCTGAATCTCATCAATTGCGCCAAATCCGTTCTCTACAATAAACAGCGGTTTCTGGTATCTCTCATACAGCAGATTCAGGGCATAGCGCAGGCCGACCGGATCGATCTGCCAGCCCCAGTCGCTTTTCTTTACAAAAGGATTGCTTACGCTTCCCGGGAAACCGTCCAGGCCATTGCCTTCCACGACTGCATTGGCTTTTACTGCATTTGTCATATAATAACTGAAGCCTACGTAATCTACCGTACCTTCTTTGAGAATCTTTTTGTCCTCTTCCGTCATCTCAATATGGAAACCTTTTCTTTCCCATTCTTTCAGGATATAGGACGGGTACTCCCCTCTCACATGCACATCCCCGAAGAGATATCTGTCATGCATAGCCAGAGCAGAGAACATCATATCATCCGGATGGCAGGAGTACGGATACAGCGGTACGCATGCCATCATGCATCCAATCCGGAAATCCGGATTGATCTCATGGCCCTTCTTCACTACCAGAGCACTGGCTACCAGTTCGTGATGAACCACCTGATACATACATTCTTCCGGGTTCTCCTGTTCCTGGAAAATCACCCCGGAGCAGGTATATCCAAACAGAGGATATTTATAATTCTTCTGGTTATTGATCTCGTTAAAAGTCATCCAGTATTTTACTTTATCCTTATAACGCTCCATTACGGTCAGTGCATATTTTACAAAGAAATCGATCAGCTTTCGGTTCTTCCATCCGCCGTATTCTGTTACCAGATGATACGGCATTTCAAAATGGGAAAGCGTGATCACAGGCTGGATATCGTATTTCAAAAGTTCATCAAACAGATCATCATAAAATTGAAGTCCTGCCTCGTTTGGCTCTGCATCATCTCCGTTTGGAAAGATTCTGGTCCAGGCAATCGAGGTGCGGAAGCATTTAAATCCCATTTCTGCAAATAATTTGACATCTTCTTTGTAATGATGGTAAAAATCAATGGCCTCATGGTTCGGATAATTGTATCCTTCCTGCACGCCGTCCGTGATTTTGCGGTCAACACCATGGGCGCCTGCTGTCAGCACATCTACAATGCTGACACCTTTTCCGTCTTCATTCCAGGCTCCTTCTACCTGGTGGGCGGCTACGGCGCCGCCCCAGAGAAAGCCATCGGGCATTTTGTTCATCTGATAACCTCCTAGCGATTTACACGCATTACTTCTTCTGATACATTTAATTTCTTTCCGGCATGTACCTCAAGCTGTGCATCTTCATCCATGTCTGTCACAATGAAGATTACGGTTGAATCATAGCCGCTCTTTTCGATCATTGCTTTGTCAAATTCCACCAGCAGGTCACCTTTTTTCACGGCATCTCCCTGCTGTACCTTAACTTCGAAGCCCTTTCCGTCCAGTTCCACGGTATTAATGCCGATATGAATCAATGTTTCCACGCCATTTGCAGAGATTCCTACGGCATGTCCGGTAGGAAAGACTGCCTCCACTGTGCCGTCAAATGGGGCATATACTTTGCCTTCTTCCGGAATGATTCCAACACCGTCACCCATTCCCCTGGAAGCAAATACCTCATCTTTAACATCAGATACCGGGATTACCTGTCCTTTTACCGGGCAGCCAAGCTCCATGCCTGTGCTCTTTTCAGATGCTGCAGCTTCTGATGCTGCTTCGCCTTTTTCTGTCACCTCTGCTACTGCTGTAGTTCCGGTAGTTTCCGCTGTGTCTGCTGCCTCTTCTTTTGCGCCGTCTTCAAACCCAACGATCCAGGTCAGAACAACACCAAGGACAAATGCGATTACGATAGAAAGAAGGAAGCCAAGGAACTGTCCCATATGTCCTGCTTTAAAATATGCCGGGATGGTTGCTACACCAGGCATATTATAACCCCAGGATACCGCATTGAATCCGCCTGCTACCGCACCTGCTGCAGCACCTGCGATACATCCGCAAATCATCGGCTTTTTCAGTCTCAGGTTTACACCGTAGATGGCAGGTTCCGTAATACCGAACAATCCGGTAATTGCCGCTGACAAAGATACGCCTTTCATATCTTTATCCTTTGTTTTCAAAAAGACACCTAACGCTGCTCCGGCCTGGGCAAATACTGCGGATGCCTGAAGGCCGGTGAAAGTATCATAACCAAGCGCTGCATAGTTTCCCACAGTAACCGGAGTGATTCCCCAGTGTACGCCGAAGATAACGAGGACTTCCCACAGGCCGCCGACGATAATACCGGCAATGATCGGGCTGAGTCCGTACAGATAGTTGTATGCTCCGCCGATAGCACCGCCGACGGTGTTGCCGATCGGTCCAAATGCCAGCAGAGTCAGCGGAACCATGATCGTAATGGTAAACATCGGAGAAAACAGGTTTCTTACTACGATCGGAAGATGTTTATCAAAAAACTTCTGGACATAGGATGCGATCCAGATGGCCAGGATGATCGGGATAACAGAAGATGTATAGCTTAAAAGCTGTACCTTCATTCCCAGAAAATATACCGGCTCGCCTGCATTTACCATGTTAATGTAGTCCGGGCATACAAGCGCACAGGCAATCACAACTGCTACATAAGTATTCACACCAAATTTCTTTGATGCGGTGATAGAGATCAGTACCGGCAGGAATGTAAATGCCGTCCAGGATACAAAGTTCAGGATCTGATAAGTACCGCCTGTGGTATCAATCGCATTCAACGCTACAAAAATTCCCAGAATACCCTGCAGGATACCGCAGGCTGCAAGTGTATATAAGAACGGTGCAAAAATACTGGAAATGATATCAATGATCCTGCTGAACACGCCGGCTTTGTTTGCGGAGGCACTTGCCTGTGTCTCATCCACATGAACCAGCTCCATGACAAAATCGAATGCATCCTTTACATGATTTCCGATGACTACCTGATACTGCCCGCCTGCCTGTACGGTTGTGATAACACCGGGAATCTTTGTAACCTTTCCTGAATCCACAATGGATTCGTCCTTTAAGATAAAACGTAATCTTGTTGCACAGTGAGTAACATTTGTAATATTGCTGTCCCCACCTAATTCCTTTACCAGCTCTCTCGCTGTAATCCGATAATCAATAGCCATGCCAGCTACCCCTTTCCACTTTTTTCAGCACCGGTTGCTTTGTGATTATTATTATACTGATTCTGAAAAAAATTCCTAGTGTTTCGGCGCCTTTAGGAATATGTGCGATGGGAAAAAACATGTTTCAGAAAAGAAACAGGGTGTTACACAGATGCCTCAAAAAATAATGGGAACAACAGGCCACAAACCAGCAACACTTCAGAAAAGGCGGCTATCCAAGCCGCCTTCCGATCGTTTCCAGCAGGTAGATTACAGGTACCTGTGTCGTAATATTATATTCTTCATGAACCATATGCCTTGCCACAAAATAGGCCAGATGATAATCTGACATCTTTGCCAGTGTGCAGGAACTGCCGTTTGTGATACTGAACAGCTTACAATTATGCCGTTTAAACCTCTCTGCCAGTTTTAGGGTCTGCTGCGTTTCCCCTGATTCCGATAAGGCGATCACCACTGTTGACTCCATATCCGCACCGATGGGATAATACGGATCTTCAATATACTGACTGTATTTCCCAAGGTTCGAAAAATACCTCGCTCCGTATTTTCCGAGAATTCCTGATGTTCCGATTCCGATAAAGATCAGCTGCTTCGCCTCACGGATCACCTGCGTCACTTCATTGATCGAGGCCTCGTATTCATTGGAAGTTACCGTATGAAGAAAATACATGATCTCATCAATGCAATTGTCTTTTGTCTGTTTAATGCGCTTTTCTTTTTCTTCTTTTAAAAACAGTTTGAATTGAACCTTAAATTCCGAATACCCGTCACATCCTGTTTTCTTACAGAAGCGCACGATCGTAGAAGTCGATACATGAACCGCTTCCGCCAGCTCGCGGATTGTCATAAACTTTACTTCATCTTTATGCTCTGTTATATAATTATACACCATCATTTCCAGCTCATTATATGACTGCAGAACCTCGTACTCAAACATCTTATCACCGCCTTATCCCCAAAATACCGTACTTTTAAACTATTTTCAGTATAATAATACCGCAGGTTTCTGTCAACGCCTGCTCAAAATTTCATATCCCGAACGGCTGATAGAAAGCAGGGGATGTTAAAACAAAGCTTCCTCTCCATACAGGTTTGTGTTATACTGTTCCATATCCTTATGAAACGACGAAACGGACATGTCTGCTGATGCGGACGCCACTATAGTATAAAAACCATTCGGAAAGAGGCAGCTATGAGCGTAAATTATCATGCATTTCAAAACAGAGGCTATTTATTTGCCAACCATGAAGTATTGTCCCAGCAGTGGCGCACTGCTTTTGCGGGATATGATCCTTCCCGTATTTCCAAAGTCCTTCAACTGGAATCGGACGAAGATTATCTGTACATTTCCTATTTTCAGACACCATACCGTCTGCGCCTGAGGGACGGCTGGCTGGAAAAGAAGGCAGGGGATTCCTGGACGGAGGAACTGTATTTCAACGAAAGCATGAGTATCTACCATCTTCTTCATTACACCAAAGATACTCCCCTGATTGCTAACGTCTGGGTTCCAAATACCGCTCTGGAAGGCGCCGGTGCGCATAACCGGAATATGCCCGACCCGCTCCTGACACCTTTTGCAGCAAAGTTTTCCGGTAAAAGCGCCCTTTTGGAGAAAGCCTGCCGGGAGCTTGGCGGAACCAAACTTTCCAAAGGCGATGTTTCTTATCAGTTTACTTCATTTCCACAGATCCAACTCCAGCTCATCTTCTGGGATGAAGACGAAGATTTCCCTGCACAGCTACAGGTTATGGTAGACAGACAGGTAACGGATTTTATCCATTTCGAGACAACCGGATGCATCATTTCCGACCTGCTTGAAATGCTGGAAAAGCAGGTGGAATAAAAGGTTAAAAATAGAACAGTTCCTCAAACTTCTTATCCAAAGCAATGCACAGCAGCAGGGCCAGTTTGGCCGTAGGATTAAACTGGCCTGTTTCAATGGAGCTGATGGTATTTCGGGATACCCCCACCATTTCCGCCAGTTGGCTTTGGGAAAATCCCTTTTCGGTCCGGGCGCTTTTCAGGTTATTTTTTAATACTAATTTGTCGTCCATGGTCAATGCCCCATACAAAAACGGATCAGCGCAAATATCCCTACGGCAAAGGTAATGATACCGAATATCAGACAGCTTTTCTCTTTTGTCTTCGCAAAACGGTAGAACTGGCCAACTGCAACAGATGCACAGACTGTCACGCACAGATCCATCATAGGCTGATCGTTCATAGCCCGGATCTCCGCAAAAATCGCAGCCGCGATCACCATGGCCAGATACGTCCACTTCATTGCCCTGTCTCTCACCTGCAAAGCCATTTCATCACAATTTTCCTTCTGCGCCATTTTTAAGATTTCTTCTTTGTTCATCTCTGCTTCCTCCTGTTAATTTTTAGTCCCGGTTTTTCATAGGCTTCTTTTGATTACCAATTCTCTAAATCTAATTTCCCGGTCTGTATGCCAAGTTTTCTTTGCATATTCATTATAGCACGCCAAGTTTTCTTGTCAATAGTTTTTGACAAGTTTTCTTTGCATTTTTTTTTACAGTCAACACATGTTGATTTTGAAGTGGTTAATTTCTCTTTCACCAAATTCATAAAAACATTCATAGAAACATCATAGAAATATTCCAGTTGCCAGAAAATCCTATCATGGTTATAATGAAGAAAGTAAATTCCGCAGTTTCATTTATATTTTATATGTAACCCATGGAAATATGGAAAATCAGGAGGGCATTGTATGCTGAACATTGTGTTTGGTGAAATTGAAAATTCCATTTATCATCCGCCAACTTATTTTGATAACCGTTATGAAGATGAATGGATCATTGATCCCTTAACTGTTGCTATGATCAAAGATATTGATAAATCTGAAGTCATTGGTGCTCACTTAATTGAAAGTCCTGTGCTTGGACCAATTTCAACAAAAGAGATATCAGGCGGAGTTAAAACACTGATTCTTATGGCATTTGATCATACGGGAAAGATTTTTAACGCCTCTGCCTGCGGCGACAATTGTGCAAAATGGATTGTTGAGATAGGAAAAAGGAAAGATCTGACAATCAATCTTCATCATGTTATGGATTTCAGTTCGGTAAATGAATTTGATGCCATAATCATAAACACGGGCACGGTAATTCATAATTACAACGAATATCTAGCAGAGGCATTTCAGATAAAGGAGCGTTAAGTATGAAGGGAAAATATCATATCATTGTTCAGAATAACCGGCTCCGTTATGAATTTGATATAAAGAGGAATATCACAATCATCCGGGGAGACAGTGCTACAGGAAAAACCACGCTAATCAACATGCTTTCCAGCGCCGCCGCTTTGGGGGAAAGCTCCGGCATTGATGTCATCTGCGAACGTCCCTGCAGAGTTCTCTCAGGATCCGACTGGCAATATATCCTCCCAAATCTGCATGAGCAGATTATCTTTCTGGACGAGGAAAACCACTTTATCAAAACCCGGGAATTTGCCTCTGCAATCAAAGAATCCGATAATTATTATGTAATTATCACAAGAGAAGATCTGCCTGGTCTTCCCTATGCAGTTGAAGAAATTTATGGAATTCATACTTCCGGAAAATATCATGATCTGAAAAGGACTTACAACGAAACATATCAGATATATAGTCCTGAAGAGTTCACATTGAATGTACAGCCTGATACTGTTATCGTCGAGGATTCGCATTCTGGATATGATTTTTTTAAATCTATTTGCTCCGATACCGGAATCATATGCAAAAGTGCTCAGGGTAAATCAAATCTAAAAGACACGATTCGTTCTACTGCCAATACAAACACTCTTATCATTGCAGATGGCGCAGCTATTGGCTCTGAGATGAATGAACTTTATCAATTTATGAAACACAGCCCTGGTCTAAAATGCTATCTTCCGGAATCGTTTGAATGGATTATTTTAAAGTCCGGTCTCATTGATGGCCGCACTGTCCAGGAAATACTACTTCATCCGGAAGACTATATTGAAAGCAAGACATACTTCAGTTGGGAACGCTACTTCACGTCTATTCTCACACAGTATACACAGGGCACTTATCTCAGCTACACCAA
This sequence comes from Eubacteriales bacterium, assembly GCA_030524545.1. Taxonomy (GTDB): domain Bacteria; phylum Bacillota; class Clostridia; order Lachnospirales; family Lachnospiraceae; genus Blautia_A. The sequence continues at coordinate 67,945 of JAUNGM010000013.1, forward strand.
GAAAACACTGAACAAATCATTTCTTCATGAAAAATCAAAAGAAGCTATTCTTAATGTAATGGAAGGAATAAGCTTTCATAAGGAATAGGCTTTACAAAAACTGCCAGCAGATCAAAGCTGCTGGCAGAAAAACTCTTTATACTTTTTTACCCAATCCATTCAAAACCGCCAACGTATCCATAGCGCCCTGCACAAACTGTTTCCGCTCATATCTTTATATCGGAATACATCTTGATCTGAAACTCCGTCCCTGCGCCCTCTTCACTTGTCACCTGAATGATCCCGTTTTGGAGCATGATGAGCTGCTTTGACAGGGCAAGGCCGATTCCTACACTGTTTTCGGATGAGTTTTTTCCTTTGTAAAATCTTTCAAAAATATGCCCCAGATCTTCCGGGGCAATGCCGTCTCCGTTATCTTTGATGAAGATATTCGTTGAAAAATTATTCTTCTCCGCCCGGATTTCCAGACGGCCTCCGGGGCCTGTATGCTCCAGGCTGTTTTTCATAATATTGGAAATCGCCTCTGTGGTCCATTGCCCGTCACATTCCATCCAGATATCACTGTCGATATCCACAGCCAGTTCAATTTCCTTTACTTCCGCCATGATTTCAAACGGTTCCAGCGCCCGGGCAACCATCTGTCTTAAATTCACCTGCTCCTTTTTCAAATGGATCATATTTGCATCAAGCCGTGACATAGTTAAAAGATTCCGCACAAGCCAGGTCATCCTGTCCATCTGGCGTTCAATGTTTCCTGCATAATGGATGCGTTTTTCTTCCGACAGCCCCGGATTTTTTAACAGATCCACCATAATTCCCATAGAAGTGAGCGGTGTTTTTATCTGGTGGGAAATGTCGGACAGCATTTTAGAAAGATATTCTTTTTCTTTCCTGGAAGTCCCTGTCTGCTCGGACATTTGTGTGATCAGCTTATATATTTCGCTTTCCAGAATGGCAATTTTCCCCTCCCCACAGCTTTTAAGCGCAGGAAGGGACTGGCTGTCCTGCACCTTCATCAGATACTCCGTCAGCCTGTCCAGTTCCTTTTCTCTTTTATATTTAGCGGCCAAAAACAGCACCCACTGCAAAACGATCACAGACGCCAGAATTACGATCACCAGTCTCACCTACAGCCCACTCCCTGTCCCGGAAAATCCCCGGAAATTTTCAAAAAAACGCTCCAAAATATCCCTATTTCTCCAGCCGGTATCCGATCCCCCTGACTGTTGTGATCAGCGGTTGTTCCTCCGTATCTCCCAGCTTCCTGCGCAGCCGTTTCACATACACGCTCAGGGTATTATCATTTACAAAATCCCCGGCAGCATCCCATATTTCCCCCAGGATCTGCTCTCTGGTAAGATTCCTGCCGCGGTGATTAAGAAAGATCAAAAGCAGCTTATATTCCATTGCAGTCAGCAGCACCTCTTTATTCCCTGCATAGACCTTGCCCGTATCCAAAAACACCTGATTTCCGCCGACCATGATCGCAGACTCTTCCTTCTGTTTCCGGCCGGAAGTCCTGCGCAGGATCGCCTTCATCCTGGCCAGAAGTTCACGAATACGGAAGGGCTTTGCCACATAATCATCTGCGCCGATTTCCAGGGCCATTACTGTATGAACCTCATCCTCACAGGCCGTCAGGAAAAGAATCGGCAGATCACTCTTTTTCCGGATTTCCCGGCAGATCCCATAGCCGTCTCCGTCCGGCAGCATCACATCCAGAAGACAGATATCCGGAAGTGCTTCCTGTGCAAGTATTTCCAGAGCCTGCGCACATGTTTTTGCAGTCATCACCCTGTATCCTTCCTGTCCAAGGGCAATGCTAAGCCCCTCCAGAATCATTTCGTCATCTTCCACGATCAGTACATTCATACCATTAACACCGCCCTGAAATCATAATTTTTTTCTCTACGGTAATGATACAGCATAAATGCAAAAATAACAATTGCTGCAGCAAAAATCGCAGTCAGATAAATCCACCAGGGAAATGCAATCCTCACATAACCAAACCGCCAGATCACACATCTTTTCAGCCCCAGGATCAGGGGTGTGGAAATTAAAACCGTCCAGATGCTGCTGCGGACCAGCAGGCTTCCCGCCTCATAAAACAGCATTTTTTCAATCTGCTTCTGCGTCATTCCCACGGAAACCATCATTGCAAAATGCCGCTTCTGCTCGGAAATCCATCCATGAATGGAATTATAAAGATTTAAAAGACAGATCATGGAAGTCAGTAATACAAAACCTGTCAGCAGAATGCAGATAATACTGTTGATCGCATCCGCAAATTTTTCTGTGTATTCCGCCGGATAAAACAGATAATTGGAATCCTCGCCTTCTGCCAGGGCACTTAAGCGCCGGACTAATCCCGCTGATTCCCCGCCAAGCCGCAAAGACAACGTTCTGTCCATGGTATGACCTCTTTCCTCCGGCTTCTCATGGTCAAGCAGAATGTCATTGATCCTGTCCCCGGTTTCCAAATCCACGATTATCCACATGGTTTCTGAATGGAATACAAAATAATCCTCCAATTGCTCTTTTGCAGCAAATCCGGCAATGCGAAGTGGAAAAGCAACCTGGTCATCTTTCCCCGCGGAATATAAGCTCAGAGGAAGCTCTTCCCCCTTTTTCAGATCCGTCATTTTCTCTACCTCATAAAATGCAAATCTCTCCGCTTCCATTTCTCCCACGCCCCAATTTTCCGTAGATACTTCCCCGTTCTGGACAACAATGGCACAGGGGGTATCGTCCTGATCCAACAGTTCCATATCCGTATCTGTTGCTTTCGCGATCTCGTCAAAAACATCCTTCTCCACCGCCATGATACTCAGAACAGACCTTCCGCCATCAAAATGCCCCTCAAACTCCTCATCCGACAATTCTCTGTGATAATATAGGTTGAAAATCTTGTGGACATCTGTCCAATACTCCTGGCTTAAGGAATCACGGGGAACACTGCCGACAAACATTCCGCAATAGCTTTCACTCACCGCTTCTATGGCCGGATCATTTTGGATCTCCTTTTTCAGCTTTTCAAACTCCTCTTGTTCCTTCAGGCTGCCGTTTGTCATAGAAAACTGGTAATCCCAGCCTTCAAAATTGCTCCTCACAGTATCTGTATCAAGCATCCGGTAGCTGACTAATTTTGTGATCATCTGCGCGCCTGATACGGTAACGATCAGGATTACCATAAAAGCTGCAGCCGCCCGTTTCATTCCTCTTGTTTTCTGCTTCTGATACCGCAGGGAATTCCTTGCAAGCAGCCTCTCCGCACGCAATCCCGGAAGATATCTTAAATTGCTCCTGGTTCTGGTACGTTCTTTTTCCAGATTTCCCCTGATGCATTCTATAGGACCGATCTTGCTGATCTTCCTTGCCGGAAGCAGCGCCGATAAAAACACTGTCAGGGCGCTTGCCGCAGCAATCAATGCGATATCCCGGTACGAAATCTGCAAATGAATCGGCACTTTTTCAAGCACATTTGCAGAGACAAGCATCACCGTATAGATAAATGGCTGAAACAGGGACATCCCGATCCACACCACAAGGCAGCCTGCCAGAAAGCCCAGCGGAAGCGCAGGCAAAAAAAGAGAAAACGCCTCAAAATAAACACTGCTGCGCTTCTGCCTTCCCGTTGCTCCTACACTGCAGAGCATTCCAAGATACCGGCTCCGTTCTTCAAAGGAAATATTAAAAACATTGTAGATAAAGATAATCGCCGCAGCCATGATCACAATGATAAAGAACGCGGACATTACCCGGACAATAAAGTTTACGACAGAATCCGAGGATGCTCCCGAATAGGCAAGCACATAATTATTAAACTCTATCTTGTGGTTTCCTGCAATCTCCTGAAGCTCCTGGTACATATCATCCGGCACCGCTTTCAGATTCAGCATAAGGGACAGGTTAAAGGTACCGTTTCTGTCGCTGCCGTAGTGTGTAAATGCCTGGTAGCCCGCGGCGCTTTCCTGGTCAAACCAGGGCGTTTCCACAATCCCCACTACGGTCATTTTGGCTTCGTCTCCTGTATAGTTCTTATCAATCCGAAAGCTGTCGTTTTCCTCAAAAAACGGAAAATCCTGCGGCAGATCCAGTGTTTCTCCATATTCAACAGTCATCTCCTGATACGGAAAGGTTGTGGTAACACCCTCTGCAATTCCTGTGATCGTCCGGTCGAAATATTTCATCTCTATGGAATCCCCCACGGCGATCTTCGCGCCGTCATCAACGGCATTCTGACTGATCACGATCTCGCTGCTGTTTTCCGGGAAGCGGCCCTCTTTCAGTTCCAGATTCATCCAGTCAAAACAGGGGCTTTCATATGCCTTTACATAGAGGTACGGGCGCATGGAATTTCCGGAAGCAGCAAAGTCTGCATATCCACAGTCGGTTGACCTTGCTGTTTCCTGTACGTAGTCAAGATTTTGGACTTTTTCCAGCTCCTTTTCGGATATTTCGTACATGCTCACATGCCATTTCCCCTGTTTCTGGGCCCCCACCTCCTGAAGATAACCAACTGCCGTCTTTCTTCCTGCAAAAACGCAGGTCATAAGAAGCACCATAAAGAAGATCCCAAAGAAGGTCGTCCATGTCCTTTTCCGGTTCATTTTCATATGCTTCCATGTCACCTGGTATACGATTCTATTCCGCCCGGCAAGTCTCTTTAGGAACGCCGACAACTTCTTTTTCATATGCTGTCACCTCCCAGCACCCGGATCCTCTCATCCCTTGTAATCTCTCCATCCTCAATACAAAGCATCCGGTCCGCCTGCAGGGCGATATTTTCATCATGCGTGATCAAAATCAACGTCTGTTTCTGCGTACGATTCGACTCCTTTAAAAGCTTTACGATCTCTGCTCCTGTATTCCTGTCCAGATTTCCTGTCGGTTCGTCTGCCAGCAAAATGGCCGGGCGGTTGTATAAGGCCCTGGCAATGGAAACCCGCTGCTGCTGCCCTCCTGACAATTGGCTTGGCAGGTGATCCCTGCGGTCTTCCAGTCCCATGCTGCGCACAATTTTATCCAGTCGCTCCATATCCAGAGTCCTCCCATCCAGCAAATGAGGAAGGCCGATATTTTCGTCCACATTCAGCATAGGAAGCAGATTGTAAAACTGATAGATCAGCCCGATCTGCCGTCTGCGGAAAACCGCCAGCCTATCCTCTTTCAAAGAATGGATCTCCGTTCCGTCAATATACACCTTCCCGGAGGTCGGCCTGTCCACCCCGCCAAGAATATGCAGCAGCGTAGATTTCCCGCTCCCCGACGGCCCCACAATGGAAACAAACTCGCCCTTTTCCACAGAAAATGAGATATTTTTTAACGCATGTGTACATATATTCCCTTCCCCATAAACCTTCGAAAGATTTTCACACCTTAAAATCTCCATGGTATTCCTCCTTCAGAACAATCATAAAAATCATAACTCTTAGCGTTTCTTATGATACAGTATAACATCCTGAAATGACACCCCGGTGAATTTTCCGGTGACAGAATTGTCACTTTAAACGGTAATAAGCAAAAGCGATCTTACACCTATCCAAGCTTTCCAAACAGTTTTCTTGCACTGACCGCAATGACCAAAGATACGGTTCCGGCGAACAAAATCACCGCATACTCAAAGCCACCGCACATTTCAAAAAGCACTCCATAGAGCGCATTGCCAAGCGGCTGTGCGCACATGGAGATGGTCAGAACTACCGCAATCACCTTCCCGATCAGCTTCTGCGGTGTTTCTGCCTGAATGAAAGACATCATCTGTACAGTAAAAACTGTGGAAAATACCATAAGAACAAAACAACACACAATCATAATCATATAGCACACCACGTCCGAGTGTAACACGATAAATGACAGCCCCATAGGAAATACGCTGGCAGCACAGATGATCAATGAGTTGCCTGCCTTTTGTACACGCAGTTTATTTGCAAAAAGGCCCGCACACAGTCCGCCTGCCAGTCCTCCCGCAGCCAAAGACCCCTGGGCAAATCCGTAAAGTGTATTTGCCTGCTCTGCCGGAAAATCCATGACCTCTGTTACCATATAAGGAAGCCCAACAATAATCATTGCGGACATGAACAGATTAATCCCGCATATCATCAGCAGACCCTTTCCGATCGCAGGTTTTTCCTGCCGAATGAACCGTATACTTTCTGCAAAATCCTTTTTCACAACTGTCCATATCGTTCCCTCAAAAGGTTGTTTTTCAAACGGAATATGAATAAAAATTTCCATAATTGCCGAAAGAAAAAAGCATACCGTACACACCCCCAGCACCGGCCGCAGTCCATAAGCACTATATAAAATTCCTCCCAAAACCGGTCCTGTCAAAGAGGCAAAGGAATTAATCATATTGATCACGGAATTGGCAGCCATAAACTGATCCTGACTTACCAAAGCAGGTACGCTGGCCTGTACCGAAGGCTGATATGCACCGGCAATTCCATACAAAAGCATCAAGGTAACCGTCAGCAGAAAAACAAGATTTACCTCACCCATAAGAAACGAAAATGCCATAATAAGGACTGCCGTAGAAAAATCCAGCACAACCATAATATTCTTCTTATTCACTCTGTCCGCAACCATTCCGCCTATAGGAGACAGCAGGATCGCCGGAATAAACGCAAGGGCTGTGACCGTTCCGTAAAGTGCGGAAGATCCCGTCTGATTCAGCAGATATAAGGGTAAAGCAAATCTTATTGCCGCATTCCCAAAGAGAGAGATAATCTGACCGATCACAACTAAGATAAAATCTCTTGAAAACTGTTTTTTGTTCATAGTCTGAAGCATCCTTTCTTGTATTTTCCTTTTTAATACCAAACGCCGGTATGTATATATTTAAAATATATCTGCCCGTTTTTCAGGGCAGAAATTATATTTATTTGCCGCATGATTTATTTTTCTGATAGATTGATGCCAATTCCTGTAATCGATCCAGCATTTCATCATCCACAATATCCAACCCAAAGCCCTGCATCATCTGTCGGAATATCATAAACTTACGGTACGCCTTCTCCTCAGAATCATCAAACAGCATCGGGTTCATCCAGATATTGGCCGCAAGTATGATCAGCTCTGCCAGCTCTGCCGGAGACTCTGTCTGAATGGAGCCGTCCGCAATCCCCTGCTCTATAATCGGCCGGATATAATTCGGCGCCGCATCATCAATTGTTTCCCGAAAGATGCTGTACATCAACCGTGGATTATTTCCCAGGTTCGGCGCTACTGTAAATATCTCATCCTGAACCGGCCGGCGGATGGATTCTTTAAAAATCGTCCGGAGTTTTTCATTTCCGCTGAGTTCAGAACTGTCACGAATATCAGCCAGCATCTTATTGGATTCTGCAGTCATCCTATCCGTGACCGCAACAAGAATATCCTCCTTGGACTTAAAATGATGGTAAATGGCCCCTTTGCTGAGCCCGCCCAGCTCATTAATGATGTCCTGAATGGATGTCCTCTCATATCCTTTTTCTATAAACAGGCGAAATGCTGCGTCCAATATCAGATTGACCGTTTCCTCCGGATGCTTATTCCTTGCCATGACATCCTCACCTCCATAAAGCAAAAACATACTAACGGTATGTTTAAATTATCATACCGTTAGTATGTTTGTCAACAATAATCTTAAAACCCACAATAGTTTTTAAATCATTTGGCCATATTTATGGTTTTATCGCCTCTCCTTACTCCTCTTCTTTCTCTGTAAGCTGCTGCAGTTCTTTCATAAGTTCCGTAAATCTCGGCTCGGATTTCAAAAATCCGGCAGTCTCATCATTATCAAACCCCTGTTTCAGCATAAAGGCGATATTTCTGATATCCTTCCCTCCGGACTCCATATGTGAGTAAAGCTCGGATTTCCGGTATTTCTGCATATCCCGTATTCCCCGGACTGCCTCGGAAAGAAGCTGCAGAGACTCTTCCCTGTCCCTGCGCTCCAGTGAGGAAACAAGCTTCAGGTATATCTCATGGTATCTTCCCATCTCAAACAGCCGTGCGAGCTGCTCCTGCTTTTCCAGGATCATGGTACAGCGCCCGGAATCCCCTTCCTCAGATGCCAGCGCAAAGATTCCGGTAAATGCTTCACTGGCGGCATGATAACCCGTCTGAATCTGTTCTTCATATATCCGGTAAGCATCCGTCACTTTTCCCTGCCATCTGTACAGAAGTGCACGCATTTGTTTGTATTCCGGTTCTCTTCCGGAAAAATATCCCAGGATATTTTCTGCGTCATCGTACTTTTTCCGGTTGATATCATTGTAAAACAAAAACTGAGCCGCTGTCTTCCTGGTATCAGCATTCTCACTTTTCAGAAGACGCTGATAGGCTTTCAGGATATCCTCTGTATATTTCTCCGGTTCCTGCGCACCCAGGATTGCCCTGTATGCATCCAGTATGGGCAGGATATTTAATGCAAGTTTGTCACAGTTGGGATACTCTCTCAGAATCCCCATTCCCTGTGCAAACAGCGCATCATAATCCATACCCCGGCTTTTCTCTGCCAGTTCGTTCGCGATCCGGACAACTTCCCTGTCTGTCGGCTCCTCTTTGTAAGAAAGAAGCGTATCTGTGGTAATTCCGAATATTCTTGCAAGCGGGGACAGCAGGGCAATATCCGGCATGGAATATCCATTTTCCCATTTATTGACCGCTGACGAGGTAACTCCCAGATATTCCGCAAGCTCCTCCTGTGTCAGTTGTCTTTCCTTTCTGTATTTCCGTATGACTTCTCCGATCTTCATGCAGCAAAAACCTCCTAAAATGGTTCGATTTTTTCAGTTTCCGCATTGGCCGCTGCAGTCCGGACCGGGAATCTCCCTGTCCCGTCCGGTTCATCCTTAGTGTACGACAATTTCCCACCCCCGGCAATAGAGACGTATTCCTCTTTTCGCTCATAAAAACGGAATATCATTCAGGTTTTAGACAATCGTTATTCTTCCAGCTCCCACAGATGCTTATCATGTCTGAAATACAGGCAGACAGCAATCCCTGCAAATGCGATCACAAAGAACAGAAATGCTGCTCCCGAACCTTTTCCGCTGCCGAACATGCGCACCAGAAGGCTGCTGCTTTTCTGAACGGCCATAATCGGTTCGAATACCTGATCTACCAGAATTCCTCCGAGGAAATAGCCCACCGGAATGGTAAAAAACTGCAGCGAATTTCTCACAGAATAAATTCTTCCCTGCATACTTTCCGGTATATGTAAGCGCAGGATTGCCTCCAGATTGGTGCTCATCAACGGAATAAATATCCAGCCAAGAAAACCGCCGATACTCCACACAAGTGTCGTCCTTCCAAAAGCAAGAATAAAGTTCTCAAAGCTCATGGAAAACAGCAGGCAATTGCAGATGACCCTCACACGGCTTTTCGGCTCCTTTACAAAAAAAGAGAGGATACTTCCTGCCAGAGTCGTTGCCCCGATCACTGCATTGACCATTCCAAGTGCCGCTTCACTGCCGCCGTTTCTGGACAGCAGCATCGCCGGAAATGCCGCATCATAAATCGAAGCCACAAGATTAATGGCTGCTAAAAACAATATTAAATCCAGGATTCCGCGTTCCTTTTTCAGATAATCAATGCCCTGCTTTGCGGAGGTGAGCATGCTTTCTTTTATCTCGGCAGGCTGCTCTCCCTCAGGAATTTTAATCAAAAATGCTAATGTCAGAAATGCTGCGGCAAATGTCAGAAGATCGATCGTGATCACTCCATCAATTCCGGCAATCCCAAGAACCGCAGTAGCAATGATCGGTTTCAGGATGGAATTGAGAGAATTGGAAAAGTACCGTAATCCGCCGACCTTCTGGTAATATTTCCTTGGCAGCACCCGGGTCGTTGCGACTTCCGAAGCAGGCTGCTGCACAGTATTCATAAAGCCGTTGACCGCATTGATCACATACAAATGCCATATCTGCAGCATGTCATGCTGCAGTAAAACCAGTGTAATAACCGTAGTGATCGCCGCGACAGTATCACACACCAGCATTGTTTTCTTTTTGTCCCAGCGGTCACTGACTGCTCCGGCAAAAATACTCAAAATCACATACGGCGCATAGGACCAGACCATCAAAAGTGCAGTCATCAGGGCCGAACCCTTCTGAGAATAAGACCAGATCACCAGAGCATAGCTGGTCATGCCGCTGCCCAGTGCAGAAAGCGACTGTGTACTCCACAGCATCAAAAAGGTACGCATCTCATATAATGTTTCTTTTAAATTTTTCATAGACTTTGCTCCTTTATATATCGTAATTTCTGTTCCTACGATTTTCGCAAAGTCTTCACGCATATCCCCGAACCAGGCACTTCCGCGCCTTTCAGATATGCCTCAGGATAGTAATCCTGCTCCATGCCGCCCATCCTGGAAGACCCTGCATGGAGCTGCTGCAATGCACAGTATCATAGCTCTTTCTCCTTTATCAAAATAATCCGTTCAAAATCTCATTTCTTCTCATACTTATTATACATAGACAACAGCCTGTCCAGATAAACGGACTTAAACTGTTTGCTTGCCAGTGCCTGCTTTAGCGGCGGAAGCTTTAAGATGGTTCCGAAAACGGCCGCCATGGCACGGTGATTCGCAAATGCCTGATTGTCAAATACCAGATTCTGCAAGGTTCCCTTCTCAATCGCCTGCAGGACGAAACGATGGGTACTGTTGACCGGCGTAATGATCTGTACAGGACGGCGTTCCAGCTCGATTGCCTTTGTGGGGCAGTTTCTGGCGCAGACGCCGCAGCCAAGGCAGATTTCCGTATCTACCACCGCATGTTTCTTCCTTTTGCTGCTTCCCGGGGAACCTTCTGCAGGACCGTTCCCGGCGGTACTCACATTCTCTTCCATGAAAATGGCCAGAATCGGGCAGACCTTGGCGCATTTTCCGCAGCCGATACAGGTTTCCAGGGAAACCTTCGGAATGTAGTTGGTGGTTGCCACCGGCTGCATGGGACTGAAGCGGCGCGCAGCCTGAAGGGCTTCACAGCAGCATCCGCAGCAGTTACAGATAAATGCCGGATGCTCCCGCACGTTTTCCCCGATCTGCACCAGATTGCTGGCATAGGATCGTTCCAGAACATCCTTCGCTTCTTCTTTGGAGATCAGCCTTGCATAATCTCCATGCTCTGCCAGGGATCGGGCCACATTGTCAAAGGTCAGGCACACATCCCACGGTGCATCAATTTCACAGGGATGTCCCGCATGATATGCCTTATGCCGGCAGTAACAAAGTCCCAATCCGATGTATTTCGCTTCTTCCACAATATGCGTTGCACGCTCATAATCCAGGATATGATTGGTTTTGTCATTGGTAAGAACCGGTTCCTGTACATAAACACGTCCCAGCCTCGTCTCCGTGGCAAAAAACAGGTCTTTGACAAAGTCCTCCTCCACGTTCATATACTGATAATAGAGTTCTCCCAGATATTTCTGGTCAATATCCCCTCTCGTCCGCATCAGGGCAAATTCAATAAACCCGGCCATGGGCGGCGGCATAACAAACTGCCGCTCTCCGTGGTAATCCGAGTCCACAAGAAGAGCCTTTTCACAGAGATGATCCAACAGCTTCTCTGCCTTTGCCTCCGTAGTTCCCCAAATTTTTGCTGCTTTTTTCAAAGTAAACGGACGCACAGGCAAAAGTGCCACCCATTTCGCTTCTTTTTCCGTATATAAAACCTGAAGAATCTTATAAAGCGTTTCTGACGGCGGTGCACCCTGTGTAAACCAGTTGATACGTTCTTCCAGGCTCTTGTACGCATCCTTTGTTGTCAAATGTCCCATATGCTGCCTCCTTTTCCGCTGATGCTCTATATTATTGCTGTCATTTTTATCTCAAGTTTACCACATTCCTGCCTCTTTGTATCAATCAATTTCATTTTATTTCTAACCGTACCAGATGTTCTGAACATTCCTCTTTTGTACTGCAGCCGTCTTCCCTACGAGTCCGTTTCCTGTTCTTCTTCCATCATCTTCCACATTTCCCGCGGCGTACAGCCGTACCGCTCTTTGAACAGCCTGTAGAAAACCTTTGCATTATACATTCCATGACGTTCCATGATTTCCTGTACATTTCCCTCCGCATGCAGCAAGTCCCGGTAAATATGGCTGATCCTCACCTGATTCACATACTGCAAAAAGGTCATCCCCGTATTCTTTTTAAAGAACCTGCAGAAATATTCTTTATTCAATCCCGCCTGATCAGCCGCATCCTGCAGTGAGATCGGTTCTTTATAATGCTCCTCCACATACTGAAAAATCTCTTCTACCCGCACCAGATTATCCGCGCCTGCAATTCTTATTTCTTCACTTACAAGCTCACTGAAATCATCCACCAGCTCTGCCAGAATTTCCATGATGATGGCACCGCTCGCAAAAGGATAGCTCTGTTTCTGTTCAAAATACAACACCGTTAACTCCTTCAAATACCAGCGCAGTTTCCCATAGCTTTCCTCTTTCCCAAGGACGGGGCTTTCCGGAATACAAATGATCCGCATAAGCTCCATATCTGCAAGATACCGCCTCATATAGGATTTCGAAATATGGATACAGATGCCCATTGTCTGCGGAAGTGCATATACCACGTCATGAATCACAGAGGAATCGATCACGATCAGATCCTGAGGGTTCAGATGATATTTCTTTCCTTCCATCTGCACCACCGCACTGCCGTTAAGAATATACAGTATCTCCATTTCCCTGTGCCAATGCAGAGGGGAGTTATGTTCTTTTGTTACAAACTGTATATGAAATCCTTTATCCGGCGGTACTTCCGTTCGCTCAAAATATACTTTATCATGCAGCGGGCCATCCGCCGGGGATTTACCCATAACATTCTCAACCGAATACACATTTCTCATATTCTCAGCCACAATACTTCCCTCCTTCTCTCATGCTTTCCTGTCTCTATCATATCTATGTTTCTTCGTAATGTCAATATTGACCAGAAATTAGTTAATATACTACCTTATATCTTTTTCCGTTTTTTTATATTATTTACTCGTCAGATAGGAACTGACAAATAAAAAACCAACAAAATATCAGTAAAATGGAGGTAAAAATTATGTTAGAAAAGTTTAAAAAATATTGGCTGGAAAATGCTGAAGTAATCTGCGCAGGAGTCATTATGATGCATGGAGGATATTATCGTCCATATGCAAAGTAATCAGCACCATTCCCGTAAAGGTATTCTGCATGACTCCGGTCATAAAGAGGGATGCCTGAAAAACAAATGTGAAAAATAAAGCGGCAGGATTCTGAAATATTGAATTCCTGCCGCTTTTATTTTCCCGTCAAACTCCGCTTCTGGGATAACTGCCCTAAACTTTACATATTTACACAGACAGTTTATACTGCTTTCACTGTTTTAATGGTACTGAGCCTTCCATAAACCCGTTTGCCGTTACAAACCTTATAGGCTCGTACTCGATAGTAGTAACCTTTGTTTTTTACAATTTGTTTATCCGTATATGCGTTCGTGCTTTTTCCTACTGTTTTGATCAGACGGTAACCACTGTTCTTCTGGGTTGAGCGATAAATCTGGTAGCCGCTGACATCGGACAGCTTCTTCCAAATCAGCTTTACTCTTTTTCCGGATACTGCTTTTGCGTTCAATGAAACTCTGGTTAAATTATAAAGCGGCCGACAGACACCATGAATCTGCGATGCTCTCCGAATTCGGTATTCCACCTGGTCATGGCTGTTTCCATCAATTGTTGTGACCGTATTATAGTTTTTAGATACTACCATACAGGTATGATCCGGACCGTCGGCATAATTCCCATTTGACTCAATCAGCAGAATATCTCCGGGTTTTATGCCGGAAAATGAAATCGTCTTGGCAGACATCTTCTTGCACCCGCATGAACTGTTATTCTGACCATTATTCAGAATATAATATCTTCCCTGTTCTGCAAAAAATTCACGGTATTCTCCGGAAGTAGTTCCTACAGGGATAATCGATGAAGGAATTCCCGCCTTATATGCACTCCATGCAACAAATTCCGAACACCATGGGAGCGATGACCTGCTGGCCCATGCCGCATAAATGGTTTCTTTTGTTCTTGATTCACTATACCCCAACTGCGATTTCGCTACAGCAATCATATCCTTCTGATAATTGCCGGTCAGCTTTGGCAGCGGAAAATTCTTTGCATAACCAGCTGACACATTTTCTGAAAAAATGCATGTAAGCAGGCATACACAAAGAAACATGAAACATGCTTTTTTTATGATATTATGCTGCTTCATTGCACACCTTGTACGATTATCAGAAACCAATAATCCTACGTTTCCTTTCTTTATATACCATACCTTCAGATACTATGCCTCTTCTGACTCTATAAATATTTTAACACTTAGCCGTCCATTTTACAACATTGACTTGATATCCTGTTGACTTGATATCCGGATTGTCTTCTTTTGCTCCGGCATTTCCATTGAGATAAAGAAGCAGTTATGCTAAAATCAGGAAAAGAGCATGGCTGTGTCTGAATCCAATTCTTTGCTCTCTTGCTTTTAAAATTTCTGACTTAAGGAGATATCATTATGCCAAACATCATCGAAATAACCGATTTTGCGGCTCCCGAGCTGGATGTTTATGCCCGTCTTACGGAGAATCAGCTCCTCAACCGCCATGAGCCGGAAAAAGGCCTTTTTATTGCGGAAAGCCCCAAAGTCGTAGAACGCGCTCTGAATGCAGGATGTAATCCTATTTCACTTTTGGTGGAGCGGAAACATATTGCCGGAGAAGCCCGGGACGTAATTGCCCGCTGCGGAGAGATTCCTGTCTATACGGCGGATTTAGAGGTTTTGAAAAATCTGACCGGATTTCCGATGACCCGCGGTGTACTGTGCGCTATGCGGCGGCCGCCGATGCCCGCTGTTGAAGAACTATGTACCGATGCCCGCCGCATAGCCGTACTGGAAAATATTATGAATCCCACCAATATCGGTGCTATTTTCCGCTCCGCTGCGGCGCTGAACATTGATGCCGTACTTCTCACACCTGACTGCAGCAATCCTCTGTATCGGCGTGCGATCAGGGTCAGCATGGGCACTGTCTTTCAAATTCCATGGACCTATCTGGACAATGAGACTGCAGGTTGGCCGCAGCCCGGTATGAAGCTTCTGAAAAATATAGGATTTAAGACTGCTGCAATGGCATTAAATGACAGTGCCATCCGCATAGACGATCCCCGTCTCACTCAAGAGAAAAAACTGGCAATCGTACTGGGCTCCGAAGGTGACGGACTGGCTTCCTCTACCATCGCTGACTGTGATTATACAGTGCGCATTCCCATGTCCAACGGAGTAGATTCTCTGAACGTTGCAGCCGCCAGCGCCGTTGCTTTCTGGCAGCTTGGTACGGCCGGCAAACCTATCTGACAGCAATCTCTCCCTCCTGTAATGTATTAGTCCTCTCGGTTCTGCAGCATGCTAAGATAGGAAGTACGTGTAGTATCACTCATCTGAAAGCCTAACCTGTTTAATATTGTCTCAATTTTTGAAAGTGCAGAGTCTCTGGCCTCCTCTTCTCCAATGACCACTTCCAACTCTAAAAAGCCGCCCAGATTCTGCACATGATCCACACAGGAAGTTATTTCCTCACAATGATATGAGCGTCTTGTCTTCACAACCTTTGGCGAAACAGGAAGAAATCCAAGTGCTGACAAAATCCGTATGCCTGTTTCCGCATCTGAAATCCCGGTCTCCAGTTCCTGTCTGGTCATAGATACCCGGTCAAGCTTTTTCCCTTTAAAAGTAATGACACTTTCGGTTTCCCCATTGTCCAGGCTGCGGATCCGGCGTATGCGCAGAGCTTCGCCGTTCTTCCTGATCTGTTCATGGACACTGTCAAAATATACATCGGTTTCTTCAATTGTGCTTCCGGGCCTGAAACCCATGGCAGTCAGGCCCGATATGATTCCTGCCATATCCTTTATTGGTAATTTTATCTCTACTTCTGTCATCTCTTCCTCCCTTTTCTCTTGCTTTGCCTATACAATAACATAAATAAACAGGAAAGAAAACAAACTCCGGCGCTGAATTCTCTTATCTGCCCACAGGTAAACTCAAAGTAAACAAACTGCGTAAAAAAATTTACATTACTGTTATTCTTACCATTTATAATTTTTCTGTGATTATTGATAGAATCAGGAGGAAATTATGAGAAAATATATCATTCTGGCAGAAACAGGAGCAGATATCCCGGCGGAACTGGCCAAACAATACGGACTTTATACTGTGCCGATGCACGTAAGCTTTGGCAGTGAAACCAAAGATGACGGTTCTTTTCCAATAAGTGAAGTATTTGATTATTATAAAAAAAGCGGGGATCTTCCAAGAACCAGCGGCTGTAATGTGACTGATTTTGACAAAATCTTTGATGAAATACATGAGAAGCATCCTGAAAGCCAAATTTTGTACCTGGCATATTCTGCGGCGACAACGTGCTCTTACCAGAGTGCCGCCATATCTGCAGAAGAGCGGGAGTATGTAACTGCCTTCGACACCAAACAGGTATCCGCAGGACAATGCCTTGTCGTTGTGCTTATGGCAAGATTTCTTGAATCAAATCCGGATGCGGAGCTTTCTCTTGTCATCGAAAAGGCAAAAGAATACAGTGAAACCTGCCGTATGGGATTTTTTCCGGGAGACCTGGATTATCTGAGAGCCGGCGGGCGGGTGAGCAATATCGCATATCTGGGTGCAAAAATCCTGTCCCTCAATCCGCTGATTGAGCTTGTTGACGGAAAACTTGTTGCCACAAAGAAATACCGCGGCAGCATGAGCCGTGTGGCAAAGAAACTGCTGACAGATTTTGTCGAAAAATATCATCTGTCCAAAGATATTCTGTATTTCCCGTATTCCCAGGGACTGGCGGAATCCCTACAAAAGGAAATCGAAGATCAGGCAGTCTCTCTGGGATTTCAGGAAATCCGATGGATCCGGACAGGAAGCGTTGTTTCCACCCACAGCGGTCCCGG
Source organism: Eubacteriales bacterium (assembly GCA_030524545.1). Classification (GTDB taxonomy): domain Bacteria; phylum Bacillota; class Clostridia; order Lachnospirales; family Lachnospiraceae; genus Blautia_A. The sequence goes on from JAUNGM010000013.1 coordinate 84,924, forward strand.
TGCTTTCGGCGTATGCGGCATTTCCAAAGAATAGGATTGACAGCCCTCTTTTCCATGGTATATGTTATTTCTGAGAGAATAAAAAACCCCGAACAGGTATATCCGTTTGGGGAAACTTAAAACAGGAAGTGTATGAACATGGCAACTATATTAATTGTTGAGGATGACCGGAATATGCGTCTTTTGACAGCGGCAAGGCTTGTGGACCATTACACTGTCGTAAGTACCTGCGACGGGCTGGAGGCTCTGGAGCGCATTCACAGCGGCGGCATCGATCTGATCGTCGCGGATATTATGATGCCCCGCATGGACGGCTATGAATTGCTGAAAACCATCCGGGAAGAGGGATATAAAACACCTTTTCTGCTGCTAACTGCCAAAGAATCACTGGATGATAAACAGCAGGGCTTTGAGCTTGGAACTGACGATTACATGACGAAGCCCTTCAGCAGTGATGAATTGCTCTGGCGCGTCAGTGCCCTTTTACGGCGGGCTAATATTTCCCAAAGCAAAAAAATCATCTTAGGCAGCGTCACCATTGATTCCGAAAAATATGCCGTTTACTCGGACTCCCAATACATCGAATTCCCCAAAAAGGAATTTGACCTGCTTTTCAAGCTGCTCTCCTACCCGAATCAGATTTTTTCCAAGGAACAGCTCCTGGATAGCATCTGGGGTATTAATTCCGGTACCGGCGGCGATACCATCAAAACACATATAAACCGGATACGCAACCGCCTGTCAGAAATCAGTGAATTTCGCATCATGACAATCAAAGGTCTCGGTTACAAGGCGGAAATCGACAGGGAGTTTATCAATGGCAAAAAATGATATTGTCCGTTCCATGCGGAAATTTGTTTTCCAGTTGATCATACTTGTCACTGCACTGGTACTCATCATCAATGCACTCTACATGTTTATGACCTGGCTGATCACGGAAATTACCTCAATCGAAGACGTTTACCTGCGTGCGGAATTTCAGTTTCTCAGTACGCTGGTTATTGTACTCTTTCTTCTGATCACCATTTTTGCGGTCATGTACAGACGCAGGAAACGGGAGCTGACGACCTTATCCGAAAGTATCGGAAAAGTGGCAAACGGTGATTTTTCCGCAAGGATCACCTACAGCAACCGGGATTCTATGGCACATGTTTACCGGAATTTCAACAAAATGAGTACAGAGCTGGAAAGCGTGCAGGTCTTACGCAAGGATTTCATCAACAGTTTTTCCCATGAATTTAAAACACCGATTGCATCCATCAATGGCTTTGCATCCCTGCTTTTAGAGAAAGAACTGCCCAGGGAGGATCAGCGTACCTACCTGAAAATCATACAGGAAGAATCCGAGCGTCTTTCCCACCTCACAAGTAATACAATCCTTTTGTCAAAATTGTCTTCGCAGAGAATCGTATCTGATATGGAGCGCTACGATCTCGGAGAACAGCTCCGGCAGTGTGCAATTATCCTGTCCCATGAGTGGCTGCAGAAGCAGCAGACCTTCAGCGGAGAATTTCCCAGTATTGACTGGGTAGGAAACCGGGAACTGATGAAGCACTTATGGATCAATCTGATCAGCAATGCTGTCAAATACACCCCTGAAGGCGGTGAGATCTCCGTAGAGCTTTCCCGGCAGAATGACCTGATTGCTGTAACAGTCAGGGATACAGGCAAAGGCATGGACGAAGCAACACTGTCACATCTGTTTGATCCATATTATCAGGGCGATCATTCCCACTCCGCACCCGGACTGGGATTAGGATTATCGATTTCGAAACAGATTGTCGATTTGTGTAATGGGCGCATTCAGGTGAACAGTAAGATCAACGAAGGCAGCGAGTTCATCGTGCATCTGCCTGACACCCACGCTTTTCCGGTATCAAAAAGATAAAGATCAGAGAACTGAGCAGCAGCAGACCTGGATAAAAAAGGTTCGGAATCACATCAAACGCAGATAATTCATATCCCAGTTCATTCACTGCAGACAGCGCCACCAGCATCTGTGCACCATAGATTGCCGCCATAAATACTATCACGATCAACTTTCTGGTCAAACAACATTTCAAACATCTGGTAAAATACAAATAAATACGAAACAACTATTGACTCCAACGTAACGTGATACTGTATTCTATACTCATAGAAGCGGAATAGATATTAGCCGGCATTTCTATCTTGCTTCTCCACAAAATTAAAGGAGCTGGTAAGAATGAGAACCATAAGCCAGGTTGCAGAATTAACAGGCATCAGCAAACGCACTCTGCAATACTACGATGAAATCGGATTGTTAAAGCCAAGCGAATTAACACAATCCGGTTATCGTTTATACAATGATGAAGCCTTGCAAAAGCTTCAGCAAATTCTGTTTTTTAAGGAACTGGGCTTTAAATTAAAGGATATTAACGAAATTCTGCAAAAACCCGATTTTGACAGGATTGCCGCTTTCAAGAAACAAAAAGAATTGCTTCTTCTAAAGCGTAATCGGATGGACAGACTTATACAGCTTCTTAGCCGCCTGGAGAAAGGAGAACAATGTATGAGTTTTAAAGAGTTTGATCTGTCGGATTATATCAATGCTTTAGAAGATTTTAAGTCCAATCAGACAGAAGAAGTTATCAAACACTGGGGAAGCATTGAAAATTTTGAAATGTTCATTCAAAAAATCAGGGACGATGAAGATCATGTGGCAAAGCTTGCCATTCAACAGTTCGGCAGTATCGAAAAATACACCGAAGCCATGAAGCATAATCTGGAACATTTCTCTGAAATCATAGACGATTGGTATTCACAGGTTCCGGAGGAAATGAGAACAGAGGATAAGTTTCTTAAATTAGCTTCCCATAAAGGAGAAGACGTCACTTCGGACAGCATCCAAAATATGGTGAAAGAAATTATCGCCTATGCTCATGGAAACGCTCCGTCCGAATTAGTTGGAGATGATAATCATTATTGCAAGATGATGATCGACCTTTACTCCAATGATTACCTGAAAAGAGTATTCGACACCAAACACGGTGCGGGCTGTTGTGATTATATTGTAAAAGCATTCCGCTATTACTCTGAGAATCACTGCTCATAAAACAATCAGGGCCATTTTAGAGCCAGGCGCCATAAAGCAGCACCGGAAATGCACAATTTATCAGCATTTCCGGTGCTGCACCTTTCTCCATCTTCGCAAGAAAATTTTGGTGCTATTCCAAAATAACTATTCTGAAGCAAAAACAATGGCGATAATGTTATTGCAAGACGCTTGAATATTAATGTAAATCAACGGTAATCTGAAGACACTCACTCGGAGAAATCGTAATTCTTAATAAAATCAAATGCCTTTTTCACGGACGGGGATAAATCGCACACATCGCTGACGGACACACCGATGATACGCTTTTCGGGCGGCATAATCCGCAGCATCTTGACTTCCTGCTCAAAACCATACATTGTCAGCAGGGGCATGATTGCAAATCCGAAACCAGCCTTTACCATTTCTATAGTTGTTTTATCGTCTACCACATGGCATACGGTGCGGACATCGAGATTCATCCGATCCATGATCCGTCTGGCATCTGCGTCGCAGGATTCTCGCTGCATGACAAAAGGTGAAGTCGCAAGACTTGCCAGAGGGATTTCTGTTTCAGATGAGGTTTCAGTGTCTTTCTTCAGAATGCACATCAGAGGATCAGAAAAAATCTCATAAAAAGGGAAACCCGGATTTACAGTTTTTGATAAAAAGCCAATATCAACCACTCCGGTTTTCAGCCAGTCAATGATGTCCTCATATGACCCTTGATAGATCTCAAAGGTGATATGGGGATAAATTTTGTTAAAGTTCTGAATCAAAGATGGAAGGTATTTACACATGGAATTAAAAATACCAAGACGGACATGCCCTTTTTCGAGACCGTTAATATCGGAAACGAGTTGGTGTAATGCATCCTCTTTTTTTACAATGTCTGAGATGATCTGCAGGACATTTTCGCCGGAAGTAGTAAGCTTAACACCACGGCGGTTTCGTATGAATAAAGAGAACCCAAATTCACGCTCTAACTGTTTGACTACGTGGCTGATAGCCGGAGGGGTTACATTATGAAGTTCAGCAGCCTTTTGAAAACTGTTATATTGAACAATTGTAAGAAATATGCGGTATGAAAAGGTATCCATAAGAGCTTTCCTTTCTGTGTACAGGAGACCGATTGCATTTGGTCGATATAATTAAATATTATTAAATCAAAAGATAAATAACTTTAAATTTCTTTACCATTATATTAGTGCTATTATGTGAATAAGTCAAACAAAGTGTAATATGAAACGGAGGAAATCTCATGAAAAAGAAAAGTGCCTTTACAGGGCAGCTTGGATTTGTATTCGCAGCAGCGGGAAGTGCGGTCGGTGTCGGAAATCTCTGGCGTTTTCCATATCTGGCAGCGAAGGATGGAGGCGGGGTATTTCTGCTCGTATATCTGATATTGATTGTCACGGTTGGCTTTGCACTGCTTACTACCGACATTGCAATCGGACGCAGAACCGGAAAAAGTGCTATTCACGCATATGAAAGCATGAACCGGAAATGGAAGTTTCTGGGCGTGATAACATTTTTTGTGCCGGTACTCATCATGACTTACTATGCGGTGATCGGCGGTTGGATTCTGAAATATATTGTTCTTTTTCTAACGGACGGAACACGGGCAGCAGCGCAGGATAATTGTTTTACAGGTTTCATTGCGTCACCCCGTTCCGTCTGGTATGGCCTCACTTTTATGATGCTCACTGCATTTATTGTGTATGAGGGTGTAGAAAAAGGAATCGAAAGAGTCTCTAAGACCATGATGCCGTTACTTCTGATCCTGGTGATCGGGATCGCGTGTTATTCCTTAACGCTCAAAAACGGCACTGATGGCGAAAGCGTTCGAACCGGACTTCAGGGACTCAAAGTATACCTGACACCGGATTGGTCTGGAATGTCAGTCTCAAGATTTTTACAGATCACACTGGATGCCATGAGCCAGTTGTTCTTTTCTTTAAGCGTATCCATGGGAATCATGATTACTTACGGTTCCTATGTGAAGCCGGATGTGAATCTGGGAAGATCGGTTTCATTGATTGAAATCATGGATACAGGCGTTGCCCTTCTTGCCGGCGTGATGATCATTCCGGCGGTATTTGTCTTCTTTGGAGTAGACGGCATGTCCGCAGGTCCCGGACTCATGTTCATATCCCTGCCGAAGGTATTTGATTGCATGGGAACAGCCGGGAGCATCATCGGCTTGCTGTTTTTCATACTGGCAGCTTTTGCCGCACTGACATCCTGTATATCCGTGTTGGAATCCATTACGGCAAACTGCATGGAAATCTTCCATACAGAGCGGAAGAAGACAACAGGCGTCTTAACTATCATATATCTGATTGCAACAGCGGTCATTGCGTTGGGATATAGTATTTTCTATGTAGAGGTAATGCTGCCGAACGGAAGTACGGGACAGTTGCTGGACATTATGGATTATATTAGCAACAGCTTTATGATGCCGTTTATCGCCCTGCTATCGTCCATTTTTGTCGGTTGGATCATGAAACCGTCCTGGATTGCAGAAGAAATGGAACGCGGCGGGACAAAATTCAGAAGAAAACAGTTATATGTGGTGATGATAAAATATGTCCTTCCAATTGTTATGCTGATCCTGTTCCTTCAATCTACGGGCATTTTGAATCATCTATAGGCATTAGCAAAGGGGTGGAATTTTGAAAAAGAATCTGACAGGCAAAGAATTCATTCTGATTTCGAGTATGCTGTTTGAATGTTTTTTGGTGCCGGGAATCTGATTTTCCCGGCAGCTATGGGCACAGCGCAGGTACGTCACTCTGTTTCAATAGACTGCTTTTTGTCTCCATCCCCTGTATGATATGGTTCCAAAAAGAGACTGGCAGCTCTGATAAAATTATCTTTTTCCGCATTTCTCAAATACAGTTCCCAAAGTCTCTTGTGAATTTCCTCCGCTGAAATATTTTCACACTGATCCTCCAGCATTTTCACAAATGGGAAGATCATCGTCGCATGAATATTTTTCCCGGATAGAACCAGTCCACCTTCCATGCCATAGGTTTCATGCAAGCATTCCAGAATGATATCCATATCTGTCACCAACTTCAGCAGTGTCAGCACTTTCTGTATCCACTGTTACAAAAATAATATCACCTTTCTTCAAATTTGAAAGATTGATCTCTTGCCCCACACTATAAACTTTGACTTCTGCAGGAATTGTTAATGATTTCGTTTCTCCGGTAAATTCCAAATTATCAGCATCATCAATAGCAAAACCACCCACTATCGATATTGCGTTCGCTTCCATTGGAATTTCAACATTATCATCATTCGGGGCCTTTGGTTCCGTCTCAACATCTTCAGGCATCTTCGCTAAAGCCACTTCGATTTCATTACCAGTTATATTTGTGATCTTTCCATAGATGTACTCTCTAGCGCAAACTGCGTCGAGGTCTTGATCGGAGGCACTCGCTGAATAGGCTGTAAAGCTCAACATCAAGGTGAGTATAATCAGTATACTTGTTATTTTTTTCATTGGCTTCTTCCTTTCTATATGATAGCAATAATCGACAAGAATAAAATAAATACTATGGTAATGATTGTTTTTTGTGTTTCATTTGCTTCCGCAGTTTAAATCTGTTCACTGCAACCCCTCCTTTCATTTGAGCTGAGACAATGATAACATACGGAGTGTTAGATTATTGTTAGACCGCAAAAAAAGACGGGTGAAACAAATCACTCGCCTTTTTGTATTTATTGTATCTGTCAATAGGAAAATTTTGCAAGAAAACAGGTTCCGCTTTTCCCGTCGCTCTGCACCGAAATCTCCCCGTTGCAGGCTTCAATCATAGTTTTTACAATGGAAAGCCCAAGCCCGGACCCTCCCATAGCTCTGGAACGAGACTTATCCACCCGGTAAAAAGCATCAAAGATATAGGGAATATGCTCCTCAGCAATGCCCGGCCCATCATCCCATAATAAAACTTCAATACCGTCTGTACGCATGGTTGCTTTTACACTGATATTTCCATTTTCTTTTCCATATTTACAGGCATTGTCAAAAAGATTGAAAAATGCCCGATAAAAAAAAAGCGGGATTTCCAATAACCGACAAATCCCCGCAGTCTACATGACAAGTCATTCGCCGTTGCTCCAGCCGGGACTCCAATTCGCTGCAAATAGCATCAAACAGCGGTTCCAGCAGTACGGTTTCCTGTATTTCACCGCCAGTTTCTCCGGCAGAGGCCAGAACAAGCAAATCATCAACAATGTTTGTCAACCGGTCCGTGCTTTCCAGCGTCATTTGGTTTTGCTCCTGATAATCCACCAGAGTTGCGTTGACATCCGTATCCAGAACCTGAATGCCTGTCTTCAAAGTAGCAAGCGGTGTTTTCAGTTCATGAGCGGCATTGGCGGTAAATCGCTTCTGCCGCAAGAAGGCATCATCCAGCCTAGACAGCATGCGGTTAAAACCATCCGTCAAACGGCTGACTTCGTCATTGGAGGCAACTTCCGGCAAACGCATAGAAAGATTATGTTCGTCCACTGTGTCCACTTTGTCAGTCAATCTTCTAAGCGGCTGCAAAGCATGTCCGGTAACAATATAAACAGCTACCGTTCCCAAAACAGTGAATAAGCCACAGTACAGAATGCTTTTTCCGTCAAACTCTTTTTTTGCCAACTGGGCGGGAACTGGTGTTAGTTCTACCGGATCTAACGAACCATAAGATTCATAGTTTTCTATAACATCTGTCTCCGGCTGATCGCTGGCCAACGAATATAAGGGTTCAGCATTGCGAATAGAAATTGCCGTGAGCGTCGCCGTGCAGATTAACAAAACCAGAGCAGTTAAAATAGTAATCCGCCACTGTAAGGTTAACCTTTTCATGTCATACCTCCTCTATGATATAGCCCTGTCCCCGAATGGTTTTGATAAAATCCAATTCCGAAGCGGTATAAAGTTTCTTTTTCAAACTGTGGATATGATATCGAAAAGTATTGGAAAAGGGATCAAATTCGTTATCCCACACATGTTCTGTGAGTTCCTCCGCACTGATCACCTGGCTTTTGTGTGACATCAAATACTCTAAAATTCCATATTCCTTCCGGGTCAGTGCAATTTCCCGATCATCAAAATAGACACGTTTTGCCTTTGTATCCACCTGAAGGTAGCCCAATGATAAATTGAGAGGTTTCTGAACAAAATCCCACCGCAACAAATTGCGGATGCGAGCCTCCAGTTCCCAAAAATCGAAGGGTTTAATCAAATAGTCATTAGCTCCCTCGTCCAAACCAAGGATACGATCCCCCACTTTGGTTCGTGCAGAAAGAATCAGCACTTTAATTTCCTGGTTCTTTGCCCGAATTTCCCTCAAAACCTCCAGACCATCCTTTTTAGGCAGATTCAGATCCAAAACGATTAGATCATACTCATTGAGCTCATATTCATAAAGTGCTTCTTCACCATCGTAAGCTGGGTCTACAGCATATCCGGTGTTACGTAACCCCTTCACAATGAATCCAGAAAGCATTTTTTCATCTTCTACCAACAATATCCGCATGGTTAAAATCTCCTTTGCCGTTTCATTTTAACAAAGTCATTGTTAGATTTTTGTTAGTTGGTTTATTATACTGTATAAAAAGGCTTGCTGCAATCCGAAAGAAGAATTGCAGTATAATAATAGCCTGCGCTTTTTCAGTCTAACAATAATCTAACATTTCCGGTGCTATACTTGCTTCATCTCAGACAACAAAAGAATAGGAGGCACAAAATGAAAAAAATATTCTCAATTACCATAGTATTTGCCCTGCTGCTTGCCTTTATGTCAGGCTGCACACCCAAGGCGGAATCTCCTGCCGGAACATCCGCCTTTTTTGATTTTGAGCAAAACGACAGCGGATTTGTTCCCATCTTTGCAGACTACCCCGATCAGGAAGACGTGGATGATTTCTATGAATTCCAGCACAGTTATGGTGAAGTACCTATCCCCAAAGCGGGAAAAGGCATTTTTATCTCTGGCAATAACCACAGTGATGATCTGTTCATGGGGTATGTTAAAAAGCTCGAAGGATTCGCCGCTGGAGAATCTTATCATTTTGGCGTCAGCTTTAAACTGGCCACAAATGTGGAGAGCGGACTGCTCGGTGCCGGAGGTGCTCCAGGAGAATCAGTCACAGTGAAATGTGGTATTGTTTCGATTGAGCCGAAAGCGACAAATGAATCTGGATACTTTCGTATGAATATTGATACAGGATCACAGAGCAACGGCGGAAAGGATATGACGGTTGTCGGGAATATGGCAAAAATGGAAAATAATCGTCCCGGTGAGTACGAATTCAACGAATTCTCAGCTGAATTCGACATGGCGGAAAACAACACCGGAGAAGTATATCTTATTATTGGCACAGATTCCGGTTTCGAGGCTACGACAGCTTATTATCTGGATGATATCTCTGTTACTTGGTCAAAGGAGTGATGCTCTGAAATACCCACTATTTACCACAGTTTCTATGTATCCATTCCCAATCTTCCGCCGCTATGAGAATCACTGTTCATAAAACAATCAGGGCCATTTTAGAGCCAGGCGCCATAAAGCAGAACCGGAAATGCACATTTAATCAGCATTTCCGGTTCCTTAGCTCTGAAAGCCGAAATTTGTCACTTCCTGCAAATCGTGTTGCCAACTATGAGAATTGTAATGACATCAACAATAATAACTCCAATTAAGACATACACAAAGCTCGCTGGCAACACATTTTCAAATAAGCCGGAGATAAGAATGAAAACTGCGATAACAGCCATCCCAATTCCCATTGTTCTGCATAGTCGTTTTTCATCATATTTGGCTTTTTCCTCTTTTGACGCTGTATTATAGCCAGAAATCAACCAACTTCCATGTCCTGAAATCCAAACTATGGAAAGTATCATGGATATTGCGAATACAACCCAGATAACCCAATCTGGTCCATGTGATATATCTGCCAATTTCACGATGCCAACACCTCCGTCAATTCCGTTTTTTCTAACAATATTATACACCAGCCATAACTATTGTAAAGAAAAAACCGGTTAGCCCGTCCAATGTCTATGCATCTGTGCTAGAGCGTGTTTGAAAATTGCTTTCCGTGAGATGTGCTTCCCGGTTTGTGGGAGATTTGGCCCAAATGAGGGAGGTGTAGCGGGCTACATCGACCGAATGCGGGACAAATATACCACAAAGTGGGGAGTACAGATTGCGGGAATGAATTTTCAAACACGCTCTAGCCTGCATAGCCGCAGTCCGGGACTTTCATAGTAAAATAATTGTCTAAAACATGGCGTACTAATCCAGCCCCATCTCTCTTATCATCCTCACTGCCTCATCCGCTTGTTCACCTGCGACAAAGATAGCAACCCTATCATCAATTCCTCTGCCCATACCGTAACGTACGGAAGCAAATCCTGCATCTCCAAGATCCTGCTTATATGCCGTAATACCATTCTTTTTTAAAGTTTCCACTATCATATCAGCCTGCATATTTCCATCCGCTACAAAAACATTCACCGGTTGTTTTTCCATGGTTTTCTCAGGTTCCTGGGCTACTCCATGTTTAGCTTTCCTTTTACGATTACAATAAGACAATATTCTCAATACAACAAAGCCCACAATTGTAATTCCAACAAAAAATATGATTGCCATATACACCGTTTGAGACGGTTTTGCTCCCATTCGAATATAGGAAAAAATTAATGCCACAGTAAATATGCCCGAGCAGACCACACTTATCAAAATATCATTAAATGGAGTACTTTTAAACCTTGATCCGGTTTCCCATACTCCGCTGAACAGCATTATCCCAATATAAGCCATACCACCAATAAGCAGAGTCACAGTTTCACCCACGACAGTCGGCAATTCCCCTGTAATAATCAACTGAATAACAATTGCTGCCGTACAGATGAAAAACATCAAGCCAAAAGCAATATTTCCAGCTTTCGCTACCTTCTCTTTCTCCAGCTTGTTATAATCTGCAACTTTAGACAATGTCTCTTTTAACTCTTTATCCATAATCTCGCTTTTCCTTTCACCATCTAAGATTTCTTTAATATCTACATCATAGAACTCAGCCATTCGAATAAGGATACTTAAATCCGGCATATTTGTTCCCGTTTCCCATCTGGAAACTGTCCTTCCGGATACAAGAAGAACCTCTGCAAGCTGCTCTTGTGTCAATCCCTTTTCTTTACGAAGCTCTTTTAGAAATACTCCGATTTTTTTCGTATCCATTGTCTTGCCCTCCTTTCATCCCCAAATTACCATACAACATGCCAAAAAAACACGACACAAAGCGAGAAATGCCGTATTTTGGCTATTAGACATCATTGTCCAGGCAGTAATTCAGATTTTATACATATTCGACAGGGTTATTTTACCAGATATTACCCCTGGTTTCCATACACTTAAAAAATCAGCATCCTCCTCTTATTTTGGGAACAACAGGCATATACTATACTAAATTCAAATCAGAAAAGATTGTATTATGAATTGTCGCTGCCAACTAAGCAACGTTACCAGAAACTACATTGACACTTTCCAATGTATCTTAAATGAAATGATACGCGAAATGACATCTGCACAGCTTTCCGACAGCATCTCCGGTAATTTTATCGTACAGATGATTCCCCATCACAGAGCTGCCATTGAAATGTCGCGTAATATCCTTCAGTATACCACCAATATCCCTTTGCAGAGCATTGCCTCACAGATTATTGAGGAACAGACAAAAAGCATTGAAAATATGCAGGCCATCCTGGATACCTGCAAACAAAAACAGAATTGTCTCCAGGATGTACGCACCTATGAAAACAGGGTAGATCGGATCATGCAGACAATGTTTACAGATATGAAAAACGCCTGTACGGAAAATGATATAAACGGAAATTTTATGCGTGAAATGATACCTCACCATATAGGTGCCATAGAAATGTCGGAAAACGCATTGCAGTATCGAATATGCCCCCAATTGCGGCCCATCCTGGAAGCAATCATCATTTCGCAAAAGAGCGGTGTGAGGCATATGCATCATTTGCTGTGCTGCAGGAAGTAAAAGTACTCCAGCCGTTTACAACTAAAAAAACATCCGGGATACTGCCGCGCAGCAGCCGGATGTTTTCTTTTATAATGCATCTTAAGGGTTAGTCCTCCCTGTTCTGCAGCATACTCAAATAGGAGGTTCTTGTCGTATCGCCAGGTCTGAACCACTTATTAAGCAGATTCTTTGTAATTGCCTCTATATTTTAGATCGATATTTTCGGTGAAGCCCCCGGCATAAATCCGGTTCTGTCCTCTAGTTTACAGCGTCAGAGATCTATTTCAAGCAGAAAGAAGGGGAATAGGGGAATGGCCCCTGCTTAAAACTCCGGTACATCGATTGGAATTCCGCCGTTCATTGCAGATTCATGGGCGAGAACACCTGCCAGTGTAATATTGGCTCCCAGCATTTCATCTACCTCCGGTTTCCGCTCCTCAATGATGCTTCTGATAAATTCGTCGCACAGATGCGGGTGAGAACCATGATGGCCGACACCAAGGCGGGCATCCCAGGATTTCTGTGGATTCAGAGGATCAAAGTCTCCGCCGCGGATCGCATACTGCTGAATGGATTCCGGAAGATTATCCGCATAAAGGGGCAGGTCTATGGTCTCTTCGGAGCATGTACCGCCTCTGTTTCCCGGTTTTGGAGCAATTGCAGTCGTTACGATTGGCGGGTCATTGTCCGCAAATCCCCACTCGAAGGATTTGTCACTGCCGTATACTGAAAAGCCTTCTTTATATTCGCGGGCTGTCTCAAACAGACTCCTGGTCACTTCGGCAACAAGGCCATTTTCATATTCCAGAAGTGCCGTCTCCACCGGATATTTATTTCCATAGTGGCTGTAATAATCCGGATTCATGGTTCCGCTGCCAAGACCACGGACTCTTTTGATCCTGGAACCGGACAGCACAGTGATCGGTGCAATGGCATGTGTTCCGTAATACATTGGAGGAAGACCGATCCAGTAGTCCGGCCAGTTCAGCATATCCTGGTAGTGGCATCCCCGCAAAAACTGGATTCTTCCGAATTCTCCCTTCTCCTTCATTTGTTTTGCATAGAAGAATGGATATGTATAAAGCGTTGTCTCCATCATCATATAATTTTTTCCGGATTTTCTCTTTGCCTCGATAATAGCCTTGATTCCATCCACAGAAATTCCCATGGGTACCGTGCATGCAACATGCTTTCCGGCTTCCAGCGCCGCCACGCACTGCTCTTCATGCATCGTAAGTGGAGTTACAAAATGAATCGCATCAATATCCGGATCCTTATAAATATCCTCAAGGCTGTCATAGGATTCTGTAATCCCCAGTCTGTCAGCCAGATGCTTTTCTCTGTCTTTATCTACGTCAAAGAGAACCAGTCTTCCGACATTCGGATGATTTTTATAAATTTCTGAAAAATAGCCGCCAAACGCAAGGCCTACAAGTGCTACATTAATCTTTTTCATTAGATCCACCTCTCTGTATTAAAGTTATTTTTTATCTGGTTTTACCCGGAAGCATTTAATTTCCGATGCTCCGAAAGTAACCTGAAATCTGTTATTCTCTATATTTTCTATACTGTTTCCCGGCTGCTCCAAAAGGTCACACTCCTGTACTTTAAGTACTCCAAAGCCGGTATGAAAAACTGCTTCCGCATTCGACTCCGATACATTATGTGCTTTGAGAATAATATCCTCTCCATCTTCACTCACCTTAATACCAGATATCTCAATATCCGAATTGTCAGCAGTAAGAAGCCCTTTTGAAAACGGACATTCCGTTCCGGTAACTTCAATCGCCTGCAGCGGGTAATTGACAAGCTCAGCCTCTTCTCTTACTCTTCCTGTCTGAAATCCGCCTTCATGAGGCAGAATCGAATATATAAAATCATGTTCACCTGTATCGGATTCCGGGTCCGGCTCCCAACTGCTTCGGATAAGAGCCAGCTCTATAAGATTTCCCATACACCTGTGTCCATGCTTTCCATTATTCAGGATAGCAAAACCATACTCCTCTTCACTGATATCTGCAAATTTTAATGATGGACACTCATAATCACCGGTCAGACGTTTCTGAATGCCAAAAGGAGTTTCATATACTGCATACTGATTTTTCACCTGTGGAGAAAAGCTGACTCGGAGCATAGGTGCATCACGGTCATAGTCTCCGGTCTCATGCCAGTCAACATGTGTTTTAAAATCAATCCTTGGACTTTCAGTATACAGAATCATGTCCTGTACGATTTCCGAAGAATGATAATGGTGGGTAAATCGTATCCGCTTTCTGATCGCACCATCTTCTACGATTTCCGAAGATGCCCCTCGTGTCAGACTTTGAATGTTGTTTACACATCCCATCATCCAGGCAAACATACCGATCGGTTCCTCCATATGAATCTGCAACGTATTCAAATATCCCTGATCCAGTCTCCAGCCAAGACAGCCCCTCCGTACAACATACCGGTTTACTCTTTTATCAAACAGTGTAGTGATACGTCCAGACTCTTTATGGATCTCGGCAAAATAAAATCCTGTATGAATCAGATAATATTCCTCATTCTCCGATATTTTCGATACTTCTCCCGCTGCATCACCTGTCTCTGCGGAAACGATCTCGATCCTGTGAATTCCGAAAGGCTCTATTCCGTCTGTTTTCACCAGAATTCCTTCCGGAGTACTCTGGGTCAGCAATTCTTTTCCCGTATCACTAAATGCCCTGCAGGCACCCTGCCCCGGAATCAGAACGCAGTCCTCCCGGAAAGAATCCGTGGGATTATAAACGAGATATGTCCGATGAGCCCTGTCAGTACCTTCCTTTATACTTTCCGTAAGGAATAATGCGGCATGGTTTTCAATCTCTGCAATTTCCGCTATTGACTTTTGATACAGAGAATCGAGATAATCATAAACCTCTCTGACACTGCTCCCGTTCAGGGTATCATGAAACTGGTTAAAAAGCGTCGTTCTCCAAAGACGTTCCAGATCTTCCCCAGGATAGGCAAGGCCTTTCAGCCACGCTGCTGCCGACAGGAACTCCGCTCTCCGCAGAGAAGTTTCCAGCGTCCTGTTGATCTTCTTGATCAAACCGCCGGTTGTATAACCGCCTGCAAAGGTAAAATTAATCTCTCCCTTCCTTACAGGAAGACTCTGGGGATTATCCTTCTCAACCTGCTCAAAGAACTCCTCTGTCGATGCAAACACAAGAGAGGGAACTGTTGGAAATTCTCTGATCCTGCGCATCCACGCAATATCTCTTCTGGTAGGGCCGCCGCCATGATCGCCGACGCCAAAAACATACATTGCCCTGTTGTAAGAATAACGCTCCCTCATTGCCCGGGATATTCTGACCACCCCTCTGGTGGAAAGTTCGCGGCTGTATACATTGTTGCTGCAAAGAATCCGGCTGCCGTCCTGTCCTTCCCACCAGTAAAGGGGAACATGCTTTGCGTCCCGAAGGAAATCGTCGAAATCCCCATAAGGAAGATCCGATTCCTCCCCCACACCGCACCGTCCATGGAACAGATATTTTATTCCTGTTTTCCGAAATACCTGGGGGAGATTACCCGGAAAGCCATAGGTATCCGGCGCCCACATAACCAGCGGATCCTTGCCGAATTTTTCTTTTATATATTTTTTTGAATAAAGGATCTGTTTTTCCATGGATTCGCTGCTGACCATATTCATGTCATTTTCCACCCAGGTCGTTGCTGTGATATCCCACTGTCCCTTTTCAACAAAATACTGCATTTTTTTGAATACTTCAGGATTCTGCGATTCTTCGATCGCATAGGTAACACACTGGCTCTGAGAAAAAACGAAATCCTCATTCTCTTCCATGAGCTTTGTCATGGTTGTAAAATCCCGGTCAATGACCTTTTTCGTCTCTTCCATAGGCCAGAACCAGTTCATATCAATATGAGCATGTGAGATCAGATATACCTGATTCTTTTTTACTTCCTCACGTAAAGGCTCAAACAATGCCCGGCAGCTCTCAATCGTTTTCATTATCGGAAGAATTTTTTCCTGCGCAAGCGCTTCGTCCAGCATAGCGTAAGCCTGCGGGAGAAGGTCTGTCGCGGCAGCAAAGCTTTCCATATACTGCAGTTCTTCCCTTATGGATTCCAGTTCCATATAACAACGCTCAACAGCTTCACTGATAATGAGAAGCGGAACAGACGGTTCCCAATAGCATTTTTCTCCGCAGTCGATATAAACAGCAATCCTGTGTATCTGCCCCGGCTGTGCGCTCTCTGACAGAATGATCTCCGGAACCTTGCAGTCCATCCAGACAGGCTCGGAAAGAAGCTTTTTACCATCCGCATACATTGTAATGGGGGCACTGTAATGGGCACCGATCTGCACACCTGCTGCTATCCTGAGAGAACTCGCCGCTAACGGGATATCCCTGCAAAAAGCCGGAACCGTATAAGTTCCCCGAAGCCAGGTCATACCCTGGTGACGGTCAAAACGCACATCCCCGGAATACTCGTCCCAGGCAGAATCATCATACGAAGAAGCGGTGATGTCCGTTTCGTCCACATTTCCAATATGATATTTAAAGTTTCTTATTCTGCCAAAGTCCTGAAGCTCCTGAATTACTTCTGTAAGCCTCTGGTCCAATATTTTCGGCAATGCCAATCCAATCAAGCCTCCTCACTTAAATAGCGGTACACAAGTGTCAGATAAACGCTGGAAGCCCAGGTATATGCAGGATCCCGCAAATCTTTTCCGGTAAGTGCATCAAAGTTTTCAGCAAAACCGCTTTTTCCGGCCATTCTGCAGTATCTTCCGGCAATTTCCCTTGCAAATGAGGAGTCTCCGCAGCTTTCAATTCCCTCAACCATCTGCAGTGTTGAAGGCGGCCAGATTGGTCCGCGCCAATATCCGTCCGGCTCATAAAGGCTGCTTGCAGGACTTTCTGTAGCAAACCCATATTTCGTCAGGAATCTGTCGCTTTTCAATACGGCAAGCATTTTTTCCCGAATTTTCAGAGGAAGCTTTTCTCCCAGCAAAATACAGATATAGGGAAGCAGACATTCCTGCCTTACAATTTCGTGCGTTCCGACATGGATAGCTACCGGAAGATCGTCCTCAAACTGCAGCCGAAGCATGGCTGACAGCATGGCCTCACTTCTGTCTTTCCAGATTTTTATTTCACTGCCTCTTCCCAGCTTTTCGGCAAGCTCGGCGAGCACGTCCATCTGAATGATCAGATATGCAGTCAGATCCGGAGATTCTACAGGCGGCATCTGCGCAAAGGCTGTCGCATTATCCCAGCCGGAATCATATCCGTGAATGTATTCACACAGACCGTCATGATCGGTATCTCTGTAATTGAGCCACCACAATGTCCAAGAGGAAAGCCTGTTGTATGCCTCCGCCAATTGCTCCTCACTAAGTTCCATCACCTGCATCATCATACGCAGTGTCCATCCATGAACCGGCGGTTTTCCGTAATTCCAGTCCACTTTGGAATTGTTCACGTTATCAGGAATTTTTCCGCTTGCGTCCTGATAATCAAAGGGAAGCATCCACTGATCCCAGGCAGCCTCGGGATTCTGATAAGCCAGAGCGATGGCATTAAAGCAATGATCCCAGCTCCAGGTACTGCACATCCAGTTTTTTGACATATATACGGCATCCCGCTTCAGAAATCCGCTTTTTCCAACTGTTGATGAATAATTTGTATAGTAAGCCCAGGCAGCAGTTTCCTTTTCCGCTTCCGGTATCCGTCCAATGGTCCGGCAGTAATTTTCAAACTCTCTGTCAGCCTTTTTCTTGCGCTGGTCGTAGTCATATTCCTGGCGGGCACCGTCCCACTCAGACGCAATCTCACGGATAACCACCAGCATTTCTTCTCCGTTTCCGGAAAAATGAAGCTTATTGTGATCTGCCGTACATCCATTCCAGATCTGGCTCATAGATGAGGTGCCGCTTTGTGCCCAGAACAAATACTGAACATTCTGTCCAAAACAGATTGCTTCATATCTCAGATGATCCTCACATGGAATTTCGTAAATATAATCAAAGAACGGCTCTGCCGGTGAAAATTCAATGGTAAGCCCCATCTCCGGATGATCTGCTTTTACAAGTATTGTTGACGCATCTGCAAAACAAAGCGACAGGCTCCCTGCTGATGTTTTTAGAACCAGTTCTGTATAAGATGCCTCGATCTCATAAGGCAATTCGACGGAATCTGCAGTTGGAATCAATTTTGCTACCAGCGTGGATTTTGTCGGTCCCAAACACGCCTCGCTTCTTACTGTGCGAAGAAATACTCCCTCTGTATTCTTCTGCCAGCGATAATTTGCCGGCAGTTTCGAAACAGCCATATAAGAGCCGTATGTACTGAATGGATTTTTAGAAATATCGAAACCCATTTTGTTCCCTCCTCGTATTATCGTATTATGCCCAGTCGCCTGCATTCTGCGGCATGGGCTTTCATCCACTTGTTGCTTTTTTAAAGACTGTCTGTCATTTTTTTTCGTTTTTTTACCACAGACCGGTGAGCACCGGCATTCTTCCACAGACATTTATGGGGATGCATATGGGCTGCATTCACCTCATATACAACAGCCATCAGAACAGTACACACAATTCCGATCAGATAAATACTGGGATATCCGTATTTTCCTGCAACGATTCCCAAAGCACCGGAGCCTACGCCATATCCAATATCCCATGCCATATAGCAGGTTGCATTGACAGCCCCCTTTCTGTCAGGCGGCGACATCCGCAATGCCACTGCATTCAGAATCGGCTGAGCCGCCGCATAGCCTACAGAATAAAAAGCCGCACATATTGACCATGTTGGAATGCTTCCCGCTGCCAGAAAGAATATTGCCAGTGAAACCACCAGACTTCCAATACCGATATAGAACACCCTGCTGTTGTATTTTTCTTCCGAATACTTTCCCAGCAGCGGATATACCGCCAGGGTCATTGCTCCATTGACTATATAGAAAAAGCCTACATTGCTGATATCAAGAAGAAGTCCGTAGCTTGCCAGAAAGCTAGTCACTGCACTGACCACAACTCCCAGAAGCGCGATGCAAAGTGACAGCACAAGCGCCCTCTTTTCAAATATATCCATGATCCTGAATTTCTGTCCGGGAGTCGTCACCTTGTATCCAAGGAGTTCTTCTTTTTCATAACTGATCGCCATGGCAAACGGCAGTGCAGGAAGAAAACCAATAGCTGAAATCACATACAGCATACGGTAGCCGATCCGGGCACCAATCTCTATTCCAAGCGACGGTGCGAAAAGACCGGATACCATCTGAACCGTCATAAGCGCCGTCAGCCCCTTTGTGGCATTATCCCCGGAAAGATCCGCTACGATCGAACAGCCGCCGGAGGTGATCATACACAGAGCCAGGCCGGAAAGGGCTTTGAAGAACAGCAGCCATAAAAAGTTGGGAGAAATGGCGTACCCAAAGGTTGTCAATGCAAACAGCAGGATTCCGCCGATATAGATTTTCTTCCTTCCTCTTGTGTCTGTCAAAAAACCAATAATTCCTCTGAAAAACAGTGCTCCAACGGAGATGATCCCGCCGATCAGTCCCACCTCAGCCTCACCACCGCCCATCTCAAGGACAAACAGTGAAATTGTCGTGTTCGGTACAGAATAGAAAAACTGTACAATCGCAGCAGCGATCATCAAATAGATATATTGTTTTTTAAGCTTTCCTCTCATCCTTTTACTGCACCGACCAAGAGTCCTTTCTCAAAGTATTTCTGGAAAAACGGATAAACGGCAAGGATCGGAATCGTACCAACTACTGCAATTGCCATACGCACGGTTGTGGAAGGTACCGATGTGCTGCTTCCGGACATATATCCTCCCATGGAAACATTGGTTGCCAGGAACTGTGCGTTCTGGAGAATCTTACTTAAAAGAACCTGCAGGCTATACATTTCCTCTTCTCTGATGTACAGCAATGCATTGTACCAGTCATTCCAGTAAGAAACGCCTACAAGGAGACCTACCGTTGCTATAATCGGTGTGGAAAGCGGAAAAATCATTTTAAAAAGGATCTGAAACTCTCCCATTCCGTCGATTCGCGCTGCTTCCAGGATTTCCAGAGGAATACTGGTGCGGATATACGTTCTCATGAGCATGACATAAAATCCATTTACTAATAATCCGGGAATAATCAGAGCCCAGTATGTATTGTTAATATGGAACAGTCTTGTATAAACAAGGTAAGTCGGAACCATTCCACCATTAAACAGCATCGTCAAAAACACAAAGATCGTTGCGGACTTCTGGAACGGATAATCTGCTCTTGAAAGAGGATAGGCCAGAAGCAATGTGATGAAAATACTGAGCATGGTACCTACTCCCGTTACCATAAAGGAAATTCCCACAGACCTCAGAATCTTCAGACCTTCCTTCCAGAGATACTGATAAGCTTCGAGGCTGAATTTCCGCGGAATGAACGAGTAACCTGAAACAGCCACTGTCGCATTATCCGTAAACGATGCGGAAACCATCAGGATAAAAGGAATAATGCAGATTGCCGCGATCAGGAGAAGCACGATCGTGGAAATGACCTGAAAACCATTCACTTTTTTCTTAGTCATTTTTAATCCTCCTATTTCAAACTTTACACAAGCGCATTGTCGGGATTGAATTTCTTGACAACAAGATTTGCAATCACAACGAGTATGCAGCCAATAATCGATTGATAAGCACTTGCAGCAGAACTCATTCCTATATCATTAAGCTGCATCAGCCCACGGTAAACATAAGTGTCCATAACATTTGTCACACCGACAAGCGGTCCGGAATTCATTGGAACCTGATAAAACAGTCCGAAATCCGAATAAAAGATACGTCCAATGGAAAGAAGCACCATTGTACAGATCGTTGGAGCAATGGCAGGTAAGGTAATACGGGTAATAAGCTGCCAGTTCGTGGCCCCGTCAAGCTTCGCTGCCTCATAAAACTGGCTGTCAATTCCGATCACAGATGCAAAATAAACAATGGTAAGATAACCTACATTTTTCCATGCATTGACCAAAACCAGAATTACCGGCCAGTACTTTGGCGTTGTATACCACGAAATCTTGTCCTTACCCAGAGCCGGCAGTATTACGCTGTTTATATAACCGGTATCCTCTGCCAGAAAAGCATATAACAGGTAGGCAACAATAATGATGGAAATCAGATATGGAAGCAGAACTACGGTCTGACAGAATCTCTGAACAACTCTGATGCGAACCTCATTCAGCATAATTGCGAGCATCAACGCAAGCACTGTGTTCAGTATAATAAACACACCATTGTATAATAATGTATTCCTGGTAATATTCCAGGCATCTTTTGTTTTAAACAGGAATTCAAAGTTCTTAAGCCCGACCCAGTCCCCGCTGAATATTCCCTTGGCATAGTCTACTTCACGGAACGCGATCGTGAGCCCATACATAGGGACATAATTATTGATAATAAAATAGATCACTCCGGGCAATGTCATAACAAAGAGCGGCCAATATTTTCTGATTTTCAGCATCGTTTTCTTCTTCCCGGATGCTTTTGCTGTCATTCCTTTCCCTCCTTATTGTCCGGACCGGACATTTTCATATCCGGTCCGTTTGCTATATTTATTTTGTATTGATTTTCTACTGTCGTCTTTCAAATTCTATGACGCCACTAAAGTTACTCCTTGGCAGCATACCATTCATCAAGCTGTTTCTGCTTTTCCTCAATTACAGTGTCAATACCGGCATCCTTAAGCGCCTGCTGGAATTTCGGCAGTGTCTCGTCCACATCAAGAGCTCCGTCCTCCAGAGCTACCTTATACTCGGAGATCACATTCGAAACGGCTACATATTCTGTCTTGACCTGTGTAGAATCAAAGGTAAATCCAAGTGCCGGAGAGGCTTCCGAGGAATGGTTCCACTCGTCCATCTCCTCATACAAAGTCGGGCTGTCTCCCTCAAGGACATAGGACATCAACTGGTTTCCAAACAAAAATCCACAGGCATAATTCCAGCCCTGACTGTCCGTTGTTACACCATCCGGATAGCGAATAACATTTTCAACATCCGTCTTAACATAATGCTCGCCTTCAATACCCCAGTCGATCAGATTGATGAGATAGGGATCTGTATACATAAGGTTCAGAAACTCCATGGTCTTCTCAGGATTTTCACAGTTGATCGGAATCGCCGTTGCACAGGATGCCACCTGAACCGTTGTCAGCAGCGGATCCGTCATCTTTATGGTCGCCTGCGGCTTACCGCCGACAAACTGGGAAAAGCTGGTATCCGAGCCGGGCTGGATCAACTGGAAACCGCCGATCAATTGCCCCTGTGCCTGAAGGGTCATCATATCCTCGTTGGTAGCATTGTCAGAAAGGATATATCCCTTCTGATACCAGTCTCTGATCAGCTTCAGATCCTCCTCGTACTGGTCCATCTCGAATTTATTTACAACTGTTTTCCCATCTTCTCCAAGAACACCGATGCCATCTCCGAGAATATCGTAATCCGTAAAGGCATTATCATAAATGGATCGCTGTGTACTGGTGGAGTATACCAGCGGCTGATTCGGCCGGTCCTCTTTTATTTCTGCAAGAATCGGTGTCAGATCCTCCGGACAGGTAATTTCGTCTACATCAATACCGTATTCATCCACAATTTCCTGATCAACAGAAAGCCCTGTAGCGATCGCCATAGACCTTAAAGAAGGTATGGAATACACATTCCCATTGATCGTGCTTGCCGGCAGGTATTCACTGGCAACCTCAAGGATTCCCTGACCGTATTCCTCAAGAAGATCATCCAAAGGAAGCAGCATATTCTTGGATACGTCGGAAGCAAGCCTTGTTCCCAGTTCACAGACCAGATCCAGCTTTTCTCCGGAGGACATCATCAGATTAAGCTGTGTCTCAAAATCTCCTGTAAGAATACAAAATTCAAAATGGCATCCGATTTTCTCTTCCAGATATTCATTGATCTTCTCTGTCACCTTATCGACATCCTTCGGAACGGAAGTTGTCATATACGCATATTTTATGGTATAAATGTCTTCCGAATCGTCTTTCGCCTCTGCGGAGCTTTTCTCCGTCTCTGATGCAGAGGATGATGTGCTGTCCTTGGATCCGCATCCCACCAGAGATCCAAATACCAGGCTCAGCGCAAGTATTGCTGCAAGTTTTCGTTTCATTGATATAAACCTCCCTTATTTTGATAGTAAATCTTTTTTACTTCTGTTCTGTCTTTGTTCTGCCCCAGAACCATTTTGTTATACTTATTTTATTTTTTTACCGGCTTTGTTTCTACCCGAAAATCGACCTCAAACCATGCAAAATCGACCTGGTCGAAAATTTTTGCGAAGCTTTTATCATAGCTTTTCAGGTATTACATTGAAGTATTTTTTCACGCATTTTTATCAAATAAATAATTCTTTTATTGAATATCGTTTCATGATATATTAAAAGAAACAGTGGTAAAACAGCGGCTCAACAGCTACCGATGCTTTCCGCTGAAAAAATCAAAATTTACAAAAGGGAGGGAATCCCACAATGAAGGGAAAAGTGATTTCTAAGCTTCACATAAATTTCAATTCTGTTTATATCAAGCTGATTCTCGTAATGTTTACCATTCTTATTCCGTTGATGGGGCTTCTGATCAGCAGCAACAGCTATGCCATTCACGTAATTCGGAGTCAGGTTTCTGATTCTTATCAAAGGCAGGCTGCTTTTTACACCCAGATAACCGATAATTCCCTTTCTGATATTGATTTATATCTTTCCAATATTGTAATTAACAACTCCGATTTTGAAATTCTTCAAAGTACAAAAGCAGACAACAACTACACACTGGCCTATATACGTCTCAATAACAAAATAAAGCAGGAGCTTTCCCTTTACCCTCTCGTGGATACCATTTTCTACTATGATGCGGGCACAGACTATTACTCCACGATTTCTGCTTCCAATCAAAGCTATGAAGTAAAGGAAAACGTACATAGCTGCATAAAAGAGGCCGCCAATTCTTCGAATCCTTATGATCTTGAGGCCCTCATCCGCTGGCAGCCCGCCAGCTTTTCCGGGGATGCCTTCCTGCTCAGGGTATTTGTATCGGAGGACCATTATCTTGGCGCATGGATCAGTTTATCCAAGCTGCTTCGGACCTATGAGCTTCAGGATACCGGAACAGGCACGGTATCGGCATATATAAGCGAAGACGGAACTCCTATTATTTCAAGCGGCGAAGTGCCCTTTGACCAGCTCAATTACCCGGCACTCTCCAGCGGCTATACCGCAAAATCCAAAAACGGCAGGTATACCATTGTCGGGGAAGACTCCGAACACGGGAACCTTACGCTTGTGAGCATGATTCCAGACAGCGTTATTCTAAACCGCCTTCCCATACTGAGTACCATGTTCCGCACACTGTCTTTTGCACTGCTCATTTTGATTCCTCTTTCCACACTTCTGCTCCGCAGGATTTTTCGAAAGCCGTTCAGCATCATGACATCCTCCATGCACAGAATCCAGGAGGGCAATCTGGAAGAGCGGATCTGCACGGAACATATGTCAGACGAATTCAGCACAGTGAGCCGCATTTTTAATGAAATGATGGATAACATCCGCGATCTCAAGATAAAAATCTATGAAGAGGAAATCAACCGGCAAAATGAAACGCTTGTCTATCTTCAGATGCAGGTAAAGCCTCATTTTTATCTGAATTCGCTCAATATGATTTATACACTTGCCCGAAAGAACGACAGCGCTCTGATCAAGGATCTTTCCATGTGCCTCATACGCTATTTCCGGTATATGTTTAATGAAAGTACTTTTGTAACACTATCATCAGAGCTGGAGCATATCCGAAATTATCTTCGGATTCAGGAACTCCGTTTTCCTGACAGTTTTGATTATGACATAGAAATTGATGACACGCTCAAAAATGCCTGCGTCCCCTATCTTCTTATTCAGAATTTTGTGGAAAACTCTATGAAATATGCTGTAACGCTGGATGAAAAAGCGGAACTTCGAATTCTCATAAACCCAGCCGGGGAATCCCATGAACGATTTACCATCCGCATTGAAGATAACGGACCGGGATTTCCCGGAGAAGTTTTGGAGAAAGTACAAAAAGGCGAAGTCATCTGGGCCGATGACCGCAAGCATCTGGGAATCTGGAATAGCTGCAGGCGTATTCACCTGCTCTATCACGGCACAGCAAAAATTGAATTTGATAATCTCAGGCCGCATGGCGCACTGATCAATATAACACTTCCGGTAAAAATACCGGAAAATTCAGTTGGGAAAGAAGCCCGGACGGGAGGAACTTATGAACCTGTTACTTGTTGACGATGAACGATATATCATTGAAGATCTGCTTTCAGGAATGAATTGGAACCGAATAGGGATTGACCATGTATTTACTGCCATGAATGTCCGGCAGGCAAAAGAGGTTTTTGAAAAAGAAGAAATCCGTATTATGCTCTGCGATATCGAGATGCCTCAGGCCAGCGGCCTGGATCTTCTTCGCTGGATCACAGAAAAACAGCTTCTCTGTGAAACGATCCTTGTCACCTGCCATGCCGAATTCAGCTATGCGCAGGAAGCAATCCGCCTTGGCGCAACTGAGTACCTCTTAAAGCCCATTGACTATGATGAACTGGAGAATACGATTAAAAAGGCAATGAATAAGATCCGCAGCACGATTATGCAAAAGGAAACTGCCGCCACCCATCAGAAAATGAAGCGAAATCAGCCGTTCCTGAATGAGCGCTTCTGGATCGATGTACTGAACCGTACGCTTTCCGGCAACAATACCATACAAAATGCCGCAAGCCGCCGGAATGTCCCGCTTTCTCCGGAAATGCTCATACGTCCTGTTCTTACCAGAATACAGCAGTGGCCTGCAGGTGCATCCGAGCAGGATATAAAGCTGTTTGAATTCAGTGTAAAAAATATTGCAGACGAGCTTTTCACAGAAGAGGGAAAAGCTGGTATTACTTTCTTTATAAAAGACGGCGTTCATATTATACTCATGTATCAGGAGACCAGCATTCCCGAAGAACAAATGCAGTCTTCTGTTTCAGACTGTGCTGCGCACTTTATCAATGAATGTAAAAGTTTCTGCGGCTGCAATCTCTCCAGTTATATTGGGGATCCGGTGGATATTTTTCATCTTGCAGATGAATATGATATCCTGCAGGCAGAAGATGAAAGCAATGTAGCATATACAGATCGGGTATTTTATGCCCGTGCCAAACGAAATGTCACCACTGTGATCAATGAAAAATGGATCATTGAACTGTCCGCCCTTGTCAATGAAAACAGAGAGGAGGAGTTAAACCGCCGTGCCAGATTTTATCTGGAAAGTCTCGCCCGCACAACCGGAATTGACAGCTCAATACTCTATTGGTTTCAGCAGGATTTTACACAAATGATCTATGAGAAAGCAAGCCACAACGGAATCCTTCCGCACAACCTTCTGAATGATCCGGAATCCATCATTCTCAGCAAACAGGCTTCTCAATCCGTAGAAGCAACACTGCAATGGATTGCCCATATCAGTCATAAGATCATAAATCATACACAAAAAATGCAGAAATCACAGTCTGTCGTCCATACCTCTGCCATATATATCAAAAATCACCTTGGCGATGATATCAGCAGAGAAGAGGTGGCAGCACAGGCCTTCCTGAATCCGGATTATCTGGATCGTATATTTAAAAAGGAGACCGGCATGTCGGTCTCCAAGTATATTACTCATGAAAAAGTGAATCTTGCAAAATTTCTGCTGACTACTACGGACAGATCGATTGCTGATATTGCTCTGCAGGTCGGTTTCTCGAATATGTCCAATTTTGCGTCCATGTTCAAGCGGATGACAGGTTTAAACCCTAACGAATACCGAAAACAGACAGGTAATCAGCAAGCAGATTAACGCAGTTAATACAATTAAAATATGATTTTAGAATGAAACATAGTCCTTGTAGTCCTTAAACAGCAGATACTTCGGTTCGACATCATCCTCAATCTCCGGAATTCTTCCGCTGGCTGAATAGAATCGGTTATCTGCTGTATCGTCATTTGTGGTAGACACTTCAAACAGCATGATCTTTCCGGTGCCTTTTTCACCGATCCAGCGGTGATACTGTCCCGGTTTTAAAGTAATGCTCTCACCAGGATGCAGCGTTACATATCCACCGGCGGGAACGGTCACATTTGTGCCGTCAATCGTCACGGTTACAGGAGTATCAGCGAAGTCCTCTTTCTCATCCGAATTATAGAGCTGGACTAACAGATTTCCTCCGCCTCTGTTGATAATGTCTTCCATTTTTCTCCAATGAAAATGGAACGGCAATTCCTGTCCGTCTCCTACCAGAAGAAGCTTTTCGCAGTACGGCTTTGGATATCTGTCCGCATGGTTAAAATTTCCGTTTCGGAACGTAAAAATCAGAAGCCCCACTTTCTGAAAATCGCCGCTCCCGAAATCACTGATATCCCAGCCGAGCATATTATCAACGATCTCTCTGGATTCTGCTTTCAGATTTCTCCAATCCTCCGTGGACCATCTTGCGAAGCCCGGAAGGCAAAGCCCTTTTTCCTGTACAAACTCCAATGCCTCATCAATAATCCTGTTTAATTCTGATCTTTTCATTGTTTCTCTGTATCCTCCTGTTCTCCTAATCTCAAAAGCTGTTTTATTACAATGCTTTATCTAATTAAGATTTTACTGTCGGAGTAATTTTTACTCTACCTGAAACTCGACCTGAATTTATGAATTATCGACATTTGAAGTATTATCGGGTATTTTAAAGCAAAGGGAAATTGTATATTCCATATCCAGACATAATTTTACATTGTTTTATCTTTTTTACGTTCCAGCTTATTTTCATACATCTTCCGGTCAGCTTCTTTGAACAGCATCTGATAATCAGTCTCCTCCTTTGTCAGACAATACCCGAACGAAAATCTAAGCGGAACCTCCCGATTTTCTTTAAGCTGCACAAAGCTGTGATCCTGGATATCTGTAAGTGTCTCGATTGTCTTCTGCAGCGCTTCCTCGCTCTCATAATCGTATAAAAACAACACGAATTCATCTCCGCCCGGTCTTGACATTAAGCTGTTTTTTGTGCCAAATCCATAAATCAACTCTGCAAGCTTCTTCAGGTAAATATCACCCTTGTTCCACTATTCATCAAAAAGGCATTGATCTCATCTACTGCAATGCGCAGACTTTCCTCTTTCGGATATCCAAGACCACCTGTGGCAATAAGGGGAAATGCAATGGATTTTACACCTGCTTCCATTGCAATCTGCAAACTCTTTCCATAGCAGGAGCTTTCTCCTGTGCTCCATTGTTCATCTTCCTATTCGCCAATTATTTCTAATCCATCTGGAAATTCTCGTATAACAAGAGCACAGGTATTGGTTAATCTCACATTTTCCTTTAACGGATATGCTACTTTGCTTCTTTCTTCTCCATCCGGACAATGCACAGCTAATCTTGTATTTATCAAATCTAAATTGTTAGAGAAAAGAAGACTTCCTGCACTCACACCAATTACCATTCCATTAGCTTTGATATACTCCATTTCCCCAGCGGAAATGCCCATTTTTCGACATCATCACATACTGAGCTTATGGTGCGAATGTCCATCGATTCTAACCTAAAGAATTTTGTGTGGCAGAACGTTTGTCCTGCCAGACTCTTTAGATTTATTTTTTTGCAACAATCAGATACCGATGAATAGTTCCCTCAATTCTACCATCTTTATCAATCATCTCTTGCATTTTTAATAGTTGTTCAAAACACTTATCTACAGAAAAATTAGGAAATTCCCATTCTATGATATGGGCAAACCAAACAAACGCTCCTACATCATAGAATTTTATTGGGCGATATGCTTCTTCTGCCCGAACGATTTCAAATCCAGCATCTTCAAAATGTTTGCGCTGTTCTGTTAGATTCAAGTGTGGAAATGGTTTGCCCGTTTTAGGTAATACCATTTCAACCAAGTCCCTATCGTTATCTCCGCCTACCTGTTCCGTAATGAACAACCCATTATGACGTAATAACCGAAACAACTCCCTCGCATCAAAATCGCCATGCCTATTGATAACTAAATCAAATGATTCATCTTCAAACGGAACTTTTGACGGATCATGACATTCCTTGAAATTGATTCCTAATGACAACAACTTTTCGCTGCACAGTTTAACATTCGGTGGATAACCTTCTGTTGCAGCCGTTCTGCTATATGGGTGATTCAAAGATAGCAAAAATTCACCACCACCAGTATCATAATCCATAATATTCAAGTCTCTTTTTAGATACTGCCTTACAATCTCTCCATAATCCCATGGCAAATCATTTTCTTCCTCATATCTGCCATGAATGTGTGCGGCTTCTTCTTCCTGTTCCCAAACGTTTCTCAAATATGCTTTATTCATAAAACTGCTTTCCTTTCATTCGAATAATTAAAATTCTTGATAGGTACAGTTCCTGACAACATAAGCAAAATGTTAGCCTCGATACAGCCTGCTGTCAGCTTTTAGAACTGCACCGAGTAGTTAATTCGTTTCATCACTGACTACCTCCAGAAATTCCGATTGTAATTTAATGATTTTTAAGGGAAATATTGACTGTTATATTTGTTTATTAAAATCTCCGCTATCCCTTGAAAACACTAAGTTTATCGCAGGTGAGCTTTCCCTTATCGTTTCCCTTGTATTATATCTTCCCATAGGACATTACGAACCCTGATAAGGGAAAAATGAGGGAAATAAAATCACATAAAACATTATAACAAAATATACGGGAATTGTGAACTGATTGAACCATTGTGTGATCAGGATCGCAATGACTGTATAAAATATGTTCAACTTTCTGTATGCCGGAATTATTCAATGAAGCATTGATATCTTCTGGCATATCAATCAATATATTCACATTTTCAACGAACAGACTGCATCCCGTTCTTGCATAAGGAAATCCTTTCTGCCGCGCTTCTGTACATACACGACGAGGATGTAAAAAATCTTGTGTCTTTGGAAAGTGAATCTTTCTGATAAGATTT
>JAUNGM010000037.1 GCA_030524545.1 Eubacteriales bacterium
CTCTGGTCTGACGAACAGAAATCACATATAAGGTTATGCATGAGGGTAAGGCTGCAACCCAAGTCGAAGCCCTATAACTACACGGAATCATGCATGATAAATGTGGCAGATGGATGGAGAGAAGGAAACGTGTGGTACCTAGGGAGGTCTGTGTGATACGCTCCGAAAAGAGCAACCAACATTGAGAAGTGTTGCTGAACACACAGAAGTCAGCAGAGGTCATAGTAGCCAAATAGAACAAGTTTTATTCGAGGTGAAGGACTGAATCAGTAGGAGTCTTGAGTATGACCGAGAAAGGAGGAATGACCGCTCATGACAGAAAACACAAGCAGTGGCTGTTCGCAAAGAGATAGTGCGGAACATGAAGGGTATGCGAAAGCGTCAAGGTCGTTCAATCGGATATGGAAAGAAAGAGACAGTGCACAGCCGAAGCTCTTGGAAGCGATTCTGTACAAAGATAATCTTAACAGAGCGTACAAAAGGGTGAAAGCAAACAAAGGAGCGGCAGGTATTGATGGAATGACCATCGAAGAAGCCTTGCCATACCTAAAGGAACATCAACAGGAGCTGATTAACCATATACTTAGGGGAAAATATACTCCATCTCCGGTAAGGAGGGTTGAGATTCCAAAACCAGATGGTGGTGTGCGAAAGCTTGGCATACCAACAGTGATAGACCGTACAATCCAACAGGCAATAACACAACAGCTAGTGCCAATCTATGAACCATTATTTGCAGAAAACAATTTCGGTTACCGCCCAAATAGGAGCGCAAAAGATGCAATCACAAAGGTCAAGGAATATGCGGAACAAGGATACACGTATGCGGTAGTTCTTGATTTATCCAAGTACTTTGACACCCTAAACCACGAAATCCTCATAAATCTGCTGAGACGGAACATAAAGGACGAACGTGTGGTGCAGCTGATTAAGCGCTACCTGAAAAGCGGTGTAATGGAAAACGGAGTGGTCATGGAAACAAAGGAAGGCTCTGCAAGGCGGAAATCTGTCGCCACTGCTTGCAAATATCTACCTCAATGAGTTCGACCAAGAATTCTTAAAGAGAGGAGTTCCATGCATCAGATACGCAGATGATATCGTGCTTCTCGCAAAGAGTAAGCGTGCATCAGAGCGGTTGCTGGAAAGTAGTACAAAATATCTTGAGGAAAAGCTGAGATTAACAGTGAACCGAGGGAAAAGCCGTACGGTCAGCGTGTTTGCAATCCGAAATTTTAAGTTTCTTGGCTTTGCATTGGGAAGGAACGGAAGCGGGATTTATGTCCGAGTTCATCCAAAGTCATGGAAGAAGTTCAAGTCAAAACTGAAAGACCTATCTTCCCGTAGGTCTGTACAGAGTATCAAACCAAGCCTTGAGAAAATCAAAGTGTATGCAAGAGGTTGGCTGAACTATTACGGAATAGCAAGCATGAAGAACAACATAGATGACATAAATGGATGGCTCTATCACAGAATACGCATGTGTATATGGAAACAATGGAAACTACCCAGGACGAGGCGGAGAAATCTCATCAGCTTAGGAGTGGCAGAACACTATGCGACAACCATAGCCTATAGTCGCAGGAAATATTGGTTTATTAGTAACAATAAGGCTGTGATTTGGGCATTAAACAAAGAAAGACTGATAAACAGTGGTTTTTATGATTTAGCCACAGCCTATCAGTCAGTGCACGTCAACTATTGAAACCGCCGTGTACCGAACGGTACGCACGGTGGTGTGAGAGGACGGGAGCTAATCACTCCCTCCTACTCGATTATAAAACTTTTGGACTTTTTGTCCAGAAGTGGAAGGAGGTCAGATGAAAAAGAGGGAATTTCAGAAAAAAACAACAGCGCAACTATTGAAAAGGCTGGCGACGGTCTGTGAGGAATTGGGGGAGAATCCCAATATTACAGTATCGTCAAAATTCCATAGTTCCTATTTCAAGCTGAGGAAGGATTACAACCTGATACAGATTTCTGTCAAGCAGACCGGGGAGCTTAGCTACCAGCTTACGGATATGCTGGGCAGCACTGGCGGGAAGCAGATTTATTATGAATATGGTGAGAACGATGATTTTACACGCATTATAGAAAAGTTCTCTGATGATTTTGCAAGGCTTTATAAAGATTTCCTGTTATCCGGCACACTGCATGATTTCTGTGACATAAAGCTGTCCTATGGGGAAGATGCAGGCGCAGGACTGGAAGAATACGAATCCTGTATCCGTTCAGGGTGCTTATAGGATAAAAACAGCTTTTGGACTTTTTGTCCAGAAGCGGAAAGGAGAGAATATGAAATATCTGATTCACAGGCTGTACGTCCCACCCTGACGGGGGTACAGCAATCTAAGAAGAAGGAGGAAAACCATGCAGGAGGAAGTGACACAGAAAACGATTGCCCTTGTGTTCAAATCTTCCCGGCTGACTGCCGACGTGCTGAAAAAAGCTATGAAGATGTATCTGGAACACCGGAAACAGGGAAAGCAGATGCCGCATGGAAAAATATCAGTGAAAGAGCTGGTCGGTCAGGGTATGGGCGCTTCGAGCATTGAGATTACGGATAACAACATTAAGTCCTTTGAGAGAGTGGCAAAGAAATACAATGTACAGTTTGCTGTGAAGAAGGATAAGACAGAAAAGCCGCCGAAGCACATCGTATTGTTTAAGGGCAGGGATGCCGACGTGATTACGCAGGCATTTAAGGAATTTGTAAAAGTTAATGAGAAAAAGCACAACCGCATCTCCGTAAAGGAGAAGCTGGCGGAGTTCCGGGAACAGCTAGGAAAGGACAAGAACCGGGAGAGGGCAAGGGAACATTTAAAGGACAGGGGGCAGTCATTATGAGTAAAATCGTAGACGGCATTGCCAAAGACTTAAAATCTGTTCCCGAAAAGCTCAAGGCAAAGACGGGGAA
The DNA here is from genome assembly GCA_030524545.1 of Eubacteriales bacterium. Lineage (GTDB taxonomy): Bacteria > Bacillota > Clostridia > Lachnospirales > Lachnospiraceae > Blautia_A. The sequence continues at coordinate 2,915 of JAUNGM010000037.1, forward strand.
TGTAGATAAAAAGAAACTTTTCCTTATGAATCTCCCTTATATGCTTGCCGGGTATTTCTGCGACAAAGTAGCGTGGCTGTGGCGGGTATCGCCGGGGCAGGACGCTTCCGCAAAGATGATGGCGGTCATGGCGGGGATGGAGGACTTGTTTTCTAACCCGTTACCAAGTTTCCACCCGAAGGATTTGCTGATAGGCGCAGGATGCGGCATTGCGCTCCGCCTTGTGGTGTATTTTAAAGCCAAGAACGCCAAGAAGTTCCGGCATGGCATGGAGTACGGTTCTGCGAGGTGGGGTAATGCAAAGGATATTGAGCCTTATGTCGATCCGGTATTTGAGAACAATGTGTTACTCACAGAAACGGAAAGACTGATGATGTCGGGCAGACCAAAACAGCCGAAGTATGCGAGGAATAAAAATATCCTTGTTATTGGCGGCTCCGGCTCCGGCAAGACGAGATTTTTTGTAAAACCGAACCTGATGCAGATGCACTCATCGTATGTTGTTACTGATCCAAAGGGGACAGTGTTAGTAGAGTGCGGAAAAATGCTTTTAAAGAACAATTACCGGGTAAAAGTGCTGAATACCATTAACTTCAAGAAGTCCATGCACTACAATCCTCTCGTTTATATCCGGAGCGAGAAGGATATTTTGAAACTCGTAAACACAATCATTTTAAACACCAAAGGGGAGGGACAGCAATCCGGCGAAGATTTTTGGGTGAAAGCCGAAAAGCTCTATTACACCGCACTGATCGGGTACATCTGGTATGAGTGCGTGGAGGAAGAACAGAATTTCACTACATTGCTTGACATGATAAATGCCAGTGAAGCAAGGGAGGATGATGAGGAATTTAAAAATCCCGTTGATTTGATGTTCGATGAGCTGGAGGAAAGAGAGCCGGAGCATTTTGCGGTAAAGCAGTATAAAAAATACAAACTGGCGGCGGGCAAGACAGCGAAAAGCATTTTAATTAGCTGTGGCGCACGTTTAGCCCCTTTTGACATCAAGGAGCTGCGTGACCTGACAAGCTATGACGAGCTTCAGCTTGATATGATCGGAGATGAAAAGACAGCGCTGTTTGTCATTATCTCCGATACCGATGACACATTCAACTTTATCGTGTCAATTATGTACACGCAGCTTTTCAATCTGCTCTGTGACAGGGCGGACGATGTGTATCATGGCAGGCTGCCCGTTCATGTGCGCTGCCTACTCGATGAGTTTGCAAACATCGGGCAGATACCAAAGTTTGAGAAGCTGATTGCAACAATCCGGAGCCGGGAAATATCAGCTTCCATAATCTTGCAGTCGAAGTCGCAGCTCAAAGCGATTTATAAGGATAACGCCGACACCATAGAAGGGAATTGTGATACCACCTTATTCCTCGGAGGGAAGGAAAAGACCACTCTAAAAGAGATGGCGGAAATTTTGGGTAAGGAAACGATAGACCTTTACAATACCTCTGACACAAGGGGTACGTCGCAGTCCTACGGTCTGAACTACCAAAAGACCGGGAAAGAGCTGATGAGCCAGGACGAGATTGCGGTCATGGATGGAGGGAAATGCATCATGCAGCTTAGAGGGGTAAGACCTTTCTTCTCCAATAAGTTTGACATTACAAAGCACAAGCAGTACCGCCTTCTGTCCGATTTTGATGACAAGAACGCCTTAGACATTGAAAAATATGTAAAGAACCTGTGCAAAGCAAGAGTCAGGGACAATGACACCGTTGATGAGGTGGAAGATGCGGGCGTGATTGAAGTATGACAACTGAATATTGAAAAACTGAATATGGAACCCGTCAACCAGCTACAAAACTTTTGGACAAAAAGTCCAGAAGTGGAACGGAGTTTTGAATGTACTTGGGAAAGGACAAAACAAAGCACCCGGCACAGCCAATCGCCAAACTGAATGTGCCGGATGCCCACAGAGTTCTTCCTAAAGGATTGCCCTGTCTTTATCTTACCATAAGGCAGGGCATTTTAACACGAAAAACTCTTTCAGAAACCAGACAAAAATTTTTTTAGAAAGAAAGAGGTAGAAACATGGCATTTTTTACAACAGCGGTAACAGGATTAAAGACAGTCGTAACAGCAATCGGAGCAGGCGTGGGCGTATGGGGCGTCATTAACCTTCTGGAAGGCTACGGAAATGATAATCCGGGTGCAAAATCACAGGGAATTAAGCAGCTTATGAGTGGAGGGGGCATTATCATTGTGGCGCAGACGGTGATCCCACAGCTCTCCAGCCTGTTTTCATAAGATAAATGGGCGGCATCATAGACAAAATCACTGATTTCATAAAGGAGATGCTGCAAGGGTGGGTGCTTAGCAACCTTGATACCATGTTCTCTGATGTCAATGATAAGGTCGGGACGATTGCGGGGGAGGTCAGCAAGACACCCAGCACATGGAACTCCGGCATATTCAGCATGATACGGACGCTTTCGGAGAACGTGGTAGTACCCATAGCAGGCATGATAATCAGTTTTGTGCTGATCTATGAGCTGATAACAATGGTAATCGACAAAAACAATATGCATGACTTTGATACAAGCCTGTTCTTCCGTTTTCTATTTAAGGCTTGTATCGCTGTCATGCTTCTTTCCAAGACCTTTGATATAGTCATGGCGGTGTTTGACGTGGGAAGCCATGTGGTGACACAGGCGGCATCTTCCATATCAGGCTCCACAAGCCTTGACGTTCAGGCTACCCTTACAACCATGTTCAACAATCAGATTGACACGATGGGGATAGGGGAGCTTATCGGTCTTGGTCTGGAAACTATGGTAATCAGCTTATGTATGAAAATCATGTCCGTCCTCATCACCGTCATTTTATATGGGCGCATGATTGAAATATACCTTTATGTGTCAGTTGCGCCAATCCCGGCAGCGACAGTTACCAACCGGGAATGGGGTACAATCGGGACAAATTATTTAAAAGGGCTTGTCGCACTTGCGTTTCAGGGGTTCTTTATCATGGTGTGCGTGGCGATTTATGCTGTGCTTGTGGCGAGTGTCGCAGTGGCGGGAAATTTACACAGCGCATTGTGGTCGGTGGCGGCATATACCGTAATCCTCTGTTTCAGCTTATTCAAGACAGGTTCATCATCAAAATCCATTTTCAATGCCCACTAAATACAGCGGATTTATGGAAGCCGCTGGTTTGGCGGGCATTGCCCACGAAAGGAGCAGACTATGGCAATATCAGTACCAGTGCCGAAAGACCTGAGTGGAATCAAGACAAAAGTAGCGTTGAACCTTACCAAAAGGCAGATTATCTGCTTTTCGGGAGCTGCCCTTGTGGGCGTACCCTTATATTTCCTTACCAAAGGGGTATTGGGGACACAGGGGGCGGCGCTTATCATGGTGGGCGCAATGCTGCCATTCTTCTTTTTGGCAATGTATGAAAAAGACGGTTTCCCGGCAGAGAAGATTTTATACTTCATGCTCCGGCAGAAGATACTCACGCCGGGAATCAGACCGTATAAATCGGAAAACCTCTACAAGCAGTTGGAGGAACGGGAAAGAATCAGGAGGGAGGTATGTTTCCTTGAACAAAAAGCAAAAGGCGGTGGCGGCAAAGCCAAAACCGCAGGAAAATAAGCGGTTACCGGAAAAGTCGGGACTGACTTTTTCGGAAAAGAAACGTCTGGCGGAGCTTCGGCGTGTCCTTGCCGGGAACAGCAGGGAGCAGGCAAAGCCGGACACCGCACAGAAAACCATTACATTCAAAAAAATGTACCGGGACGGCATCTGTCAGGTGGCGGACAATTATTATACGAAAATGGTGGAGTTTTACGACATTAACTATGACTTGCTGGAGGTGGAGGATCAGGCGGATATTCTGGAAGAATACAGCAAGCTCATTAACTATTTCGATCCGTCCATAAAGTTCCAGTTGTTTTTATTTAACAGGCAGGTCAGCGAGCAGGCTCTTGCGGAACAGTTCGACATTCCTCTGTAGGAGGATGATTTTGACGATATTCGTGACGAGTACACGCAGATGTTAAAGCACCAGTCGGCAAAGGGCAACAACGGTATCATCAAGTCCAAGTACCTGATTTTCGGTGTGGAAAGCACCGGGTACAGGGAAGCCAAAAGCAAGCTGAACAATATCGAGAAAGACGTGATACACAATTTAAACAATATCGGCACAAACGCCAGAGGTCTTGACGGGAAGGAAAGGCTGCGTATTCTGCATGAGTATTTCAATCAGGGTACAATGGAGCCTTTCCGTTTTTCGTTTAAGGAGCTGTCAGAATCTGGGAAGTCGGTCAAAGACTATATTGCGCCGCCGGGGTTTGACTTCCGTTATCCAAGCCGCTTTAAGTCCGGCAGCATTTACGGGAGCGTGTCTTACCTTGACATGATTGCGCCGAAGTTTACGGACGAGATGGTAAAGAAGCTGCTGGATATTGATGATAACCTTACCCTTACCATGCATATGCAGACCATTGATCCGGTGGAAGCAATCAAGATGATAAAACGTGCGCTCACCGACATTCAGAAAATGAAGATTGAGGAACAGAAGAAAGCAGTCCGGAGCGGCTACGATATGGACATTCTGCCTACGGACATCGTGACCTATGAAAAGGATACGCTGGATTTACTTGACGATCTGAACACAAGCAACCAGAAACTTATCAAGATGACCTTTCTCATTACCTGTTATGGGAGGACGAAACGGGAGCTTGAGAACCTGACGCAGAGGGTGTCCGGCATTATTCAGCAGGCAAACTGTAACTTGCGGTGTTTGCAGTATTTACAGGAACAGGGGTTAATGGCAAGTGCGCCGATTGGCTGTAACGAAGTGGGGATTGAAAGGAACCTTACCACGAAAAGCACCGCTGTCCTTGTGCCATTCTGCACACAGGAGCTTTTCATGCCAGCACCCGCCATTTACTATGGTCTGAACGCACTTTCCAACAACATGATTATGGCAGACCGGAAAAGGCTGCGTACACCGAATGGCGTGATTTTAGGCACACCCGGAAGCGGTAAATCATTCAGCGCAAAACGTGAGATTTTGTCCTGTTTCCTTATCACAAAGGACGATATTATTGTCTGCGATCCGGAGGGCGAGTATTTCCCGCTGGTGCAGGCGCTTCATGGGCAGGTGGTAAGGCTTGCCACCAATTCAAAAGATTTCCTTAACCCGATGGACATTCAGCTCTCCCATAAAGGGGATAAGGAGGCGCTCAAATTAAAGAGCGATTTCCTGATTACCCTGTGTGACCTGATAGCCGGAGGCAAGGACGGTCTGGAAAATGACGAGAAGGGCATCATTGATACCTGTATCAAGCATATCTATGACGGGTATTTCAAGCACCCGAAGCCGGAGAATATGCCCATACTGGAAGATTTGTATAATGCGCTGTTAAAGTATGAGCCGAGGGACGTTGCGCCGGAGATGCAGAGGGAAGCGAAGCAGAAGGCGGTACGGATTGCCAACAGCCTTGTGCTGTATGTGCATGGCTCGCAGAATTATTTCAACCACCGTACTAACGTGGATTCCCATAACCGGATCATGTGCTTTGACATTCGTGACTTGGGAAACCAGTTAAAAGAGATTGGGATGTTGATTGTGCAGGATGCGGTCTGGAACAGGGTGTCGCAGAACCGGGAGCGCAAAATTGCCACAAGATATTACTGTGATGAGTTCCATTTGCTTTTGAAAGAAAAGCAGACCGCCATTTACTCGGTGGAGATTTGGAAAAGGTTCCGGAAATGGGGCGGAATCCCAACAGGACTGACACAAAACGTGGGCGATTTTCTGAAATCGGAGGAAATCGAGGGCATCTTGGGGAACAGCGATTTTGTGTACCTGTTAAACCAGAACGCCAAAGACCAGCATATTTTAGCAGATAAGTTAGGACTGTCAGAAAAACAGCTCATGCACGTCACCAATTCCGAACCGGGAAGCGGTCTGATACTGTTTGATAACGTGGTTATCCCGTTCGTGGATAAGTACCCGGTAGATACAAAGACTTATGCGATTATGAACACGAAGCCGGAGGAATCAGTGAAAAAGGAAGATGAGGACAGTTAATGGCGCAGGATAAAAAAGGAAAAAATACCGCCTACCAGAAAAAAGCAGGATCGGAGTTCCGGAAGGGAGCCGGAAATGCTTTTACGGGCGGTGGCAGTGCTGCCTATCAGCCGAGAGATGCCAATGCCGGGAAGGATGGGCAGAGCGTGGACAGGAAAAAGCATACAGAAAAGAGAATACAGACGCATCAAGAAACTTTTGGACAAAAAGTCCAGAAGTCCGAAAAGAGCCAGCCGGGGGAAAACAGCACTTTTACAGAAAATAAAAGCATGGATTTCCAAAAGGAAGATACCGGGCAGCATAACTCAAACTATGTTTCAAAGGCTCGTGCGAAAAAGCAGATGTATCAGCCCGCTTCTGGACAAAAAGTCCAAAAGTCCGGTGCAAAGCCGGGACAGGAAGAAAAGCCGGATTTTGTAAAGGAAAGCAATACTTTTACCGGGCAGGAGAATTTCAGCCAGCCGGAGGAAACGGAAAAAAAGCAGGCAGATACAGAGGATTACCACCGGAGGGATACATACAGGCAGTCGCAGAAAAAAGGGAAATACCATAAAAAACGGGTGCAGAAGGAACACCGGGTAAAAGGCGGCTCAGGTGAGAAACCGGAAAATAGAACCTTTACGGAAGAAACTTTTTCGGGGAATACCGGAAAGTCTTTTCAGGGGGAAGGAGGCTCTGAATTTACCGGAAGTAAAAAGCTGCAAAAGAAACAGCGGCAGGTAGAGAAAGCCGGGAAGAAAGTACAGAAAGCAAGGGCGAAGCTGCCAAAGACAAGGGAATATACCTTGCAGAGAGTGTTTGACGAGAAAACCGGGAAAGGAAAATATGTGGTTGTCCCTCTGGATAAGGAGAAAACCTTCAAGCAGGAGGGCATACCCAAAACTACCATACGCCGGGTACAGAATGAGAGCAAGAATTTTGTGCATGGGAAAATCGCTGAAACGGAGAAAGAAAATTCAGCCGTTGAAGGCGCACACAAATCGGAGCAGAAAGGAGAGGAATTATTTTCTTTCGTCAAAAGGCAGATAAAGGGTAAAGAGCAGAAACAGCGGGCGAAAGTGGCTAAGCTGGAAAAGAAGCAGTTTAAAAAGGAAGTCAATTTCCAGTACCAGAAATTCTTGGAGGAAAACCCGCAGATGCAGAAAAAAGCATTGCAAAAGCGGCTGCAGAAACAGCGCATTAAGCGGGAGTATATCAAGGCGAGAAAGAAAGCGGCGGCAGGAAAGGCGGCGGAGCAGGCATTTGAAAAGACGAAAAACGGTGCGGTCACTGTGGCGAGGAAGTTACAGGAGTTTGCGAGGAAAAATGCAGGACTTCTTGTAACGGTGGGCATCATGGCTCTGCTCCTTATGATGATTATGGTTTCCGTATCGTCCTGTGGGGCGATGTTTGCGGACACGCAGTCTACCATATTAGCGGCGAGTTATTTAAGCAAGCCGAAGGAGATTGACGCTGCCGATTTACAGCTTACCCGTCTGGCGCTTGACTTGCAGAATGAGATTGACCAGGTGGAAACAGATTATCCGGGGTATGATGAATATTCCTACAATCTTGGGGCAATCGGGCATAACCCGTTTACCCTCATAAGCTATTTATCCGCTGTCCATACGGAATTTACCGCAAGTGAAGTGGAAAGCGAAATACAGGCTCTTTTTGACGAAATGTACACGCTGACGCTCACGCCGGATACGGAAACGAGGACAAGGACGGTCACAAAAACAGGAACGAGGACGGTCACTGATCCGGTCACAGGGGAGGAAACCGAGGAAGAATATGAATACGATGAGAAAGAAGAATACGAGGTCAGTATCCTCAGAGTGACGCTTACGGTTATTCCGCTTGAGAACCTTGTTTCCGGAAAAATGGATACGGAGCAGGCGGAGATTTTTGCCATGTACCGGGAAACAAACGGTCTGCTTCAGGAGTTCGCTTCGCCGCTTAACCTTTACTGGTATTATTATGTATCAAGCTACTACGGATACCGGAAAAATCCAAGCACAGGGAATGAGGAATTTCACCGGGGCGTGGATATAGCAGTGCCGACAGGCACAACCGTTTATGCGGCGCATGACGGTACGGTGACAGCGGCGGCATATGACAGCCACTACGGGAATTATGTAGCGATTGAGATAGACGGTTACACAACCAAGTATGCCCATATGGATACGCTCAGTGTGAGTGCGGGGCAGGAAGTGGAAAAAGGGGCGGTCATCGGCACGACGGGGAACACCGGGAGCAGCACAGGAAGCCATTTGCATATCGAATGTTTATATGACGGGGAGTATTATAATCCGTTATTTTATTTTGACGTGGGCGAAGGCACGCTGTACGGGGAAACGCCGGGCGGTCTGCCGGGGAACGCCATACCGCCGGATGCCTATGATGACGCATCGGTGCAGGCACTTATGGAGGAAGCCGCAAAATATCTCGGTTACCCGTATGTGTGGGGCGGTTCAAGCCCTTCCACGAGTTTTGACTGTTCCGGCTTTGTCTGCTGGGTATTTACCAACAGCGGGGTGCATAACCTTCCACGAACCACAGCGCAGGGGATTTATGACCAGTGTACTCCGGTTTCCGCGTCGGACGCAAAGGCGGGGGACATTATATTTTTTACCGGGACTTACAATTCAGCCGGGGCGGTGAGCCATGTAGGGATTTACTGCGGCAACGGGACAATGATACACTGCGGCGATCCGATCAGTTACGCAAGCATCAATTCGTCCTACTGGCAGAGCCATTTTTACAGTTTCGGCAGGTTAAATTAAGGAGGCATTTATGACAAAGGAACGGATTGAAAAGGAGCTTTCCAAAGTGCGGGCGCAGCTTGAAACCTTGCAGGCGAAGCAGAAGGATTTGGAAGAACAGAAATGCATGGCGGAAAGAGCCGAAAAAATGGATATTATCGAAAAGCATAAAATCTCGTCCGAGAAGCTGCAATTACTTATCAAATTCAGCGAGGACGAGATTTTGAAGTTATTGGAAGAAAAAGAAAACGCAAAGGAGATGGCAGGAAATGAAGAAAAAGTTATCAGTTAGGGCGGCGGTGTCGCTGCTTTTATCGGCATTATTGTTCTGTATGCCCATAGGGGCGTTTATGGCGAACAGTGGGAATACGGTAGATGCTTATGCGGAGGAAAGCGGCGGAGCATCAGAGGAAAGCACCGGAGCAGAGGGGAACACTGAAACCGGGGAAACAGAAAACGAACCCGGTGACAGCAAGGAAGAAACGGAAGGCGGAACGGTATCCGGGAATGAAGTCCCGGAGCCGGAATGTACCTGTAAAGAAAAATGCACGCAGTATTCCGTTGACAAAGACTGCGAAGTCTGCAAGGGGGATTACAGCTTATGCGAATATGTGAACCCGAATGTAAAAATCACAATCTCCACTCCGTCCGGGTGGCACAATGACACCACAAAGGTACATATCTCCATAGAGGACGTGGCACATTCCGGCAACTTTACCATAAAGACGGTACAGGCGAAAGTTGCACAGAATGGGAGCTGGACGGACATCACAGAGGATATGTATGTGGAGATTTCGGAGAATACCACTGTCTATGTGCTTGTGACAGACCAGAGGGGCAAAACCTATGAGAAAAACCGCTATATCAAGTGTTTTGACTTCACGAAGCCTACCTTAAACGCTGCGGTCAGCGACGGTCTGCTCTCCGTACAGGCGCATGATACGGATTCCGGCATCAAGGCGGTATATGTGAATGGGTATGAATTTACGGAGCTTACAAATGGTGTCTTAAATATCCGTCTGCAACAGTTTGACGCTGGCTACCAGTATTTTACCATTTCCGCTATGGATAATGCCGGGAATATGTCAGAGATTTACAAAACAGCCAATCCTTATTACACCGATCCGGAAAAAGAGGACGGAAACGAAAAGAACCCGGCAGAGCAGCTCCCGGTAAACGCACAGGCAACCAAGCCTTCCTCTGCCACCGCACAGGTGACGGAGCATACCAAGACGGACAGTGACGGGAATACCGTATCGGAGAACAGCCTTGCGGAGCAGAAAAAACAGGCGATGGCGGAAGCGGCGGCATCGGAGGGAAAGGAAGAATCCGGGGAGAAGGAAAAAAGTGAAACAGGAAAGGAATTTTACACAATCCAGACCGCATCGGAAAAAGTGTTCTACCTTATCATAGACCGGGACGGGGAGGAAGAAATGGTGTATTTCCTGACAGAAGTTACGGAAAATGACCTGCTTAACGTGACAGCGGACAACAGCGAAACCTTACCGAAAAATTCCGCTGCGCTGGAATCCGCAATCCCTGTGACAGAAGGCGCACTTCCCAATAATAACGGGGAACAGGAGAAGGAAGAAGAAACTGCGGAAGAACCCACAGAGGACGGGGAGGAAGAAACTACCGAAGAACCCGAACCGGAGCCGGAGAAAACAGGGGAAAACCCGGCGGCAACCTATATCATTCTTGGGATTGTGGCGGCTGCAGCCATTGGCGGCGGTTACTATTTTAAAGTAGTCCGGAAAAAGAAAGAGGAATTTCTTGACGAGGACGATGATGAGGACGAGGAAGAAGAATACGAAGATGACGAAGAAAATGAAGACAGTGGGGATGATTTTTTTGAAGATAAAGAAGGGGAGGACGAATAAATGCAGTTAGTGATAGCGGAAAAACCGAGTGTTGCAAGGAGCATCGCAGAAGTAATCGGCGCAACAAAGGTCAGTGACGGATACATGGAGGGGAACGGTTATGTTGTAAGCTGGTGTGTGGGGCATCTGGTGGAGCTGGCACAGCCGGAAAGCTACGGGGAACAGTGGAAGAAATGGACATATGAGAGCCTTCCGGTAAAGCCGGAAAAATGGCAGTATGAGGTCAAGCAGGATACGAAAGCACAGTATGATGTGCTTTGCCAGTTGATGCACCGGGGAGATGTGTCGGCTACGATTTGTGCCACCGATGCCGGACGGGAGGGCGAGCTTATCTTCCGTCTGGTGTATGAAATGGCAGGCTGTAACAAGCCGATCAAACGCCTATGGATTTCCTCAATGGAGGAAAGTGCTATTCGTGAAGGATTTGAGAATTTACAGCCGGGGAGTGATTATGATAACCTGTACCATTCCGCACTGTGCAGGCAGGAAGCGGACTGGCTTGTAGGCATCAACGGTACAAGGCTGTTTACAGTTTTGTATGGCGGAAAAGTTTTAAAGGTGGGGCGGGTGCAGACACCCACCCTTGCGATGCTGGTAGACCGGGAAGCAAAGATTATGAACTTCCAGAAGGAAAAATATTACATGGCGCATATCCTGATGGATGGGATAGATGCCGCCACCGGGCGCATTGATGATAAAAAGAAAGCAGATGAGATTGTGGGGGCTTGCCGGGACGGGCAGGCTCTTACCACGTCTGTTGTAAAAGAGGAAAAGGCGGTCATGCCGCCGAAGCTCTATGACCTTACCACGCTCCAGAGGGATGCGAACCGTTTATTCGGCTTTACCGCAAAGCAGACCTTAGAGTACACGCAGAGCCTTTACGAGAAAAAGTTAGCCACATATCCGAGGACGGACAGCCAGTTCTTATCCGATGATATGGGGCAGACCGCAGAGGGCGTGATTGAAGCGGTGTTCAGCTCCCTTATGTTTGAGGAAAATAAAACTTTCAGCCCGGATATAAAAAGGATTCTGAACAGCAAGAAAGTGACAGACCACCATGCCATTATCCCCACAATGGAGATAGCAAAGGCTGACCTTGCGGCACTGCCGGAAACGGAGCGCAAAATTTTATCTTTGGTTGCAAACCGTTTGTTATGCGCCACAGGGGAGAAGCATCTGTATGAAACAGTTAAGGCGGAGTTTTCCTGTAATGGACATACGTTTGCGGTTTCCGGGAAGTCTGTCACGCATAATGGGTGGAAGTCTTTTGAAGATGCCTTTAAGCGTTCTTTTAAAATCTCCGGGAATCCGGAAGAAGAAAAAGAGGAAAGGAAGCTGCCGGAACTTTCGGAAGGACAGGCGTTTGACGGTGTACAGACGAAAATCAGCGAGCATTTCACTTCCCCGCCGAAGCACTTTACGGAAGATTTATTATTATCTGCAATGGAGCGTGCCGGGGTGGAAGATATGGGCGATGAGGTGGAACGGAAAGGCTTGGGTACGCCAGCGACAAGGGCGGATATTATCGAAAAGTTAGTCAAGGACGGATTTGTGAAGCGTGAGAAAAAGCAGATCATACCCACAGAGGACGGATTGAAGCTGATAACGGTGCTGCCCGATGTGGTGAAGTCACCGAAACTTACCGCCGATTGGGAAAATGCCCTGACATTGGTAGCAAAAGGGGAGCTTCCAATGGAGGACTTCATGGCGGATATTGAAAATATGGTGTCGGAGCTGATACACACCTACCATGAGGTCAGTGACGAGCAGAAAAAGATGTTCGCACAGGAGCAGGAGGCTCTTGGGGTATGCCCGAACTGCGGCGGTCAGGTGGTAAAAGGAAAATTCGGTGCGTACTGCGTGAAGAAATGCGGTATGAATGTGAGCCGGGTAATGGGAGCTGTCCTTACCGATGCACAGGTAAAAGATATGCTTGCCGGAAAGAAAATCCTGTCAAAAGGGTTAAAGAGCAAGGCGGGCAAGCCTTATGACGCTTACATCATTCCGAGTGGGACAGAGGAATACCACTATACCAAAAACGGAGAAGAAAAAAGCGGGGTACAGTTTAAGTTTATCATGGAATTTCCCAAAAAGAAAAGTTCAGGCGGGAAGAAAAAATAAGGGAGGAAAAAGTATGCTTACAACCGGAGATAAGTTATTAAATGTGATGAAAGAGGAAGAAATCAGCATTATGGAGCTTTCCAGAATGTCAGGAGTGCCGGAGAGGACAATCATGGATATTCTGGCGGGCATCAGGGAGCCGGAACTTGGCGTGGTGTGCAGGATTGCGGACGGGCTTGGCATCTGTGTCCATGAACTTCGTGCCGATGAGGAACAGTATGCCATATCTGTACAGAAAGATACCCTTGCAAAGCTGATCGTTGTCAGCGAGATAAACGGTGTGAAGCTGGAGGAACTGATACATATGATTCTGGAAAAAGGCATTGAGGAACATGGCTTCTATGAGTAATGCCGGAAAGTAACAGGAAACAGGCTGCGGGATACGCTTTTGTATTTTGCAGCCATGTTAGGTGCAAATGATTGTAATTACTATATTAATTTGATATAATTCTCACATGTTTCCGAATATTATATTTAAAAAATATAATACATAAGACATTAATGCTGTTTAGAAAGGAGTACAAAAGTGGGAAAAAAACAAGAACTTTTAGATAAACATAAAATAATTTTTCAAAATGGAGAACTATTAATTGGAAAAAATAAAATTACATTTGATGATTATCTAATATTGGATATGGTTAATAATGGAGCAAATGCTATTATCCTAAAGGCTCAAGGAAATGTAGCAAAAGAAGTTGTGGCAATAAAGGTATGGATACCTGATGAAAAACCTGATAGAAATATACAAAGTATAAAAGAGATTACTAAGTTAGCAAATTTAAATAAAGAAAAGCCTAATACAAATTTGGTAAGATACTATGGAAGTGGGATAGTTAACGGTTATTACTATTGTATTATGGAATACTTAGATATGGACAGGTATGTTACTTTAAGAGAAAAACACATAGATCGAATGTTGTTACAGGAGAGATACCAATTACTAATGCATATCGTAAGTGGATTACGGTATGCGCAGGAAAACATGATTTTTCATGGAGATTTACATGCTGATAATATTCTTGTAAATAAAACTGATAATACTATAAAAATTATTGATTTCGGAACCAGTTTTAGAAATCAGATATATTCCAAAAAACGTGATAATAAAATGACATTAGAATTAGGAAAAACTCTTCTGAGAGAAGAGTGGGACAAGCGTCTAATTGTTTTTTATGATACATCACTTGAACAGTTACCTCAAAATGCGATAAGGCTTCTTGTAAAAGCAGCAGCTAAGATTTTGGTATTGCTTGATTTTTGGAAATATGGAAATGTTGAAACTATTGTTGAAGATATTGCTTTATTTGCAACGTTAGTTCCCTTTTTTGATCTTAGATTTTTAGTAGATTGTTTGTTTCAACATAGGGAAGTTCCAGAACACTTTAAACAAATATTTAAAGAAAAGATAATTACAGAATTATATCAGTCTACAAGGGATGTGGAGTTTGATGAATTAGAAGAGATGTATGCAGAACATCAAAGACGCTTTATCAAATTATGTGAAAACGAACCTCGTGAAAATTATATATATCGTGATTATCAGCAAGCAGTTTTATTTAATGGGGCATTATATGCAAGATATTTTGCAGAAGATGAAAGCGTAATAGAAAGAATTGAAATTGAACAAGCAATAGAGTAGTAAACACATGTGTATAATAAGCGCTTAGGAGAAATCCTAAGTGCGTTTTTTATACCAAAATCAGAGGAAAGGAGCAGACAAAAATTGAATAAAGTTTACCGTCACTGGTGGCAATGGCTTATGAACGAACCATAGCCGCCTTTTTTTATTGCCCAAAAACAATAAACAGGAAATGGAGGATTGCTATGAGAAAATATGATTTAATTTCCGCACTTTCCGAAGAAACTGCAAAGAGAGTGACGAGAAATGATGAAAGCTGGAAAAAATATCTGAACACAGCATCAAGGCTCTACAAATACCCGTTCAAAGACCAGCTCCTTATTTATGCCCAAAGACCGGATGCCACAGCCTGTGCTTCCATAGAGATATGGAATGAAAAAATGCACTGCTGGGTAAACAAAGGCGCAAAGGGGATTGCCCTGCTTGATGAAGAAGGGAGTCCCTTCACCGGACTGCGGTATGTATTTGACATATCGGACGTGCATAAGGCAAGGCGCATCGGGCGTTTTCCGCAGCTTTGGGAGATGAAGGAAGAACACCAGCAGGCAGTGATTGACCGTCTGGAAGGGATTTATGGGGACACCAACAAGGAAGCTGGGTTTACGGACAGGATCAGGGAGATCGCTTCCCGGATTGCACAGGACTGTTATGGGGAACTTGCTTCGGATATGGAATATCTGAAAGAGGGAAGTTTTCTGGAGGAACTGGACGAACTGAATATCGCTGTGCGTGTCCGGGAAACGCTGGCGGACAGTATCGCCTACACTGTCTTAAAACGGTGCGGCATGGAAGATGCGGAACTGGCAGAGGAAATCCAGTTCCCCTATATCCATGAATTTAATACGGTGGAAACCCTGTCACACATCGGGGACAGCATATCCGATTTATCCAAGCCTGTGCTTATGGAGATTGGCAAGGCAATCGGAGCATATGACAGGGAAATTGCCGGAAAAGAAGCATCGAAAAATTTTGTTGAAAAAGGTCTTGCAAATACTACTGACACACGCTATAATGCTTTAAAGTGTGAAAGCGAAACACAGGACGTACAACCTGACACACAGACCGGAAATGCCGGGGAAAGGGGAAATAATGATGAATCTGACTTACGAGAAGAATGGGGATTATCTGATACCGATGTTGCAGATGGACGAGCAGCCGGAGGGGACACTGACAAAGTACGGGCTGATGAGGAAGAATTACTTACAGGAACACAAGAAGGGGATTTACACCGGACTTCTGCTGAAAGGGAAGCTGAAAGAGCATCTTCTGACCATTCAGGAACAGGCGGAGCAGAGGATGGAATTACTGACAGCGCAGATGGCGAAAGCCGAGGGCGTGACGGAGGAACTGAAAGCAGCCGATCAGATGAAGTGGGTGGGGATGATGAACAACATCAGGCACTCAGCGGAGGAAATCGTACTGAAAGAGCTGGTATACAGCCTGTAAATGAGGGAGAAACAACTGAAAATAAAGGACTGGTAGAGCCGGGCAGTGGAGAACCATTGTCCGGTCTTTCTTTGTCCGGGATAGAAAAGGGCATTTTGCAGTTTGATGAATTTATGGTGCATAAATGCCCGGACATTGCCGGTGTGATGCTTTTTGAACCGGATAAGGGCAAACAGACAGAATATATTAAAAACAGTTACAGGCATAAGGAGTGTACCGAGTTTTATATTGGGGAAGAAAGAGCCGGATACAGGGCGGACGAAAGTGGTCTGACGGTCTGGAAGGGGAGCTATTTAAACCGGACAGCGGAGGCAACTGTATCATGGGAAACTGTGAGGGACAGCATCGCCTTTTACATGGAAAAGGGCGAATATCTGAAAGAGGGGCAGATACCGCAGTGGGAAGAACCGAAGGAAACGGAAGTTTACCAGCAGCTTAGTTTATTCCCCACGATAGAGGAACAGATCGGCACGATTGAAGCGGCGCAGGCAGGAGAGAAATATATCATGCCCGCCGCTTTTTCTCTGCCGCAGGAGCAGCTTGAAGCCATTTTACGGACAGGGGGCGGACGGGATAACAGCAGGAGCCGCATTTATGCCAAGTACCAGCAGGGGAAAACGTCGGAGGAAATGGCGAAGTTCCTGAAAAATGAGTACAAGACTACCGGGAAAGGATTTGACTTCGGGGAGAATCCCATTTCCGTCTGGTTCAATGAATCCGGCATGAGCATCGGCTACGGAATGTCCGCAAGGGAAAATCCGGTTGCGGTGATGGGCTGGCAGGAAGTAGAGAGCGTTATCCGCTCTATGGTGGAAAATGGCTCCTACATGGGTGCAAACGAAGTGTTCCTTGTGGATGCGTTGGAACGCCAGAGGGTGGCAAATGACCTGTTCAATTTCTTCCGGGACGGCATCGGGGATGTGCCGGAGAATATACCGATTAAGGGTTACAACCACCCGGAGAGCATGACAAACCTCTGCGAGCTTTTATCCACGCAGGAAGGGCGTGATACGGTTGCCGGGGAGCTTTCCCACGCAAAAGAGCAGATTGAAACCGGGGAAAAGCAGATAAAGTGGCGGTATGTGAAAAATCCAGAGCATTTGCTTTCAGAGATTGCGGATTTAAGCACAGGGAAAACAGAATACCCGGCGCAGGACAGCGTGGAAGTGCTGCATGAGGATTTTATCACACAGGACGAGATAGATAACCGCCTGACGGGTGGAAGCGGCTATCATCATGGAAATTTCCGTATCTATGAATATTTTATGGAGGGGCATGACAGGAAAGAAAATATTGCTTTCCTTAAAAATGAATACGGGACAGGCGGCGGTTCTCCCGCCTTAATTGGTTCAGACCGAAGCGATGAATGGCACGATTCCAAAGGAATCAAATTAGGGAAAGGCAGGATAGGCGATCCATACGCAAAAGTGCTTTTGAAATGGAACGTGGTGGAGAAGCGCATCAGGGAGCTTGTAAATGCGGATAAATACCTTACGCCGAAAGGGAAGGAAGCCTTTGCGCAGTACAAAAAAGAACAGGCGGAGGAAGCCATGCGCCGGGAGCAGGAAAAGCTGGAGCATGGTATCCGGGTGGAGTGCAAGGATGCCATAGAGCAGGCGATTGCGGAGAAATTTGACGGTTACACCCTTCCGAGGGATACCGCAGAGGGCGTTATCCGGCAGTATGGGAAGGAACGTGTAGAGATTGTCCTTGCCAACACAATCACCCATTTATCCCATGATGGGCGTTTTTCCTTTGACAATAAGGAATGGGCAGAAAGCCTTGTGCCTTCCGCTGACTGGCAGACAAGGGATTATATCGTCACTTCCCACCCGGCTGTTTTGGACGGTTTCACCAATCAGGCAAGGCGGTTTATAGAGCGTGACAGGGAGCCGGAAAAAATGGCTGTACCAGAACAGGAAGCGGAAATTTCCGGGGAAAATATTCAGAGTCCTGAACCGGAAAATAAAGCCAGTGACAGTGAAAAGGCACTGGCTGAAAGGCTTGCGGAGATGTCCGCTGTGGTGAAAATCTGCGGTGCGCTGTCCATGAAAGATGTGGTCGGCTGGAATGAGGACACCGGGGCAGTTGCTATTGAGGATGCTGACAGGCGGTTAGAGGGCAGGGCGGTTTATGACGCTTTGTTTTTAGAAGCCGCTGATTATGTCTTAATGCAGTCATTAAGCGGCAATACACAAAAAGCAGTGGAGATGGATGCTCTGCTGAAGGAGGCGGGGAAGTATGCGGCACGTTATGAGAGCGAGCCAAAACAGCAGAGGGAAGGACACGCTGCGGAAGTATCTGAAACAGAGCAGACAGGAGAAAAACGTGAAGAATCCCTTCCAGATGCAGAGCCGGAAAAACAGAGAGAAAAAGTAACCGTTGCCATAGAAACATCAATTCATTTTTCCGAGCCGGAGTATGGCTTTGTTACAGATGATTCAGAGGGCGGGAGTGGTATAAAATACCGCCTTGTGACACTGGACGATGAGGGTTACATGAAACCTTATCTTCCAAATCACCAGTTTTTTACGAGTGAGGAACTGGTACAGGAGTATATAGAAGCCCATGCAGAAGAAATAGAAGTCATTTCATATGATGACATGGGATATGATTCTATCCAGATACAGAAAGCGTATCAGAAAGAACAGGAGCAGGAAACAGAAAAAGAGGATTTCTCCGACATTGATACACAGACAGTCCGGGAACGTCTGGAAAAAGCGGGCATTGTGGACGGGCAGCTTGTAGATGAAAATGCCTTAGAGAACGATCCGTTTATCCAGCAGGTCATGGGCGATGTGGAAATGCTGACCGGGGAAACGTCGGCAGAGCCGGAGAAAGCACCGGAAAAAGAGCCGGAAATTGATAAATCGGGCGCAGTCAATTACCACATTTCTTTCAATGAAGCAGAAAGTGCCGGGAAAGGATTTGCGCCGAAAGAGAAATTCCGGCAGAACGTGGACGCCATACGAACCCTTGAAAAGATAGAGGGGGAACGCCGCATAGCAACGCCAGAAGAACAGGAGATTTTGGCAAAGTATGTAGGCTGGGGCGGTCTTGCCGATGCCTTTGATTCTTCCAAAGCAAATTGGGCGAATGAATATCAGGAATTAAAAAACCTGTTATCCCCGGAAGAATACGCTTCTGCAAGGGAAAGCACCTTAAATGCCCATTATACAAGCCCGGTCATCATTCAGGCAATCTATGACGCAGTGGGGAAAATGGGGTTTACCAGAGGGAATGTGTTAGATCCCGCAGCCGGAATCGGAAATTTTTATGGCTGTCTGCCGGAGGAAATGCAGGGAAGCAGGCTGTATGGGGCGGAGCTGGACGGGATTACCGGGCGCATCGCAAAACAGCTTTACCCTCATGCGGACATTAAAATCACTGGCTTTGAAAATACCAATTATCCCAACGACTTTTTTGACGTGGCGGTGGGAAATGTGCCTTTTGGTCAGTATAAAGTGTCTGACAGGCAGTATGATAAGCACAACTTTCTGATACACGATTATTTTTTCGCAAAGACGCTGGATAAGGTCAGACCGGGCGGCATTATTGCCTTTGTCACTTCAAAGGGGACTATGGATAAGAAAAACCCGGAAGTACGGAAATACCTTGCACAGCGGGCGGAGCTTCTGGGGGCGGTCAGGCTCCCGAACACAGCGTTTAAGGAAAATGCGGGTACGGAGGTCACTTCGGACATTCTGTTTTTAAAGAAGCGTGACCGGGTAATGGATATTGAGCCGGACTGGGTGCATCTGACGGAAAAAGACGGTATCGTGATGAACCAGTATTTCGCAGACCACCCGGAAATGATTCTAGGAAAAATGGAAATGGTATCCGGGGCGCATGGCATGGAGAGTGCCTGTCTGCCGGACACTTCCCTTCCTTTGCCGGTACAGCTTAAAAATGCGCTTTCCCATGTGGAGGGCAGCATTGAGCAGGCGGATTTTAACGAGATTGATGATGAGCTGGCAAGGGAGAACATACCCGCCGATCCGGACGTGAAGAATTACAGTTATACGGTTGTGGACGATAAAGTATATTACCGGGAAAATTCCATAATGAAGCCTGTAGACGTTTCGGAGAAAGCAGAGCAGAGAATTAAGGGCATGTTGGCAATCCGGGACTGTACGCAGGAGCTGATAAACTTCCAGTTAGAAGAATACCCGGATGATATGATTTCCAATAAGCAGGTGGAGTTAAACCAGCTCTATGATGACTTCTCCAAGAAATTTGGTCTTATCAGTTCACAGACCAATAAAAGAGCGTTTAATCAGGATTCCAGCTACTGCCTGTTATGCTCCCTTGAAAGGCTGGACGATGAGGGGAACTTCATCGGCAAGGCGGATATGTTCACGAAACGCACTATTAAAAAGCAGGAAGTTGTAACGAGCGTGGACACAGCCAGTGAAGCATTGGCGGTATCGTTAAGCGAGAAGGCGGGCGTAGACTTAGCCTATATGTCAGAGCTTGCGGGCAAAAGCGAGGAAGAAATTACAAAAGAGCTTGCCGGGGTAATCTTCCAGAACCCGGTTACAGAGGAATGGGAAACCGCAGACGAATATTTAAGCGGGAACGTGCGGGAGAAGCTGTCAGTGGCGAGAACCTTTGAGGAAAACCACCCGGAATATGCCATTAACGTATCTTCTCTGGAGGGCGTACAGCCGAAAGAGCTTGACGCATCGGAGATTGAGGTGCGTATCGGCGCAACATGGATTTCCACAAAATATATTGAGGACTTCATGCGTGAAACATTTGAAACGCCGGAATACCTGTTTGACCGCAACACAATGGGCGTACAGTATTCCAATGTGACCGGGCAGTGGAACGTGAAGGGAAAAAATGCAGACAGGGGAAATGCCCTTGTCAATATGACCTATGGCACAGGCAGGGCAAACGCATACAGGATTTTAGAGGATTCCTTAAACTTACGGGATACCCGTATCTTTGATGTGATTACCGAGGACGGAAAAGAAAAAAGAGTCCTCAACAAAAAGGAAACCATGCTGGCAAGCCAGAAGCAGGAAGCAATCCGGGAAGCCTTTAAGGACTGGGTATTTCGTGATCCGGAGCGCAGGCAGGATTTATGTGCAAAGTATAATGAGCTTTTCAACTCCACCAGACCGAGGGAATATGACGGTTCGCACTTGAAATTTCCCGGCATGACACCGGACATTGTACTCAGACCGCACCAGCTTAACGCTGTGGCGCATCAGCTATATGGGGATAACACGCTACTTGCCCATTGCGTGGGCGCAGGAAAGACCTTTGAAATGATTGCGGCGGCTATGGAAAACAAGCGGCTGGGACTGTGCCAGAAAAGTTTATTTGTTGTGCCGAACCATTTGACGGAGCAGTGGGCGAGCGACTTTCTGCGCCTGTATCCGGGGGCAAACATCTTAGCGGCTACAAAAAAGGATTTTGAACCCGCCAACCGGAAAAAGTTTTGTTCCAGAATCGCAACCGGGGATTATGACGCTGTGATTATCGGACATTCTCAATTCGAGAAAATCCCGCTTTCCACCGAAAGGCAGATGGCGATGATTGAAAGACAGATAGAGGAAATTGAAATGGCAATCGAAGCCCTCAAAGCGGAGAATGGCGAGCGTTACTCCATTAAGCAGATGGAAAAGACGAGGAAATCACTCTCTGCCAGATTAAGCCGCTTAAACGATTCCAGCCGGAAAGACAATGTTGTGACCTTTGAACAGTTGGGCGTGGATCGGCTGTTTGTAGATGAAAGCCACAATTATAAGAACCTCTTTTTATACACAAAAATGCGGAATGTGGCAGGCATCGCACAGACGGAAGCGCAGAAATCCTCGGATATGTTTGCAAAGTGCCAGTATATGGACGAGCTGACAGGCGGGAAGGGCATCACATTCGCAACGGGTACGCCAATCAGCAACAGCATGACGGAATTATATACGAATATGCGCTATCTCCAGTACAATACTTTGCAGCGTTTGGGATTGGGGCATTTTGACAGTTGGGCGGCATCGTTCGGGGAAACACAGACAGCGATTGAGCTTGCACCGGAGGGGACTGGATACCGGGCAAAAACAAGGTTTGCCAAGTTCTTCAATCTGCCGGATCTGATTGCGTTATTTAAAGAGAGTGCGGACATTCAGACACCGGATATGTTAAAGCTGCCAGTGCCGGAAGCGGATTATGAAAATATCGTGTTAAAGCCGAGCGAATACCAGCAGGACATGGTACAGTCCCTTGCGGACAGGGCGGAAGCGGTAAGGGACAGGAAAGTGCAGCCGAACATCGACAATATGCTAAAGATAACCAACGATGGAAGAAAGCTGGCGTTAGACCAGCGGCTTATCAATGATATGCTCCCGGATGAGGAAAACTCCAAAGCCACAACCTGTGTGGAGAAAGCATTTGAGATTTGGGAGCATACAAAAGAGCAGAAGTCGGCGCAGCTTATCTTCTGCGATCTGTCAACACCGAAAGGAGATGGGACATTTAATGTATATGAGGACATCAGGGATAAGCTCATGGCGAAAGGAGTGCCGGAGAATGAGATAGCTTTTATCCATGACGCCAATACGGAAACAAGGAAAGCGGAGCTGTTCGCAAAGGTAAGAAGCGGGCAGGTTCGTTTTTTGTTAGGTTCAACCGCAAAAATGGGTGCCGGAACCAACGTGCAGGACAGGCTTATTGCTTTGCACCACCTTGATGTGCCCTGGCGTCCGTCTGACATTGAACAGCAGGAAGGGCGGATTTTAAGGCAGGGCAACATGAATGACAAAGTAAAGATTTTCCGGTATGTGACGGAAGGGACATTCGACAGCTACTCGTGGCAGCTCATCGAGAACAAGCAGAAATTCATCGGTCAGATTATGACGAGCAAATCCCCGGTGCGTAGCTGTGAGGACATAGACGAAGCGGCTCTCACTTATGCGGAAGTAAAGGCTCTGGCAACAGGCAATCCCTACATAAAAGAAAAGATGGATTTAGACATTCAGGTATCCAAGTTAAAGCTGTTAAAGGCGAACCACACCAGCCAGAAGTACAAGTTAGAGGACAATATCGTGAAGCATTACCCGGTACAGATAGCCGCCATGAAAGAAAGGATTGCGGGGTATCGTGCTGACATACAGACCTATGCACAGAATAAATTCCCAGATAAAGACACTTTTTCCATAAAAATCGGAAACCGGGCATATACGGACAAAAAGGAAGCCGGGGCAGCGCTGATTGATATGTGCCGGAGTGCAAAACAGCCGAATATGGCGGTAACAATCGGGGAGTATCAGGGATTTAAGATGAGCGTTTCCTTCGATTCGTTCTTTTCCAAGTTTACGGTCAACCTAAAGGGCAGCATCAGCCATGAGGTGGAAATCGGCACTGATCCGCTGGGAAATTTACAGCGGTTAAGCAACGCCTTAGAGGGCATGACCGGGAAAATGGAAACAGTGGCGCAGAAACTGGAAAACGTGGAGCATCAGCTTGAAACCGCAAAGATAGAGGTCACAAAGCCATTCGCACAGGAAGTGGAGCTTGCGGAGAAGCTGGAACGCCTGACAGAATTAAATGCCCTGTTAAACATGGACGAAAAGGGCGGAGATGGAATTGATATGGAGGATGAGCCGGAAAATGACGGGGAACAGGAGGAACTGGACACAGAGGAAATGGGGCGTGATGCGGAAGCTGTGGCAGATGCGCCTTTTAAATCGCAGATTAACCGGGCAGTATCGGAAAAGATAGCGGAGCATGGGAAAGAGAGGATGCTGGCAGACAGTCCGAGAGGGCGTATTTCCGTAAAAGAGAAACTTGCCGAGATGCGGGAGAAGGCATATGGGCAGAAAGCGCCGGAAAAGCCGGATATTTCAAAGGGAAAAGGAAAAGAGGAAAGCTTATAAGGAGGGCAAAAATGGAAACAGCAGGACAGAACACAAAACAGGTCATGGAGGAAAATGACGCATTAAAGCAGTTCATGGAGCTGCTTAACCAGCAGAACATGAAAGAGCAGTCACAGGATTTTATGGGGATTTTTTGGTATGTGGCGGGTATGCAGGTACAGCTTAGCGCAATGGTTGATGAATTACAGGGTGTCCGGGAACAGCTTTCACAGATGCAGGAGAACCAGCCAAAATCAGTGAAAGAGAACCTCATGGATAAAGTGGCTCACCTTCAGGAAAAAATCACGAGTCTGTCGGAGCGCCTGTCAGCGGTAAGAAACCGTCTGGTGGAAACAGCGGCACAGGCGGTCAGCACCTTTAAGGAAAAAGGAAAAGCGGAGATGTGCAAGGTTCTCCAGAAAGGAATCTCCGGCGTGAAGTCCATGCTTTCCGATTACCGGGAACGTCTGGTTGACGTGATGACGGACTTTGAAAAGACAGCCAACCAGATTGACAGCATCGGGGACGAATTAAAGCAGATCGGGAACAGCGTTTCCAACGTGGGCAGGCTGTTAGCCGGGAAAGGCACGAGAGAGGTATCGGACGAAAAGCCGGGTGTCGGTCTGACAAGGGTAATTAACAAGCCTGTAAAAAAGGCGGTGGAGAACCTTCGGAAAAAGATTGATGCGGCGGATCAGGCATTTGAAAAGCTGGATCGGCTCTCTGACCGTCTGGATGCCGGGAAGGAAGCGGAGAAAGGAGGGCGGGTGTCCGTAAAGGATAAGCTGTCACAGATGAAAGAAAAAGCAGGACAGCAGAAGAAAGCGCCGGAACCGGACAAGGCAAAGGCGAAAAGCAAAGAGGAAAGTTTATAAAAAATTGCAGCAAATAAAAATATCCAAAACGGGGACAGAGAGGGAAACTTATCTGTCCCCTGTTTTTATGGAGGAAAAGGAGAGATAACCATATGGCAGACGCAAGAACCGAGAAACAGAAAGTAAAGGAGATAACGGACAGGCTGGAGGAAGGCTTGAAGGAATTATTTGAGGGGGAGAAGTACAAAAGCTACCTGAATACCATGTCAAAATTCCATAATTACAGCGCAAACAATATCCAGCTCATAGAGATGCAATGCCCGGATGCGACATATGTTGCCGGGTACAAGGCATGGCAGAGGAATTTTGAACGCCATGTAAACAAGGGCGAGAGGGGTATCCGTATCCTTGCGCCCGCACCTTATAAAATCAAAGAGGAACAGGAAAAGATTGATCCGGTGACGAATGAGCCTGTGCTTGACCGGGACGGGATGCCCGTCATGGAGGAAGTGGAGATAAAGATACCCGCTTTTCGTGTTGTCACAGTGTTTGACTATTCACAGACGGACGGGAAAGGGCTTCCCGGACTTGGCGTGAATGAGCTGCATGGGAATGTGGAGCGTTATCAGGATTTTATGGAAGCGCTTAACAGAGTTTCCCCTGTCCCAATCCGATATGAGGGCCTGGAAGGGGACAGGAAAGGCTATTTTATTGACTTAAACCACCCTATCGCCATTAAGGAGGGCATGAGTGAAACGCAGACCGCAAAAACCGGAGTCCATGAGGTGGCACACGCTAAACTCCACGCAAAGGAGATTGAACAGGAAACGGGGACTATCAAAGACCGGGAAACAAAAGAGGTGGAAGCGGAGAGCATCGCCTACACTGTCTGCCAGCATTTCGGGATTGACACGTCCGATTATTCTTTCGGGTATATCGCCGGGTGGAGCAGCGGAAAAGAAATGCCGGAGTTGAAATCTTCCCTTGATACGATACGCCGGACTTCCTCGGAGCTGATAAAGGGGATTGAAGCACAGCTTTTGGAGCTTGAAAAAGAACGTGCTGCAGAACAGGCACAGGAGGATTTGATTGTGCTTGTGGCGAATACTGACCGTTCAGAATATGACCTTTTGAGTGTTAAGGGCATGGAGAGGACGGAGCTTTTTAATTCGCTGCTTGCCATGAAAGACGATGACAGGCAGAGCGTGGAAGCCTACCTTGAAAGAGCAGGGGCATGGGTAACGCTGCTTGCCAATGAACGGAGTGAGGAAGTGGGGGAATACCACTTAGATTACGCTTATAATACGGATACCCATGAGATAACCGATTTTAAGGCATTGCAGGAAGAACGGGAAAAAGCCAATATTCCGATTGAGTATGGCGATGTGGTTGTGAGAATCTCCACGCCGGACAGCGGGGAATATGAAACCATTAAAATCACAAATATGCAGTCAGAAGTGGCAAATGTTGTATATTCTATTCCATTTTTGCAAGAAAATGAGTGGAATGGAAATGTTCTGGACTATCTGCAGGAGAAAGGATTTGAGTTTGTCCCGATTATGAGAAGCGGGGGAGTAAATGACGGTTATCCGCAGTTCTATGATTTTGATGTGGATATGAGCGAATGGGAAGTGCATACCGCTTCGGAACTTCCGGCAACCGTACAGGCGGAGCAGCTCATTAACCGCATGGAATTTCACAGGTCGGTGTATGGCACCGATGAGCGCAACCTGATTATGAACCACGCTTATAAGCTGGACGATATGTATAAGACCACTTCCCTTGCACATTCCCTTGCGGAGCAGAAAGACGATTTACCGCTGCTTTTGGAAACAATCAAGGCGGCGGAGGAAGAAATTGACTTTCTTCCGGATGGCATGGTGGGGCTGTCGCAGATGCACGAATACGGGTATTCGTGGGATGAAATGCTCCCTCTGACAAAGGACAGGGCATTAGAGCTGTTTAGGGAAGACGTATCAGTGTATCGGCTCCACGCAGACGGTTCGGAAACGCTTGTGGAGGACAGGGCGGCATTACAGGAGCATGACGGGCTGTTTGGCGTGGAAAAAAGCGATTGGAGCGCCTATCTGGAATACCAGTCCATGAAGCAGGGATTAGAGGACAGCGAGCCTAACCGGGAAGCACAGCTTTTATATGGAAGTGAGAGCAGGTTTGGCATTTACCAGCTTAAAGATACGGAGGAAACAAGGGATATTCGCTTTATGAATATGGATTACCTTGAAAAAGAAGGTATCCCGGTTTCCAGAGAGAATTACACGCTGATCTATACCGGGGAGCTGAAGGAGGGCATAAGCCTTGAAGATATTTATACCAAGTTCAATATAGACCACCCGGCAGACTTTACCGGGCATTCCCTTTCCGTCAGTGACGTGGTGGTGTTGCATCAGGACGGGGAGAACACAAGCCATTATGTGGATTCCGTTGGTTACAGGGAGATACCGGAGTTTACAAAGGAACTTTCCGTATCAGCGGAAGTCAGCGTAGAGAAAGCTCCGGTCATGGAAGAAACAGCGGAAATTACAGAGGGAGCAGCAGAAGAAAATACAGCGGCGAAGCCAGACAGTGATAAGGTTTCCTATTATGTCATTGAGGATTTATCCACATGGGCGGAGAACAGCCCAGATAAAAGCAGGCTGGAACGTTTTGACAGCCTTTCGGAAGCGGTGGCGAAATTTGCGGAGTATCGGGGAAAAGATATGGAGGAAAAGCCGGATATGGCAAGGGCAACTTTCGGCTTTAACGTCAATGGCAGCGAGTTTGACCTGATCCACGTCCGAAACCATGAAAACTGTCTGTCACTGGATTTTACGCACAGCAGGGCGGCAGGGGAAAGCAGCCGCTTCATGGACGATTTACAGATTTTATCGGATGAGGTCGGCTTTGACAAGGTGAGGGTTCACCGGGAGATGTCACCGGAGGAAATAAAGGATTTTGTAAAGCAGAGGTTTGAGTACCAGCTAAAGAGCAGCGGGCTTGATGATATTTCCCTCTACATGGACAGGTTTGATGCCCTCTATGAACAGGGGAAAATGGAACACCTCATGCCGACAGCAAACCAGAAGCATATCGTGGAAAATGTACCGTTCATGGAGTGGGAGAACCCGTATATAGATACCAACAGCCATACAATGGACGGGGTGGAAACGGAGCTTGCCTTCCGGCTTGCAGACCGTTATATCAGTATTCAGGAAGCCAGCGAAGGGTACGATTATACAATTTATGATATGGATTACCGGGAATTGGACGGTGGTGTGTATGACAACCCGGATATAACAATCCAACAGGCTTTGGACGAGATTGTGACGGACTTGAAAGAGCCGACACATAGGAGTGAACTGGAGGGAAGTATCCGTACCGATGATGAACTGATACCGATTGATTATGATGGATTGATGGAAAAAGCGGAGCATGCGGTAAAAGAGCATCTTGAGGAACGTATCAGAACCGAAGTGCCGGAAGCAGTGGAAAGCAAGGTCATAGCGGATTTTAAAGCCAAAACTGAGGAATTATTTCATGGCATCAACGGGCAGACACAGGAAGATATAGAACTGAATGTTTACGCTTATTTACAGTCCAAGATTGACGAGTATGGAATGGATATAAAACTTGTGGATATGGCGGTATCCGGGAGCAGGTGCAGAGGTTTAGAGGGAGCTGGTTCTGACCTTGATGTGGTAGTGGAGTACCGGGGCGGGGAAAGTGAAGATGCCCTGTTCAACGCCTTTAACGAGGACGGTTTTACAATCGGCGGCGTCAAGGTAGACATCAATCCCATTACAGAGGGAAAGACCGGGACGCTTGGGGAATATCTTCCGGGTGTGGAAGCCTATCTTGAGGAAAACCGTGCCGCCATGCAGGAGAAGGGCGCAGAGCAGACACAGGAGGAAAAACAGACGGTTGTCACCCTTACAGTGGCGGAGTGCGGGGAGTTCCATAATTTCGGAGAATACCATGAGAATATCGCTGGCGTGGAGGAAGCAATCGCCATTTTCAATCAGATACCACCGGAGAGGATGAACGCTATCCCAAGCATCGGCATCAATATCCATACAGAGGGGACAGAAAACTATGAGGACACGCAGATGGACATTATATCCGGGAGGGTTGCGGATTTGGAGATTCTGGACTATGTGCCGGATATTACGGACAACCCGAAGGCGGTGGAGGTCATTGCGGAGCTGATCGACAAGCTGCCGGACATTGAGGTGCGTGGTTCTCTGGAAAAGTGGCAGGCGGCTTTCCTTGCTGCGGAGATAGACCAGTTATCTTATGACTATGACACTTACCAGTACAATCATACAGTGGAGGACAGGGAAGCGCAGATTGCAAACATTACAGAGGACATCAGAGGCGGGAATACCGGGTATCTTAATGACTTCCTCAATGCGCTCATTTCAGACAGTATCCGGGAAGGCATGACGGATATTTTCGGGAAAGGTATGGAGCTTGATGACAGTGAGGGCGTACAGACCGCAAGGAAGGCGAAGGAGCTGTTAGATAAGCTGGCAGAATATAAGCCGCTTGCAAAAATTGAGGAACTGGAAGAATGTAACTATAACATGATTGATAACGTCCTGAACAATGAGAAACCGAAAGAGGAAAAGCAGACAGGCAGAGTTTCCATAAAGGAAAAACTGGCGGAGAAAAAGGCGGTCATCGAGCAGAGGGATAAGGCAGAAAAAGAAGTCCCGGAAAAAGGAACGGAGAAAAAATCAGAGAGGGAGATATAAGCGATGGGTAAATTTACAGTGGAAGAAATCAATTTGATGTGTGTGTTTGAGGGGCAGGACAGAAAGGGAATGATTGCCGATATAAAGAACGTGATTCCCCACATACAGGACAGCGATATGGTGGAGCTTGCCAGGCAGGTCTTGGGGAAACTGGAAGCCATGAGCGATGGGGAATTTGCAGAGGTGGCACTGGAAGCGGCGGAGTAAATGACGCAAATCTTTTATAGCATTATTCGACATAACGTGCTATAATTCTCTTAGTCAGATTAGAGCAGGTAGGGGTAGTCTGCGGTTGTCCTTTCTGGAAACGGAAAGGAGGTCGGTATGAATACGTTAGAAGTGCTTACGTTGGTGCTGGTGATTTTTGCAGCCTTGACATACATAGACAATAAACACAACCGCAAGTAACGGAAAAGGCTATCTTCTACTGCCATAGAGGATAGCCTTGTAATCCGTAATTTTTACGCTTTATAAGTTTCCGATTGTACAACCGTCGGACGTGCAATATCCTCCGGCTTCTAAGATGATTATAAACCAACACTGCGGATTTTGCAAGAGGGTTTAGGAGATAGGGGTGCTTCGGCGCTCCTATTTTTTTGCGGATTTGTAGACTATATTACATGAAAACAGTTCTATTGGCAATAGTTTTGTTGATGTGTAAAGAAAGAGTGTGATTGGGAGTGGCAATGCATAAATAATTGAAGGAGTAAGGGAAAAAGCAGGTTAAACAATATTTAATAGAATTGTGTGGGTTCTTATGATAGAATAAATAGCGTTGAACAATTCAACAAGTTGAAATTTGGGTGTTTTTTCAAAATGTATATAATGTGAGGTAGGATAATGACATCTATAATTAAAAGTCATATATTGTCCACCTTGGAGGGTGGAGGATTTCAGGATTTATGTGATACTCTTTTGTGTGCAGAGGGATATGAAGGTATTTTTTCCTTGGGGATGAAAGCAGGAAGTTTAAAGACTACAATAGGAAATCCAGATACTTATTTCCGAAGCAAATCGGGAAAGTATATTTTTGTGGCATATACCACAGAGCAAACAAATATAAATAAGAAAATCAAAGAAGATGTTGAAAAATGTTTAGATCAAGAGAAGACAGGTGTAGATGTAAAAGATATTGAGAAAATAATCTGTTGTCATACTTCATCGACGTTAAAAGCTGGTGATGATCAAGCATTAAGAGAATTGTGCGGCTCTTATGGTATAGAGCTGGAATTGTATGGAATAGATAGGATTGCAGATAAGATTTATAGAAACTATCAATATATTGCAAAGGATAAATTAAATCTTTCAATAGACAGTAATCAAATATTTCCGAGGGAAGAATTTATCAAGCGATATGATAATTCAAATGGAAGAACTGCTCCCTTGACAACTACCTTTTTGTATCGTGAAAAGGAGAAGAAGGAAATTCTTGAAACTCTGGAAGAGAAAAAAATAATAGTGATTTTAGGAAAAGCTGGTGTTGGGAAGACACGCTTAGCCTTAGAAATTGCAAAAGAGTACCAAGAGAAGAATAAATGTAAAATTCTCTGTATTAAATGTAATGATCAACCTATAATGGATGATTTGTCACGTCACATTTATACAGCGGGAAAATATCTTGTATTTGTAGATGATGCAAATGAATTGGTAGGATTATCACATCTGGTTGAATATGCCATAAGAGATGATAAAAGATATGATATCCGTATTATTGCTACGGTCAGGGACTATGCGAGTAAATCTGTCATAAATGAAACAGAGAAGTTATCAGATATAAAATGCTTTGCTGTTTCAAAATTTACAGATCAGGAAATACGGGATTTTGTAAAAACGAATCTGAAAATAGAAAATAGTGATTATATAGAACAAATTGTCCGTATTGCAAGTGGAAATCCACGCATTGCATATATGGCGGGAAAATTAGCGATAGAAAAAAATGATTTACGGTCGATTGCCAATATGGAAGAGTTGTATAAAAGCTATTACAGTTCTTTTCTGGAAACTACTACTATTTTAACAGATATAAGACTTTGTCTGACTGTTGGAGTTACTACTATTTTTAATACCATAGATTTAGAAAATTTAGACAGAATACAAGATATTCTTGATATGATAGGAATGACAAAAGAAGAATTTACTACTAACATTCATTCTCTACATAGTATGGAATATGTAGAAATTAAATCTGAAAGAGTAGCACGTATTTCTGATCAGTGCCTATCAAATTATATGTTGTATTATGTATTTTTTGAAAAAAGGCTAATTGCATTCTCTGATGTTTTAAGAGTTGGATTCTGGAAATATAAAAAAAGTACGATTAAATCTGTTGATATACTTTTAAATGTTTTTTACTCTGATAAAATGAAGGATTACTTAACTGAAGAAATAAGCAAGGTTTGGGATGAGCTTAAAACAGATGATAAAGCATTTGGAGAATTTGTAAAAGCATTCCATATTTTTAAACCAGAAGAATCTTTATTGTATGTGAGTGAAAAAATTGAGCAAGCTGAAAGTGTCCCTATTGATATCCATTTATTAGAAGATGAGGAAAAGAAATGGAATGTGGATATAAAGGATAGTATACTTCAGTTGTTGGACGGGTATAAAAAGGATTATGGTTTAGTCGAGGCGGTAGAACTGGCGGTAAGGTATTGCATGAAAAGGCAGGACACTGTGAAGTTGGTTTATAGCCTTTTTAAATCATATTATAGTATCAATAGGTATTCTTATTATGAAGATTACTATGTTCAGAATATTATAATTGATAAAATAAGAGAAAATTTGGATTGTCCTGTTATAAAAAAATTGTTTTATAAGATGTCCAGCCATTATTTATCACTGTATTTTGATTGTGTAGAAATAGAAAGGGATAATGTGCTTACCTCATATCGGATTGGAATTGATTTGACAGAAGGTTGTAAGCAATATCGGTCTAAGATATGGATGGAGATTATTTCTTTGGCAAACGATAAAGAAAATTTGGAGGATATTGTTTATTTATTATGTACTTATCCCAATTTGTATGCAAATAAAAGTGAATTTTCAGATGAACTGGAATTTGACTGGCAGAATATAAGTTTGGTTTTGGAACGTATAAGGGTATATATGAAGCCATTCCGCTTTGCGTATATATGTTCAAGATTTTTTAGAATGTCAGAGATGCACTCCGTTGAATTAACTGAAAAATATAGAGAAGTATTTAATACAGAGGATTGGAATATATATAAGGTATTATCCAATCAATTTTATAGAGATACTTTGAGCTATGAGGAAAGAAAAGCTGTATTTAAAGCGAATATAAGAGGATGCTATGAAAGATACTCTGCTGACCAGATGGACGATTTAGTGCAATGCATTAGCAATATCATCAGAATAATAGGCAGTAGAGAGGCAGATATGGGTGAGGGGATAGCAACTTTCTGCACATTCCTAGTACATGATAAAGAAAAGTTATGGGCGTTTGTTTTGGCTTTCTTTAAATTCGGAGAAAACATTGAGTTTCGGTCGGAAGCGTTGGTTGCTCCATTGTTGAAATATTTTGATTGTAAGAAAGTACAGGATAGTATATGGAATGCCTCGTTTCCGATGAAAAAACAGTGGCAGTTTACATATTATGAAATAATTGCTGAAAATGAAGTGACACAAGACGATTATCAACGATTGATGGAGCTTGTAACGGAATCGACAGTTGTGTACGAAAAAGAGAAATTTGAAATCAATATCAGGTTACTAGATAAATTTAAAAAATATTCTTCAAATATTTATGTCAGTATTACAAAGACTTTATTAGGTATGGTGGAAAATAATACAAGCATATTTAGAAGATTTTTCTCGAATTTGTTTGATGCTAACTATTATACTCCTAAAGAGGTACTGAATATCTATCAAGATGCGAAAGAAGAACTGAGGCATATATATTTTAAATGTCTGGTAGGACGCAGTTACATAGATTACAGAGGTACATTTCTTAGTGGATTTATATTGCAGGATATAGATTGGGCAAAATGGTATGCTAGATATATTCAAGAAACGCAAGAAAAATATTCAGTAAATGATGAAGAATATAGAATGGAAACTTGCTGGAAACTGGAAAATTTTTTAAATATATTTGATCTGTTTTTTGATGAATTGCTTTGCAATAAAACATTTTATTGGTATAGCAGAAGCTATTTTCGAAAACTCCTTTCATTTAATGGAAAAAAAGAAGTAGACAGCAGAAAGGAACAATGGATTATCCATTATATAAGGGAGAATTCTGATAGTGAAAATCTAATAGAGTTGTTTGGAGTTTTGCAAGAAATAAAGAAAGAGATAAGAAAAAAAGCTATTTTATGCTTTTTGGAATGTAATTCAGATTTTGAATTATTCAGTCGATTAAGTTTAGTGTCTAATTCATGGACTGGGACTTCAAGTTTGACAGATAAAATTATATTTTGTGAGGAATTGTTATCTGAAATATCTGGAGTACAGTATTTGAAACATAAAAAGCGAATTAGAGATGAAATTGCAAAGTGGAAAGCGGTTAGAAATAGAGAAGAAGTGGATGAAATTCTTATGAGATTATACCGATAGATGGATTTTAATTTAAGAGTAGAAAGAAAGAGTGGGATTCCGCCGCAGCCGGCATTGTGGGCAGTGTGTATAACTCCCCGTCTTATGGAGCTGTGGGCAACACTGTTTGCAGGATGTGGGAAAGCTGCTTTTGTTTTTCCATATGCTGTGAATAGTGTTGTCCATAGCGGAATGGGGAGTTATGCACACTGTCCACGATGCTCTTTTTGCTTTTAAAGCCTTTTCAGGGCTGGATATTACCGGGCAGGGTTATTGTCCCGGTCTGGCTGTTCCTGTGCGTTTTTTGGCGGCTCTGTGGAGGATGTAAAAAATCTTGTGTCTTTGGAAAGTGAATCTTTCTGATAAGATTT
>JAUNGM010000038.1 GCA_030524545.1 Eubacteriales bacterium
AATCTTATCAGAAAGATTCACTTTCCAAAGACACAAGATTTTTTACATCCTCTTTTTACACAATGACGAATACTTCAAAATCCAGAGTATCGGACTGCTTGCAGTCCGGTACTCTGTTCCGTCTATGTCTATAAATCTTGCAAAGCCGATAAAATCATCACCTCATCACTCTCAAACATGTGACTATAACGCTTCAAGATTGTTTCTTGTGTATCGCCCGAAACTTTCTCAATCACAGGCAAGGGAATACCTGCTTTTATGAGGTTACTAATAAATGTATGTCTGAACTCATGACAATCATAATCAGGCAAATTAAGCGTTTTACAGGCTTTCTCTAAAGCACTATCACACGCCCCATGCCCCCAATTAAAAATTTTATCTTCTAGTTTTCCTTCCTTCATCAAATGTTCTTCTTTTAAACGCATATACAAACGCTCTGGTGCAGGAGATAAAGGAATTGACCGCTTTTTAAAATTTTTAGGTGTTTTAGTTAATTTTATGTCTGATACATATGCTTTTGTTATCTTAACACGCATCCCCCTTAAATGTTTACCTTTTACATCATCAGACGAGGGGACTATCCTTATAGATTTTTCGTCGGTCTTTTTATAATAATCAAATTCTTCAAAATCGGCATAAGTTAATGCTAAACATTCCCCAAGCCTTAGCCCACAATAATAAAGCAAATTAAAGAGCAAGCGGTATTTTGGATAATTATTGATGCCTAATCGCCAAAACTCATTTTCTTTGAAATATCTATCTATTTCGTCAAATTCTTCTTTATCAATTACTCTATAATCTTCCTTTTGCTTTGTCCGCATATTGTCAGCATAATAAAGCACATTCTCTTTTATCAGCTTTTTCTTGTATGCTAGATTAATCATTTTTCTGAATGTGCTATTTAAAGAATATAAAGTTTCTTCTGAATATTGATACTCTCTAATATCAGAGCAAAACTTATAATATACCTCTTCTGTTATATCTTTCAGTTTTGTTGAGGCTGGCACGAATTGATATATCATTGACATATAAGTTTTAGTATTACCTATCGTTACTGGACTATAATTTTGCCCCTTTGCTTTAATAAGCCACAACTCATAAGCCCCCGACAATGTGATGTCTTTATCTTCTGACTTTACACCGCTCGTCTGCAGTTTTGCTAACTCTGCCCTTGCCTCGGTTATAGTGTTAAGATTATACACCCACTTTGCTTTGTAATCGTTCTTTTGCTTTAAAGGATTGTAAACTTTGTAATTGTACTTTACATCATACTTTTTTGTATTCTCATTGAAATATACACCTGTGTATTTTGTCTTTGTCCGCTTAACCTTTTCAGCCATAGCAAAAGCCCCCTTTCGTATAAACCAACTTCATATACGAATTATAGCACATATATGCTACGAAATCTATACGAATTATCTTGATTTTATACGAAAAAGAGGGCTTTTAGTCTCTTAAAACCCTTGATTTTTCAAGGTTTTTTACTCTTTACTTTTCATCGTCGGGAACAACAGCACATCCCTGATCGCTGCCGAATCTGTCAGCAGCATGCACATTCTGTCAATACCGAACCCAATTCCACCCGTCGGCGGCATGCCGATTTCCAGTGCATTCAGGAAATCTTCATCTGTAGTATTTGCTTCTTCATCGCCCTGGGCAAGCTGCTCTTCCTGGGCTCTGAATCTTTCTCTCTGATCAATTGGGTCATTCAGCTCGGAGTAGGCATTTGCCATTTCCCAGCCATTCATAAAGAACTCAAAGCGCTCTACATATTCCGGATTCTCCGGTTTTTTCTTAGTCAGCGGAGAAATCTCGATCGGATGATCCATAACAAAGGTCGGCTGAACCAGATGATCCTCTACAAATTCTTCAAAGAACAGGTTCAGAATGTCACCCTTTTTATGGCGCTCCTCATATTCGATGTGATGCTCTTTCGCGATGGCTCTTGCCTCTTCCAGTGTATGAATTTCATGGAAATCCACACCGGAATATTTCTTAACAGCATCTACCATGGTGATCCGCTCAAACGGTTTTCCGAGATCCATCTCAATGCCATTGTAAACGATCTTCGTGGTTCCCAGAACCTCCTGCGCTACGTAACGGTACAGATTCTCGGTCAGATTCATCATGCCGTGATAATCGGTATATGCCTGATAAAGCTCCATCAGCGTAAATTCCGGGTTGTGACGGGTATCAAGGCCCTCATTACGGAATACACGTCCAATCTCATAAACCTTTTCAAGACCGCCTACGATCAGTCTCTTCAGATAAAGTTCCAGGGAAATACGAAGCTTCAGATCCTCATCCAGCGCATTGAAATGTGTTTCAAAAGGACGGGCAGCCGCACCGCCGGCATTGGATACCAGCATCGGTGTTTCCACTTCCATGAAGCCCTGCTCTCCAAGGTATTTACGGATTGCGCTTAAAATCTTGGAACGTTTGATAAAGGTGTCTTTTACCTCCGGATTCATGATCAGATCCACATATCTCTGACGGTAGCGAAGGTCTGTGTTTGTCAGGCCGTGGAATTTCTCCGGAAGAACCTGAAGGCTCTTGGACAACAGTGTTACCTCTGCAGCATGGATGGAAATCTCTCCTGTCTTGGTTTTAAATACCTCGCCTTTGATTCCTACGATATCGCCAACGTCCAGTTTCTTGAAATCTTTATACGGGTCTTCTCCCAGACTGTCTCTTGCCACATAGGACTGAATGGTTCCTTCCTTGTCCTGCACATGGCAAAAGGAAGCCTTGCCCATGACACGTTTGGACATCATTCGTCCTGCTACATAAACGGTCTGGCCTTCCAGTTCCTCGAAATGATCTTTGACTTCCTGGCTGTGATGTGTTACATCATATTTTACGATTTTAAATGGGTCCTTGCCATTTGCCTGTAAATCTGCCAGTTTCTCGCGGCGGACCTTCAGCAATTGATTTAAATCCTGCTCCTGCTGCTTCTTCTGCTCTGCCACCTTCGTGCCTCCTTATATACGAAAATAAAATAGTTACATCCGATTAAATGTTTCTCTGAATCTCCAGAACCTTGTACTGCATGATTCCGGAAGGCATTTCCACATCAACCACATCGCCGGTATGTGCGCCCATTAAAGCCTTTCCTACAGGGGATTCATTGGAAATTTTGCCCTGAAGGCTGTTCGCTTCTGTAGAACCTACAATTTTCAGTTCGATTTCTTCATCAAACTCAAAGTCATAGACCTTTACTTTACATCCGACACTGATTCTGTCAAGGTCAACTTCATCTTCTACCACAACCTCGGCATTCTTCAGAATCTTCTCGATTTCTTCAATACGTGCTTCGATATCTCTCTGTTCATCTTTAGCTGCATCGTACTCTGCATTCTCAGATAAGTCGCCCTGCTCTCTGGCTTCTTTAATTTTTCCTGCTACTTCTTTTCTTTTTACTACCTTTAAGTCATGCAGCTCTTCTTCTAATTTTTTAAGTCCTGCATAAGTTAGTAAGTTCTTCTTTTCTTCCATATTCCTTACTCCCTTTCCTGCCCGGATCTGGATCGCCTGATGTGTTCCCACTATCCGGAAATTCCATTGAATCTTATATCCTGTACTGTCATTTTTCTAAAAAAGGGTAGACTGGTAGCAGGATATTCACAATTTCTGTATTATACAAAAAATCCCTTCCATTGTCAAGTAAAAAAACGGCTTCAGACCGCTAAAAATGCGGTTCGGAGCCGTTTTTCATGCTTTATAAGCTTACTTCGAAATCTTCACAGTTGCACTCTGTCCTTTTCCCTTAAACAGTTTCTTATATGCTGTCAATTTTGCGGAAGGAACTTTGACCACTGCTTTCTTATAAATTCCTTTCAGTGCATCTGAACCGACGGTCTTCAGGTTCTTCGTCTGGACGGTTATAGTTTTCAGAGCTTTGCATCCATAGAATACTTCTTTTCCGATGGTTGTCAGGTTTGCACCCAGTGTTACTTTCGCAAGTTTTGTATTGTTCTTAAATGCGGAAGCTGATACTGCCGTTACCTTGAAGTTGTATCCCTCGATCTTTACGGTTGAAGGAATTGTAATACTGGTATACGTCTTCTTCACCGGGGCGGTCACTGTTACCGTACCGTTCTTGGATGCGGACTTGGTGATCTTATATTTCAAAGTACCAACCTGTGCGGTTTTGCCCTTTGCCGGAACCGGGTTGGCAACCGTTACGGTTTTGCTCTGGCCTTTGCCTGCGAAAAGTTTCTTATAAGCGCTTAACTTCGCATAGGAAACGCTGACAGTCGCCTTGGCATTAATTCCGTACAGGGCATTCTTTCCAACGCTCTTTAACACACTTGTGCCGACCGTAATGGTCTTCAGGCTCTTACAGCCGTAGAATGCCTGGGCACCGATACTTGTAACCTTGCTGCCGATGGTCACTTTGGCAAGCTTGGTGCAGTCCTTAAATGCACCGGCACCGATTGCTGTTACGTTAAAGGTATAGCCGTTGATCTTTACCGTTGCCGGAATCGTGATGCTGGTGCTTGTCTTGCTCTTTGGGGCGATCACAGATACCGTACCGTTCTTGGATGCGGATTTCGTCACCTGATACTGCAGTGTTCCCACCGTTGCTTTTGCACCCTTTTTCGGCACTGCGTATACGATCTTGAAGGTTTTTGTGATAGTTCCGGTATAATTGCCTTTACCGGTGATCTTAACAGTTGCCGTTCCAGCCTTTGTATTATTGCTATATCCTACCGTATAATCTGTACCTGACTTCAGGGTTCTTGTGCCAAGCTTAACTGTTACAGCAGGTTTCAAAGCCTTGCCTGTATATGTCTGATTCTTGATCGCAGAAACAACTGCCTTACTGATGGAAATAGCTCCGGTTTTTATATCTGTCTGGATGTATGCACTTACTTCTTTGCCGTTTTCCATGTTAGCCATTAGATATCTTCCGTTCGGAAGAGCCGGATTTGAGCCGGACACCAATGTCATATTTGCATAATCAAAAAGAAACATGCCAGGTTCTGCTTTAAAATTCTTGGCGGCATTGCCGCTCAAAGACAGCAGGCCTGCAGCCTTTCCATCATAGGATACTATAAAAGCCCGGGGATTCAGCGATTCTTCTTCTGCCCAAAGGCCGAAGCTTTCATCAAAAATATTTTTTGCGCAGGGTGCTCCGGCTTTTGCCGCCTTTGTATAATCATAATACATAAGTGTTATAAACGCCTTACCAAGTACTTTCCCGTTGTCGTCCTTTACCGTTCCAAGCTTAATATTTCCTGAAGCCTTGATCGTACCTGTTTTTCCATTATTTACTTCACACAGAAACCCAATATAACCAACATCGGCACCTTCGGTGTTGATCTCACCCATGTCAATAACAGAACCGGATTTTGCAAGAATACTTGCTCCGCCCAGGAATGCTTTTTTGATTTTTAATGAGGTTCCTACTGCAAGGTTAGTATCGGTGCTGATCAGATTATTACAGGTCAGAGATTTTACTGAACAATCAAACAGGGTAAGATTTTCTGCAGTTACATTCTGGTTCAGTCTCCCGTGAATGATTTCTGTCATTCCTTCGCCTGTGATCTCCAATGTTCCGGAGCTTGTCATCAGGCCATTCACTCTCAGTCTCTTTCCTTTTGGAACCTGAATAGAGGATACGGATGTTTTGCCGGAAAGATCATAAACAATCCCTTTTGCTGCATCGGGCACTGTAAGTGTTCCCTCTATTTTATAATTTTCCGGCATATAAACCCGGAAATATCCGGAACCTCTTCCCTCCGGTCCTTTTCCCTTTTTCTGGTCTGCATTCATAATGCGGACTGCATTTCCAAATGTCCTGGAACCATAGATTTCCACAAATGCTTCTTCCGGATTTACATCGTCAACGGCGTAATGATCCAGAATCTGTTCTTCCGTCATTCCGCCCGCTTCTCTGATCCTGCTGATATGGAATACGGATTCCCAATCATGATTATCATAAAAAGTACCGTCTATATCTGCCCTAAAAGGACCGGAATCACTTGTATCGACTAATACTCTATCCAACATATCCAGAATATCGCCGTCACTTGCCAGGTCAAACTTTACTGCCTGCTGTCCGGGTTTCAGGGTAAATGTTTCCATATCTCCATCTTCATCGTCGCAGTACCGCACAGTCAGATAACCTTCTATTTCGCCTTCCTCCGGATCTTTTGTCGTTCCAAGATCGATCTTCTTATGGAATACCGGCACCGCTGAAGCCTTATATTCTCGCATAACATTAATCGTCATTGCATATCCATTCTCGCAGTTTTTGTGGTTATTTGTAATATTGTAAAATTCTGAGCTGCCGCCCCGGATGTTCAATGCTTCAAATCCTTCGGAAATCGCAATATTCTCCACGCCCTTCAGTCCATTGGCATCTACGGAGAATCCATCCAAAATGATCGTATCATTGCTGCCGTTTCCGACAATTCCTCCGGCGACTCCGCAGTTCGCCATCGTAACTGTTCCCTTTCCCTCTTTCAATACCAGGTTTCCCGGCGTTTCAATTTCTCCCCTCAATACAATGTTTCCTACCGGAGTGATTGAGTTCACAAAAGGCCGTTCCCACGGGCAGTCGTTCTCATCGCTGTATTCATAGCCCATCACGCCGACAGTAAGGCCTGACGGCACTACATAGTCTGAATATCCATTCTGTGTATCAGCTTCCGTTCCCATTAACAGATAGCCCGTCTTCGTACCGGATACCCTGGAAATGAATCCGGCAGGTGTTGCAGCTTTGACTGTCGTTACTCCCATATCGGAGGCTTTATCATTATCCAGCCATTTCGTAAAGATTTCCGGTATTTCACCGTCATTTTTCCATTTTTCAAATTCTGTTTTCGTAACATACGCGCCAAAATAGGTTGCCGTTCCCGCACTTGCTTCCAACAGTTCCGCATCTTCTCCGTCTTCGAACTCTTCTGCCGTTACGTCATCAGAAAAAGTCTCTTCAGGCTGGATCTCATCTTCGAACGTCTGCCCGTCCGGCAGTTCTTCGCCCTGCTCTTCCTCCTGGAATATATCTTCTTCCGCATCAGGGATTTCCAGTTCCTCATCAGGTTCCTGTACCGCTTCTTCCGGCCCTGCATTTCCGGTTTCTGCAGCATTCTCTGTCCCAGCGTCCGCTGAGCCTGCATCTGCTGTCCACTCATCCGCCGAAAAGATTTCCGCATCTTCCCACTGTGCTGCGCCTTCCGCATCTCCGGCATACGAAGCCTGTCCGGAAGCTGCTTCCTCCGGCTCTGCGCTCACATACGTTTCCGCATCCGTGAATTCCGCTGCCAGTACGCCCGCTGTTTGCCCTGCGGTTGTTACGGCCAAAGCGGCAGCCATCAGAATGGCCGGTAATTTCTTTTTCTTCATGCTTTACCTCCTTTAATTCATCTTCATTTTTTTCTGTTACACGTTCCAAAATCAATCCCTTCTTCTGTTAAAGCAAGAGCCGGCTATGATATTTAGGTATAACATATCCGGCTCCTACATAATCCTATTTTGTAATTTTCACAGAAGAACTCTGTCCTTTTCCCTTAAACAGTTTCTTATATGCTGTCAATTTTGCGGAAGGAACTTTGACCACTGCTTTCTTATAAATTCCTTTCAGTGCATCTGAACCGACGGTCTTCAGGTTCTTCGTCTGGACGGTTATAGTTTTCAGAGCTTTGCATCCATAGAATACTTCTTTTCCGATGGTTGTCAGGTTTGCACCCAGTGTTACTTTCGCAAGTTTTGTATTGTTCTTAAATGCGGAAGCTGATACTGCCGTTACCTTGAAGTTGTATCCCTCGATCTTTACGGTTGAAGGAATTGTAATACTGGTATACGTCTTCTTCACCGGGGCGGTCACTGTTACCGTACCGTTCTTGGATGCGGACTTGGTGATCTTATATTTCAAAGTACCAACCTGTGCGGTTTTGCCCTTTGCCGGAACCGGGTTGGCAACCGTTACGGTTTTGCTCTGGCCTTTGCCTGCGAAAAGTTTCTTATAAGCGCTTAACTTCGCATAGGAAACGCTGACAGTCGCCTTGGCATTAATTCCGTACAGGGCATTCTTTCCAACGCTCTTTAGCACACTTGTGCCGACCGTAATGGTCTTCAGGCTCTTACAGCCGTAGAAGGCCTGGGCACCGATACTTGTAACCTTACTGCCGATGGTCACTTTGGCAAGCTTGGTGCAGCCCTTAAATGCACTGGCGCCGATCGCCGTTACGTTAAAGGTATAGCCGTTGATCTTTACCGTTGCCGGGATCGTGATGCTGGTGCTGGTCTTGCTCTTCGGTGCTATCACAGATACTGTGCCGTTCTTGGATGCGGATTTCGTTACCTGGTACTGCAGTGTTCCCACTGTTGCTTTTGCACCCTTTTTTGGCACAGCGTATACGATCTTAAAGGTCTTTTTGATAGTTCCGGTATAATTGCCTTTGCCTGTGATCGTAACGGTTGCTGTTCCTACTTTAATATTATTCTTGTAGGTTACTGTATAGTCTGTTCCCTTTTTGAGCGTCTTACCGTTTAATTTTACCGTCACGGCCGGTGTTAAAGCTTTGCCAGTGTAGGTCTGGGCCGCAATGGCAGATACCGTTGCACCGGAGATATTTTGTATGGTGACATCCGAATTAACCGTAAAATAGGTTTTTGTCACTTCCGGATCCTTGTCCTCAGACAGAACCCCCAGCGGAACTTTTTGAGGATTCGCTTTCTCAAGCATTGGAATCAAAGTAACTCCATTATAAGCAACGTTCATATGCGTAAACATATATTCCACACTCTTTGTTGCCTCTGCCGTGAAACTCATCAGGCTGACTGTCTTATTTCCAAAGCCTGTAAGAATTTCATAAACATTTTTACCTTCTTCATCCCATGGTGAAAATTCTATACTGTAGAAATTTTTAGCGCAGTTTGCACCCACAGATGCAGCCTTTGCATAATCATAATAACGGACGTCGAGCCATGCTTCGTCAGTTCCTCCGTCATCCCAAACGACATTTCCCAGATTGAATGCCTTTGCAAAGGTTACGGATGCTGTTTTGCCGTCTTTTACTTCCAGGTTGATTGCCATATCGCCCTTGTTGGTTCCCGCATTATTGATCGCGCCCAGATTCAGAGCCGCCCCTGCCTTTGCGATGATATCCGAACTAAGCAGGCTCGCTTCATTAAATTTAAGGCTCTTCTCTACTGCAAACCAGGTTCTTTCACTGGATAGCTTATCACATGTCAGGGATTTTACCGTAGTTCCGTCAATGATCAGATTTCCCGCCGTTACATTCTGATTCATTCGGCAATTGATCAAAGCTGCCGTTCCGGCTCCCGTAATTTTCAGGGTACCCGTTCCTCCTGTCAGATCAAGCAGACGCACAGTCTTTCCGGAAGGTACATTTACGGAGCTTACCTGTGCAGGATAAAGCGTATAAACATCAGTTTCTTCGTTATAACTGTCGGCTGCCCTGTACAGGACTCCCTTTAAAGAAGACGGCACCGTAAGCGTTTCCGTTCCCTTATAGTTACGGGGCAGTGTTACTAAATAATAGCCTTGTCCGGTTCCTCTCTTCTGATCCGCTTCCAGGGCACGCATCACATTCTCCAGCGTATTTGATTCAAACCATTCCCCTATGCATCCATCAGGAATTTCCTCACGGCCTTCCCGGTTAAACGCCTCCTTTGCACTTACTCCGTCACAGCTTTGATATCTGATTCCGAAAAAAATCTGCCTGTCTTCTTTATCGGAAATAGCAGTTCCGTCCATGTCAATTCCATAGGCCCAGCTAGCACCGCCGGCCCACATCCTGACGCGCATAGACAGAATATCCACATCCGATACACCGGTAAATTTTACGGCAGGATTTCCTGCTCCGATATCAATAAACTTCCATTCCTCGTCTTCTCCTGTATCAAACGTCTTTATGTAATTAACGCCTATTCCTGCATTCCATTCATCCACTGTTCCTTCGTCATTCACACCATGGCTTATACCTAAGTCAAAATTTTTATGGAATACCGGCAGGGAATCTTTACGATAGCCTTCTATATTCAGATAAATATCTCTGTTTCCGTCATTGCAGTCAGGAGCCGTCTGATTCTTAATATTGTAAAATTCCACATTGCCGGAACCGCCGATCATCAAACCGTTGCACTGCTCTGAAAAGATAACATTCTCTACGCCCTGAATGCCTTGAAAATAATTATCCCATCCTGTTCCTGCAAATGTCACCGTATCGTTGCTGCCATTTCCAATAACCGTACCATGAATCTGACAATTCCTGATGGTCACACTGCCTGTCACTTCCACGTTTCCGTTTATAGTACAGTTCTGAAAGGTCGCATTGCCTGTCAC
Organism: Eubacteriales bacterium; assembly: GCA_030524545.1. Classification (GTDB taxonomy): domain Bacteria; phylum Bacillota; class Clostridia; order Lachnospirales; family Lachnospiraceae; genus Blautia_A. The sequence continues at coordinate 10,319 of JAUNGM010000038.1, forward strand.
TTTCACGTTTCCGTTTATAGGGGTGTCCCCGTTAAAGGTCACGCTGCCTGTTCCCTTTTTGATTTCCAGACTGCCTGGTGTAAATACATTCTCCCAGATATAGATATTTCCGTTTGCCGTAATACTCTGGATATGAATACCACCTCCGCATGCGATCACTACGGTAAGTCCCTTCGGAATCACCAGGTCTTCGTAGCCCTGGTTATTGCCGGCCGCTACCAGAAGATATCCTGTCTTATTGGAAAAGTTCTTCATAAAGTTGGCAAAGCTGACATTGCTTTTTTCTACCCATTCTCTCCCGGGCGCTTCTCCGGTCTCCTTTAAGTGTTCAAACTCCGCTTTTGAGATCATCATGCCGCTGTAATTGGCTGTTGCTGTTCCGGCAGAGACCACCTCTTCCGTATCTCCGTCTCCAAATGCTTCTTCCGGCTCATCTGCTGAAAACAGTTCTTCCTCCGTTTCTGCCGGGTCAGGAGTTTCGGCTTCGTTCAGTTCTTCCACATCTTCCCACTGGAATACATCCGTTTCCGCATCAGGGATTTCCAGCTCCGCATCAGGTTCCTGTACCGCTTCTTCCGGCTCTGCATTCCCGGTTTCTGTGTCTGCTGAACCTGCATCTGCTGTCCACTCATCCGCCGAAAAGATTTCCGCATCTTCCCACTGTGCTGCGCCTTCCGCATCTCCGGCATACGAAGCCTGTCCGGAAGCTGCTTCCTCCGGCTCTGCGCTCACATACGTTTCCGCATCCGTGAATTCCGCTGCCAGTACGCCCGCTGTTTGCCCTGCGGTTGTTACGGCCAAAGCGGCAGCCATCAGAATGGCCGGTAATTTCTTTTTCTTCATGCTTTACCTCCTTTAATTCATGTGCATTTTTTGTGTTACACGTTCCAAAATCAATCCTTTCCTCTGTTACTATGGCTGCAATAAAAGCGATCGCTTTTATTTAAAAAATAGGGGGTTCCCCTATTTCTTCCAAAAAGGCATTCATTTGCTCCAGATTCATCCCTTTTTCAATGCCATGGATGATTGCCGCATCATAACGTACTCTTGGATAAAGCCGCGGCTTCTGCCCAACGTCCAAAAGTCTCTGCGTTTCTTCCAGATTCAGCGAAAGTAAAAATGCACACTGAAGCAGAATTTTTCTTGTTGGGGTTCTCTGTCCGCCAAAAATTTTCCGTCCATAGGAATCTTCCAGATTCAGTCTTCTTATAATGTCCTTTCTGGTAAATCCATGCTCTTCAATCAACCGTTCCAGATAGATACCTGCGTCAATTCTGTACTTCGATTCTTTGGCAAAATATTCCGCTCCGTCCTTCTTTATCATTTCAATCATTTCATCTGTCTCTATCATGTCATCCCACGACTTACCTTTTGCCATTCACAACCCTCTCTTCTGTTACCATAAAAAGGCAGATATGATATTTAAGTATATCATATCTGCCTTTTTTTAAAGGGACAATTTTGTCCCTTTTTCTCTATTGTCAGACATATTAGAAAACAATTCCTGAGGGCATTTTTATGAATTACAGCGCATTCGCTCATAAAATCAAAGGATAATTATTTCAAAATCCGGTTCCGGATCAATATCTAAGATTTCCTTCTTCTGCTGCTGTGTACAATAAACTTTTTTCAGGTTCGGATGCTCCAGAAGCGGTGTATAATCAAAAATAATCTGCGAATTAATAGAAAGTTCCTCCAGCTTCCGGGCATACCGGATCGGCGACATGTCATGAAGCTTTTCGCTTCTTAAATTCAGAGATGTAATATTCGGAAAATGTTCAAGCCCCTCCGCCGATTCCAGCCCGTCAATGATATCCAGGCTCGTGATCTCCGGACATTCTTCAAAGGCTGTCAGATCTTTGTATGGATATGCGCCTATAGACAGCAGGCCAAGAGTGTTTATTTTAGAAAACACTTCCGGCCGAATTTCTCCTTCTGTAAGCCAGATTTCCAGGCCTCTCAGATTTTTTATTTTTCCCAGAGGCTCCAGATTTCCGCTTTTTATACCAGTTGCCCACATTGTCATCAACATGACCGGAAGGTTTTCCATAAAATCCACATTCTCTAAGTTCATACCGTCTATGTGCAGTTCTTCCAGGCTTGTGCACGTTTCTAATCCCTGCAGGTTCTCTCCCGGGTTATTCCCAATATTCAGCTTCTTTAAATACGGAAGTTTTCCAAGCACGGAAAAATCTTCTATTTGGTTTTCTGCCAGATTCAGATCACAGATGGGCAGCCCTTCCAAAGGTGACAGATCCGTAATGCACTGCTTTCCCAGAGCGACATGCAGAAGATGCTTCATATGGGCCAAATCTGACAGATCCGAAATCTCTCCCTGCTCAATATTTCCAATTGCCGCTTCACCCGCGGAAAAGTTCAGGGTCAGGTACAAGATATCCGTTTCCGGTTCATAAATCTCATTCCCTACAATTTTCAGATCCGTAATTTCTTCAAGCATGGATCCGGTAATGACTTCCTCTTCTCCAAGGCCAAGCTGCTGACGTACAGCCTGCTCGATCAAGGGTTCCTTAAACAGATATCCCTCTGATATATTTTTCTCTTCGGAATCCCCAGGACGATTTCTGTCTTCGGTTAATATGTCTGCTGTCCCGTTATCCAAAGAACTCTCTTCTTTGTCAGTCAGCTCTGTTTTCGTTAATTTCTGCGCCGGCTCCGATTCCTGTATCGGATCTTCTGTTATCTTCGCTTCGGCCGCTCTTCCCTCTTCCTGCGGACCTATTTTCTCCATATGCAGATAATATCCCGTTCCTCCCGCCAGCGCGCAAATAAGTACAGCCCCGGCTGCCGCTGTTTGATAATAAGCAGTTCTTCGGCATCTCTCCAATGCTTTTCTGAGTTCTTCGGCAGACTGATACCGCTTTCCCGGATCAAAGGATGCGGACTTATCAATAATATGCCTGAGCCATCTGCTAATCCGGGCCTCCTTCAGTGCATCCTCCTGATAACACCCTGCAGCCAGGAACCAAAGTGTCCGCCCGATAGCATAAACATCTGTCCTTCTGTCCGTCTGGCGGAATCCATACTGTTCCGGTGCTGCAGTTCCGTCGCTCCCGATCAGAAACGTATCCCGGTTCCCCTGGGCACGGTAAGTTCTCATGGTTCCGAAATCCACCAGAACCAGCTCTCCTCCATCAGTCAGAATCAGGTTTTCCGGCTTGATGTCTCTATGTACCAATGGATTCTCCAGCTTCTGGAACTGTTCCACTATTTTGCAGATTTCCCCGCCAATCTCCGCAATACGTCTCCAGGATAACCCGCCGCTCTCCTCTGCATATTCATACAGAGATCTGCCATTCACATACTCTCTCAGGAAAAATACTTCCTCCCCATCATCTTCAATGCCATACGGGATGGGAATTCCGGCAAACTTTTTCTCTGTCAGTTCCACCAGCACTTCATATTCCTGCCGCAGCAATTTCCGAAACCTTCCTCTTGCCCGTTTGATCACGCAAAAGCTTCCCGACTGACCGTTTTGTGCCAGAAATGTCCCTGTATCTTCTCCATCCTTCAGGCATTTTATGATCTCATATTTCTCCCGGATCTTCGCAGGAAAAACAATTTTATTCATTTCCTCCTGATATTCTTTCAGAAATTCCTGATGCTCTTTATTCACAGACCTTCCTCCTTAGTGCCGAAACCACAGGTCACAGACAACGTTTTATCTGTTCCTGCTGATACTTTCAAAAACTGCCGTATGAGATGGATTTTGCCCGCTCACAATCCCTGAATCAATGCAGGTTTCCAGGCCATCTACAATCGTCATATCACCGCCGGCTTCCTCCCTGATGATTTCAAATTCCGTTCCGAAAGGTATGCCTGTGATTTGTGCAGTCTCCCCGTTTTTCAGCCAAATTAATCCGTCCTCTGCCTGTATGGTCTTTCCTTCCAGCTCAACAGGCCCGCTATATTTCTCACCGTCAAGCATTACTGTAAAATGAAATACCTCTCTGTCCATTCCTTCAGGACAAACGGCCCGCAGCTTCAGGCTTCCGCTCTTCCAGCGATTTGCAAATATTACCTTCTGATACACCCGGGTACCATCAAATTCTCCGCTGAACTCTCTTCCCGTTTTCCCATTCACCCGAGTATCATAGGAGATTTCTTTTTCTTCCGTAATCACATACGTACTTCCGAAGGGGAGAGAATCGATTTGGACTGCCGTACCGCCTTTTAGTTTGATCCTGCCGTCTTTTACTTTCTGCTTTTCTCCGTTTACAATAGCCTCCCCGTCGTACTTTTCTCCGTTAATCAGAATGTTGATTATAAAATTATCATAGACGGTTCCTCCATACTGAAGCACATTAATATCCAGACCTCCGTCCCAGACGGAAACTGCTTCTTCCGTATCTGACGATCTCGCCGTATCTGCTGCTTCCGACACATTTGCCCCTTCTGTCCGGCCGCCTGCGTCAGTCTTTCCGCGGATTCTTCCCTCCAGGCCGGCCAGAAGCAGGCACATGACTAAAACTTCCACCAATATTCTGCTGTGCCATTTTCCGGTTTCTTTCATGGCCTGTCCTTTCCGCCCGGTTTCCGGCCGCTCCTTTTCATTCGCTTCCGTGTCCGTCTCTTCCGTCTCTGTTTCTTCTATCTCTGCCGCTCCTCTGTCACAGCTTTTTGCAGTTTCATTCTCATGCACACTTCATCCAAGCTTCCTGATCAGTACTTCCAATTCCTCATAGCTTCCAATATTATTGGATTCTCTCCGAAGCCCCGCACTGTGGCGCATTCCTGCCGTATACCAGGCCACATGCTTGCGCATCTCACGGATTCCGGTAAATTCACCCTTAAGGCCGATCTGCGCTCTGGCATGGCGCAGGATCATTTCCCGGATTTCTTCTGCAGATGGCCTTGGCAGAAGCTCTCCTGTCGTAAAATAATGATTCATTTCCCGGAAGATCCAGGGATTTCCCCGAACCGCCCGTCCGATCATAACGGCATCACATCCCGTTTCCTTCAGCAATACTTCCGCCTTCAGCGGAGAATCCACGTCCCCGTTCCCAATCACAGGAATGGTAACTGCTTCCTTCACTCTGCGGATAGCATCCCAATCCGCATTCCCGGAATAATACTGCTGCCTTGTTCTTCCATGGACGGCAATCGCCGCTGCACCGGAATCCTCAATAATCTTGGCAATTTCCACAACATCCACCGGATATCCTTCAAACCCGATACGCACCTTCACAGTTACAGGCTTTTTGACTGCATGGGAAACCGCTGTCACAATCTTCCGGATCAACGCAGAATCTTTCAAAAGGGCAGATCCTTCTCCGTTATTTACCACCTTCGGCACAGGACAGCCCATATTAATATCCAAAATGTCAAAAGGGCGCTCTTCAATCTCTGCCGCAACCTGCGCCATCAGCTCCGGCTCACTGCCGAAAAGCTGCATGGACACCGGATGCTCACATGCATCAATCTCCATGAGCGCCTCCGTATTCCTGTTATGAAACGAAACTGCCTTGGCGCTGACCATTTCCATACAGATCAGCCCGGCACCCTGCTCCTTACAGAGCTTACGGAACGGCAGATCCGTCACCCCGGCCATAGGTGCCAGGACAAACGGATTGTCTATCTGCACATTTCCGATTTTCCACTGCATCTGCATGGCCTAGTCCTCACTGTCCGCTTTTTTCTGAAGTTCCTCTTCAGGAATATCCCCGAGGAAAAATACCCGGTAGTAGACCTCCAAAGATTCCAGCAGTTCTCTTTTTTCTGTCTGGATCTGCTTAATCTTCAGGACACTTCCGATATCATCATAAAAGCCGTCGCTGTCCAGTGCCTCTGTTTTAAACTGAAGCTGTCCGTCCTCGTCAAATTCCAATGTCAAAACCCCGCCGATATCCTCCGTATAAAGCACGCAGAGAATCTGCAGTTCCTGCTTCACATGTTCCGGCAGAGAGTCAAAATCATGATTAAAATAATATTTCTGCTCATAAGCGCTTGCTCCGCAGAGCACCACATTTTCCTGATACATAATTCCTCCGTTTTCAGATGCTCCCGCACCCATGGTATTTCTCAAACCTATACATAACTATACAGCCCGCGCACGGAGACCTCCCCTGCGCTGACACAGACCACAGTCCCGTCCGTCTTCTCTACTACCAGTTCGCCCTTTTGATCAATTCCCCGTGCAATTCCCTCATAGGGAGAAAGCGGATCCAGAACCCGCACCGGCTGTCCGCAGTTCGCAAGCATCCTGTTATAATCCTCCTGCAAAAGAGCCAGATCCCCGCTTTTTACAAATCTTTCATAATTCTCTTCAAAACATTCCATCACATAAGCCACCATCTCATTCCGGTCATATGTCTTTCCTGTTTCCAGATAAAGGGAGGTTGCTTTGTCAGCCAGCTCATCCGGCAGTGTGTCCAGGTTCACGTTAATTCCCACCCCGATGACAACATAACGGATGTTTCCCTCCTCCACGCTCATCTCCGTGAGGATCCCGCAGATTTTTTTCCTGGAAACCACAACGTCATTAGGCCATTTGATCGAGGTGTCCACCCCCATCCTCTGTGCGGCCTGTGCAACGGAAAGTCCCATCACAACTGTCAGCATAGGTGCATATTGAGGCTCAAAGTCCGGCCGGAGAAGTATCGTCATCATAACAGAGCTTCCGGCCGGCGCTGTCCATCTTCTTCCAAGCCGCCCTTTGCCTGCGGACTGATATTCCGCCACTGCCAGTGTTCCGTGAGCGGCACCTTCTTTCCCCAGTGTCTTCGCCCACTCATTGGTAGAATTCACTTCTTCCGCAAAATGGACGGTTTTACCCGCCCATTTTGTATGTACTGCATTTGAAATTGTTTCCCGGTCAAATCTCATCTCTGCCATTATTTCTCCGGTTCTCCTAAAGTTGCCACCATCACAGCCTTAATGGTATGCATACGGTTCTCTGCCTCATCAAACACCTTAGACTGTTCGGATTCAAATACTTCATCAGTTACTTCCATATCTGCAAGCCGGAAACGCTCGCCCATTTCCTTGCCGATCTTTGTCTTCAGGTCATGGAAGGAAGGCAGGCAATGGAGGAAGATTGCTTTTTCTCCGGCATTTGCCATGATTTCCTTTGTTACCTTGTATGGAGTCAGCTCACGGATCCTTTCTTCCCAAACCTCATCCGGTTCGCCCATGGATACCCATACGTCCGTATAAATAACATCCGCATCTTTGGTTCCTGCCATTGCATCCTCGGTGAGGGTAATGGTTCCGCCGGAAGCCTGCGCCCATTCCCGGCACTGTGCTGTCAGCTCCTCATTCGGGAAATATTTCTCTGTTGTGCATGCTACAAAGTGCATTCCAAGCTTCGCGCAGGTGACCATCAGGGAATTGCCCATGTTGTAGCGGGCATCTCCCATGTAAACCAGCCTGATTCCCTTCAGATGTCCGAAATGCTCACGGATCGTCAGCATATCTGCCAGCATCTGTGTCGGATGATATTCATTGGTCAGGCCGTTCCAAACCGGAACACCTGCATATTTAGCAAGTTCTTCCACGATTTCCTGCCCGAAACCGCGGTATTCGATGCCGTCATACATTCTTCCAAGAACCCTTGCGGTATCGGCAATGCTTTCTTTCTTACCGATCTGGGAGCCTGTCGGATCCAGATAGGTGCTTCCCATACCCAGGTCATGTGCTGCCACCTCAAAAGCACAGCGTGTTCTGGTGCTGGTCTTTTCAAAGATCAGCGCAATGTTTTTGCCTTTGTAGTATTCATGCAGCTCTCCGGCTTTCTTCTTTGCCTTCAAATCTGCTGCAAGATCCAGAAGATAGATGATCTCTTCCGGGGTGTAATCCTTCAGTGTCAGGAAATTCCGTCCTTTTACATTCATAATAATATCCTCCTCTGTATCTCATACGCCGTCCGCAGGAGGAAGTTCCCTTCCGCCTGTATGCGGACAGCCGCATTGATTACTCACTCTTCTTCTCGTCCCCGACAACTTCCTTCAGGGAAGCGGCAAGCCCTGCGATCCCCTGAATGTCTGACGGGATGATGAGCTTGGTTGCTTTGCCGTCAGCGGCTTTTGCAAATGCTTCCAGGCTCTTCAGGGTAAGTACTGCCTGGTCTGCTCCGGCTTCCTTAATCATACGGATACCTTCTGCATTTGCATTCTGTACCTTCAGAACGGCCTCCGCCTGTCCTTCTGCCTCTTTGATCATACGCTCCTTCTGCGCTTCCGCACGAAGGATGGCTGCCTGCTTTTCAGCCTCCGCGTCAAGGATCGCGGACTGTTTCTTACCTTCTGCCACAAGGATGGTGGAGCGTTTTTCACCTTCTGCAATCAGAATTGCTTCACGGCGTTCACGTTCTGCCTTCATCTGCTTCTCCATGGCATCCTGGATGGCTGCCGGAGGGATGATGTTCTTCAATTCCACTCGGTTGACTTTGATTCCCCACGGATCCGTAGCAACGTCCAGGGAGGCACGCATCTTGGTGTTGATCACCTCGCGGGAGGTCAGTGTCTCGTCAAGTTCCATATCGCCGATGATGTTACGAAGTGTGGTAGCGGAAAGGTTCTCAATCGCCATGATGGGATTTTCCACACCGTAGGCATACAGCTTCGGGTCTGTGATCTGGAAAAATACAACAGTGTCGATCTGCATGGTTACATTATCTTTGGTAATTACCGGCTGCGGCGGAAAATCCACAACCTGCTCTTTTAAGTTAACTTTTCTGGCTACACGCTCAATGAACGGAACCTTGAAATGAATGCCTGTATTCCATGTTGCACGGTAAGCGCCGAGACGTTCCAGAACCACTGCATATGCCTGAGGAACGATCTTGATGCAGGATGACAGAATCAGCAGTACGAATACGATTAATACTATGAAAAAAATAAATCCACCCATATTCATTCTTTAACCTCCTTAACCTTTTCTACAATCAGCTTTACGCCTTGTATTTCTTTAATAACTACAACTGCATTTTCCGGAATCTTCTCTCCGTCCAGGGGTGTCCGCGCCATCCACTCAATGTCGCTGATCCTTACCTGCCCGGTCTGTGCCAGATTGTCTATCTCCCGGATAACAACAGCCTTTTGGCCCACCAGGCTGTTGACATTGGTTTTTGCAACACCTTTGTTCATGTATCTTACTGCCAGCGGCCTTGTAAAGATCAAAAGCAGCAGCGATACACACAGAAACAGGATCCACTGCATGAGCACTCCGGCGCCTGAATAGGATGCCACCGCCGCGATCAATGCGCCTCCTGCAAACCAGATAGTCGTAAGGCCTGCAGTCACAGCCTCTACGACCAGCAGCACTGCAAGCAATGCCAGCCAAATGAACGGTTCCATAGAATTCCCCCTTTCACAGATACGGCATTCTCAGCACAGAACCCTCTTCCGGGATATTTCCTCTATAAGACACCGTATTTTCAGCTCCGGCGCTGCCGCGCCGCTTCATACATCAGAATACCTGCTGCCATGGCAGCGTTCAAAGATTCCACTTTGCCGCACATGGGAATGCGGATGAGACAGTCTGCCGCTTCTGCCGCCTGCTCCGTCAGACCGTTTCCCTCGTTTCCGATCAGGAACGCCGTCCCTCCGTGATAGTCTTCCCCGTCATAGAAGTTTTTACCCTTCAGATGTGCTGCATAAGTGCGGATATCCGCCTCCTGAAATCTCTCCCTTAATGATACCACATCTTCCACATATAGAAAAGGCATTCTGTAAATAGAACCCATGGTAGAACGGATGACTTTGGGATTTGTCACATCCACGCAGGTCTTTGTCAGCAGTACCCCGTCCACTCCCGCGCCTTCTCCTGTCCGGAAAATCGTTCCGGCATTTCCCGGATCCTGCAGATCCTCCAATACCATGAGAAGAGGATGCTCTTTATGGAGGAGCGCTTCCATCGTATAGGACGGTGTCCGCAAAACTGTCAGGATTCCCTGGGGCGTCTGAGTGTCGCTCATCTGCCGGAATACCTGATCCGCCACGATTTCATAAGGCAGTTCCCGGACATTCTTCATCAATTCCTCATCTTCGGTAAGGCTTTCCGTGACATAAACTTTGTAGATCCAGTCACGGGGCGCCTCCCTGAACATTTTTCTTCCCTCTGCAACAAAAAGCCCTTGCTTTCTGCGGGCTTTTGTCTTCTGGTTTAACTGTATGATATTTTTTACCTGTTCGTTATTTAAACTGGTAATCATAAATCGTCCTCTTTGTTTTGAAGATTTTGTAAATGCTACTTTGAACGGAAAGCCGGATTTTCGTCAAGATCCCGGTTCTTTCCTACTGCGATTAGCGTACAGCCTGCCGGAAGCTCCTCATCCGGCTTCAGGTCAACCTGTACCTCATCACCGCGCTTAATCCCGATGATATTGATCTTGTGCTTTTCACGGATTCCAAGGGAACTGAGGCTTCTGCCCACCCAGCTCTCAGGAATTTTGAATTCCGCAATGCTGATTTCCGAAGAAAGTTCAAAAATATCAAGGAAACCTCCTGCCATAAGATTTTTGGCCACGCGAAGCCCCATGGACTTCTCCGGGTAAATCACTTCATCTGCCCCGATCTTGCTCAGAATCCTGCCGTGCAGGCTGTTCATGGCCTTGGACATCACATAAGGAACGCCCAGATCCTTGGCCTGCATGGTAGCGGAAATACTTGCTTCTATATTCTCAGAAACAGCAATCACCGCCACATCCACGTCCTGCACCCCAAGCTGCTTCAGTATTCCCGGTTCACGGACGTCTGCTTTTACCGCATATGTGACCTTTTCTGCGATCTCCTGTATATTTTCTTCTTTATCATCAATGACCAATACGTCACAGTCAGCCTGGGCCAGCGTAGCTGCAAGCGTCATTCCGAACTGGCCAAGCCCGATCACTGCAAATGACTTATCCTTCATCCATTCTCCTCATCTATCTCTTCCTAAACGGACATGTCTGCTGATACAGACAGCGCCGTATACGAAAGTCCTATGCTGTACTCCGGGTGCTTCCTATCCGATCATAATATCCTCTGCGGCAAGTCGGGTATTCTGAGATCTTCTCTGCGCCCTTACCACAACTGCCGTACCAAGAGTCAGGGGGCCGATTCTTCCAAGATACATCGTTACGATCACGATCCATCTGCCTGCTGTGGGCAGGTCAGGTGTGATTCCTCTTGTCAGTCCGACAGTCGCAATGGCCGAGGTGATCTCATAAACAATATCTTCAAGTCCTGCTCCCGGCATAACTGCGGATAATAACATACTCATTACAAGAACAACACCCACACCGGTTCCCATGACCACAACCGCGGAACGGACATAATGAATACGGATCCTTCTGTTTCCGAATTCCACATCTTCCCTGCCCCGTACATTGGAAATGATACTCAGAGCCATGACCGCCAATGTGGTGGTCTTCATTCCTCCTGCCGTACCCATGGGCGAGCCGCCCACAAACATGAGAAACAGGCACAGAATCACTGACGAACCGGAAAGCGCTCCCTGATCAACAGTCAGGAAGCCTGCGGTACGGGTCGTAACAGACTGAAACAGCGATGCCATCAATTTTTCTCCGATAGACATACTCCCCATGGTATCCGGATTGCCGTATTCAAAAAGGAAGATCAGGAATGCCCCTCCAAACACAAGCATCGCCGTTGTCACAAGAACCAGCTTGCTGTTAAGACGAAGGCTCCGGAATACCCGGTGTACGGAAAGCTCCCTGCGGAAAACCTTCTTCATCTTATCTGCCAGATCCCACCAGACAATAAAGCCCAGGCCCGCTGCTATGATCAGGCCGATGGTAACAAAGTTCACAAGCGGATCACCCGCATAAGGCATAAGACTGTTTTCTCCCAGAATATCCACACCTGCATTACAAAAAGCGGATACGGAAGTAAACACAGACTGCCAGAGCCCTTCCGCAACACCAAACTGAGGGATAAAACGAATGGCATATCCCACAGCCCCCAGGGCCTCTGCCCCGAATACACAGGCTAGTACCTTTTTGACCAATTTGGCCAGTCCTGACATCTGATCCAGATTGTAGGATTCCTGTATCATCTTTCTGCTCCGCATGGAAAGCCTTTTGCGGAGAGATACAAAAATAATGCTGGCTATGGCAATGAACCCGATTCCGCCGATCTGAATAAGAATCAGTATCACAATCTTCCCGGCCAGAGTCCAGTGTGCTGCCGTTGTCACAGTTACCAGTCCGGTAACACAGATACATGTCGTTGCCGTAAAGAAAGCATCCGTAAACGAGGTACTCTCTCCCGGCACCGTACAGAACGGCATCCACAGGATCAGCCCTCCGATCAGAATTAATACTGCAAAGCCCAGGGCTATTACCTGGGCTGTTGTCATTTTTCTCAGTTTGCTGTTAAATTTAGTGGTTCCTGTCTTGTCGCGCATATGCTGCGCCACTCGTGCTATGCCTGATAAGATATGCATTATTTCCCTTATTTTTTATAATTATGAGAAAGAGACTGGCAAACTTCCCACTGATAAGCGGAAACATCTTTGTTCATTGCCAGTGCTTCGTTAATATCAAAATCTACAAACTCGCCGTGGCGGTATCCTACAACACGGCAGGTCTTGCCCTGTACCAGAAGATCTACTGCCAGAGCACCCATCATGGAAGCATATACTCTGTCCTTACAGGTCGGGTTTCCTCCTCGCTGCATGTGGCCGAGAATGGTCGCACGTGTTTCAATACCTGTAGCCGCTTCAATACGTTTCGCCATCGCTTCGGAATGACCGATGCCTTCCGCATTGATGATGATGTGATGCTTCTTGCCCTGCTTACGGCTGTCGATGATGTTGTTGATCAGCTTCTGTTCATCATAGTTATATTTCTCAGGAATCAGGACATCCTCAGCTCCGTTGGCAATACCGCACCACAGTGCCAGATAACCTGCCCCGCGGCCCATAACCTCAATGATACTGCATCTTTCATGAGAAGTAGAGGTATCACGTACTTTATCGATTGCTTCCATAGCTGTATTTACCGCAGTATCAAAACCGATGGTATACTCTGTGCATGCGATGTCCAGGTCAATAGTTCCCGGTACGCCGATGGTATTGATTCCAAGATTGGCAAGCTTCTGTGCACCTGCAAAAGAACCGTCACCGCCGATAACAACCAGTCCGTCGATGCCGTGCTTCCTGCAGACTTCCGCACCGCGCTGCTGGCCTTCCGGTGTACGGAATTCCGCACAGCGTGCAGTATATAAAATCGTACCGCCGCGCTCGATCGTATCTGAAACGTCCTTGGCAGTCATATCAATGATTTCTTCATTCAATAATCCGTTGTATCCTTTATAGATACCTTTTACCTTCAAACCGCTGCTCAATCCTCTTCTGACAACCGCACGGATCGCTGCATTCATTCCAGGCGCATCACCGCCGCTTGTAAGGACACCGATGGTCTTAATCTTATTCTCTGCCATATTTTTTCCCTCCATCTTCTGATTCTGTCAGCCAGCGGCCCCTCTGCCGAACCGCTGCACCTTAAAAGCTGCTTACCTGTTCGGCCCCTGCAGACACCGATTCTGCCGGCCGGACAGTTACTTAAAACTACACATATTCGCCTATAGTGTAAAGCATTTTCAGAAGTTTTTCAATACTCTTTCCACAACTTTAACATTGGAATTTCCATATTTTTTCTTTATATCATTTACCCATAAATCCTGAATCTCCACATGATAACCAGCCGGAAGCTTCTTCATTGCCTTTACATCCCGAAGATAGATCACAACGCTGTCCTTCCCCGGATAATTGCGAAGTTCCCCAAGCAGTTCCTGTTCTCTTGCTGCATATTCCTCTCTGTCTTTAAACTGAATCCAGAGCTCTTTGGGAATCTCATCAAAGGAACGAACCTTTTCAAAAATCAGCTTGCTGGCTTTGTCATCTTCAGCGGAAACACGCCCCTGAATAAACACCTTCGCCTCTTCAGAAATAAATGCCTGGGATTTCTCATAATCCCTGGGAAAGACCACAACTTCCACCGTACCAACCAGATCTTCTACAGTAAGAAACGCCATTACCTTGTTATTCTTTGTATATTTGATGGTTTTATCCGTGATCATGCCGCCGATAATCACTTTCTGACCATCTGCCACATGTGGAAATCCCGTCTCTTCATCCTGCTGAAAATCCGTAGATTTTGCGGAGATCGTCTTTTCCATGGCTTCTCTGTAACGCTCCAGCGGATGGCCGCTCAGGTAAATTCCCAGTACCTCTTTTTCAAAAGCGAGGAGCACTTCTTTGTCATATTCTTCCAGATTCGGCATACGGATTTCAAAGTCTTTCTTATCTTCTTCACTGACAATATCAAACAGGCTCAACTGCCCTGCCATGGAATGCTTCTTATCCTGATTGATACTGTCCACGATCTGAACGTAGACAGACATTTTCTGGCGGCGGTTGCCCTCCAGACAGTCGAGCGCACCGGCCTTGATGAAATTCTCAATGGCACGTTTGTTCAAATTCTGATTCATACGTTCTATAAAATCCTTGAGAGAACGATAATCTCCCCGCTCCCCGCGCTCCTGCACCAATGCCTCGATCACCGGACGTCCCACACTCTTAATGGCAGAAAGAGCATACCGGATACAGCCATTGTCTACGGAAAATCCATCCATACCGCAGTTAATATCCGGCGGCAGGATCCTGATCCCCATCTGGCGGCAGACCAGAATGTACTCTGCCACTTTGCTCGGCATTTCTATTACGGAAGTCATAAGAGCAGCCATAAACTCCACCGGATAGTAATATTTCAGAAACGCTGTCTGGTAGGAAACCACCGCATAGGCTGCAGCATGGGATTTATTAAATGCATATTTGGCAAAGTCCGTCATATCATCATAAATCTTATTTGCCGTCTTCTCCGGAATGCCGTTGGCAATACAGCCCGGTACTCCTTCCTCCGGATTACCGTAAACGAAATTCTGGCGTTCCTTTTCCATAACGGAAGCTTTTTTCTTAGACATGGCACGGCGGACAAGGTCACTCCGTCCCAGGGTATAGCCCGCTAGATTCCGCACGATCTGCATAACCTGCTCCTGATAGACAATACAGCCGTATGTCTGCTTCAGGATCGGTTCAAGCTGCGGGCAGTCATAGCGAATCGTATCGGGACGATTCTTGCCCCTGATATACTGCGGAATAAAGTCCATGGGCCCCGGACGGTAAAGGGAAATTCCCGCGATCACATCCTCCAGGCTCTGGGGCTTCAGTTCCTTCATGAAGTTCTTCATCCCCGCACTTTCCAACTGGAACACCCCGTCGGAACGTCCTGTTCCCAGAGAATCGAGAACCTTTTTGTCGTCATAATCAATAAACTGCATATCCAGATGTACGCCGGTGTCTTTTTCAATCAGCTTCACTGCATTCTGGATAACGGTAAGAGTTCGAAGGCCAAGGAAATCCATCTTCAGAAGACCAAGTTCCTCCAGTGTCGTCATGGTAAACTGCGTGGTAATGGAACCGTCCTGAGCCCTGGACAGAGGTACATATTCGTCCACGTCCTTCTGGCTGATCACTACACCGGCCGCATGCATGGAGGTATGCCTCGGCAATCCTTCCAGACGTTTTCCCATATCGATCAGATAGTGGACATCTTCCTGCTCCTCGTAGGCTTTGCGTAACTCCGGATTCATTTCCAGAGCTTTATCAATGGTGATGTTCAGCTCCTGGGGAATCATCTTGGCAATACTGTCCACCTGGGCGTACGGCATATCAAGCACACGGCCCACATCCCTTATGACACCGCGGGCAGCCAGCGTACCAAAAGTGACAATCTGCACTACACGGTCCTTACCGTATTTACGTACCACATAATCAATGACCTCCTGGCGGCGTTCGAAACAGAAGTCAATATCAATATCCGGCATGGACACCCTCTCCGGATTCAGGAAGCGCTCAAACAGAAGGTCGTATTTGATAGGGTCAAGCTGCGTAATGCCAAGGGTATAGGCTACAAGGCTTCCTGCAGCGGAGCCCCGCCCCGGGCCGACCATAATGTCATTATCTCTGGCATATTTGATAAAATCCCACACAATCAGGAAATAATCCACATACCCCATGTTCTTAATGGTGGAAAGCTCGTATTCCAGCCGGTCTTTCAGTTCCTTCGTGACCGGATCATACAGCCTCTCAAGCCCCTCAAAGCACAGTTTATTCAAATACTCCCAGGAAGTATACCCTTCAGGCACGTCATATTTCGGAAGCTTTGTCACGCCGAATTCGATTTCTACATGGCAGCGCTGCGCAATCTTGTGGGTGTTTTCCAGGGCTTCCGGTGCATAGGGAAAAAGCTGTGCCATCTGCTCAGGGGATTTCACATAATACTGGCCTCCCTCATAGCGCATACGGTCCTCGTCTGCCAGCTTCTTGCCTGTCTGAAGGCACAGGAGGATATCGTGAGGCTTCTCGTCCTCCGCATAGGTATAGTGGACGTCATTGGTCGCCACCAGGTCAATTCCTGTCTCCCGGTGCATCCGAAGAAGCTGCTGATTGACATTCTGCTGCTCCGGAATCCCGTGATCCTGCAATTCCAGGAAAAAATTGCCTTTTCCGAAAATCTCCTGATAGCGCAGAGCTGCTGCCTTGGCATCCTCATACATGCCCCTGGTAAGATATTTGGCTACTTCTCCCGCAAGGCAGGCACTTAACGCAATGATCCCCTCATGGTACTGTTCCAGAAGCTCCATATCTACACGGGGTTTATAATAAAATCCTTCTACAAATCCTTTGGATACGATTTTCATCAGATTGCTGTAGCCCTGATTGTTCTCTGCCAAAAGAACCAGATGATAGTAACGGTCATCACCGGAGCCTGCTTCCCTGTCAAAACGGGACCCGGGAGCTACATAGACCTCACAGCCGAGAACGGGATTGATCCCTGCTTCTCTTGCTGCACGGTAAAAGTCGATCACTCCGTACATCACACCGTGGTCAGTGATGGCAGCACTGTCCATGCCAAGCTCCTTTACCCTGGCTACGTATTCTTTAATTTTATTGGAACCGTCCAGCAGACTGTATTCTGTGTGGACGTGCAGGTGTGTAAAATTCAAAATCTTTCTCCTATTTTTATAAAAAATATGTCTAAAGATACGAGGGGGCAAGCTCAGAGTTGCGAAGCCCGCATGCCCCCTCGAGCTCCCCCTGTTGGGCACGCCTTGCAGACGTAAGACATTCATACATGGTTAAAAAGTTATTTTATATATACGGCGGTCCTTTATTTCAATCTTTCCTTCCTTCAGAAGATGGCCGACTGCGCGTTTGAAAGCGTTTTTGCTCAGGCCGAATTCACGCTGGATAACCTCCGGGGAAGCTTTATCATCGAAAGGAAGGACTCCGGCAAATTCTTCAATGACGCCAAGGACATTCTCCGCGTCCTCGTTTATCTGAATGTACGCCTTTTGGCGGTCCGTCACGTTCATCTTGCCGTCTTCCTTTACCTCTGTCACACGGAGATCCAGGACGGTTCCGGGACGGTATTTCCCCTGGGCTTCACGTGCCGGGATCAGTGCGGAATATTTGTCATCTACTGCTACAAAAACACCGAATTTTTCGCTGATCTGGTAAACCCTTCCCTTCACCTCATCCCCGATTCCGTAAGGAGTCCTGGTGGAAAGATACGGATAAACCTTCATCGTTGCACAGAGACGGCTGCTCTTGTCCACATAGAGTGCAACCAGACATTCCTCACCCTCACGGACACGCAGCACCTGTTCATGATACGGAAGAAGCAGATCCTTCTCCAACCCCCATTCCAGAAAAGCGCCGATCTTCGTCACCTGCTTCACTCTCAGAAGGGCGGTCTGTCCTACCTGCAGCATCGGCTCATTCGTTGTTGCGATCAGCCTGTCTTTGGAATCCTTATAAATAAATACCTCCAGGCTGTCCCCTTCCTTCGTTCCCGCAGGCACCTGCTTCCCGGGAAGCAGCACTCTGTCCTGGGCGGAAGCATTTCTGTCCTCTGCCAGATATATTCCAAACTCCACAGTCTTAACCACTGTCAAAACCTGTTTCTTTCCTAATAAAATCATAAATTATCCTCCGGATGATATAATCGAATTTACGTTCGTGTTTTTCTTGAACCATTATAGCACAGAACAGACGGAATAGGGGAATATTTTTTTTATCTTGCAATCCTCCTGCAAGTATTTTAAACTAATATGCGAGTGAATACCTGTAGATTTATCCTTGCCAAAAGAAAGGAAATCAATGACCACGGAAGAAAAAAAACTTACAGAATTACTGAAAGAACACCTGGATGATGAAGATCTCCTGATGATAGAGCCATCAGAAAAATATGAGAAGCCCACATTCCGCACCCGTCATAAAAACAGACGCTGGCGACAGTTGAATCTGAAAATAAAAATTTGTCTCGGTGTACTGCTGC
The DNA here is from genome assembly GCA_030524545.1 of Eubacteriales bacterium. Lineage (GTDB taxonomy): Bacteria > Bacillota > Clostridia > Lachnospirales > Lachnospiraceae > Blautia_A. The sequence goes on from JAUNGM010000038.1 coordinate 28,683, forward strand.
TGGGAGCAGGCATTACCGGCGGAGTTATGCATTCCAACAGTTGGAACCCAAACACAAAGACCAGCATTACAGCGGAGGAACAGCAAATCTCCGCAAAATCGCCATTAAAATCCAACGCCGAAAGTGCATCCCAGATTTCTGCCTCAGACCGGGAAGAATTACCGGAAGGAACTGCATCTCCTTCCGTTTCTGTCTCTCCTACACCTGTTCCCGTGACCCCTACCGTCACACCACAGCCCACTTCCGCCCCAGAAAGCTGGAGCACTATTCTGGTTAATCCATGGAATCCTTTACCTGACGGCTTCTCCGTTGAACTGGAAGATGTGGAAAATGGCCATTCCGTTGATGCAAGAATCGCCCGCTATCTAAAAAAAATGCTGGCTGATGCCCGCGCACAGGGGCTGTCGCCCATGATTTGTTCCTCTTACAGAACCATGGAAAAACAGCAGAACTTATACTCAAATAAAGTGAAGGAATATTTATCCCAGTGCTATTCCCAGAAAGACGCAGAATCCGAAGCAGGCAAATGGGTAGCTGTTCCCGGCACAAGTGAACACCAGACCGGACTTGCAGTTGATATCGTTTCCTCCTCTTACCAGCTCCTGGATCAAAAGCAGGAAGAAACCCCTGAACAGAAGTGGCTGATGGAAAATTCCTACAAATACGGCTTTATCCTGCGCTATCCCAACGAAAAAAGGGAAATTACCGGAATCTATTATGAACCATGGCATTACCGCTATGTAGGCCACAAAACAGCCAAAGAGATATACGAAAAAGGGATATGTTATGAAGAATATCTGAAATCATACTAAATCCAAAAAAGTCCCGGTATTTGCACCGGGACTATGTAAATATTATCCTTCTTTACTTTCTTTATTTTCCCTGCCCGTAATAAGCATTTGCACCATGTTTTCTGTAATAATGCTTATCCTGCAGTTCCTGCGGAGCAGGCTTTACTTCCGGGTTGATCTGCTCGCAGCGGGTAGCCATCTTGGCCACTTCTTCCAATACAACTGCGTTATGTACTGCCTCGTGTGCATCCTTACCCCAGGTAAAAGGCCCGTGATTTTTGCAAAGGACAGCCGGAACCGCTTCGTAATCCCTGTCCTTAAAATAATCAGCGATCAGAATGCCCGTATTTTTCTCATAGGCTTCTTCAATCTCTTCCTTCGTCAGGTTCCTTACACAGGGAACTTCTCCGTAAATATAATCCGCATGGGTGGTTCCGTAGCATGGGATGGAACGTCCTGCCTGCGCCCAGCTTGTTGCCCAGGAGGAATGGGTATGAACAATACCGCCGATATTAGGGAATGCATTATAAAGTACAACGTGAGTCGCAGTATCGGAAGAAGGATTATATTTCCCCTCCACTTTGTTTCCCTGCAGGTCCACTACGACCATATCCTCCGGTGTCAGCTTGTCATACTCCACACCGCTTGGCTTAATGACAAAAAGGCCCTTTTCTCTGTCGATTCCGCTCACATTTCCCCAGGTAAAAGTCACCAGGCCGTATTTAGGAAGATCCATATTCGCTTTGTATACTTCTTCTTTCAGTTTTTCAAGCATCTTGCTTCTCTCCTTTTCAGATGATTCTGCGCACCGGATATTCTGCCGCTGCTTCCGGATTCCGCATCAGTAAACTTACTATACCACTTGTTTCTTATTTATTCTACTTGTCTTATAAAGTCCTGAAATTCCACCACCGCATACGGTTCCCCCCGTTCCGTATTGAGCAGTACCGTAAATTTACCATCCTCCGTGCACGTCTCCGGACAGATCACATTCCCGAATCTTGCCTGTTTCTTATATTCGGCCCGCATTTGATGTACCGTAAAGCCATCCGGCAGATAATCTTCTGCCATTCTTACATACTGACAGTTATTCACATGATGGTTCGTATCCAGATGATGCTTCTGCACAGTAAAGGAACCGTGTTTCTCACAATTGGGCGGAAGATATATTTTTCTTGGGGCGAACTCTACGGGCAGCTTTTCTTCTATCTCATATCCTGCCGTATCTGCTTCCGTCAGCCTTGCCGGAACACCCCTTTCAATATCCAGATACGTCCAGAATGTATTGGCATAAGCCAGCATCTCCCCGTCAGCAGTCTTCATGGTAAAATTACGCGTTCCGATAAATCCCTTAAAGCCATATGCCCACGTAGCAGTCTCGACTTCCTCTCCAAGCCCGGGATATCTTTCTACAATTACCTGCCAGGAGGAAAGCACCCATACCCGATTTCTCTTCTTCAATTCTTCCACTCCCAAATGAAGTGACTCCGACTGAAATGTACTGCAGTCCTGGAAATAATTCAGTATTCCCGGCAGCGTCAGGCAGCCGTCCTCTCCGATCTCACTGTAACGGATTCTGCCTGTAAAACGATAACTCATTCCAAAACCTCTTTTCTATTTCACATCATATTTTATCCTGATATCCAGAATTATATCAAACTCCCAATCGGATTGAAAGCAAATTTTCCGGAAACAATCCCACCTTTATCTCCTTTTTGGCTGTTTTCCATCAAAAATACCATTGCCTTCGGCTATATCCTTCCCACTACCGGGCGTATTTGAGACTTGCCTCCTTAAGAAACGTGCGCCGTCATTCGCACTTTAGAAAAAAAGGGTATCTTCTCACCGAAGATGCCCGTTCTCTTAAGTAGGGTTATAAGGATTCGAACCTTGAACTGACGGAGTCAGAGTCCGTTATCCAGAATGCTATAAAACCCGTTAAAATCAATATGTCCGGATATTCCATTTCGGAAATTGACCTATCTCATTCAAAACTTCTCCAAATCCTCTTTACTATTTTTCATGCCTAACATTAGTCAATTTTATCCGCCAAATATTTCTTTATCTTCTTAACCAAATACTCTGCATTTTCTACCTGCTGTTTTGCCTCTGCCTTACTTGCTATATAAAAGTCATCATAATCTGATGCATTTCGTATTTGTTCAGCATTCGCAATTATCTGATAATCACTAGCTGTAAATGTGCCATCTCCCTTAAAGATAAAAAGATAATTGAATTGTTTTAATCCGCCATTATGCGTTGTGACATCCATCTGTTCTGTCGCCAGCAGCGCTTTTACACTTTTCTCAATTGCATAAAACGATCTGTTATTAGCTGATTTATACGCCCCTTTTACAAGTAAATCTCTGGATTCCTCAATAAGTTCCTCTGATCGTTCCAATCGCACTTTTGTAAGAGCATTATAATATTCTCTGTCCATACAGCACTTCCCCTTCTTCTTTTATATTGCGGAAATAATCATACCAGGTATTTTTACTCACATATTCCTCATATGGAAGGCATACAAAATTTACAATTGCAAAATATTTCATAGCCAGTTCTGTCGCGATACCAGCCAACTCACTGGCATATTTTTTAGCCGCTAAGCGATTGCTTCTGGTAATCAATGCAATGTCAATGTCTGAATCACTTGTATAATCCCCTCTCGCACAAGAACCATAAAGAATAACTTCCACTAAATCCTTCCCCAGCAGATCCGTCACCAAGCGAACAACCTCTTCCTTTACCGCTTGTATAATCTTTTCATTTAGAGCTAATTCATATGCCATTTTTGCCACCTCCTGTTATTCAGCCTAATTCTGTTCACGGGTATTAGCTTATAGTATAAGACAATATTTATGTATCACCACACTAAAAGTATCTTTTGCTTTCCTGATATTATTATACCGTTTTGCTAAAAATAAAACAATCGCTTTTCTTGAAAAGTATTCGCACCAAAAACTATACGAAACATGAGCCAGCTTTATGCCTCTTTCCTCAATCTGCCAGTATTTTTCATGTAACTGTCCCTTTCTTCCATTCAGGAAGTTTTACTACCTGCCTTGTCCCATTCCCCGATACTACTTTCTTACGGATCGATATGTAGTATTTCCGAGTTGTAGATTCCAGATCACCGATATAAGCGGCAATCTCTTCCACCCTTGCTCCATTCTCATTCTTGTCACAAATGTCTTGCGGAATATATGCAGTTCTCCGCTAATATCGGTCAATTCAGCATTTTCCATAATTACCTTTCATTCTATGCTCCAGATTTGATGCGGTATTCAGTTTACCCGTTTTAGTAACCGAAATAAAATCATCATCCTCACAATTCTCCCTCTAAATATCCCAAAATCCCCATATATGCGCAAAAAAAGGGTATCTTCTCACCGAAGATACCCGTTCTCTCTAGCAGGGCTACAAGGATTCGAACCTTGAACTGACGGAGTCAGAGTCCGTTGCCTTACCGTTTGGCGATAGCCCTTTATTGTTTCTCTTAAGCTTTTCTGTCGCTCAAGACAAGTAGCATTATATAACATCCAAATTAAAAATGCAAGCCCTTTTTATAATTTTTTTAATTTTTTTCTTTTTCCAAATATTTTTGATTCCATTAGTAAAAAGTATGGTATAATAGGATAAATTTTAGTGACTATTCAACTGTCAGCACAGCAGACAGCTAATCACAAGAAATCAAGGAGAAAAACATATGAGAGCAAATAATCTGACTCTGCTCACCGATCTCTATGAACTGACCATGATGCAGGGCTATTTTAAAAACCCCTCCGACCAGACTGTCATTTTTGATATGTTTTACCGTACCAATCCCTGCGGCGGCGCTTTTGCCATCTCAGCCGGACTGGAACAAATGATTGAATATATTGAAAACCTCCGCTTCACAGAAGAGGACATCACTTACTTAAGAAGCCTTCATATCTTTGAAGAAGATTTTCTGGAATATTTAAGTACCTTCCGTTTCACAGGCGATATTTACGCTATTCCGGAAGGCACCGTAGTCTTTCCACGAGAGCCCCTCGTTAAAGTTGTTGCACCTATCATGGAGGCACAGCTTGTAGAGACTGCAATCCTGAATATCATTAACCACCAGAGCCTGATTGCGACCAAAGCAGCGCGCGTATGCTATGCAGCCAAGGGTGACGGCGTTATGGAATTCGGCCTTCGCCGTGCCCAGGGACCGGATGCGGGTATTTTCGGTGCCCGCGCAGCGATCATCGCCGGATGTGCCGGAACCTCCAACGTCCTTACAGGCAAGATGTTTGACGTACCGGTCCTCGGTACTCATGCTCATAGCTGGATCATGAGCTTTCCGGATGAATACACGGCATTTAAAACTTATGCCAAATTATATCCTAATTCCTGCACCCTTCTCGTAGACACCTATGATGTACTGAAATCCGGTGTTCCCAACGCGATCCGCGTGTTTGAAGAGATGCGCGAGGAAGGAATTCCGCTTACCAGATACGGTATCCGCATTGACAGCGGTGACCTTGCATACCTTTCCAAGGAAGCTCACAAAATGCTTTCTGCCGCCGGATTTGATGATGCGATCATCTCTGCTTCCAGCGACCTGGACGAATACCTGATTGAATCCCTGAAGGCCCAGGATGCCAAGATCAACTCCTGGGGCGTAGGAACCAATCTCATCACCAGCAAAGACAACCCGGCTTTCGGCGGTGTCTACAAGCTGGCTGCAGTCAAGGACGAATCCAGCAATACTTTCGTCCCCAAGATCAAACTCTCCGAAAATACCGAAAAGGTCACCAACCCGGGTGACAAGACCGTATACCGTATTTACAGCAAGTCTACAGGCAAGATTAAGGCCGACCTCATCTGCCTGAAAGACGAAAGCTTTGATCCGGAAGAAACTATGATCATCTTTGACCCTGTAGACACCTGGAAGAAGACCAAGGTTCTGGGCGGTACTTACACTATGAGAGAACTTCTTGTTCCCGTCATCAAAGAAGGAAATCGCGTCTACACCTCTCCTTCCGTTATGGATCTTCGCACCTACTGCCTGCAGGAGCAGAACACACTCTGGGACGAATCCCGCCGTTTTGTCAACCCGCAGAAGGTATATGTAGACCTCTCCCAGAAGCTCTACGACATGAAGAAAAACCTTCTGGAGGAAATGAGCGAAAAAGCCCTGGATGAACATACACTCTGATATTTCTATGTCATAAACCCTCTTTTCTTTTCATACACATGGAAGGAGAAGGGGGTTTGTCTATTATGAACAGTATTTATACACGTCTTATCAACCGGGAGCATCCGCTTCCTGCAGATTACATACCGGAAGGCCTTGTAGACATTGGGATACCCTTTGACGCTCTTCCGGGTGATCCGAAGCGTCTTCTGGAAAAAACAGCCGCCCTTGCAGCTCTGGAACTGATCAACAGAAGCCACAGGGAAGGCCTGAATCTCTGCGGCGTTTCCGGCTACCGCTCCTATGAACGCCAGAAAAAGCTGTACACCGGCAGCCCTTACGTTGCACCTCCCGGAACCAGCGAGCATCAGAGCGGACTTGCTCTGGATGTTTCCTGCCCTCAGATCCGCATGGAGCTAACGGAGGAATTTGCCGAAACCAGGGAGGGCATCTGGCTTTTGCACCATGCACCTATTTACGGCTTCATTCTGCGGTATCCTGCGAACAAAGAGCACATCACACAGGTTCCCTATGAACCATGGCATATTCGCTATGTAACAAAGCCTCTGGCAGCTTATTTATCCTTAACGGGAATCACTTTGGAGGAGTACCATGAAATGGAAAATAACGGCTCCGCTGCCGGAGGTATGGATTTAACCTGAAATGTGTGCTATACTTTTGTTAATCTTACTAAACAGACGGTATATATCATAAGAATACCGCAGATATATACTGTATCGATAAAGGAGCACAGCTATTATGTCAATGAAAACCAATCACCAGTTGCCTCTGCCGGAGGTGCTGAAATCCCAGTACCCGCTCAGCGAGGAAATCAAAGCAATCAAGGCCCGCCGCGACCGGGAAATCCGCGATATCTTTACAGGCAGATCCGACAAATTCGTCGTTATTGTAGGCCCCTGTTCCGCAGATAATGAAGATTCCGTCTGTGAATATGTGAATCGGCTGAAAGCGGTATCCGACAAAGTATCTGATAAGATAATGATCATCCCCCGTGTTTACACCAATAAGCCCCGTACCACAGGCGATGGATACAAGGGTATGCTTCATCAGCCGGATCCGGACAAGGCCCCTGACTTATTAGCCGGCATCATTGCTATCCGCAAAATGCACATCCGTGTTATGAAAGAAACAGGTCTTTCCCCTGCAGACGAAATGCTTTATCCGGAAAACCGCAGCTATCTGGATGATGTACTGTCTTATGAAGCAGTAGGCGCCAGATCTGTCGAAAACCAGCAGCACCGCCTTACAGCCAGCGGCATGGACATCCCTGTCGGCATGAAAAATCCCACCAGCGGCGACTTATCCGTTATGCTCAATTCCGTTATTGCAGCACAGCATCCGCATCACTTCATTTACCGGGGCTGTGATGTGGAAACTACGGGAAATGACCTGGCACATACCATTCTCCGCGGCGGTGTCAACAAATACGGCCAGACAATCCCTAATTACCATTATGAGGATCTGACCCGCCTTATGGAGCTTTATGCCAAACGTAATCTTAAAAATCCTGCCGTAATAGTAGATGCGAACCACTCCAATTCTGACAAAAAATATAAAGAACAGATACGTATTGTCAGCGAAGTGCTTCACAGCCGCAACTACAATTCTGACCTGAAAAAGCTGGTAAAAGGGGTAATGATCGAAAGTTATCTTGTAGAAGGCCGTCAGGACATCTGCCCTGACCACGTTTACGGCCAGTCCATTACAGACCCCTGCCTTGGCTGGGAGGATACCGAACGGCTGATTTATGAAATTGCAGAGAAATGTTAAATACCGGCTGCTGAATATAAACGCCGAATACAAACTACAGCAAAAAATCCCCCTTGCAGAACTTTTTCTTTCATGGTACTGCATGCGGGGATTCTTTGATTCTTCGTAACTGTTCGTTACCCTCACAGATACGCTGCTATTCTCTTCTGTTTTTCTACTGCTCCATCTGTCTTCCCAGAAAGCCTGCTGCTGTCTGTACCAGCATTCTCTCCGGATCTCCAAAAATATCCTTCTCACTCTTTCCCATCAGAATGACGGAGCCAATAGCATCACCTGCGCTGATGATCGGCTGAATTGTCTGTGCATAAGGTACATCTCTCTGGTCTTCTGTAACAGGTATTTTGCCCTTTTCATTCGCATTCACACATTTTCCCTCTCTGGAGGTAATCATTTCCTCCAGCTCTTTGCTGATTTCCTTCCCGCTGTATTCCTTGCTTCCAAGGCCTGCAGCCGCCACAACCTGATCATGGTCGGTAATGCAGGATACCAGTCCGGTAGTCTGGGCAAGCGCTTCTGCATACTCTTTTGCAAAAATACTCAGCTCACCGATAGGAGAATATTTTTTCAGGATCACTTCCCCTTCCCTGTCGGTAAAAATTTCCAGCGGTGTCCCTTCTTTAATCCGCAGTGTCCGGCGGATTTCCTTTGGAATGACTACTCTGCCAAGATCATC
>JAUNGM010000039.1 GCA_030524545.1 Eubacteriales bacterium
CCAGTTTCATGACGCATTGGTGCCTTTCGCAGAAAGGCGGATTATACAAATGAAAAATTTCTTTACAAACTCCCAAAACAGCATAGTTACCTCCGACAGGATCCTCTATACACCCTCCCCTTTTGCGCGTAATTCGCTTCTTTATCTACAGGAGGCCGGCAGCTTAAGGGCGAACAGGGCGCATACTTCGAGACGGGCCAATCTTGATTCTTATCTCTTTTTTGCTGTCGTTTCCGGGGCGGGGACGTTGCTGTATAATGATATAAGCTATCCGCTCCATCAGGACGACTGTGTCTTTATTAATTGTGAAATACCATATGCCCACTCGGCTGATCAGGACGATCTGTGGTGTCTTAAGTGGATCCACTTCAATGGTCCGACGCTTCCGGCAATCTATGATAAATATAAAGCCAGGGGCGGTAAACCAGTCTTTCGCCCTTCTGATATCAAATTATTTCTTTCTCTCCATGCCGATCTTTTTGCTACGGCTTCCTCTTCAGACTATATCCGGGATATGAAAATAAATGGTGAATTGTCTGCATTACTGACTCTGCTGATGAGCGAATCATGGAATCCGGAGGAGTCTGGCAGTAAGAAACAGCGGAGAGATTTGTTGCCGGTGAAAATGTACCTGGATGAAAATTATACAAAGAAGATTCTTCTGGATGATCTTGCAGAGAAGTTTTACATAAACAAATACTATCTGGTAAAACAATTCAAAGCGCAATATGGCCTTTCGATAAACGCTTATCTTCTTGAGGTACGTATTACAAGAGCAAAACAGATGCTGCGGTTTACGGATAAAAGTGTGGAGAATATTGGATTAGACTGCGGTCTTGGTGCGCTTACGTATTTCAGCAGGACATTTAAGAAAGTTGAAGGGATGAGCCCAAGCGAGTTCAGAGTAAGATGGAGCGAGAAGAATTGTTATTCGGAGGTCTTTTGATGCTGATTGAGAGAAGTGCCCCAAAAGATGACATCTGTCAATGATCAGTATTGTATGATTAATGGATCATCTGGGGCACTTCTTTTGAAATACGTATACTTTTTTCTTAGCATACGATAGCAAAATACTTATCTCATATACTCTTTTTTTCTGCCAGCTTTATGAGGCATGTTTTACCCCGGAATGCTGCGCCATAGCAGAGAACGGTTGTATACCCTTCAAGAAGAAGGTTTTTCATATACTGTTTATCTTCAATCTGTTTTAGCGCCTCGGCACATTCTTTTTCAAGACCGGCGCTTCCTTTGCCGGGCCATTTTGCTTCAATAACGATTGCACGTCTGCGTTCCTGTTCTTTTACAACAATATCTGCCCTTCCTAGGTCTCCGCTCCGCTCCGGTCGGTGCTTAACGCGTGCCACTGGCACGCAGCACCCGTTTTCTGAATTTGTCCGCACATCATAACCTGCGCCGGAGAACAATCCAGCGACAAATGCATGGTAAAAATCTTCTTTATAATCAAAGTAGCTGATGGTACCAAAGAGAATATTGGTAACCTCCTGCGTCAGTGCATCCGCATCACCGTTCCACCATGCCTGGAATAGGCAGCTGCGATCCCTTACTGCAATCTTATCCTCAAACCATTTTTTTACAGTGCAGCCAAATACGGATTTCACCTCTTCATTTGGAATTTTAAGCGCCATATTGCCGTCTTCCAGCTTCATTCCTTTTGGAAGATTTTCCGGCAGTACCTGTGTGAGATATCCTGTCAGGTACAGGATGCTCCACAGATTGTCCTCCGAGGAATGGGCGATATCGTAAGTCAGATCCTCACGGATTGGTTCCTGGATCACACCGCCCGCAAGCAGTGTCTCAAACTTGGCGTTTACATTGATGTGTGGGTGTTCGATAAAGCGCTTGATGATATTGTTATGGCTTGTATCCAGCCAATAGTTATCAGGTGCTGCCTTCCGGTCAGTCAGCAATGCATCTATATGGTTGATTACATCCCATGGGCAGTAAACTTCTTCCCTGCCGAAAATATATCCATCATACCATCTTTTCATTTCAGGCAGGGCGTCCTGCAATTCCGCAGTCTGCAGCAATGTGCTTACTTCCGCTTCTTTAAAACCAAAATAATCCTGATATTTCTGGTTGGATATAGAGTTGGTAATAAAATTGTTTGCACCTGTGAAAATGCTTTCTTTTGCGATACGGAGACACCCTGTCACCACTGCAAACTTAAGGGCCGGATTAGTCTTCCATGTCATGCCAAGCAAGCTGCGTATTACATCCAACATATCCTCGTAATAGCCATTGTCACTGGCTTTTGCAAGCGGAACATCATACTCATCGACAAGCAGGATCACATCCTTGCCGTAATGCATTTTCATCATACGGAGCAATGTAACTAATGCGCTTTTCACATCGGATGGCCTTCCGTTTTCGCTTTTCAGCCGGAGAAAACGTTCTTTGTCAGAGCTGTCAACTTTGCCGCTGTCAGCCAGATATGCATGTTCAATACAAAGGGAAGATATCGTATACTGTAAAAGGTCATACGCTCCTTCAAATTTTCGTCCATTCACATCCTTAAGAGTCAGGAACAGTACCGGCCACTGATTCATCCACGCTGCACAGAAATCTTTATCCTCTGCTATTTCAAGCCCCTCAAAAATTTTTTTGCTGTCCTTCCGGATATCAAAAAATTCCGCAAGCATACTCATTGTAAGCGTTTTTCCAAAACGGCGCGGCCGAGTAATCAGGTTTACATCAAATGTCCGGTCTAAAAGCTCTTTTATGAATCCAGTTTTGTCAACGTAATAGCAGTTACTGGCCCGCACCTTTGCAAAATTGTCAATGCCATATGGCAGATTTATTTTTTTCATCCTGTATTCCTCCTCCCTTCCTTGAACAGGTCTGAGATAAGCATAGCACATAGATAGCTGCTTTGTCACTGGAAATTTTACCGGTTTTAAATTCATCGGTTTTGAATTCATAGAGCAGCCAAAAACCAATATAGTGAAAGGAAAAGCCAATCTGAGGAATTCAGCCGGGTGCCGTGAACAGGTACAATAACATCGTATTCTCAATGCTAAGCCCGCAGTTGGGAGCGGCAGGCTTTTTTGGCAGACGCTGCAATGGGCAGTATTTAGCTGCGGTATACAGGAATATTGAAAAATTGAAGAATAAGAGAAAGTGAGAAACACACTATGAAAAAAGCATTGATTACCGGCATTACCGGACAGGATGGTTCTTATCTGGCTGAGTTCCTGCTGGAAAAGGGCTATGAGGTTCATGGCATTACCCGGCGTGCATCGATTTCCAATACAGCCCGCATTGACCACATCCTCGGTCAGATCACCCTTCATGATGGCGATCTGTCGGATTCCTCTTCCCTGATCCGTATTATCAGTATTGTTCAGCCGGATGAAATTTATAACCTGGCAGCACAGAGCCATGTGCAGGTTTCCTTTGATGTGCCTGAGTATTCCGGGGATGTGGATGCAATCGGCGTTTTGAGGATTTTGGAGGCGTGCCGTATCCTTGGGCTTACTAAGAAGACAAAGGTTTATCAGGCTTCTACTTCCGAATTGTATGGCAAGGTTGAGGAAGTTCCTCAGAAAGAAACGACGCCGTTTCATCCTTATTCTCCATATGCGGTTGCCAAGCAGTATGGCTTCTGGATCACAAAAGAATACAGAGAAGCTTATGGCATGTTTGCCGTGAATGGTATTCTGTTCAATCATGAATCAGAGCGCCGAGGGGAAAACTTTGTTACAAGAAAGATTACCCTTGCTGCAGGCAGGATTGCAGAGGGAATCCAGGATCATCTGGAACTTGGAAACATGGATTCTCTGCGTGACTGGGGATATGCTAAGGATTATGTTGAGTGTATGTGGATGATCATGCAGCAGGACAAGCCGGATGACTTTGTGATTGCGACAGGGGTTCAGCATACTGTCCGTGACTTTACGGAAAAGGCATTTGCAGCAAATGGCATGACCATTCGCTGGGAGGGAGAAGGCCTTGATGAGAAAGGTTATGATGCTGCAACCGGAAAAATGCTGGTTTGTGTAAATCCCGCCTGGTTCCGTCCGACGGATGTGGATAACCTGTGGGGAGATCCGACAAAAGCCAGAACTGTTCTCGGATGGAATCCGCAGAAGACCAGTTATGAGGAACTGGTTGAAATCATGGCAAAGCACGACCGTGAACTGGCAAAGCGTGAAAAGGCAATGGCAAACATTCAAGAGTAAGGGAAAGGCACAAGACTAAGATGGAAAAAAATGCAAAAATCTACGTTGCAGGGCACAGGGGAATGGTTGGCTCCGCCATTGTACGGGAACTGCAGCGTCAGGGATACACGAATATCATAACAAGAACACACAAAGAACTGGATCTTTGCAGGCAGGAAGCTGTAGAACAGTTTTTTGCAGAGGAGAAACCGGAGTATGTTTTTCTTGCTGCTGCCAAGGTTGGAGGGATTATCGCAAATCAGGAAGCATTGGCGGATTTTATGTGGGTGAATATGACTCTGGAGATGAATGTGATTCACTCTGCATGGCAGAATGGCTGTAAGAAGCTGGAATTTCTCGGTTCTTCCTGTATCTATCCCCGTATGGCTCCTCAGCCGATGAAAGAGAGCTGTCTGCTGACCAGTGAACTGGAAAAAACGAATGAGGCATATGCATTGGCTAAGATTTCCGGTTTAAAATATTGTGAGTTTCTGAACAGACAATACGGCACAGATTATATTTCTGTCATGCCAACAAATTTGTATGGTCCGAATGATAATTATCATCCGACACACAGCCATGTGCTTCCGGCGCTTATCCGCCGTTTTCATGAGGCGAAAGAGCAGAACCTGCCCTACGTTACCTGCTGGGGGGATGGAAGTCCTCTTCGGGAATTCTTATATGTAGATGATCTTGCAAACCTTTGTGTGTTCCTGATGAACAATTACAGTGGTGATGAGACAGTGAATGCAGGCACCGGAAAGGAGCTGACGATCAGGGAGCTGACGGAGCTTGTGGCAAAAGTGATCGGTTATGAGGGTGAGATCCGCTGGGATACTTCCAAGCCAAACGGAACTCCCCGTAAGCTGCTGGATGTTTCCAAAGCCACGAAGCTTGGCTGGACTTACCGGACAGAGCTGGAAGAGGGGATCAGATTATCCTATGAAGATTTCCTGAATAATCCGATGAGAGCTGAAAGATAAATAATGTATATGAGCTGCTGCATGGAAAGTTCTGGGGCAGCTCATTTTAGATAACAGGAGAAATGAGTTATGAATATTGTGTTACTGTCCGGAGGTTCCGGTAAGCGCCTTTGGCCGCTTTCCAATGATATCCGTTCAAAACAGTTTATTAAGATTTTTAAGACAGAGGACGGTGCCTATGAGTCTATGGTACAGCGGGTATATCGTCAGATAAAAACTGTAGATGCAGATGCGACCGTGACGATTGCTACCGGTAAGACGCAGGTATCAGCCATACATAATCAATTGGGGGAAGAAGTCGGTATCTCTGTAGAACCATGCCGCCGCGACACATTTCCCGCGATTGCGCTGGCAACAGCTTATCTTGTTGATATTCAGGGAGTTGACCCTGAGGAGTCTGTAGTTGTCTGCCCGGTGGATCCTTATGTAGATGATGATTATTTTAAGGCATTAAAAGAGCTGTCCGGGCAGGCGGACAAAGGAGAAGCGAATCTGGTACTGATGGGAATGGAGCCTACGTATCCTTCGGAGAAATATGGTTATATTATTCCGGAAAGTGAGGAACGAACAGCAGCAGTAAAGACCTTTAAAGAAAAGCCAACTGCAGCAGTGGCGGAAGAGTATATCCGGCAGGGCGCTTTGTGGAATGGCGGTGTGTTTGCGTATAAGATGAAGTATGTGCTGAAGAAAGCGCATGAGCTTATTGACTTTACAGATTACGATGACCTTTTCTCAAAATATGAATCGCTTCGTCCGATTTCTTTTGATTATGCAGTTGTTGAGAAGGAAGAGAACATCCAGGTAATGCGTTTTGCAGGTGAGTGGAAAGACCTTGGTACATGGAATACGCTGACGGAAGCGATGGAGGAAAATGTGGTCGGCAAAGGTACCATGAACGGAGAATGCTCGGGAGTTCATATTATTAATGAGATGGATGTGCCGGTCCTTGCCATGGGGCTGCATGATGTTGTGATTTCTGCCAGTCCGGAAGGCATTCTGGTGAGTGATAAAGTGCAGAGCTCCTATATTAAGCCTTTTGTTGATGAGCTTGATCAGCAGATCATGTTTGCCGAAAAGAGCTGGGGAAGCTTTAAGGTGATAGATGTTGAAAGCGAGAGCCTGACGATCAAAGTGACGCTGCATACCGGTCATTCTATGAACTACCATAGCCATAAGAACCGGGATGAAGTCTGGGTAGTGATTAGTGGAACTGGTAAGACGATTGTTGACGGTATGACACAGAGTATCAAAGCAGGTGATGTGATTACCATGAGTGCCGGATGCAGGCATACGGTTGTTGCAGAAAGTGAACTGAAGCTTATTGAAGTGCAGTTGGGGAAAGAAATCAGCGTACAGGACAAGCAAAAGTTTGAACTGGAATATTGAGGACATGATAAGTGAATAAACCATTTTTATTAAGGCCCTCAGCAAAAGATTATCTGTGGGGCGGCAGCAGATTAAACGATGATTTTGCCAAAGAAATTGAAGTCAGCCCACTTGCAGAGACATGGGAATGTTCCACTCATCCAGAAGGCCCGAGTTTTGTTGCCAGCGGCGAGTTTCAGGGAATGAGCCTGAAGGACGTACTAAGACTGCACCCGGATTTTATCGGAGCGCATCCGACAGCAAGTTATGAACTATGTAAAAATGGGGAGCTGCCGATTTTGATCAAATTTATTGATGCAAAAAAGAATTTATCCGTCCAGGTGCATCCCACAGACGATTATGCAAGAGTGAATGAGAAGGGGCAATTGGGAAAAACGGAAATGTGGTATGTGCTGGATGCAGGAAAAGAGGCAGAACTCATATACGGCCTTCGGCATGCTACGGAAAAAGAAGTTATAAAGAAAGCGATTGAAAAGGGCACAGTAGAGAAGCTTTTACAGAAAGTAAAAATAAAAAAGGATGATCTGTTTTTTATTGAAGCAGGGACAATTCATGCGATTGGTGCAGGTGCTTTGATAGCCGAGATTCAGGAAAATTCTAATTTGACATACCGGATGTATGATTATGACAGACTTGATAAGAACGGCGAAAAAAGGGAACTGCATATTGCCAAAGCATTGGATGTGGCAAATCTCTGTTCTGCGCCGGAACCGAGACAGCCGCTCCGGATATTGAAGTATAAGCAGGGGGTTGCCAGTGAACTGTTGTGCAGGTGCAAGTATTTTGAAGTTTACCGGATGCTTGTGAATACGGAAAGGCGCCAGGTAGTAGAATACAGGGCGGATGAGATGAGCTTCCGGGTGCTGCTCTGTGTGAATGGCTGCGGAACGATCAGCTTTGCCGGGGGGAATGGCCGGGAACATATCAATGTGTACAAAGGGGATTGTATTTTTGTACCTGCTGATTCTGTTACGCTGCTTCTTCACGGGCAGCTTCAATTCCTGGATGTAAGAAGCTAGATGTCGCGTGGCCGAATTAGTCTGATTGAGACAATCCCTCAGCCAGCCCGACCTTTCTGCCATAGTTAATAGCACTGCTTTGTCACTGAAAATTTTGCCGGTCTTAAAGTAAAACCTCTCCCCGCCGTCAGACCAATTTTCGTCTGCTGGCGGGGAGAGGTTTCATATTTAGAGTATTATATCGAGCTTTATTATTATATCGAGCATACAGAATCCTCTATCGGTTCATAAACCTCTCAAATTCTTGATCCGTACATTTCACATAATGTGTTCCTGAAACCAAATGATCCGTTCCTTTGCTGTAATCCAGACCGGAAGTCTTGTAATCGTAAGTTTCCGCTGTCCGTGTCTTCTCCACGATCGGATTAGGAGAGGGAATCGCAGACAGGAGGCTTCTTGTATAAGGATGTATCGGATTATCAAAAATCTCTTCTGTGGTACCTGTCTCAAGCAGATGTCCCAGGTGCAGGACACCGATCCTGTCAGAAATATATTTTACCATGGAAAGGTCGTGTGCAATGAACATATAGGCCGTTCCGGTTTCCTGCTGGATGTCCTTCATCAGATTGACTACCTGTGCCTGGATGGAAACGTCAAGAGCGGAAATACATTCATCCGCAATGATCAGCTTCGGATTCATGATCAAAGCTCTTGCAATGCCTACACGCTGTCTCTGGCCGCCGGAGAACTGATGCGGATACCGTGTGGCGTGTTCCGGGGCGAGTCCGACTTTTGCCAGGATCGCTTCGATTTTCTGCTTGCGGTCTGCACGGCTGGTGTACATGTGATGGATGTCCAGTCCTTCGCCCAGGATATCTTCTACCTTTTTACGGGGATTCAAAGATGCCATCGGATCCTGGAAGATCATCTGCATCTGGGTACGCAGGGATTTGTTGTCTGCCCTGGAGATTTTTTTGCTGATATCCATGCCGTTAAATGTTATTTTGCCGTCTGTGGGATCGTAGAGACGGATGACGCTTCTGCCGATGGTGGATTTTCCGGAGCCGGATTCGCCTACAAGGCCGTAGGTTTCTCCCGGATAGATCTTAAAAGAGACATCATCCACTGCTTTTACGGTAAAGCTGCTGCTGACTCTAAAATACTGTTTCAGGCCGTCTACTGTCAAAATCGGCGCTGCATTATAATTCGCTGCCATGTTTCTGCGCCTCCTTCTTCATTCGCTCGATACGGGTTTTCAGTTCGATTGGCATTTCTACCTTCGGAGCCCTTGGATCCAGAAGCCAGGTGGCTGCGGAGTGGGTCTCAGTGATTTCGAACATCGGCGGGTCAGCCTTGTCGTCAATCTCCAGTGCATAACGATTACGCGGGGAGAAAGCATCACCTGTTTTTTCGTGGAGCAGGTTCGGCGGGGAACCCGGGATGGTATAGAGACGTTCGTCGTCCGTATCCAGGTCAGGCATTGCAGAAAGCAGGCCCCAGGTGTACGGATGGCGCGGGTCGTAGAAGATTTCGTTGATATTGCCCTTTTCTACGATTTTTCCTGCGTACATAACGTTTACATAATCGGCAACCTTTGCTACAACGCCCAGATCGTGTGTAATGTAGATAACGGAGATGCCTCGTTCCTTCTGGACGCGTTTGATCAGCTCGATGATCTTGGCCTGGATGGTGACATCCAGGGCGGTAGTAGGCTCGTCGCAGATAAGCAGATCCGGGTTGCAGGCCAGGGCAATGGCGATGACCACACGCTGGCGCATACCGCCGGAGAGCTGATGGGGATAGTTCTTCATACGTTTCTCTGCATCCTCAATGCCGACCTCTTTCAGAAGCTCTACGGCTTTGGCGCGGGCTTCTTTTTTAGGTGTTTTGAAATGCCAGATCATTCCTTCCATGATCTGCTTGCCGATGGTCATGGTCGGGTCTAAGGAAGTCATGGGATCCTGAAAGACCATGGCGATTCGTTTGCCGTTGATGTGCCTGCGGATCCACTTTTTATCTTTTTTCAGGATATCCACCGTTTCCGGAGTGCCGTCTGCATGATGGTAGCTGAATTCGATGCTTCCGCTGTTGATGGAAGCATTGGATGCCAGGATGCCCATGGCAGCTTTCATGGTAACGGATTTGCCGGAACCGGATTCACCGACGATGGCGACGGTTTCGCCTTTGTAAAGGTCAATGTTTACACCGCGGATGGCGTGTACAGGGCCGGCTGTGGTGCGGAAGGTGATATCCAGGTTTTCGATATTCAGAATTTTTTCTTTTGATTCAGACATGGTGTATCACCTCACATTTCTTTCATTTTCGGGTCAAGTGCTTCACGAAGGCCGTCGCCTACCAGGTTGAAGCTGAGCATCAAAAGTGCCATTACCACGATCGGAGGAATGATCTGGTAAGGATGTGTGGTAAAGCTGTTGAAGCCTTCGGAGATCAGGGAACCTAAAGAACATTGGGGTACCGGGATTCCAAGGCCGACAAAGCTTAAGAATGCCTCCGTAAAGATCGCAGTCGGAATGGAGAACATGACCTGTGTGATGATGGGGCCGATGATATTGGGAAGGACTTCCTTAAAGATGATAAAGAAGCTTCCGGCTCCCAGGGTACGGGAGGCAAGGACAAATTCCTGCTCTTTCAGCTTCAGCATTTCCGCACGGGCGATCCGGCTCATGCCCACCCATTCTGTGAGCATCAGGGCAAAGATGATGGTCAGCATACCCGGTTGCAGAACCAGAAGCAGCAGTGTTACGATAACAAGTCTTGGAATACCGTTGGCGATTTCCAGGAACCGCTGCATTACCATATCCACCTTGCCCCCGAAGTAACCGGAGATCAGTCCGTAGCTCATACCGATGAGCATATCGATAATGGCTGCCGCTACGGCGATGATCAGGGAAACTCTGGCGCCGGACCAGGTACGTGTCCAGATGTCCCGGCCGAAATTGTCACTTCCGAACCAGTAATAGAGGTCGTCGAGGCCTTTGTCTTCATAGTAGTTGATTTTCATGGAACCGGTCGTGGTGCTTAAGGACTCGGAACCGTCAAAGATTCCGAATTTTTCCAGGAATTTTACCCTTGGGGCAAAGTTCTTCTGGCTGAGTTCCTGACCGGAGTAGGTATATTCATTCATACCGGGGCCTATGACTGCCATAATGCTGATAAGGATAATCAGAACAAGTCCGACTACAGCGCTTGTTTTGCGGAAATAACGGATAAAAACATCCTTCCAGAAGCTCTGTGAGGAAAAGTTGGTGTCAATGGCAATTTCTCCGGCATTATTTTTCAGTTTGAAATCGGCATCAACAGGGACATAAGCGGATGCCGTGCCGACAGTTGTTGAAGTTTTCATGCGCTTTAGTCTCCTTTCTTAGCCAGACGGATTCTCGGGTCAATGATTCCATAAAGGATATCTACCACCAGCATGATTCCGATGTACATTGCAGAATAAATGAAGCTCAAAGAGATAACCACATTATAGTCGTTGGACTGGATCGCGTTTACAAGAAGGCTGCCTACGCCGGGAATGGCGAAGATTTTTTCTACAACCAGGGAACCTGTCATCAGGTCTACGATCAGTGGCGCAAGAACGGTGATAATGGGAATCAGGGCATTTCGAAGGGCATGGCGGAAGATCAGGGCCGGGCCGGAAATGCCTTTGCTCTCTGCAAGGAGCATGTAATCACTGCCAAGAACCTCAAGCATTTCGCTTCTGGTGAAACGTGCAATGGATGCCATGGTAAACATGGAAAGAGAAATGCTTGGCAGTACACTGGAACCCATGGACTGCTGAACCGTGTACAGCATAGGAAACCATTTCAATTTAAAACCAAGGGTGTAGCTCAGCGCCAGCGCAAATACATACGAAGGAACCGACACACCGATAACAGAGATTACGGTAGCAAGAGAATCCCAGATGGTATCATGCTTTAAGGCTGCGATGAGTCCAAGGATCAGGCCAAGGATGGCACCGATGAGTACGGCAAAGCCGCCGATAAAAATGGATATAGGAAGTCTTGTTTCCAGCATCTGGGCAATAGGGGTATTCTTGGAAATTTTGTAGCTGACACCCAAATCTCCATGGAGCATATTCCCCACATAACGGAAAAATTGTACGATGATCGGGTCATCCAGACCATATTTTGCATAAAGTGCGGCCTTCTGGGTTTCGTTCAGTTTTTCATCATTAAAGGGGGAACCCGGCATTAACTGCATCAGGATAAATAAGACAAGCAGGATAGCCAGGAGAGTAAAAAGAGAAGTCAGCAGTCGTTTGATGGTATATTTTTTCACATTTAGCCTCCTCACTTTGAAAGGCCGCACTAAAGTTCCCCTTAGTGCGGCCAAATAGGAATCCGTTATCGTGATCATTCAGTCAGGCCTATGTAAGTCATTCGAAACGGAAGCGCTGCAGCAGATGATTTATTCTGTTTTTGCAGCGTTTTTGTAAACACGGTTCAGAGCAACCGGATGGAATTCAATTCCTGTAACCTTAGAAGAAAGCATTTCTGCATTTGCCTGGGTATAAAGCGGGAAGATTACTGCTTCATCCATAACCAGTTTTTCTGCATCATACAGTCTTGCCCAGCGTCCTTCTGCATCTGTGCAGAGGTCACCGGTGGTGCACTCATCGATGATCGCATCGAAATCAGAATTGCTCCACAGACCATAGTTGTTGGAGTTTCCTGTTACCCACATGCCGAGGTAGGTCATCGGGTCAGCGTAGTCCGGTCCCCAGCGGGTAAGTCCAAGCTGGAAGTTGCCTTCCTGCATATCTTCTACACGCTGTTTCTTAGGCTCGATGGTAAGGTTTACGGTCAGTCCCGGAAGAGTGGTTTCCCACTGTTCTTTCAGAACCTGTGCAACCTTCTGAGGTGCATCGTCAGCATCTACGACCATATCCAGTTCCAGTTCGGAAATGCCAAGTTCTTCAAGGCCTGCTGCCCAAAGCTCAGCAGCTTTGTCTGCATCATATGCGCAGACGTCAGCATATCTTTCCTGATCAGCAGAGTAGTCGGATCCGTCAGGACCTGCAGCAAACTGCATCGGAACTGCTGTGTAAGTCGGAAGAGAGCCGTCCTTCAGTACGTCGCCTGTGATGGCTTCACGGTTGATCGCATGAGTCATGGCAAGACGGATGTTCTGGTTAGCAAGCTCCGGTACGGCATCCATGTTCGGGCTGACATACCACAGATAGCCTGCACCGATGGTCTGGAATTCCGGATCTTCTTTTACCTGGTCAACCTGCTCGCCGTTTACGAGAGTGGTGTCCAGAGCGCCGGTCTGATAGCTCATAAGAGCCTGCTGGGAATCCTGGATTACCTGATAATTCAGTCCCGGAAGCTGTACTCTTTCTGTATCCCAGTATTCGTCGTTCTTGGTAAGATGGAAAGCGGTTGCAGCCGGCTCGTAGGTATCCATGATGAAAGCGCCGTTGGATAATACGGTGTCCGGGCTGGTTCCGAAGGTGTCGCCTACGGATTCAAAGAATGCCTGGTTTACCGGGTAGAAGGTCGGGAAATACATCAGGGACAGGAAGTAGCTGACAGGAACGTTCAGTTTTACTTCCAGAGTCTTGTCATCTACTGCCGTAACGCCAAGCTCGCTCTTGTCTTTCTCACCTGCGATGATTTCAGCTGCATTGACTACCTGTCCGATATCACTTAACATGTAAGCATATTCGGAAGCAACATCCGGGTCAACGGCTCTCTGCCATGCAAATACGAAATCTGCTGCTGTAACAGGATCACCGTTGCTCCAGCTTGCATCACGTAAATGGAAGGTGTAGGTAAGACCATCCTCGGATAGATCATAGCTTTCTGCAATTGCCGGAACTGCCTGTCCGTCTGCATCCATCTGCATCAGACCATCTGTGTAGTCAGCGATTACTTCGAATGAAGTTCCGTCTGTTGCCTGCTGCGGGTCAAGGGACTCTACCGGAGTTTCCAGCATGATGTTCAGGTCAGATGTACCGGTTTCTGCATATACGGTTGTATTGAAGCCGACAAGTCCAAGAACAAGAGCGGAAGCAGTCAGAAGAGATACTGTTGCTTTTGTTTTTTTCATTATAACTTCCTCCTTATTTAGTTTTGAAAAAATAAAAAAGAGCGCAAAGAGTCTTTATCTACGCACCTTTGCGCTCTTTTAGTAATATAGCACATCAATGTGCAGAAGTCCATAGTAAATTTAAAAATAAAAGAATAAAACAGAGCAAGGAAAATTCGCTACTCTTTGACAGAAGCTTCCATTTATAAGATTTTTGTGATAGAATAAAAAAAGAAAAGCAGGCAGAAGCAAGCTGAGAGAAAGGATGCGCAGAAGAAATGAGGGCAGAGGTTGTGAGAATGTCGGCTGAGCAGATAAATATGGAAGCAGTGGAAAAAGCCGGCAGGATTTTAAAAGAGGGGGGACTGGTCGCGATACCGACAGAGACGGTCTACGGACTTGGCGGGAATGCACTGGATCCTAAAGCTTCTATTAAAATATATGCAGCCAAGGGACGGCCTTCCGATAATCCTCTCATCGTGCATATTGCAGAAATGGAGAAGCTTTCGGAGATTGTAACGGAGATTCCGGAGAAAGCACGGATTTTGGCAGAGAAATTCTGGCCGGGGCCGTTGACGATGATCCTGCCGAAGGCAGATATCGTACCGAAGGAGACGACGGGAGGGCTGGACAGTGTGGCCGTGAGATTCCCGAGTGACCGTGTTGCGCAGGAAGTGATCCGGGCGGCAGGCGGATTTGTGGCTGCCCCGAGCGCCAATACTTCCGGGAGGCCAAGTCCTACCAGGGCGGAACATGTGATCGAGGATCTGGGAGATGCCATTGATATGATCATTGACGGAGGCCCGGTGGGAATCGGGCTGGAATCGACGATCGTGGATTTTACGGAAGATGTTCCGGTGGTGTTAAGGCCGGGTTACATATCTCTGGAAATGCTTAAGGAGACGCTGGGAGAGGTACGGATGGACAGAGGGCTTCTGATTACGGACAGCAGTGTACGCCCCAAGGCTCCCGGGATGAAATACAGGCATTATGCACCTCAGGCAGATCTTACGATCGTGGAAGGGCATGAGGAGGCTGTGGTAGAGCAGATCAACCGTTTTGCAGCAGAAGCGGCAGCATTGGGGAAAAAGGTGGGAATTATCGCCACAGACGAAACCGCAGGGAAATATCCTTTGGGAATCGTGAAGAGTATCGGAAGCAGGGAAGACGAGGACACGATCGGGCAGCATCTTTTTGAGGTGCTCCGGGATTTTGACCACTGCCAGGTAAGCGCAATTTATTCGGAGGCGTTTTATACGCCGCGGATCGGTCAGGCGGTTATGAACCGGCTTTTGAAGGCAGCAGGGCATAAAATAATCTCTGTTTCCTGACAGATGTCCTGGAATTCCGGGGCAGAGTCGTGGTATCTTAGAACCAGAGGCTTCCTGAACAGGATGTTTTTGGAATCTATGGATAATATAGTGTGAGTTTAAGGAGGAAAAGGTATGTTAGCATTGGGGTGTGACCATGGCGGTTACGAATTAAAGCAGGAGATTAAGAAATACCTGGAGGAGAAGGGAATCGAATATAAGGATTTCGGCTGTGACAGTACAGAGGCAGTAGACTATCCGGTCTATGCGAAAAAAGTGGCAAAGGCGATTCAGAGCGGTGAATGCGAGAAAGGAATCCTGATCTGCGGTACCGGTATCGGCATTTCCATTACAGCAAATAAATTTAAGGGAATCCGCGCGGCCCTTTGTACGGATTGCTTCTGTGCGGAAGCGACACGTCTTCATAATGATGCCAATGTACTTGCTCTTGGGGGACGAGTGGTAGGCCCGGGACTTGCACTGAAAATCGTGGATACATTCTTAAATACGCCATTTTCCGGTGCGGAACGTCATATGAACAGAATTGCGCAGATGGAAGCAGAATAAGAAGAGGATTTTTAATGGAGAAGAATTATAAAAGAACGGATCATATCTCCTGGGACGAATACTTTATGGGAGTTGCAATCCTGTCCGGAATGCGGTCCAAGGATCCAAGCTCCCAGGTAGGCGCGTGCATTGTAAGTCAGGATAATAAGATTTTGTCCATGGGATATAATGGCTTTCCTATCGGATGTTCAGATGATGAATTTCCCTGGGCAAGAGAAGGGGATGCCCTGGATACCAAGTATTTATATGTGACGCACAGTGAGCTGAATGCGATTTTAAATTATCGCGGCGGCAGTCTGGAAGGGGCAAAATTATATGTCTCTCTTTTTCCCTGCAACGAATGTGCCAAAGCCATCATCCAGTCCGGTATTAAAACCATTGTGTATGACTGCGATAAATATGCGGATACGCCGTCCGTGATCGCTTCCAAGCGTATGCTGGATGCGGCAGGGGTACGATATTATAAATATAACCGGACGGGAAGGGAGATATCCTTTTCCGTTTAAAGGAATCAGGGAAGTTCCGGGTTTCAGATGCAGAAAGCATAAAGCCCGGATATGATAAAAACGTTGCTGTTTGAGGAAATTTGTAGTATATTAATAATAACTGTTGTGTAGTACACAAAATAACAGAAAATAAATATAGGAGTGGTGAAACTAATGTATAGGGAAGAGTATAAGCGCTGGATGGCAGCAGACCTTGAGGATGCAGATCTGAAACCGGAATTAGCCAGGATCGAAGATAACGATGAGGAGATTAAAGATCGTTTTGCGGTAGCTCTGAAATTTGGTACCGCAGGACTTCGCGGTGTCCTTGGAGCAGGTACCAACCGTATGAATATTTATGTGGTACGTCAGGCTACACAGGGTCTTGCAAACTGGGTGAAGACACAGGGCGGCAACCAGACAGTAGCCATCAGCTATGACAGCCGTATTAAGAGCGATGTATTTGCGAAGACTGCCGCAGGTGTGCTCGCAGCTAATGGGATCAAGGTAAGGATCTATGACACCCTGATGCCTGTACCTGCACTTTCCTTTGCAACACGTTATTACAACTGTAACGCAGGTATTATGGTGACAGCTTCTCATAATCCGGCGAAATATAATGGTTATAAGGCATATGGTCCGGATGGCTGCCAGATGACAGACGATGCGGCAGGAATCGTATATGAGGAGATCCAGAAGACCGATATCCTTACAGGTGCGAAATACATGTCCTTTGCAGCAGGCGTTGAGGAAGGGCTGATCCGTTTTGTAGGAGATGACTGCAAGAGAGCTCTCTATGATGCGATCGAATCCCGTCAGGTTCGTCCGGGTCTCTGCAGCACAGCAGGACTGAAGCTGGTTTACAGCCCGCTGAACGGCTCCGGTCTTGTTCCGGTAACACAGATCCTGAAGGACATCGGAATTACAGACATTACCATAGTTCCTGATCAGGAATATCCGAACGGATATTTTACCACCTGCAGCTACCCGAATCCGGAGATTTTTGCTGCTCTTGAGCAGGGACTGAATCTTGCAAAAGAAACAGGCGCAGACCTGATGCTGGCTACGGACCCGGATGCAGACCGTGTAGGTATTGCCATGAAATGCCCGGACGGCTCCTATGAGCTGGTAAGCGGAAATGAGGTTGGCGTTCTCCTTCTTGATTATATCTGTGCAGGACGCATTGAAAAAGGCACTATGCCGAAGAATCCGGTAGCAGTAAAATCGATTGTTTCCACTCCTCTTGCAGATGCTGTTGCAGAGCATTACGGAGTAGAATTAAGAAATGTACTTACCGGCTTTAAGTGGATCGGTGACCAGATTGCCCAGTTGGAAGAAGCCGGTGAGGTAGATCGTTTCATCTTTGGTTTCGAAGAGAGCTACGGATATCTGGCAGGTCCTTATGTTCGTGACAAGGATGCGGTCATCGGGTCTATGCTGATCTGTGAGATGGCTGCTTACTACAGAAGCCAGGGAAGCTCCCTGAAGCAGAGAATGGAAGAGATTTACGCACAGTACGGACGTTACCTGAACAAGGTGGACAGCTTTGAATTCCCGGGACTGAGCGGAATGGATACGATGGCCGGAATCATGCAGGAACTGCGTGAAAATCCGCTGACAGAGATTGCCGGATACAAGGTTGTGAAGGTTACCGATTACAAGAAACCTGAAGAAACCGGTCTTCCTGCAGCAAACGTGCTGACCTACAAGCTGGAAAACAATCAGACCGTGATCGTTCGTCCGTCCGGAACCGAGCCGAAGATCAAGCTTTATTACACAACTCTCGGCAAGAATCTGGAAGAAGCTCAGGCAGAAAAAGAGAAACTGGCAAAGGCACTGGCACCTGTCTTAGAAAAATAAAGCAGGAGCTATTCTGACCAGGGTGTTCAGAACAATCTTGTAAAATATTTGGGGGAAGATGTAAGCAGCATTTTCCCCCGGCTTTTTATTTCTAAGGAAAGAGAAAGGGACTTGACACCTCCAAAGATTTCGCATAGAATAATCCTTAATGAAATAAGTCATTACGGCGATGAAGAGAATAGTACATGAGGAGCAATCTCAGAGAGGAATCTGTTTGGTGTGAGGATTCTGTGCGTGAATCATGGAACCGGCCTCGGAGCCCCGTGCAACTGAAGTACGGCGTCATTCCTGCGTTAACGGAAATCGAGAGAGCAGAACAGGAGATATCTTTACACAAGAGGTTTTTTGTAATGCTAATTAGGGTGGTACCGCCGAAGCAGTTCGGTCCCTTGTGAGGGATTGAGAGGCTTCTTTTTTTATGAGAAAAAGTATCTCTGCCCGGACGGGTATTATAAAAAGTGAGCCTTTAAATCCCACAACCAATCAGTGAATCACATAAAAGGAGAGAACAAAACCATGGCAAAAGAAAAGAAATTAGTAGAAGCCATCACTTCCATGGAGGAAGATTTCGCCCAGTGGTATACCGACGTGGTAAAAAAAGCAGAGCTCTGCGACTATACCAGCGTCAAAGGCTGCATGGTGATCAAACCTGCAGGCTATGCAATCTGGGAAAATATCCAGAACGAACTGGACCGCAGATTTAAAGAAACAGGCGTAGAAAATGTATATATGCCTCTGTTCATTCCGGAATCTCTGCTGCAGAGAGAAAAGGATCATGTAGAAGGCTTTGCACCGGAAGTTGCATGGGTAACACACGGCGGCCTGGATCCGCTGCAGGAGCGTCTCTGCGTACGTCCGACTTCCGAGACTCTGTTCTGTGATTTCTATCAGAAAGAAATCCATTCCCACAGAGACCTGCCGAAGGTTTACAACCAGTGGTGTTCTGTTGTGCGCTGGGAGAAGACAACCCGTCCTTTCCTGCGTTCCCGTGAATTCC
Source organism: Eubacteriales bacterium (assembly GCA_030524545.1). Taxonomy (GTDB): domain Bacteria; phylum Bacillota; class Clostridia; order Lachnospirales; family Lachnospiraceae; genus Blautia_A. The sequence continues at coordinate 18,783 of JAUNGM010000039.1, forward strand.
TGTGGCAGGAAGGCCATACTGCACATGCAACCGCAGAAGAAGCAGAAGAGAGAACCATTCAGATGCTGAACGTGTATGCGGATTTCTGTGAGCAGGTACTTGCCATTCCGGTTGTCAAAGGAAGAAAGACCGATAAAGAGAAATTTGCAGGAGCAGAAGCTACTTATACCATTGAATCCCTGATGCATGACGGCAAAGCCCTCCAGTCCGGTACCAGCCACAACTTCGGCGACGGATTTGCAAAGGCTTTCGGCATCCAGTATACAGACAAAGAAAACAAGCTGCAGTACGTACATCAGACCTCCTGGGGTATGACCACCCGTATGATCGGTGCCATCATCATGGTGCACGGTGACAACAGCGGCTTGGTACTGCCTCCGAGAATCGCGCCTGTGCAGGCAGTGATCATTCCGATCCAGCAGCGCAAGGAAGGTGTTCTTGAAAAAGCAGACGAGCTGTATGCAGCATTGAAGGCAGCAGGTGTCCGCGTCAAAGTGGATGACACAGATAAGAGCCCGGGATTCAAATTTGCAGAGCAGGAAATGCGCGGTATTCCGGTTCGTATCGAATGCGGCCCGAAGGACATCGAAAACGGCCAGGCTGTCATCTGCCGCCGCGATACCAGAGAGAAATACACCGTAAAATTCGAAGATCTGGCAGCAAAGGTTCAGGAGGTTCTGGATACTATGCAGGCAGATATGCTGGAGCGTGCCCGTGCTCACCGTGATGCACACACTTATACAGCAACGGATTATGAAGAATTTAAAGAAACCATCAACACAAAACCCGGCTTTGTAAAAGCCATGTGGTGCGGCTGCCAGGAGTGCGAGGACAAGATCAAAGAGGATGTACAGGCAACCTCCAGATGTATCCCGTTCGAGCAGGAAGAACTGAGCGACAAGTGCGTATGCTGCGGTAAACCGGCGAAAAAGATGGTTTACTGGGGCAGAGCATATTAAAAGAACGGAAGATTGAAAAAGAGTAATTAGAAAAGTGAAACAGCAATACGGGCAGACGCGGATAGGATAGCAGAGGAATGGTGACGTGATGAGATTGGAGATTCCCCGGAAGGTAGAGATAATTCTGCATGTTCTGGAAGAACATGGATTTGAGGCATATGCAGTTGGCGGATGCGTGCGGGATTCCATGCTGGGGCGGGTGCCGGATGACTGGGATATTACCACGTCTGCCAGGCCTGAGCAGGTGAAAGCGTTGTTTCGAAGAACTGTGGATACCGGACTTGCCCATGGAACCGTAACAGTCCTGATCGAAAAAGAAGGCTTTGAAGTGACTACGTACCGGGTGGACGGGGAATATGAAGATGGCCGCCACCCCAGAGAAGTGGCTTTTACCGCCAGTCTGGAAGAAGACCTGAAGAGGAGGGATTTCACCATCAATGCGATGGCATACAATCCATCCAAAGGACTGGTGGATTTTTATCATGGGATGGAAGACCTGGAAAACGGTATCATCCGCTGTGTGGGGGATCCTCTGGAGCGTTTTACGGAGGATGCCCTTCGGATCATGCGGGCAGTACGCTTTTCCGCGCAGCTTGGTTTTGAGATTGAGGAAAAGACCAGAAAGGCACTTGGGATTCTTGCCCCAAATCTGAAGCATGTCAGCGCAGAGCGGATTCAGGTGGAGCTTTTGAAGCTTCTTGTTTCTCCGCATCCGGATTATCTGCGTACAGCGTATGAGGCGGGGATCACGAAGGAGTTTCTGCCGGAGTGGGATGCCTGTATGGTGACAGAGCAGAATACGCCCCATCACTGCTACACCGTGGGGGAGCATATCCTGAAAAGCCTGGTAAATATACGGCCGGACAAGGTTCTGCGCCTGACAATGCTTCTTCATGATATCGGGAAGCCTGTGGTAAAGTTCACAGACGAAAACGGCCGTGATCACTTTAAGATGCATGGCCCTGAGAGTGAAAAGATGGCACATGCCATTCTCCGACGCCTGAAGTTTGACAATGATACGACCGGGAAGGTCTGCCGTCTGGTCAAATGGCACGATTACCGTCCGCTTCCGGAAATGAAAGCAGTCAGAAGGGCAGTGAATAAAATCGGAGAAGACCTCTTTCCGCTTTATCTGGAAGTCCAGGAGGCAGATATGCTGGCCCAGAGCAGATACCGCAGAAAAGAAAAAATGGAGCGGCTGAAAGGTGTCCGTGCATGCTGGGAGAAAATCCGGGCAGAGCAGCAGTGTGTCTCTTTAAAAACCCTTGCAGTGACAGGCAGAGATCTGATAGCCGCAGGGATTGCCCCCGGAAAAGAAATCGGAGAAATCCTTCAGTATTTTTTAGAGCTGGTTTTGGAAAATCCACAATATAATAAAAAGGAAATATTGCTGGAGAAATTGTCAGAATATACAAAATAATTTCCGCAATTTCCTTTCGCATATCCCCTGTCCCCCTCTCATAAGATAGAAGGTACAAAAACCAAGAGGGGGACTTTTCTATTGTATGATTACGGACTCAGCACTTTGGAACAATATCAGTTGACACCAAAATCCACTGCCCGTACAAGAGGCGCACTTCTTTGCAGAACAGAACAGGGGCTTTTGATCCTAAGAGAGTTCCGCGGCTCCGAAAAGAAACTGAAAAAGCAGCAGGAGCTGCTGCTTGCCCTGGAAGCTCACGGCCTGAAAGTGGACAGCTTTCTTGAAAATCAGGAGGGCGAGCTGGTCAGCCGTGACAAAGACAATATACCCTATACGCTTGCTCACTGGTATGAAGGCAGGGAGTGTGATACGAAATCCAGGGCAGACATCGGAGAAAGCCTGCGTACCCTGGCAGAGTTACATAAAGCCATGAAGCTTCCTCTGGCAGAAGAATATATGGAAAAATCTCTTGACGAGGAATATCTCCGGCATAATCAGGAAATCCGGAAGATCCGTAAGTTTATCCGCAAAAAAGGCCCGTCCTGCGCTTTTGAAAAAGACTACCTTGCCAGTGTGGAGGGCTTTTTGGTAAAAGGTGAGGAGGCTCTTTCCATGCTTAATGATTCCGGTTATGAAGAACTTCGCAGGGAATCCATGGAGCAGGGGCTTATCTGCCATGGAGAATATAATCAGCATAATGTGCTGATCCTGAAAAACGGTGCGGCGGTGACAAACTTCAATCACTGGGGATTTGATGTGCAGATGGCAGATCTGTACCGGTTTATGCGCAAGATGTTGGAGAAATATGGATGGGATGTCTCTCTTGCCAGGGAAATGCTGCGGTCTTACCACCGGGAGAGAAAGATCACGCCGGGGGAGTGGCAGAACCTGCGCATCCGCTTTACCTATCCGGAAAAATACTGGAAGCTTGCCAATTACTACTATTCTCATAATAAAGCCTGGATCTCCGAGAAAAATATGGAAAAATTAAAGCTTCTGATCAAACAGAAGGCACAATGGGAAAGGTTTACGGAAGAGTGTTTTGCGAAGTATCCATTTTAAAAGGCAGTTTTTTTTTCGGCAGAACTATAGTATAATGAACAAGAGGCAGGCCTTGTTGAAGTGTTCGGACAGGCAATCGATGATACTTGCAGGGCAGGACTGAAGAACGTTTTTGATATGGTTATTATGGGGTATAAGCGATGACAGAATTTAATAAGGATACTTTTACAGAGTTTGTGGAAGTGGTCGGGGAACTGCGGAAAAAGTGTCCCTGGGACAGTGTTCAGACACATGAGAGCCTGAAGACCTGTCTGAAGAATGAGACAGAGGAAGTCCTTGAGGGAATTGACATTCTGACCGGAGAGGGCAGCGGTGACAATCTGTGCGAGGAGCTGGGAGACCTTCTGATGCAGGTAGTGCTTCACAGCATCATTGCAGAGGAAGAGGGGCTGTTTACTCTGGATGATGTCATCTCCGGCATTTCCGCTAAAATGAAATACCGCCATCCGAAGATTTTTTCTCCCGAGGATAAGGAAGCGGCAGAACTGTCCTGGGAAGAGCTGAAGCAGCGTGAAAAAGCGCTTCGCGGAAATCCCGGGGAGGAATGTTCATATTTTCTTAAATCTTCGAAAAACCTTGACAAGTTGAAATAAAAGGTATATATATAGTAAACAGAGCGCTGTCGCCACGCCGGGCGGAGTGCGGTTTCATAGCAAGAATTAAGAAAGAGATTATCCAGAGGAGGAAACACCATGAATAAAACAGAATTAGTAGCAGCAATGGCGAAAGAGACAAACTTAGCGAAGAAAGATGTAGAAGCAGTATTAAAATCTTTCATTGATGTTGTTTCTGATGAACTGAAAAAAGGCGGAAAAATTCAGTTAGTTGGCTTTGGTACCTTCGAAGTATCCGAGAGAGCTGCAAGAGAAGGAAGAAATCCTCAGACAGGTGAGACAATGGAAATCAAAGCTTCCAGAGCTCCGAAATTTAAAGCAGGCAAAGCTTTAAAAGATATGGTTAATGAGCAGTAATAATAAGCATGACCAGGGGGAACAGTAAGTTCCCCCTTCGTTGCGTTTATGGGCCAAAATAGAAAGATACAGGAGGAATCAAATGCGACTTGATAAATATCTGAAGGTTTCCAGGCTGATCAAGAGGCGGACGGTAGCAAATGAAGCCTGCGACGCAGGCCGCGTGCTCATCAATGACAGACCGGCCAAGGCATCCGCCCAGGTGAAGGCGGGTGACACCATTGAGATTCAGTTCGGAAGCAGAAATGTAAAAGTGGAAGTCCTTGATGTGAAGGAAACAGTCAAAAAAGAAGATGTAGAAAGCATGTACCGCTATATTTAACGTCTAATTCCCTTTTTTCCGCATAGACTAACAGTGGAATAGATTCCCGGGAGGTTTGCTTTGGAGGAAAAAAAGACAACGGCGTCCCACAGGCTGGTTTTGGATAACCGTGCAAGAGGAACCATTACAGGTGTTCTGGATGTGGATGATTTTGACGGAGAAAAGATTCAGGCGCAGACAGAAGCGGGAAAAATGCTGATCAAAGGGGAAAATTTGCACATTACCTCTTTAAACCTGGAAAAAGGCGAGCTGGAGCTGGAAGGAAAAGTCGACAGCCTGATATATACGACAAAGGGCGGGGAGAAAAGCGGGGAATCTTTGTTGAAACGGATGTTTCGCTAAATTATGAGCAGCTATATGCATTTTGAGATACTGCTCTTTGTTCAGTCTGTTGGTATTGGTGCGCTTCTGGTTCTGGGCTATGATCTTCTTCGCGCGCTGCGGAAGGCTCTGCCTCATCATCCGGCAGCAGTGGCATGCGAGGATCTTTTTTTCTGGCTGGCGTCAGCTCTTGCTGTTTTTGCAGGTGTGTACCGTGCTAATCAGGGAATCCTGCGGAGCTTCCTTTTTCTGGGAATGATCCTTGGGGCAATTCTCTGCAGCAGTACCATCAGCCCGTTTTTTGTCAAAGGTTCGGCGGCAATCCTGGGGATTCCGGTAGTTTTTGCAAAATTTTCAACAAACAGGTTGCTATTTCTCGTCAAAAGATGTAAAATTTATGCGTGTAAGTTTGCGTATTTCGCAGACCGGAAGAAGAAAGCGCGGGTTCTGCGGGTAAAGAGGAGCAAGCAGGTTGAAAAGGTCAGAAAAAGGAAACGGAAAAAAAATAAAAAATAACCGTCTCGGCATGGCCGCCATTGCAGTGGTTGCATTGATGCTGCTTGGCGTGACTGTCTCGGAGAGCAGAGGCCTTGAGAACCGTCTTGCTTATTATAATGCAAGGGCGGCATCTTTGGCGGAATCCATTGAAGAGGAGAAGGCCCGTACGGAAGAGATTGAAGAGAAGAAGAAATACATGGAGACAGACGAGTATGTGGAGGAAGTTGCCAGAAACAGACTGGGTCTTGTCAAAGATAACGAAATAGTTTTTGAGGAAGCGAAGTAAGGCTTATTTTGGCGAAAACTTTTGTGTTCTGTTCGCCTGTGTTTGACAGATATTTCAGAAGATACCCCTTATAATGACTACAAAAAGAAGGTCCGCCGGACCTTCTTTCAGGTATGCTGGGCAGCCTGATGAGGAAATTAAGGGGAGGGGAGAATATGCAGGAATGGATGATTGCCATGCTCGTTATCAGCGTGCTGCTGATTATACGGGACATGGCAAAAACTATTTTGGCAGGGAAGAAGCCGCATGCAGAGGAAGTACTGTCTTTGTGTGAAAGTCATCCCCAGAAAGAGAAGGTGCAGCGGTATGCCGCATCTTTTCAGAAGCTGGCGGATACTTTTTACGGAATGCCGTATCGGAAGGATTATTTGAGCAGCGGGCAGGTGGAACGGATTCTTTCGGATGCCAGAGACCAGGTGTGCAGTAACTGTTATCAGCGGGATCTGTGCTGGGGAGAACACGCAGCAGCTATGCGGCAGGGCGGGGAAGCGGTGGTCCGTGCCCTGGAGGAAGGGAATGAAGAAACCGTCCGTCAACTTCGCATAGACTGGATGAGTGTCTGCGGGCGTGCCGGACAGTATCTGGAGCATGTGAATGAGTGCTTCCGAAGGGAGAAACAGAACCTGATCTGGGACAACCGGATGATTGAGAGCCGCCTTGCCGTCGCACAGCAGCTTACGGAGATTTCCAAGATTATGGAGATGGTGGCAGAGGATCTGTATGATATTTCGCAGGCGCAGCCCCAGTTTCGGGACGAGCTGCAAAAGAGTCTGAAGAAGCGCCATGTGATCTTAAAAGAGGCCTGGGTCATGGACAAGGTGGAAGGCAGGCGGCAGATTTTTCTGACCATGCGTGCACGAAGCGGACAGTGTATTTCCATGAATGAGATTGCGCAGATCCTGTCGGAAATCTGCGGCTGTGCCATGACACCTGCCCAGGGGAGCCGATGCATTGTCAACGGAGAGTTTCACACAGTGCACTTTGTGGAAGATGTAAGTTACCAGGTCCTTTATGGGGCAGCCAGGCTTACCAGGGAGGAAGAAAAGGTTTCCGGGGATAATTATATTTTTCATCGGGAAGATGAGGGGAAATTTGTCATGTGCCTTTCGGACGGAATGGGTTCCGGAATGGAAGCCTGCAGGGAGAGCGAGGTTGTTGTGGAGCTTTTGGAGCAGTTCCTGGAGTCCGGTTTTTCCCAGGAGACAGCGGCACGGATGGTAAATTCCGCCCTTGTTCTGAACGGCAGAGAAGGGATGTTTTCCACGGTGGATATCTGTGCGGTGGATTTGTACACAGGCATCTGTAATTTCCTGAAAGCCGGGGCATCTGCTACATTCATCAAGAGAGATCATTGGGTGGAGTCCATTTCTTCCGAAAGTCTGGCCGCAGGTCTGGTGCAGCAGATGGATTTTGACACTGCTTCCCGTAAACTTTATCATGGAGATTATCTGATCATGATGACAGACGGTGTGCTGGATGCCCTTCCCCTGGAACGGGAGGAAGAAACCATGAAAGAAATCATCATGGATATTCAGGAGCAGACCCCAAAGGAGATCAGCAGAGGAATTCTGGAAAGAGTGTTGGGTTACAGTGATTACCGGGCCAGGGATGATATGACCGTTCTTGTGGCTGGTATGTGGAAAAAATAATGCGGCTTTCGGCGTTTGAGGAGTAACGTTTGAAAATATTTTGAAAAGGCTGCGGGATGGAGTTTTTATGTACGAAAAGGTCAGGGCCTATATAAAGGAAAATCAAATGATCCTGCCCGGGAACAGGATACTTGCAGGTGTGTCCGGCGGCGGAGACTCCATGGCTATGCTGAGCATGCTTCTGGGACTCTCCGGGGAACTTGGCTTTTCTCTGGAGGCGGTGCATGTACACCACGGTATCCGTGGAGAGGAAGCAGACCGGGATCTGTCTGTTGTAGAGAAGTTTTGCCGGGATTTTGATATTCCCTGCAGAGTGCATCGTTTTGATGTGCCCGGCCTTGCGGGAGAGTGGAAGCTGGGGCTGGAAGAAACAGGCAGGATCGTGCGCAGGCAGGCTTTTGCGGAGGAACAGGAGCGCAGCGGGAGCGTGGGAGTGAGGATTGCTTTGGCACATAATAAAAATGACCTTGCGGAGACGATGCTTCACAACCTTGCAAGAGGCTCCGGGCTTCGGGGGCTTACAGGGATCAAAGCAGTGAACGGAAATGTAATCCGTCCTGTTTTATGTTTAGAACGAAGAGAAATTGACCATTATTTAAAAGAGAAGGACATTCCCTATGTGACGGACAGCAGCAATCTGGAAGATGATTATACAAGAAACCGGATCCGGCACCATATTCTGCCCCTGATGGAAACGGAAGTCAATGCCAAAGCGGTAGAGCATATGGCGTGGGCCTCCGAAATGATCGCACAGGCAGATGGATTTTTGGCAGGATGCGGTGCGGCTCTTCTGGCGGAATTCAGGCAGGCGGACGGAAGCTTCCTTTTGACAGATGAGTTTTTTGGCAAGGAACCGGTGCTTCAGAGCTATGCGGTGATGGAGGCGCTGGAATGCCTGGCAGGAAAGCGCAGGGACATCTCTGCTGTTCATGTACAGCAGATCCTGGAGCTTCACAGGAAGCAGACAGGCAGGCGGATCACATTGCCATACGGAATCTGTGCAGGGAGAGACTATGGGGGAATTCGCCTAGCGCTGCAAAAGAAAGAACAGGAAGCCGCAGGGGAACAGAAAGAGCGGATGCTTTCCGTTCCCGGGAAGCTGGACTGCTCTTTGGGGAGCTTTACAGCGGAAATATTTCCCTATTTTGGCCAGAAGATTTCCGAAAAAAAGTATACGAAATGGATGGATTATGATAAAATAAATAGGAATCTGTCTGTCCGTACGAGAAAGCCCGGAGATTATCTGGTCATCAGCGGGGACGGAAGACGTAAGAAGATAAGCAGATGCATGATCGATGACAAGATTTCCCGCGAAATGCGGGAAAGGATCCCGCTGCTGATATGCGGGGAGGAAGTGCTCTGGATGGTGGGCGGACGGATGAGTGAAAGATGTAAGATTACCCCAAATACTAAATGGGTACTGGAAGTAAAATACCAAGGAGGAAATCAGGATGAGTGAGAAAATCAGGGTTTTGATCAGCGAAGAAGAAGTAGATGCAAAGATCAGGCAGATTGCTGAAAAAATCAGCGCAGATTATGCAGGCAGGGAGGTTCATCTGATCTGCGTTCTGAAAGGCGGGGTATTCTTTACCTGCGAGCTGGCCAAGAGGATCACGGTTCCGGTATCATTAGATTTCATGTCCGTTTCCAGTTATGGCGATGATACCAAATCCAGCGGTGTTGTAAAAATTGTCAAAGACCTGGATCAGCCTCTGGAAGGCAAGGATGTACTGATCGTAGAGGACATTATTGATTCCGGAAGGACCCTGAGCTATCTTATTGAGGTTCTGAAGGGGCGTAATCCCAGCAGCATTCACCTTTGTACGCTCCTGGACAAGCCGGAGCGCAGGGTGAAAGATGTAAAAGTGGATTACTGCTGTTTCAATATCCCGGATGAGTTTGTTGTGGGATATGGTCTGGATTATGCCCAGAAATACAGAAATCTTCCGTTCATCGGAGTGGTGGAACTGGAAGACAAATAAGCAGCGGCCGGAAATCATTTCCCGGCCACGGACGGACAGAAAGGAGATTTATTTTCGTGAATAAGCAGTCAGGCAGAATTGGTCTGTATGCAGTGCTGATCGTTATGCTGATCGCAGGATATCTTTATCTGAACAATCAGGTAAACAGCCAGAGCGGTTATACGCTGGATGCACTGGAACAGGCAGTGGCAGACGGAAAGGTATTGTCTGCGGACATCTATCCCAACCGTGAAGTTCCCACAGGTGCAGTCATCGTGGATATTCAGGGCATGGGAAAACAGAAACTTTATGTGACGGATGTGACAGAGGTAGAGAAGCTTCTTCGTGATAACGGGGTAGCGACTGTGGTAGAGAATGTGCCGCAGGAAAATGTGTTTTTAACAACTCTGCTTCCGATCCTTCTTACATGTGGATTGGCTTTGTTCATTGTATTGATGATGAACAGGCAGATGTCCGGCGGAGGCGGCAATGCCAAGATGATGAATTTTGGCAAGAGCCGTGCGCGTATGACCCTGCCTGATGAGAAAAAAGTGACGTTCCGCAATGTAGCAGGGCTTCAGGAAGAAAAGGAAGATCTGGAGGAAGTGGTGGATTTCCTGAAAGCACCTCAGAAATACACGGGTGTGGGAGCCAGGATTCCGAAGGGTGTACTTCTGGTGGGTCCTCCCGGTACAGGTAAGACACTGCTTGCAAAGGCCGTGGCCGGAGAGGCGGGAGTGCCGTTTTTCTCCATTTCCGGTTCAGATTTTGTGGAAATGTTTGTAGGTGTGGGCGCATCCCGTGTCCGCGACCTGTTTGAGGAAGGCAAGAGACATGCGCCGTGTATTATTTTTATTGATGAGATTGATGCAGTGGCACGGCAGAGAGGAACCGGTATGGGCGGCGGTCACGATGAACGTGAGCAGACCCTGAACCAGCTTCTTGTAGAGATGGACGGTTTCGGCGTGAATGAGGGCATTATTGTCATGGCAGCGACGAACCGTGTGGACATTCTGGATCCTGCCATCCTGCGTCCGGGCCGTTTTGACCGTAAGGTAGGCGTTGGGAGACCGGATGTAAAGGGGCGTGAGGAGATCTTACGCGTCCATGCTTCCGGCAAGCCGCTGGGAGAGGATGTGGATCTGCACCAGATCGCCCAGACAACAGCCGGTTTTACAGGTGCGGATCTGGAGAACCTGCTGAATGAAGCTGCGATTTATGCGGCTAAGGATAACCGGGCTTATATCGTGCAGCAGGATATTAAGAATGCATTTATCAAAGTAGGAATCGGTGCGGAGAAGAAGAGTAAGGTGATCTCCGAAAAAGAAAAGAAGATCACAGCATATCATGAAGCAGGACATGCGATTTTATTCCATGTGCTTCCGGATATGGAACCTGTATATACTATTTCCATTATTCCGACAGGAATGGGTGCCGCGGGATATACGATGCCGCTGCCGGAGAACGATGAGATGTTCAACACCAAGGGCAAGATGCTGCAGGATATTACGACGCTTCTCGGCGGGCGTGTGGCAGAGGAGATTATCTTTAAGGATATCACCACAGGCGCCTCTAATGATATTAAACGAGCAACCAGTACGGCAAGATCAATGGTTATGAAGTACGGAATGTCTGATAATATCGGACTGATCGCATACGGAGATGATGACGATGCGGTATTTATCGGCAGAGATCTGGCTCATACCAGAAGCTACAGTGAGGATGTGGCGAAGACCATTGACCGGGAAATTCATAATATCATTGAAGAATGCCATGAGCAGGCACGGAAAATCATTCTGGAGCATGAGGATGTTCTTCATAAATGCGCCCAGCTTCTGTTAGAGAAGGAAAAAGTGCATAGAGACGAGTTTGAAGCACTTTTTACAACAGAAAAAACAACTGGTGCGGAAACAAGTATATAAAATGCATAAAAAAGTGTGCCAAATTTTGTTAAGTTTGTGCACACTTTTTCATTGCTGCATGCTATTATATATATCGTAAAAACCCCCCAATACATTATATAGTTTTTGCTACACCCCATAAGAAGAAATACCTTCTCCAAAAAAGACAGCTTATCCCGCTGTCTTTTTTACTTTATACGAAAAGATGACCGGGTGTAATATTTGAACATTTTGTTGTAACTTTTTCTAAAATAAGATAAAATAAGTATATATCTTTAAAGGGGACTAAATATGGACTGGGAAAACGTAGATAATATCAAGAGAATGCAGTATATTTTGAATATGCGTCCGGTATTGAATAAGGATGCGTTGTTCAGTGACGGGACGGAATATTACAGAAGCCCTGCGGAACCGAGGACAGGAGAAGTTGTTATTATCCGTTTTCGGACTCAGAAAAATAACGTAGATGCAGTGTATCTTGTTTATGGAGATAAAAAGCAGAAAATGAAAATTTACAAAACCATGAATGGTTTTGATTATTATGCTGCGAAGATCGTAATGCCTGCAGAGGTATTCCGCTATCATTTTGAAATTAAGTATGGATGGGTGACCTGTTACTATAACTGTCACGGGGTAAGTACGGATATTCAGGAGCATTTTGATTTTGAAATTTATCCGGGATACGATACTCCGGACTGGGCCAAGGGTGCGGTCATGTACCAGATCTATGTGGATCGTTTTTATAACGGGGATTCTTCCAATGATGTGGAAACGGGCGAGTACTTTTATATCGGGGATGTCAGTGTGAGAGTGGATCACTGGGAGAAGACTCCGGCTGTGATGGGTGTCCGGGAATTTTACGGCGGAGATCTGCAGGGAATTATGGATAAGCTGGATTATCTGCAGGATTTGGGGATTGAGGTGATTTACCTGAATCCGGTGTTTGTTTCTCCGAGCAATCACAAATATGACTGCCAGGATTACGATTATATTGATCCTCATTATGGGAAGATTATCAATGACTGTGATGGAATTCTGCAGAATGGGGACAGGGACAATTCCCATGCTTATAAATATATAGAAAGAGTGACAAATCTGGAAAATCTGGAGGCCAGCAATGCACTTTTTGCCAAACTTACGGAGGAAATCCACAAGAGGGGCATGAAGATCATTCTGGACGGCGTATTTAATCACTGCGGCTCCTTTAATAAATGGATGGACAGAGAACGGATTTATGAGGGACAGCCGGATTATCAGCCGGGAGCGTTTGTTTCTGCGGACAGTCCGTACCGTTCCTATTTCCGTTTTCATGATGACAGCCAGTGGCCGTATAATACTTCTTATGATGGCTGGTGGACTCATGATACGCTGCCTAAGCTAAATTATGAGGCATCCAGGGAACTGTATGATAAGATACTTCAGGTTGGGCGAAAATGGGTTTCTGCACCTTACAATGTGGATGGCTGGAGGCTGGATGTGGCGGCAGATTTGGGACACAGCAATGAATTTAATCATCAGTTCTGGAAAGATTTCCGCAATGCTGTGAAGGAAGCGAATCCCGATGCCATAATTCTTGCAGAGCATTACGGTAATCCTGAGGGATGGCTTCAGGGAGACGAGTGGGATACGGTTATGAACTATGATGCATTCATGGAACCGATCACCTGGTTTCTGACAGGTATGGAGAAGCACAGTGACGAGTACAGGGCAGATCTGTACGGGAACAGCGATGCTTTTATCGGTGCTATGAAGAACCATATGCGTGCTCTGCATATGTCTGCATTGGAGACTGCCATGAATGAGCTTTCCAATCATGACCATTCCCGGTTCCTTACAAGGACGAACCAGAAGGTAGGAAGGGTTTCTTATGCCGGAGCGGAGGCTGCTTCCCAGGGAATCAATGTGGCAGTGATGAGAGAAGCGGTTGCCATGCAGATGACCTGGCCGGGGGCACCTACTGTTTATTATGGAGATGAGGCCGGTGTGTGCGGATTTACGGATCCGGATAACCGGAGAACTTACCCATGGGGGCATGAGGATCAGAGCCTGATTGAGTTTCATAAGCTGGCAATCGGTATTCATAAGAAGTATCGTGTGCTTCGGACCGGTTCTCTGCAGTTTTTGTGGAATGATTATCAGGGGATTTGTTATGGAAGGTTTTCTCATAATGAACAGATTATTGTGGCGGTGAATAACCGGGATGAGGAACGGGACGTTTTGATTGAGGCGTGGAAAGCCGGTCTCAGCAGACTGGAGAAGTCGACGGTTACCAGGGTGCTTTTGACGCATAAGGATGGATTTACGGATGAAGAAGAGGAGATGACTGCAAAAGCGGGTACGCTGCATTTAAGGATGCCTGCGTTTAGTGTGACGGTTCTTCATCATAAAGATTGAAAGGGGACGCCTGAATCGGAATAAGAGCCGCCGGGAGCCCTGCCCTGCAAAGGCAATGAAACCAACCAGGGCAGGGCTCCCGGCGGCTCTCTTCCTGATTCCGGCCGGTAGTGGAAAAAGGATAGGGAAAAAGACAAAAAAACCCCGGGAGCAATGTCCTGGGGTTGAGGAATGGATGGAGAAGGATTCGAACCGCTTTGGTGGTGAGCAAAAGAAAACCCCGGGAGCAATGTCCTGGGGTTAAGTAGTGGATGGAGAAGGATTCGAACCTTCGAAGGCGTTGCCAACAGATTTACAGTCTGCCCCCTTTGGCCACTCGGGAATCCATCCATGAACCGAGTATCATTATATAAAACTTTCAGGGGAAATGCAAGGCCTTTTTTTAGATTTTTTATTTGTTGTTTACGTTGTTTACGTCAGATACGGATCCTGTAAACTTGCCGGTGAGATCAAAGCCGTGGTGCATGGGGCCGTTTCCTCTGCCGAGATCCAGCATGGCACCTAAAGCACCGGAAAGATAATCTTTGGCGCGTTTGACGGAAAGTGCCAGGTCAAAGCCTTTGGCCAGATTGGCGGCAATGGCGCTGGAAAGAGTGCAGCCGGTTCCGTGGGTGTTGGAGCTGCTGATTCGTTTACCGCAGAACCACTGGCTGCAGCCGTCTTTGTAAAGCAGATCGTTGGCACCCCCGGAACTGTGTCCTCCCTTGCAGAGTACGGCACAATGATATGCTTCGCTGATGACTTTGGCGGCGGTGACCATATCAGCTTCCGTTGTAATTTTTATGCCGGAGAGGACTTCTGCTTCCGGGATATTGGGAGTAATGACGGAAGAGAGCGGAAGCAGTTCTTTTTTCAGAGCAGTAAGCGCATCATCGGCGATTAGTCTGGTACCGCTTGTGGAAATCATGACAGTATCCAGGACAATGTTCTGGGCATGGTATTCTTTTAGCTTTTTGGCGATGACATGGATGAGGGATGCAGAAGAAACCATCCCGATTTTTACTGCATCAGGATAAATATCGGTAAAAATGCAGTCGAGCTGTTTGGCAAGGAAATCCGGAGTCACTTCCATGATGGCGCTTACTCCGGTAGTATTTTGGGCAGTAAGGGCGGTGATGGCGCTCATAGCATAAACGCCGTTGGCAAGCATGGTCTTGATATCCGCCTGGATACCTGCACCTCCGCCGGAATCACTGCCTGCAATGGTTAATGCTGTTTTCATGCGGATCCTCCTGTCTTATGATTCGGCTGCCTGGCCGGCAAGCCTGCGGAGATTTTCGGCAGCAGCCCGGATATCCTTCTGGGCAAAGAGTGCGCTGATAACGGCAATGCCGCTGATTCCGCTGCCGGAAAGCTGCAGGATGTTTTCCTGGCTGATGCCGCCGATCGCGACTACAGGGATATGAACAGCGCTGCAGATTTCTTGCAGGGTTTCGTGAGTGATTTCTCTGGCATCAGCCTTTGAGGTAGTGTGGAATACGGCTCCTACACCCAGATAGTCAGCGCCTCTCTGTTCTGCAAGAAGTGCCTGTTCTACAGTTTTGGCTGTAACTCCGATGATCTTATGAGGCCCGAGTTTGGCGCGGACATCACCGGCCTCCATATCACTTTGTCCTACATGGACACCGTCAGCATCCACAGCCATGGCGATTTCCACATTATCATTGACGACAAAAGGAATATGATATTGACTGCAGAGCTCACGGATTTTCCGGGCTTCCTCCAGAAATTGTTCTGTGTCAAGGTTTTTCTCACGGAGCTGTACAAAGGTGACGCCTCCCTGAATGGCTTTTTCCACCTGGCTTAAGAGTGATTCTCCGTTTAGCCAGCTTCTGTCGGTAACTGCATAGAGCAGCATATCTTTTTTCAGCAGATTCATGATGAACTCCTTTTAGAAAATAATATCTGCCTGTATTTTAACATATGCATCAGGGGATGGAAAGAAAGAAGTTCTGTCAGGAGGAAGAAATAAGCTGCGCAGGGGAGTGAGATCAGCCAGGGGATTTCGGCATAATGAATAAAAAAAGTCATTTTTTTGGCAAAGTGGTAGACGAGATTGCAGAAATCTGGTAAAATATATGACATCTGGATGTTGATTAGAAGTAACTGTTCGGCAGACGATACGTATAAAGAAGCCGGATAGTTGCGGCAGAGTCATATCTCAAGAAAGGTTAGGAGGAATTTATCATGTTAGTAAGTGCAGCAGAAATGTTGAAAAAAGCAAAAGCTGGTCATTATGCAGTAGGCCAGTTCAACATCAACAACCTTGAATGGACAAAAGCAATTCTGTTAACAGCTCAGGAGCTGAACTCCCCGGTTATCCTTGGTGTATCCGAGGGCGCAGGCAAATACATGGCTGGTTACAAGACTGTTGTTGGAATGGTTAAAGGAATGATCGAAGAGCAGAACATCACTGTTCCGGTAGCTCTTCACCTTGACCACGGCAGCTACGAAGGATGCCTGAAATGCGTAGAAGCAGGCTTCTCTTCCATTATGTTCGATGGTTCCCATTACCCGATCGAAGAAAACGTTGCTAAGACGAAAGAACTGGTTAAAATCTGTGCAGAGCACGGAATGTCTCTGGAAGCAGAGGTTGGTTCTATCGGCGGCGAAGAAGACGGCGTTGTTGGTATGGGCGAATGTGCAGATCCGCAGGAATGCAAGATGGTTGCAGACCTTGGCATCGACTTCCTGGCAGCAGGTATCGGTAACATCCACGGCAAATATCCGGAAAACTGGGCTGGCTTAAGCTTTGAAACTCTGGATGCAATCCAGCAGCTTACAGGCGATATGCCTTTAGTTCTTCACGGCGGCACAGGTATCCCGGCAGACATGATCAAGAAAGCAATCGACCTTGGCGTTTCCAAGATCAACGTTAATACAGAATGCCAGTTATCTTTCGCAGCAGCTACACGTAAATACGTCGAAGAAGGAAAAGATCTGCAGGGCAAAGGTTTTGACCCGCGTAAACTTCTTGCTCCCGGATTCGAAGCAATCAAAGCTACTGTTAAAGAAAAAATGGAACTGTTTGGTTCTGTTGGCAAAGCCTGATCATCACAGCAGATTTATTAAACGAAATGAAAAGAGGATGGTACGTAATGTACTGTCCTCTTTTTTGTACAATCTGCGTGATATAGCCAATCATTTATTTTTCGCTGTACTAGGAAATGTGTTGCATATTGTCCTCGCCCTGATTTTGATTCCTGGACTTAAACTTGACATTGCAGGCCCGACTGGTTTGGTTATTCATTTTTAGCCGGAACTTTGGAATTATCATTGTTACAAATACGATTACAGTAACGCTTGCCCCAGCTATGTCTGATACTGTTTCGGCATAAAAGACATTTTCCAAAGAACCCAAAAATGGAAATAGGAATACGCATACGATATACAGAATTTTTCTGAAAAATGATATTGGCAAAGCAAAACGAATCTGCCCCATTGCTGTCAAGCCGTCAACAATCGCATATTGTATCGCAACTCCTAATAGCCCTAATGTATATTTCCGTATACAGGCAGCTGATAAAATTACTGTAGTTTCTTCCTGTATAAAAATATAAGCAAATGTTTCCGGTATCAGTTGTGCCGCAACACAAAGAAGAAACATATATCCTGCACAAAGATAGAAAACATATCGGAAGACCTGCATGACCTTATCATAATGCCCTGCTCCATAATGATAGCTGTATAATGTGCCGCACCCGGTTGTGATGCCCTGTGCCGGATAAAATACTAATACCATGAAGCTCTGCACAACAGCGGCGCAGGAAATATATCTGTCGCCCATGATATTGCCGCCGTATTTCCGCAGCGTGAAGTTCAGCGAAATAACAAGTAAATTATCAAACAGCACAATAAAAAACGGCAAGCTGCCAATCGCTAATATTTGCCGCACAATGCGATGATCCGGATGGGAATAGCTCAATTTAAAAGCAGGCTTATCGGAAAACAGGAAGAAAAGCACATATAACAATACACAAAATTGAGCAATTACCGTAGCAACCGCCGCCCCCTGTATTCCCATATGGAAAACATAAATGAAAATCGGGTCAAGAATGATATTGACGATCGCCCCGATCATAACTGTAAGCATACCTCGTTTGGCATTTCCAAACGCAAGAATAAACTGGTTCATTCCGGTGCCGCAAAGTACAGCAACTGTGCCTGTTACATAAATCTTAAAATATCCGCTTGCATAAGGGTACATTGTATCGCTGCACCCTAAAGCATACAGCAAAGGCTTGACAAAAATCAATGAAAGCATTGTAAGAATTGCTGACAGACAGACCAAAAGTATGATAGCGTTATTCATTGCAAGCCTGGCCTTTTTATAATCCTTTTGCCCGATAGAAATACTCATAACGGAAGCCCCGCCAATTCCAACAAGAGAGGAAAAAGCGGTAATTGCTGTTAATACAGGGGCGCAAATGCCAATACTTGCAAGGGCAATTTCCCCGTTTACTGCAATATGCCCGACAAAAGCCCTGTCAACAATGCTATACAAAATATTAAAAAACTGGGC
>JAUNGM010000069.1 GCA_030524545.1 Eubacteriales bacterium
CGGCATAGTTCTGCAGGCAGTCAGGGCATCCAGGTTCAGCCCGGAGTGTCTGCTGAAAAATTTCCTGTAAGGGGAAAGATCCACAGGATCTGTTTCCCTGTGGTCAAACAGGTTCGTCATCAGCTCTTTCAGTACACGGATCTCATACCGCTTGGAATACAGATCCAGGAATGTTCTCTGTTTGGCATTGGCAAAGCTGTAGATCTTAGAGAAATCCCGGAAGATGGATGCCTTGAGCATTTTTTCAATCTGCCCGCGGTGCAGGTGATTCTCATCCAGAGCAGCCCATTCATCTGCATACGCAGGGGTACGCTTCAGATAGGCAGTGATCTGGGGGACACCCGGCAGGCGGATGATCTCCTGAAGCTGGTCTTCTGTGATCAGCTTGCTCTGCATGGCACGTATCTTAGTGGTAAGCCCGCTGTAGGAGAGGACACTTCCCATTTCTTTCACTTCCTTTCCTGTTAGTTGAAAAATTATGTCTGTGAAATGTTTCGCGCAGTATTTTGATACACTCACTGGCGCTGCAGAATTTTTTGGAATAGTTCCTCACAGAGTTGCTGGTGGTTTTGTTCAAAATAGGTGTCTAATGCTGTAAAATGTTCCTCCGTTTCCTGGCGTAGAGCAGTGAGCCGGGAATCCTTTTCCTTTTCCAGACCGTCTCGGATCCGGAGGATCCTGGCATTGGTCTGCTGCTCCAGTGCAGCATCAAAATCTTTGCATTGCTGCTCCATTTTTTCAGAAAGCGCTTGTTTGGTCTTATCCGCATCTTTCTGGACACTTCTGGCTGCAATTTCAATTTCGGATAATTTCGTTAAAATTTGTTCCATTTGCACCCTCCTTTATTTGATGATGATTTATCATACACCTTTTGATAAAAATTTACCAATAAATATTCCACAAAAATTATCAAGATTCGAATAAGATTTTGTTAAAAAATAGACATTTACAAAATTATTTTATGAGCAAAAGTGTGAATATTTACATGATAGAATGAAAAAAATTCTACATTGTGGCATTTTTTACTTTTTTGTTAGAGATTTATTAAGAAAGATGTTGAGAAAAAGCCGGAGTGAATTTTTATCAATGGTTTTTGCAGCATTTCTCTTGCCGAAGCAGGAGAAAACATGTATATTGTAAACATTGGCGGCTGCCGGAGGAAACAGAGATGTTCCTGAGAATCCGGCAGCGGGAAATATGGAAGAGGTGGATAGCTGTATGAGATTAAGAAATATACCAGGTGCCAAAGATGCTGTTTTGGAAAGCCCGTTTACGATTCAGGAACCGGAGGCTCACAAAGGAATGTGGGCAGCTGCATTCCCGAAGAAGCAGCCCCTTCATATAGAAGTTGGTATGGGAAAAGGCCGTTTTCTGATGGATATGGCAAGACTGCATCCGGAAATAAACTATGTAGGAATTGAGATGTACGACAGCGTGCTTCTCCGCGCACTCCAGAAGAGGGAGGAGCTTGCGGCAGCAGGAGAAGAGCTGCCCAATTTGTTTTTCATGCGCATGGATGCACGGAACCTGCCGGAGGTATTTGCCAAAGAGGAAGTGGACAGGATTTACCTGAACTTTTCCGATCCGTGGCCCAAGGCACGACATGCCAAACGCCGTCTGACATCCGGAGAGTTTTTGGCAAGATACAGGGAAATCCTTGGAAAAGGCGGAGCAGTGGAATTTAAAACGGATAACAGGGAGCTTTTCGAGTTTTCCCTGGAGGAAGTAAAAGAAGCCGGCTGGACGCTGCTTGCGCATACATTTGACCTTCACCATAATGAGGAAATGGTGAAAGGAAATGTCATGACGGAATATGAAGAAAAATTTTCTTCCATGGGAAATCCCATCTGCAAACTGATTTGCAGGCCATAGCGCAGCAGCAGGACGGAACCTTTCCCGGGATTCGTTCATATTCTAATAATAAGAAATAAGAATCCCGGAAAAGTCCCCGCAGTATTGGAAAGGAGCCTCCATGCGAAGAAAACGCTGGGAAAGCAAGATCGCACAATTCAGCTACGACCACCGCGGTATCGACAATCAATTGTCCAGACTGCAAAAATCCGCAGGAGAACTAAGCAAAATGCTGGACAATATGTCTCCGAAGAGCAAGGATAAAAAGGAAGAAAACGAAAAATAAAAAAAATGTAAAAAAATATAAAAAAAATCTTGACTTTGGAGATAACATCTCGTATAATATCTCTTGCGTTAAGAAATAAACGTTAAGCGCCTTTAGCTCAGTTGGTAGAGCACCTGACTCTTAATCAGGGTGTCCAGGGTTCGAGCCCCTGAAGGCGCATTGGAAAGTACTGTTTTTGCGGACAATGTGATTGCCGTGGGGACGGTGCTTTTTTTGTTGTCAAGCATGCGTGAAAAGGTCCGGCGGACCTTTTCTTAGCAGTTTGCAAGGGTTTGCGGACTTTTGGAAATTGTATCTATCCTGGACGGAAAGAAGAGAGGACGTGGCGGAACGCGGAAGTTTGGGCGCGAAACTCGGCGCGAGCAGTATAAAAAGTAAGAGATTGAATGTTAGTCGGCTGTGAAATACAGTCGGCTATTTTGTTTTTTAAAGGGAAATGAAATTTATATTATGATTGTGATGCCGTTATGAGCAGTCATAAGGTTGTCTAATACTATTTTTTAGGAGGTTATGCTATGAACAGTGTAATTGATAATCTGTATAAGGGCAATTTCTGCCCAGACAAGAAGTACAATCCTATTCTGGAACATTACCGGAAAAGTATAGAGAATCGTTTTAATGTAACAAGTTTTTGGAATTTCAGAAAGCTTTTTTTGAAAGAGATATTGATTTTAGTAAGCGTGGAACGGGAAACGGGGATTCGGGGTTTTGTGACGTTGAAGTTGGAGGACTGCCAAGTGCCGCCAACGTGTTCAGAGATTTTGCTTGTATTTTGCTGTGAAATATGCTATTTTATGAATAGAAAAGGGAGTAACTGCCCACAAAGTGGTTAGCCTTTTGGGTTAAACTATAAGCCTACCTGACGGCCAAGTACAAGGTTGGCTTATTTATTTTCGCTTGTTGTTCCTATCTATGTAGGCAAGAAGTGTAATTAGAAAAGTAGCACATTAAGTCAGAAAACGAGAATTCCATTACACCACCTCCCCTCTTTAGTCAAGTATGGGAGGCTTACCACCCTGTAACACAGTTACTCCGTAGAGAAAGTATAGCACAATATGCGCTGAACTTCAATGCGTATAAGCTTTATTTGGGCGCGAACTCGGCGCGAGCGAAATAAAAAGTAAGAGTATGACCATTAGCTGGCTGTGAAATACAGTCGGCTATTTTGTTTTTTAAAGGGAAATGAAATTTATATTATGATTGAGATGCCGTTATGAGCAGTCATAAGGTTGTCTAATACTATTTTTTGGAGGTTATGCTATGAACAGTGTAATTGATGATTTGTATAAAGGCAATTTCTGCCCGGACAGGAAGTACAATCCTATTCTGGAACATTACCGGAAGAAACAGGGAGAAGCATTTAAACGATATCAGGCTTTGTCTGAAAAACTGGAAAAAGAGTACAGTGAGGAACTGGAAGCTGTTATTGATGATACCGTAGACCTTTTAGCAATAGAACTGGAAGAGAATTTTGCAGACGGATTATCTTTTGGAATCAGGCTGATGTGCGAGGTTTTCGGTGAGGGGGATATGAATACACTGCTGAATGGAAACGGTGCTGTTAATGATGAAATATTAGCAAATAAAGGTACTCAGAGAGCAAACGCTGATACTGTACAGATTGTACAGGAAAGGGCAGGTTATAGTGACCCGAAAATTACATTATCTGTTTATTCACATGTCGCGAAAGATGAGGCGAACAGAGTGGTGAAACTACTGGATGATGAGTTATTTCCGTTAGCTGGAAACTGATTGAAGACCTGATTTCCATTCAGGAAAATAGTCAGATTTCGCGGCAGATCCAGGGAAGAGACAGCTTCAGCGGTAATCATGGGTAAGAAATTATACTGTTAGTAAATAAAAGGGTGTGATATAATACTAATAACAGTAGAAAAAGAGACTGTATATGCCGGAGTTAAGTAGATTCTATGGAATTATTATTAAAGATGCTGTTTAATGACAAGCATCATAAACCTCATGTACATGTATATTATGGCGAATATGAAGCGTCAGTTTCTCTGGATGGAGAGGTGTTGGAGGGTAAGCTGCCATTAAAGCAATACCGAATGGTGTCCGGATGGATGGCAATACATGAGGACGAATTATATGCGGCGTGGAATAATGCAGTAAGACAGTTTCCCTTTGCAAAGATAGAGCCATTGAAATAGGAGGTATGCTATGTTTATATTGAATGGATTTGTATATGGCGGAGAGCCGGGAGAATCAATACGCATATCGTCTGTAAAACCGCTTGATGATATGATGATGCTGATTACCTTTTCAACAGGGGAAACCCGGTTATTTGATGCAACGGTATTAAAAGGAAAAGTCTTTGAACCATTGAAGGATGAAAAGGTTTTTAAAAATGTTGTTGTGGAATACGGGGTCGTTACCTGGATGAATGGCGATATTGATTGTGCACCAGAATATCTGTATAAAAATAGTTATGAATACACAATGGTATCGTAAGAGACATTATCCTAATGATTATGGATGATGTGCATTGATAAACATTGTTAAGAAAATGGAGGAGAAAGATGCCGTTAAAATCCAATGATTATACGAAAACAGAACGGATTCACGGGGGCATTTATAATATGTCTCCGGGAGGTTTTGATCATGCCATAGTGAATTCTAACATTTACCAGACTGTAAGCTCCCGGTTAAAGGGAAGCCTGTGTCTGGTATTTATGGAGAACTTAAATCTCCTTTTTGAAAATGATGATTACCTTGTGCCTGATATCCTTGTTTTATGTGACAGAAAGCAGATAACTTCTAAGGGTTATCGAGGAGTTCCAAGGTTTATTGTAGAGACATTAAGTCCCGGAACTGCGAAAAGGGACAGGGATGAGAAAAAGGAGATGTACAGAGCTAAAGGGGTAGAAGAGTACTGGATTGTTGACCCACGGTCAAAATCAGTGGAAATATACTATCTTGAGGACGGACAGTATATATTACAGGATTCCCTGATGCTTGAAGAAGATAAAACGGATGAGCATTACAATGCGGAGACGGAGATTTCCTTAAGAGCATTTCCGAATGTAACTATGCGGCTTGGAGAAATGTTTGAAAACACGCTATAGCTAAAAGATATAGCTTCCTTTTTTTCTGATTCAGGAGAAGTTTTGGAAACGAGCATGGATGATATTGAACTAAGTATTGTACAGGACTATCTGAAGAGAAGTATTAAGTATATGGAGGTGTAAAATGCCAAATTACACCGTCCAGCGTGTGACCGCTGGCGGTGTCGTACATAGCTATTTATGAGGATGTAAAAAATCTTGTGTCTTTGGAAAGTGAATCTTTCTGATAAGATTT
>JAUNGM010000070.1 GCA_030524545.1 Eubacteriales bacterium
CCCGCCCGTCTTTGCTAAAGGGTAATCAAGGCGGGAAAGCCCTAAAATGGCTTCACACCTATTTCAATAATTGGAGGAGATAAAAATGAGATCAGAAAAGGAAGTTTATGATATTGTTTTGAATTTTGCAAAAACAGACAAACGCATTCGCATGGTTACTTTGGAAGGATCTAGAACAAATACAAATATTCCGCCTGATGATTTTCAGGATTTTGATATTACTTTTTTTGTTACGGATATGGACAGCTTCACAAGTGATGATAAATGGCTAGATATATTTGGTGAAAGGTTGATTCTGCAAAAGCCGGAAGATATGGAATTATTTCCAGCTGTAGAAAAGGGATTTTCATATTTAATGCTGTTTACTGATGATGTTAAGATAGATTTAACTTTGCTGCCGCTGGAACTGATAGACGAGTATTTTACATGGGATAAACTGGTAAAGTTACTGTTGGATAAAGACAACCGTATCGTAAAGCCGCCAATACCAACGGATATAGACTACCACTTGCAGAAGCCTACTCAAAGAATGTTTGACGATTGCTGTAATGAATTTTGGAATACTACAACATATGTAGTAAAGGGCTTATGCCGCAAAGAAATTCTTTTTGCTATTGACCATATGAATGATATAGTACGAAAAGAATTGCTTCGCATGATTTCCTGGCTGATTGGTATCAAACAGGGATTTCATTTCAGTTTGGGAAAAAACTATAAATTTATGAAGCAATATGTCCCAGAGGAATTGTGGGAACGACTTATGTCCACTTATAATATGGATTCCTATCCCCATATGTGGGAATCCTTTGAACAATGTATGGCATTGTTCCGGGAGGTTTCGTCAGAAGTGGCATGCCAGTTGGATTACCAGTATCCACTATATGATGAAAAAATCAGTAATTATGTGATTCGGCAAAAGAAAAAATATGGCATTGAAGATGATAACAAATAAAATTTTTTCAATCGAAAAAATTTATTTTGATTATTCAATTTTGAAAAACTGAATACCTCAAAATCAGAAAGAGCGCGGACAAGCACTTTGAGGGATTGGCCGCCTTGTCCACCCATCCAGCGGGGCGGCGGGCGGCGGTCAAGGCCGGGTGTAACCCCGTTCATTTCAGCCTTGACGGTTGCCCGCTGTCCTGCTACTTTTCCGGGAGTGTGGCCACAACTTCGGGACACTTTGTCCACAAGTCGGAGCGTAGGACGAGGGACGGGGGCTTTCATATACCTGCCGCCGTTCTCTGAAAACAGGCCGATTTTTTGCTCATTCCCATTCGCAAAAATTCAGCCTGTTTTCCTGCCGGAGCAAACGGGGCGCAAGAAGCACCGCACCCCGTTTCCCCCGTCAGCCACGCCAGCAGGTATAACACACTACACTTTGCAAGCAAAGTCGTGTGCCAAAGGGGGCACCCCTTTGGAAACCCCGGACAACAAAACAGGCGGTATGCTGCCCTCTCCGGGAGCATACCGCCGTTTGTTGTCAGCAGCCCGTTTCACGGTCTGCGTGTAGTTCCTTGTAAACTGACCTAAGATTTGGACAAAGAAATCTACAGAAGGCTACTCACAGCAGATTGAGCAATTACAGACAGAGCTTCAGCAGGCGGACGCAGTGATGATCGGAGCAGGCTCCGGTCTTTCCGCATCGGCAGGATTTACTTATAGTGGGGAGCGTTTTCAAAAATATTTTGGAGATTTTGCAAAAAAGTATGGAATCCGTGATATGTATTCCGGCGGATTTTACCCGTATTCTTCCCTTGAAGAATATTGGGCATGGTGGAGCCGCCATATTTATTATAACCGCTATGTAGATATCCCAAAGCCGATTTATCAGAAATTGTTGGAGATTGTGAAAGACAAAGACTATTTCGTACTTACAACGAATGTGGATCACTGTTTTCAGAAAGCAGGATTTGACAAAAAGAAATTGTTTTATACCCAGGGAGATTATGGGCTGTGGCAATGCTCCGATCCATGCCATGAAAAAACATACGACAATAAAGAAACTGTTCTGCAAATGCTAAAAGAACAAAGCGATATGCGGGTTCCGTCTGAACTGGTTCCACATTGCCCTGTCTGTGGAAAACCAATGACCATGAATTTGCGCTGTGATAATACCTTTGTGCAGGATGAAGGCTGGTATGCCGCACAGGACAGATATACAGATTTTCTGCGTCGGCATAAAGGACTGAGGATTCTTTACCTTGAATTAGGGGTTGGAGCCAACACCCCGGTTATTATCAAATATCCATTTTGGAAAATGACAGCAGGGAATCCAAAGGCCAGCTATGTTTGTATTAACTGTCAGGAAGCATATGCGCCCCGTGAAATCCGGGATTCCGCACTTTGCATTGAACATGATATTGGAAAGGTATTAAATGATGTTGCCTGACACGAGCAGAGACTGGTCTGGTCCATATGGGCAGAGGGTTATATTAGGAAATGAAGCGTATCTGTCTTTTTTTAGATATGAAGTACTTGCGGCGGTGCATATTTTGCATCGTCTTTTTTTGTGCAAAAAAATATCCTTAATTTTACAGAAAATGGTTGAAAATTCCCTTTCTTTTTATCAGAGGGCAAAATGGAAAGAATTTTGTTCTCAAAATAAAAAGTATGGAGGCTGAAGACATGGCGAAGGAATGTATTGCAGTGGGTATCATTCTGTTTTTATTGATGTTGTATTGCTGTCTTGTGCAGGGAAAGAAGGAAGATGAGGTGATTGATAAGCTATACCGGGAAAAGCGGAGAACTGATGTGGGAAAGGATGAAGAGTGAACATGGGTAGATCTGGTATTGTAACGAAGGAATTTAAAGGCGATGAGAACA
Organism: Eubacteriales bacterium; assembly: GCA_030524545.1. Classification (GTDB taxonomy): domain Bacteria; phylum Bacillota; class Clostridia; order Lachnospirales; family Lachnospiraceae; genus Blautia_A. Next base: position 2,827 of record JAUNGM010000070.1, read on the forward strand.
CGTCCTATCATGATATTATTGCACTTTTCAAAATTTACCGTTCCGTGAACTGGAGGATGCAGATTAAAATCAATCAGGTCAAGCACCGGTTCCAGATGGAATATGGCACAGATGTGGATTCGTTTCTTGACAGTATTTATCAGGCGGGCATGGACATCAATCAGGATCTTTCAGGAGAAAAAGAGAGGATAGAATCCATCAACCGTTCAAATAAATTTCTGAAGCTGATTGACGAGGCGGTAGAGCTTATGAGGAAATATCATCCTAACGGGGAGCGCTATTACTGGGTTCTGTATTACAGCTATATGTCGGCATACAAAGCAGAAAATGTGGATGAGATCCTGGACAAGCTGGAACCGCACTTTCCCAAAATCACGCGGATACACCGGGCCACTTATTTTCGGTGGCGTGAGCAGGCTTTTGAGGCTGTAAGCGGGATTTTATGGGGATATGAAGGAGAGAACGTGAAGCTTTTGGAACAATTCCAAAAAAATTATAAAGAATAAATTCTTTTCCGGAATACTGTTGACACAGATTTTTCGAAAAAACTATAGTGATGATACGAAGACGCATACAAGGCGCATAAAACATGACAAACAGAAAGGAGAACAGTAAGATATGATTATGACAGTAGATACAGGGAACAAAATGATCAAGACAGATACACTGGAGTTTAATGCGGGTGTGGAGATCCTGGACCAGATGCCGGGAGAAAGGGAGGAAATTATCTCATATGAAGGCCAGTATTATATCACCACCAGCAGGCGGATTTCCTATATGGAGGACAAAACAGAGGATGAGCGGTATTTCATCTTGACGCTTTTTGCGATAGGCAAGGAACTGGAAGCGATGGAGACGCAGGAAAGGATGATCCCCAATGGACTGATAGAGATTGAGTTATTGGTGGGGCTCCCGCCGGCGCATTACGGAAAACATCGCAGAACCTTCCGTGAGTATTTCCAGAGGGAAGGCGATATCATCAATTTTACCTATAAGAATACTCCATATAAAATTGCATTTTCTGAGGTGAAGGTATACATACAGGCGTATGCGGCCTATTGTCTGGTGGCGGGGCAGCGGCAGCTGTCCAGTTATCCGAAGGTGCTGGTAATTGATGTCGGTGGTTTTACAGTGGACTATATGATATTGCGGTTTGGGCAGTTAGAGCCTGGGTATGTGGATTCGTTGGAAGAGGGCGTTATAAAACTGTACCGGGGCATTAAAGCCGGAATCCGGCAGCGATACAGCATTTTACTGGAAGAATCTGACATTGATAATATCATAACCGGTAAAAAAGTGCGATTTGAGCAGGAACTGATCGGGCGCGTCAAAGAAATCGCCGCAAAATATGTGACAGAGCTGCTGGGAACTTTCCGGGAGCTTGGCATTGACTTTAAGACAACGCAGACGGTATTTGTTGGCGGCGGTTCCATATTGCTTTCCGATTTCATTCAGGAGGTCTGGAAACGGTATCAGGGAGAGTATTTCATTATCAATGATCCGAAGGCAAACGCAAAAGGTTATAAATTACAGTATTTGGCGGAGAAAAAAGAATTGGAGGCTGAGAATGAGCAAACAGGATCCGTACCGGTTTAATTTAAGGTTCGATGAAACGGATGAGGACCATCAGAAAGTATGCGCGTTTTTAAATGCCTGCGGCAGAAAAAAGACACGATATATCGTAAAAGCATTTCAGGCTTATTGGGGGAAGAGTAGCGGCGAGGCATCAAAGCAGCCGCAGGAAATAACACCGACAGTTGAAAGGGAAAAGCAGCAGGAGATAACGGAAGACGCGGAAAAGAAACAAATGAAAGAGGACACAGAGCATTTTGTCAGCATTGACGAGGATGATTATTCAGCCGATCAGGCTGAGGTATCATTGATGATGAGGAATTATCAAATGTTTGATTCACTTGGGAAGGAGACATAGAAATGAGAAATAAGCAGGTACAATTTTTATATGGCATTAGTGTGATACAGATTTTGGGAATTGGATTTGTGGCTGCCGGTGAACGGGGTGGTATTGTATTGCCTGCGGCCGGAGTGGCGGCATTAGTTAGCTATGCAACGGGTATTTGGATTAAGGAAGGGAAAGAAAAAATCTGCCCGAAGTGCAAGGCGTCCATTCCGCGAAAGAGCCGTATCTGCCCGGAGTGCGGACACCGGTACAAGGAAGGGCTTTCGGAAGATAGATTGACAGAGTACATTGAGCAGGAAAAGGATATGACGTCCGAAAAAATAGACTGTGATTTTGAAAAGATCGAGTCTGTGGCGGTAGATGAAATGGCCGCTTATGATGGCGATATTGAGGCGTTTCTGCAACGGAGGTGTAAAGAGGAAGAAATCTAATCGGATTTAAGGTGTTGCCGTTGTAAATACATGAAAAAAGTAAGAATTGAGGGAAAAGGAACTGATATGATATAATAACTGGTTTTTTTGCAAAGGGAACCGGAATACAGAAGATTCCCGGTTTATAATTAGACATATTGCCCCTGCTCTGCTCCGGAAAAAAATAGGCCGGGAGTCAAGGGACTGATGAAACATTGGTAGCGTAGGCAAGCAAAAAAGAAAATACTCGAATTTTGGAGACTGTCAGAAGTTGATTCTGGCAGT
>JAUNGM010000071.1 GCA_030524545.1 Eubacteriales bacterium
GGTCTAAGGGTTTATAGGTATCCCTTGAATAACCTAAATACATTATACAAGGAGTTTCTGAATGAGAAACTACTATGATATTCTGGGCATCAGCCGGGATGCCACACAGGCACAGATCAAGGCTGCCTACCGGAAGCTTGCCAAACTGTATCATCCGGATTCCAACCCGGATGACCAGAAAATCAAAGAACGCTTTCAGGAGATTCAGGAAGCTTACGCCGTACTTTCTGACCCGGAAAAAAGAAAAATGTATCATTATTACGGTCATGAAGCCTACCGTAAGAGTTACCATGCACAGTATGCTTCTCATTCGCGGTCTGAGGCCTCCGGCGAAACCCGTGACGGCCACTGCGGTGCCTGCGCCCACGGCAGAAAACCGTCCGAAGAGGAAGGGCCGCCTCCCCAGTCCGTCCGGATTGCTGTATGGCTGGAATTATCGGAAACCCTGGAAACCGTAGTCAAAGATGCCTATTTCACAGAGAGAATCCCTCATCCGGATTCTGTCTCACATCTCCGGTTTCAGGAAAAGAACTGGAAATTCCAGGTTAAAATACCTTCCGGTTCCTATGACCACCAGTTTTTTCTTCTGGAGGATGTCATCTGCGGCAGCAGGGAATTTCTGGAATTCCAGCGCCGCCAGAATCCGGATAAGCTCTTTGTTATTATTGTCCTCCTCAGGGATAAACCCGGCTTTATACGTCAGGGATATCATCTGTATACGGACTGCACAGTAGACTTCCACACCCTCGTTCTCGGAGGCCTCATCAAAATTCCAGGTCTCAGCGGAGAAATCCTGTTTGATGTTCCTGCCGGAACCACCCCGGAACAAAAACTCCGGCTTACCGGCCAGGGCCTGATCCGCCCAAAGAAAATGGGCGGCAGAGGAGATCTGTATGTAAAGCTCCACATCCGCATTCCCCAGGAACTGACAATCCCGCAGCTTTCCGCCATGCTGAAACTACGAGAGGTGATGGAGACAGAGGAAGGATAATATCAGGGACTCTATTTCAGATCGGGATACTATCCCACACACAGCACCCCGGGATGTCAAGTCATTACTGCACCCCCATTCGTCCGCCGGACAAATGGGGTACGCCTGACGAAAAAATATGCGGCTTTTCTGCCAGTAAAATTGGCTGAAAACCGCATATTTGTGATAGTGGACGTTATATTCTTGTTAAGAAGCTGCCGGGGTGGATGTTACGTCAGTGTCACATCATTCATCCCAAAACTAAAATCGTCTACAGCATTTTTTAATTCTTTAGCGTATCAAAATCGCGCTCATCCTCCAAATAAAGGTCATATGGAATAAACCTTCCATTCAGGACAGTGGCCTCTCCACGAGTATTAATCTCTGCCACTTTTTTTTCACCATGCATGATATCATAACACGTAATATCATTTTTTTGTTTTTTTCTCGGAGTATTATTATTCAGCTCAATTATTCCCTGCCTCAAGAAGCCATTTTCCACATTATCACCATTCCCATCATTCACTATACAAAGTATATTCTACTTTACGTGCCTTTGTTTTATTTTCCTCATTTCCCTCCACATATGACCAGAACATAAAATATAATTTTTTTCCATCAATTATTGCAATTTCCAAAGGAGCCGTCATCCCTGTACCCAGTGTTGTAAAATTGATGCATGTTATCTCAAGGTGGTTTCCTGAAAGATCTGTTTCGATTCTCCGCTTCTGAGAAATATCTTCGGCAAACTTAATAGTTAAAACCAATTCAAAAGAATTTTCTGCGTTAATATTTAATGTAAGATCACCATTCTCTTCAAATAAAAACACAGTTCCGTGACTAATAATTTCCCGTTTCTGAGAGCTTAATTTTACCTGCATCCCTTTCACCTCTCAACCAATGTTGTTTTTATTGTATCATGTTATTATTTTGCAAACAAGGCATTTTCCCCAGTTTTCCCCATGCACTCTTCCATGCCCGGTTCTTCTATTTTTTTCCACAGCATTTTTTGTATTTTTTTCCACTGCCGCAGGGACACGGATCATTGGGGTATACCTTCTTTTCTTTCACAACTGGTTTCTGTACCGGCATACGCAAATCATCATACAAATCATTATAATAATCCGCCTCTTCCATCGAATCAGAAAAAGACTTTAACTGCGCTTCTATCCATTTTAAATCTTCCTGCAGCCCCAGATGCTGTACTAAAAGCTTTGCACGTTCAAACAGCAAACTGTTATGTATCGTGCAGGGAACACCAATTACTTCTTTCCGTATCAGGCGATATGCGGCTTCTGTGCCCTCATATTCCTGTACACACCAGCTAAACACACTCCAGGCATTTTCATTATGCGGCTCTCTTTGCAGCCAATTTCTGAACCACGCCTCGCCTTCCTCAGCTCTTCCTGCTGCATATAGTTCCTCCCCGATTGCAGAGCGAAAATTACTGCCGTCATCAAATGTCCAATCCAACATATTCAAAACAGTGTGACAAAAATCAAGACGTTTCTCGTGTTCGCCTATATTACCAAGTTCCATTTCAAGATCCTGCAGCCACGCATCAATCGGGTATTGATAATCCTGCTCCTCCATCAGCCCGCTGACACTACATTTCTCTTTTTCCTGTCTGATAATACCCTGAAATATTTCCCATGCCCGCCACCAGCAGTCCAGCAACACATTATCCTGCGCATTCTGAGCCTCATAACCACGCTGTACAAGTTCGTCCCATTCATCCCACTCTGTCAGAATTGCATGCACATCCTCAAAATCTATACTCTGCTGCACCATTTCTTCTAAAGCAAGCCCATATCTTTTTTTCATCATAAGACTGATTTTCTTTTAGAACATCATATATCTCCGTAAGTACAACCGCTCCGATTTTTTCTTTTGCTTCTCTTGCGGAATATCCTGCATCCAGCAGCTTTTGGTATGCCTGTCTGGTTACCGGCGGATCATTCTCTCTTAACTGATTTTCTACAACTTCCAATATTATCTTCTTCAATCGTATATTTGCCATTATCCTTCTTCACCTTTCAGTATATCATCCATTGCCATCTCCAGCAGCTCCGTTGCAACAAATAATCCCAGTGTTGACAACTTCCCCGTATGCTGCTGCCAGGTAAGGACTAATATTTTTTAGAGTTCCAAACTATTCTCATTCAACAAAAAATCATAAATACTCATTGTCGTAATGCCGTACTCATCCCGTTTTACTTTTATAACATCTTTTACAATGACAATTTTTTTAAACGAATCCTGAACATTTAAAAGGGAAGCCTTTTCCTGCTCTTCCTTTATCTGATCAGGAATGCTAAAGGCAGATTGGATATAATATCTCCTGCTTCCAAGATTTGCTATAAAATCTATTTCCAACTGTCTTTTCTCTTGCCTTCCTTCTTTATTCCTGCTTCTCTTTTGAACCATTCCAACATCTACCTGGAATCCTCTTACCTTCAGTTCATTATAAATTACGTTTTCCATCAAATGGGTTTCTTCTATCTGCCGAAATCCAAGTCTTGCATTGCGGAGTCCGATATCTTCAAAATAGTACTTTAAAGGAGTTCCGATATATTTTCTTCCTTTTACATCATATCGATTTACCTCACTAACAATAAAGGCATCTTTCAAATGTTCAATATACAATCTAATTGTATTCAAACTAATATCCGAATGAACAACACTGCGAAATGTCGCTTCAATTCTCGATGGATTAGTCAGAGATCCTATAGAAGATGCAAGTATATTTATCAGATCGTTCAGTTCCTGCACCTTTTCAATATGATTTCTTTCCCTGATGTCTTTTATATAAGTTTCTTCAAATAAACGAATTAAATAATTAATCTTCTGCTCCTCTGTTTTCATTATTACAGTAAGCGGCAGACCTCCGTAAGTTATATATTCTGCCCATCCATGATACACATCTCCCATATAAACCTGCATGAATTCTCTAAACGTCAGAGGATATACATGAACTTCATCCCCTCTTCCACGAAATTCCGTAATAATATCCTTAGACAGAAACTTAGAATTACTTCCAGTCACATACACATCTACATTATCTATATGCAAAAGTGAATTTAATACTTCCTCAAAATCTTTAAGCATTTGCACTTCATCCAGTAAAATATAATACATTTCCTTATCCGTAATCCTGGATTCAATGTAATCCAAAATAGTATCAGGATCCCGATATTGCCTGTACTTTCTCTGATCCAATTCAATTTCTATAATATGTGACTCTTCCACACTGCTTTGAATCAAATAATCCTTAAAAATATGAAACACAAGAAACGACTTTCCGCTTCTCCTGATACCTGTCACTACCTTAATCAATCCATTATGCATACGATCGATCAGGGCATTCAAGTATCTATCCCGTTTTATTTCCATCAGCACACCTCTTTCTATAATTCACGGCACATGTGCCTTCTTTTTCATCATTATATAGTAAATCTTTTTCATTCGCAAGAATATAATGAAAATCAAGGGCATATGAGTCCGGTTTTTTCATTTACGATATTCACACTAATATATCATCTCCTTTACATTTTTCCCAAAATCTCATATTCTAAAAGTATTACCAGTCTATAAAAAACACTATTCGGGCTTAAACAGGCAGACTATCCCTCACGCACAGCACTCCCGAGGATGTCAAGTCATTGCTACAAAAAATATGCGGCTTTTTTGCTATTAAAAAGGCTTAAAACCGCATGTTTTTATATAGAGGATGTTATATTATTACTACAAAATAGATAGGGCGGGTGTCACATTATTGTCACAAATGAGGATGTAAAAAATCTTGTGTCTTTGGAAAGTGAATCTTTCTGATAAGATTT
>JAUNGM010000014.1:0-93101 GCA_030524545.1 Eubacteriales bacterium
CGGGAATCGAACCCGCCTCCCCAGCTTGGGAAGCTGGTGTTCTACCGATGAACTATATCTGCATGCAATCATTATAGCACTTTGATTTTCTGAATGCAAGAGATGTTTTTTTACATACACTTCTAAAAAATGCAAAGTTAAAATGCAGAATTGATTTTTTTTCATCACTGTACTATACTGAACTACAATTACAAAAGTGCAGATATTTTTGTAGAAAATAGTATATCAGAAAGTGAAGAGAGGGTAAGGCTTATGCAAATCGGGTTTATTGGCTGCGGAAACATGGGATCTGCTATGATCGGCGGGATTTTAAAAAAAGGGATTTTTTCGAAAGAAGAAATTATCGTATCCAACCTGACGGAAGAAGGCTCCCGCCGCAGCAGGGAGAAACTGGGAGTTGAGACTACACTGGATAACTGTGAGGTAGTGAGGAAGGCAAAAATCGTGGTACTTGCCGTGAAACCTCAGTTTTATGAAGAAGTTCTGGAAGAAATAAAAGGCGAGCTGACACCGGAACATATGATCGTGGGAATCGCTCCCGGTAAGACGCTGGCATGGTTGGAAGAGAAGTGCGGGCAGCCTTTGAAGGTGGTGCGTCTGATGCCGAATACTCCTGCGCAGGTGGGAGAAGGCATGACGGGAGCCTGCATTAATGAACGCGTGACGGAAGAAGATGCGGAGCGCATTCGGGAAATTACAGAGAGTTTCGGACGTACGGAATTTGTTCCTGAGCGGCTGATGGATGCAGTAGGAGCTGTCAGCGGCTGTTCACCTGCTTATGTATTTATGTTCGTGGAAGCTATGGCAGATGCTGCGGTAGCTCTTGGAATGCCGAGAAAACAAGCATACGCTTTTGCCGCACAGGCAGTGCTCGGAAGCGCCAAAATGGTACTGGAAACAGGAATGCATCCGGGGGAACTGAAGGATATGGTAACTTCTCCGGCGGGAACAACGATTGAGGGTGTCCGTACTTTGGAAAAGCAGGGATTCCGTAGTGCCGTTTTTGAAGCGCTGATCGCTGCGGCAGATAAAGGAAGGAAACTGTAAGGATAAGGATCACTTATTGAAAAAATAAAACAGGAACAAATTGTGCTGAAGATGCGAATGTGTTAAACTATTCCCAGAAGAAGAGGGAGGTTTTGCACATTATGCCATTATTGACAGAAAAATTACTGATCATTTCTATACGTCTGGAAAACAGTAATAGAAAATGCATCCGTTATCTGGGAAAGCTGCTGGGAATTCTTCCGGTACGCTACAGCCGCCGCATGGAGAAACGGCTGTTTGACGGAACGTGGGATCCTGTAAAGCGTTACAGGAAACGATGCAGAAAGGTCCACAGAGGAAAGAAGAGGTGACGGTCCCGGCTGTTCAGCCGAGATCCGCACCTCTTTTGCTCATATTACTGTTGTGGTATTTGGTGGAATACGTAACATCTTCCCCAAACCATGCAGGCGGCAGATAACTGTTGGCAGCTTCCTCCGAAGGAAACTCCACTTCCGCCAGCAGCAGACCCTCGTAATCCTCATGAAAGACATCCAGTTCGATGGTAAGTCCGTCTTTTTCGGGAATGAGATATCTGGTTTTTGAAATGACAATGCCGTCCGCCTTGGGACGCAGGTGGTCATAGGCGTCTTTTGTCAGCGGGAGATTGTATTCCTCTCTGGACAGAAGTCCCCTGGATTTGTAAGTGAGATAGTAATCCTCATCCTGGCGGCGGATGCGGACAACAGGCTCGGTACAGAGATATCCCTGTTCGATTTTGTGAAACGGATAATCTTCCAGAGCAGGCAGATCTTGCTTTTTTATAAGAAACTTTCTTTCGATTTCCATATCGTTCTCCTTTTAAAAATATTTCTTATTTCAGTATACCCATTTGATTGTAAAAAAGAAAGTGTAATGTTATAATAGGAACACTTAATGAGCGCAAACAGTGATGATATGAGAATAGATTACTTATTTTCCGGCGCACTTGCTGCGCCGAACGATAAATAATAAAATTTCAGGAGGTTTTCCATGAGTAAAGTGTATATTTTTCTCGCAGACGGATTTGAAGACATTGAAGGACTGACTGTAGTAGATCTGATGCGCAGGGCACAGATCGATATTCAGACTGTTTCCATCAAAGATACGAAAGAGGTGCAGACATCCCACGGTATTATCATGCAGGCTGACCGTACATTTGAAGAGACTGATTTTTCAGATGCGGATATGCTTGTGCTTCCGGGCGGCATGCCGGGAACCAGATATTTAGGCGGGTATCAGCCTCTGACAGATCTTCTTACGGAATTTTACGGAAAAGGCGGCAAGGTAGCTGCTATCTGTGCAGCACCCAGTGTATTTGCGTCCCTCGGTTTCCTGAAAGGAAGAAAAGCAACCTCCTATCCGTCCTTTATGGACAAGCTGGACGGCGCCCTGACCACGGAAGAAGCAGTGGCTGTGGATGGAAATGTCACGACCAGCAGAGGACTGGGAACTGCCATTGATTTTGCCCTCAGTCTGGTTTCCCAGTTGGAAGGAGAAGAAAAAGCGAAAGAAATTGCTGCATCCATTGTATATAATAAGTGAAACTCTGCGGAAAAGGCGGTTATCCGCAACATTTTCCCTTGAAATCCCTTGAAAAAACGCTGGCATTTTTGAAACTATTGTGCTATACTACCATAATGACTGTAATTGTATCTCTTTCACCGGGGATACGGGTGCCTGAATAGTTCGGAACAGGCAGAAGATAACAATAGATAATAATAGAAGAAATAACCTGATAATTAAGGAGGAACATGAAACATGAGTTTACAGGTGGAAAAACTGGAAAAGAACATGGCGAAACTGACGATTGAAGTTTCTGCTGAAGATTTGGACAAGGCAATGCAGAATGCATACCAGAAAGCTAAAGGAAGAATTTCCATCCCTGGATTCCGTAAAGGAAAAGCTCCAAGAAAAATGATTGAACAGATGTATGGCAAGGGAATCTTTCTGGAGGACGCTGCCAACGCCCTGATTCCGGAGCACTACAGCAAAGCTCTGGAAGAGTGCGGCCTGGATATTGTTTCCCAGCCGGAGATTGATGTAACACAGGCTGAGCCTGGTAAACCATTCATCTTTACTGCAGAAGTAGCTGTTAAGCCGGAAGTTACCCTTGGAGAGTATAAAGGTGTAGAAGTTCCGAAGGCAGAGACAGAAGTAACTGACGAAGATGTAGATGCAGAGATTAAGAAAGAGCAGGAGAAAAACTCCAGAACCATTACCGTAGAAGACCGCGGTGCAGAGAATGGAGATATCACTACCATCGACTTCGAAGGATTTGTTGACGGTGTGGCATTTGAAGGCGGTAAGGGAACAGACTATCCGCTGACACTTGGCTCCGGTTCCTTTATCCCGGGATTTGAAGACCAGCTTATTGGCGCTAAGACCGGTGACCATGTAGAAGTAAATGTTACTTTCCCGGAAGAATACCAGGCGAAGGAACTTGCAGGCAAAGCAGCCGTATTCCAGTGTGATGTGAAGAAGATCGAAGCCAAAGAGCTTCCGGTACTGGATGATGAGTTTGCTCAGGACGTATCCGAATTCGATACTCTTGCTGAATACAAAGAAGACGTTAAGAAGAATCTGACAGAAAAGAAAGAAAAAGAAGCTCTTCGTGCAAAAGAGGATGCTGCAGTAGAAAAAGCTGTTGAGAACGCTGAGATGGAAATCCCGGATGCTATGGTTCGTACCCAGGCACGCCAGATGGTAGATGATTTCAGCAGAAGAATGCAGCAGCAGGGTCTTACCATGGAACAGTACTTCCAGTATACAGGACTTACCATGGATAAGATGATCGACGACACAAAACCGCAGGCTCTGAAGAGAATCCAGACAAGACTTGTTCTTGAAAAGATCGCAGAAACAGAAAACATTCAGCCAACTGAAGAAGAAGTAAACGAAGAAATCGCAAAGATGGCTGAGATGTATAAGATGGAAGCTGACAAATTAAAAGAGCTGATCGGCGAGAATGAAATGAATCAGATGAAGAAAGATATGGCAGTTCAGAAAGCCGTAACTCTCATCGCTGAGGCAGCAAAAGAAGTTTAATTATTACTGGTTCCGGGGCGGACAGGAATGTTTGCTCCCATCGGACCAGGGCCAACGAATGGAGGCATGAATATGAGTTTGGTACCTTATGTCATTGAACAGACGAGCAGGGGAGAAAGAAGTTACGACATTTATTCCAGACTTCTCAAGGACAGAATCATTTTTCTTGGTGAAGAAGTAAACGATGTAAGCGCCAGCATTATTGTTGCACAGCTCCTTTTCCTGGAGGCAGAAGATCCCGGCAAGGATATCCAGCTTTACATCAACAGCCCGGGCGGTTCTGTAACTGCCGGTATGGCGATTTACGATACCATGAAATACATCAAGTGTGATGTTTCTACGATCTGTCTTGGAATGGCGGCCAGCATGGGAGCATTTCTTCTGGCAGGCGGAACGAAGGGCAAGAGATTTGCACTTCCTCATTCCACTATCATGATTCACCAGCCTTCCGGCGGTGCTCAGGGTCAGGCAACGGAGATTCAGATCGTAGCAGATCATATTGCCCAGACCAAGAGGACATTAAATGAAATTCTGGCTGAGAACACCGGTCAGCCATACGAAGTTGTAGAGAAAGATACCGACCGGGACAATTATATGACCGCAGAGGAAGCGAAGGCTTACGGCCTGATTGACGGCGTTGTCATGCATAAATAAGGCTGACTGCAGGACCTGCCGCTGGCAGCTCCTTCCGTGTGCCAGGGCAAAAGAAAAGACTCCTGTAAGCCAGGAGTCTTATCTTGCTCTATGGGAAAATTCTGCAAAGCAGGATCTTTTTTCATAGAGTGAAGAACGAGCAAAATGAAAATTACCAGTCCCGTCAGTGGATTGGCAGAAAGGAATAGAAAGATATCCATGGCAGAAAAAATGAGAGATGGAAAGATCAGATGCTCTTTTTGTCACAAATCGGAAGATCAGGTGCGCAAGCTGATCGCGGGACCGGATGGTTCTTTTATCTGTGACGAATGTGTCGGCATTTGTGCGGAGATTCTGGAAGAGGAGTTTGGCATGTTTGACCGGGAGCCGGTCTACGATCATTCCGAGATTAACTTGCTGAAACCGGAGGAAATCCATGAAATTCTGGATGACTATGTCATTGGACAGGATGAGGCAAAAAAAGCTTTGTCTGTGGCAGTATACAACCACTATAAAAGAGTAACGGCTTCCAGAGACCTGGATGTGGAGCTGCAGAAGAGCAACATTCTGATGCTGGGGCCTACAGGCTCTGGCAAGACACTTCTGGCTCAGACTCTGGCCAGGATGCTGAATGTGCCTTTTGCCATTGCGGATGCAACGACTCTGACAGAAGCAGGATATGTGGGCGAGGATGTGGAGAATATCCTTTTGAAGATCATTCAGGCTGCTGACTATGATATTGAACGTGCGCAGTACGGTATTATCTATATAGACGAAATTGACAAGATCACCAGAAAATCCGAAAATGCTTCCATTACCCGTGACGTTTCCGGTGAGGGTGTACAGCAGGCACTGCTCAAGATCCTGGAGGGTACGGTTGCCAATGTTCCGCCGCAGGGCGGCAGAAAGCATCCGCACCAGGAATTCCTCCAGATTGATACAACGAATATTCTGTTTATCTGCGGCGGTGCTTTTGAGGGAATCGAAAAGATCATTGAAGCCCGCAAGGATACCAAGGCCATCGGTTTTGGTGCGGAAGTTGCCGTAAAGAAAGAGCGGAATGTGGGAGAAGTATTGAAAGAAGTGATGCCGGAGGACTTTATCAAATTCGGTTTGATCCCGGAATTTATCGGACGTGTTCCTGTGGTTGTCTCACTGGATGCACTGGATGAGAGTGCGTTGATCCGTATTTTGAGAGAGCCGAAAAATTCCCTTACAAAACAGTATCATAAACTGTTTGAACTGGACGGGGTGGAACTGGATTTCAGCGATGATGCACTGGAACTGGTTGCCAGGAAATCCCTGGAGCGGAAGACCGGTGCCAGAGGCCTGCGTGCCATTATGGAAAATTCTCTTATGGATCTTATGTATAAGATTCCATCCGATAATACGATCCGCAAATGCGTGATCACAAAAGAAGTAGTAGAAGGAACCGGGGAACCGGAGATCGTCCATGGGGAAGTGCCTGTACCTGCACCTGCACCGGCAGGACGAAGAACAACCCGGTCCAGAAAAAAAGGAAAACCAGAAACGGCTTGATGAAGGGACTGAAGATAAATGACGAATCCGATTAGCGTTTTGCCTGCTATTGCACTTAGGGGAACTACGATTCTGCCGGACATGATCGTCCATTTTGATGTGAGCAGAGAACGTTCGATCAAGGCTATTGAACAGGCAATGCTGCATGATCAGAAGATTTTTCTGATCACCCAGAAGGATCCGGAGACAGAGACGCCGGGCCTGATGGATCTGTACCAGATTGGAACGATTGCATATATCAAACAGGTAGTGAAACTTCCTCAGAATCTGCTGCGTGTTTTAGTGGAAGGAACGGAACGGGCTGAACTGCTTGGCCTGGAACAGGAATTTCCTTATCTGAAATGTGAAGTGGCACTATTTGAAAATGACAAAGCAGAACATTTGTCACCGGCTGTAAAAGAAGCTATGCACAGAAGCATCCGCCAGCTTTTCCAGCAGTATTGCCTGGAAAGCGGCAAGGTCGGAAAGGAGCTGGTGGCCCAGATTCTGAAGATTGAAGATGTGACAGAGCTGATGAATCAGGTATCTGTGAACCTTCCTCTGTCATATCAGAATAAACAGAAAATCCTGGATGCAGTTTCTCTGGAAGAACAGTACGAAGTACTGGGCGCAATCCTTACCAGTGAGATTGAAGTGATGCAGGTTGCCAAAGAACTCCAGAAAAAACTTCAGGTGCGTATTGACAAAAACCAGAGAGAATATATTCTCAGGGAACAGTTGAAACTGATCCGCGAGGAACTGGGAGAAGACGGTGCTGCAGGGAACATTGATGAGTACCGCAGACAGCTTGGAGAGCTTCAGGCCAGTGATGAAGTAAAAGAAAAAATAAGCAAAGAGATCGACCGGCTGAAGAGCATGAATAACAATATGGCGGAAACCGGTGTTCTGAGCGGATATATTGAAACACTTCTGGCTCTTCCATGGGACAAACGCACAGAGGATTCCGATGATTTAAAAGAAGCATGGAGGATTCTGGAGGAGGGGCACTATGGCTTAAAGGAAGTGAAGGAGCGGATTATGGAGTTTTTATCCGTCCGTAAGCTTACCTCCAGGGGCAAGAGCCCCATTCTGTGTCTGGTCGGCCCTCCCGGAACAGGCAAGACTTCCATTGCCCGTTCCGTTGCAGAAGCACTGCATAAGAAATATGTACGAATTTGTCTGGGAGGCGTCCGTGACGAAGCAGAAATCCGCGGTCACCGTAAGACATATGTGGGAGCCATGCCCGGCAGGATCACGGAAGCTTTGAAACAGGCAGGCGTCAGCAATCCGCTGATGCTTTTGGATGAGATTGATAAGACCAGCAGCGACCATAAAGGAGATACTGCTTCCGCTCTTCTGGAGGTTCTGGATCCGGAGCAGAACAACTGCTTTAAGGATCATTATGTGGAGATTGCCCAGAATCTGTCGGAAGTGCTGTTTATAGCCACCGCCAATGATATGCAGGGGATCCCGAGGCCATTGCTGGATCGTATGGAAGTCATCGAAATTTCCGGGTATACGGAGAATGAGAAGGTTCATATTGCAAAAGAACATCTGATTTCTAAACAGATGGAGATGAATGGCATCGCCAAAGGGCAGCTTTCCATTCAGATGAATGCCCTGCGTAAAATGATCAACAATTATACAAAGGAAGCGGGTGTCCGAAGCCTGGAACGGAAAATTGGCCAGATCTGCCGTAAAACGGCCAGAGAGATCATGGAAAACGGTAAGGAGAAAGTGACGGTCACATCTAAAAACCTTCCGGATTATCTTGGCAGGGAGCGGTACAATTATCTTATGGCAAATAAGAAGGACGAAGTGGGAATTGCCCGCGGCCTTGCCTGGACGCAGGTTGGCGGAGACACCCTTCAGATAGAAGTAAACATCATGCCCGGAAAGGGAGAACTGCTTTTGACAGGACAGCTTGGAGATGTGATGAAAGAGTCAGCACAGGCAGGAATTACCTACATTCGTTCCGTAGCGGATCAGTATGGCGTTCCTCAGGAGTTTTTCCGGGAACATGACATTCACGTACATATCCCGGAAGGCGCCGTTCCCAAAGATGGCCCGTCTGCGGGTATTACCATGGCGACAGCAATGCTTTCTGCTGTGATCGGACGAGAGGTCCGGGCAGATGTTGCCATGACAGGAGAGATTACACTCCGGGGAAGAGTTCTTCCTATCGGGGGCCTGAAAGAAAAACTCCTGGCAGCCAAATATGCCAAGATAAAGCAGGTTCTTGTACCGGGTGAGAACAAGCCGGACATTCAGGAAATGGACGGGGAAATCCTGGAAGGGCTGAAAATTTCCTATGTAGATACCATGGGAGATGTCCTGAAGGAAGCGCTTTGTAAGTGAGCTGCCCCGCTGCCTGCCGTACTGACAGAGAGGAATTTTATGGTTATTAAGAATGTTTCATTAGATATTGTATGCGGCATAACGAGCAAGCTTCCGGATACGGGAAGGCCGGAAGTGGCTTTTGCCGGCAAATCCAATGTGGGGAAATCCTCCCTGATTAACGGGCTGATGAACCGCAAATCCCTGGCAAGGACAAGTTCCCAGCCGGGGAAGACGCAGACGATCAATTTTTATAATATTAATGAGTGCATCTATCTGGTAGATCTTCCCGGCTACGGATATGCCAAAGTGTCCCAGACAGAAAAAGAAAAATGGGGCAAAATGATTGAAAGATACCTGCATACCTCTAAGAATCTGAAAGCGGTCTTCCTGCTCATTGATATTCGCCATGAGCCGTCCGCAAATGATAAGATGATGTATGAATGGATCGTGCATAACGGCTACGAACCGATTATCATAGCAACCAAGCTGGATAAGCTGAAACGCAGCCAGGTGCAGAAAAACCTGAAACAGATCAAAGAAGGGCTGAAGCTCCGTCCGGGTACGGCTGTGTTTCCTTTCTCTGCGGAAACCAAGCAGGGCAGGGAAGAAATCTGGGCGCTGATCGACGAGTTGACCGGCCTTGCGCCGGCAGCTACGGAAGAGGCCTGAAAAAGAAGAATACCATCCCTGAAGGGAGAGAAATATGGGAATTATCAAGGCGTTCAAGCTGGGATTTGACTATCTCAAATATGATGAAGACGGCAATGTGCAGGATACGCAGAGAGCTGTCAATGATGTAAACCTGGACATTGAAGCCGGGGAATTCGTGGCAATCCTGGGCCATAACGGTTCCGGGAAATCCACTTTGGCAAAGCATATGAATGCATTGCTGCTGCCTACGGAGGGAACTCTGTGGATCGATGATACGGCAACCAATGAAGAACCGGATTTATGGAAGCTTCGCCAGAAGGCCGGCATGGTTTTCCAGAATCCGGATAACCAGATCATCGGAACTGTGGTGGAGGAGGATGTAGGATTCGGCCCGGAAAATATGGGCGTTCCTACAGAAGAAATATGGAAACGCGTGGATGACAGCCTGCAGAAAACAGGCATGGCAGCCTACCGCCACCATTCACCAAACAAACTGTCCGGCGGACAGAAACAGCGTGTAGCGATTGCTGGTGTCATGGCTATGCGTCCGAAATGTATTGTCCTGGACGAACCGACGGCCATGCTTGACCCAAATGGACGTAAGGAAGTTCTGAAGGCGGTCAGGGAACTGAACCGTCAGGAGAACGTAACAGTGATTCTGATCACTCATTATATGGAAGAAGTCATTCATGCGGACAGAGTTTATGTGATGGATGGCGGAAACGTTGTTATGGAGGGGACTCCGAGAGAGATTTTTTCTCAGGTAGATACCCTGAAGCATTATCGTCTTGACGTGCCGCAGGTTACTCTGCTGGCCCATGAACTTCGGAAATCCGGTGTGGATATTTCGGAGGGAATACTGACTACGGAGGAATTGGTGAGTGCCTTATGTCAATAGAACTGAAGAATGTAATGTATACGTATAGCCCCGGAACTGCTTATGAAATTCATGCGCTGAAGGATATCAACCTGACCATCCCGGACGGACAGTTCATTGGCATCATCGGACATACCGGGAGCGGCAAATCCACTTTGATCCAGCATTTTAATGCACTGATACAGCCTACCTCCGGGACGATTCTGTACAACGGAGAAGACATCTGGGCAGAAAAATATAACAGAAGAGCGCTGCGCAGTGAGGTAGGACTGGTGTTTCAGTATCCGGAACATCAGTTGTTTGAAAGCGATGTACTTTCAGATGTTTGTTTCGGTCCCATGAATCAGGGAATGACCAGGGAAGAAGCGGAGACAGAAGCCAGAAAAGCCCTGGAACAAGTTGGTTTTAAAGAAAAAAATTACAGCAAATCCCCATTTGAATTGTCCGGAGGACAGAAGAAGAGAGTGGCAATCGCAGGCGTACTTGCCATGAATCCCAAAATCCTGATTCTGGACGAGCCGACAGCAGGCCTGGATCCCAAGGGGAGGGACGATATCCTGGATCAGATCGCAGAACTCCACAAGGCAAGGGGAATCACGATTATCCTGGTATCTCACAGTATGGAGGACATTGCCAAATATGTGGAGCGCCTGATCGTTATGAACCATGGCGAGGCTGTTTTTGACGATACTCCCAAGGCGGTCTTTTCTCATTACCGGGAGCTGGAGGCTATGGGGCTGGCTGCACCGCAGATTACTTATATCATGCATGCATTAAAAGAACAGGGGCTTCCTGTGGATGCGGATGCGACTACTGTGGAGGAAGCGCGGAGCAGTATTCTGGCCGCCCTCAGGGAAATGAAATCGCCGCTTCTGAAAGAGGGACAGACAGGAGGGTGTGAAGATGCTTAGAGATATTACTCTTGGACAATACTATCCGGCAGACTCTGTTCTTCATAAGCTGGATCCCAGAACGAAGCTTGCGGGGACACTGGTTTTTATTATTTCCGTATTTTTATTTCATACGTTTCCGGGATATGCGGTAGCAACTGTTTTTCTTGCAACTATGATCGGAATTTCCAGGGTGCCTGTGAAGTTTATTTTCAAAGGTCTGAAAGCAATCCTGATGATTCTTATGATCACGGTGGTATTTAATATTGTCCTGACTCCGGGGGAAGTACTCTGGAGATGGGGATTTTTGAAGGTTACCCGGGAGGGAATTGATCTGGCAGTGAGGATGGCCATCCGTCTGATCTACCTTGTTATTGGTTCTTCCGTCATGACCCTGACGACAACTCCTAACCAACTGACAGACGGCCTGGAAAAAGCTTTGCGGCCCCTGAATAAGATTCATGTACCAGTGCATGAGATTTCCATGATGATGTCCATTGCGCTTCGGTTTATTCCGATCCTTTTAGAAGAGACGGATAAGATCATGAAGGCACAGATTGCCCGGGGAGCTGATTTTGAAAATGGAAATCTTATCCAGAAGGCAAAAAATATGATTCCCCTTCTGGTTCCGCTATTTATTTCCGCTTTCCGCCGTGCCAATGACCTGGCTATGGCTATGGAAGCACGCTGTTATCACGGCGGTGACCACCGCACCCAGATGAAACCGCTGAAATATGCGGTGCGCGACAGAGCTGCCTACCTGATTCTGGCAGGCTATCTGGCAGTGGCCATTGCTTTCCGTGTACTTGGAATTTAGAGATATGAAAAATTGTTGAGTCTCTATAACTGTTCGACAGGCAGTGTTTGGGAGGAAAAGATGAAACGTGTAGGACTTGTAGTTGCTTATGACGGTACTAACTATTGCGGCTGGCAGACACAGCCTAATGGAGTGACCATACAGGGGATTCTGAATGAAACTTTGTCAGAATTGCTTGGCGAAGAGATTGAAACGATCGGGGCAAGCCGGACTGACGCAGGGGTACATGCCATGGGGAATGTGGCGGTGTTTGATACGAACACCAGGATTCCGGGAGAAAAGATTTCGTATGCGCTGAATCAGAGACTTCCGGAAGATATCCGGATTCAGCTCTCAGAGGAAGTGGAGCCGGATTTTCATCCCCGCTACTGCGACAGCGAAAAGACATACGAGTACCGCATTCTGAACCGGAAGTTTCCGGTGCCGACAGAACGGCTGTATTCCTATTTTTATCATTATAAGCTGGATGTGGAAAAGATGCGTGAGGCGACGTCGTATCTGATCGGCAGACATGATTTTGCCAGTTTTTGCGGGGCAAAGGCCCAGGTGAAGACTACGATCCGTACGATCACAGGGATTGATGTATGGCGGGACGGAGATATGATCACGATCCGGGTGTCCGGTGAAGGATTTCTTTATAATATGGTAAGGATCATTGCAGGAACATTGATCGAAGTGGGCAACGGCCAGTATCCGCCCGAGCGGGTGAAGGATATTCTGGAAGCCTGCGACCGGGAAGCAGCAGGCCCGACAGCTCCGGCACACGGGCTGACCCTGATGGGAATCGAATTTTTTGATTGAAGAATCCCGGGTTTTTCTTTGTAAAAACTCTTTGTAAAAACGTGGAAAATCCTTGAAAAAACTGTTGACAGAAGGATTTCTATATAATATAATTACTCAATGTGACGAAGTGCGAAAACTCCCAAGCCAAAGCCCCGGCGAAGGTGTTTTTTATCAGCGGTTTCGGACATTTCCGCGATTAATTTTTTTTTGCACTGAGCACCAGAAATTATTCATTATTGCGGAATTCCGCAGTTATACAAACAATCGTTGATAAATAACAGGAGGTAAAACCATGCAGACTTATATGGCTAATCCAGATAAAATCGAAAGAAAATGGTATGTAGTTGACGCAGAAGGCTGCACACTGGGCCGTCTGGCATCTGGTGTAGCAAGCGTTTTAAGAGGAAAGAACAAACCTCAGTTTACACCGCACGTAGACACCGGTGATTATGTAATCGTAGTAAACGCTGACAAGATCAAAGTAACCGGTAAGAAGTTAGATCAGAAAATCTACTACAATCACTCCGATTATGTTGGTGGAATGAAAGAGACCACATTAAAAGAAATGTTAGCAAAGAAACCGGAAAAGGTTGTTGAGCTGGCAGTGAAAGGCATGCTTCCGAAAGGACCTTTAGGAAGAACTATGTACAAGAAACTTTTCGTTTATGCCGGACCTGAACACAAACATGAAGCTCAGAAACCGGAAGTTTTAACATTTTAATGAGGAGGTAGAAAACATTGGCTAGCGCAAAATTCTACGGAACAGGAAGAAGAAAAAAATCAATCGCAAGAGTTTACCTGACCCCTGGTACTGGTAAAATCACGATCAATAAAAGAGATATTGATGAATATTTTGGATTAGAGACTCTGAAGGTTATCGTTCGTCAGCCGTTAGTAGCTACAGAGACAGACGGCAAATTTGACGTTCTCGTAAATGTAACAGGCGGCGGATACACAGGACAGGCCGGTGCCATCAGACATGGTGTTGCAAGAGCCCTTCTGGAAGCAGATGCTGAATACAGACCAGTTCTGAAAGCAGCAGGATTCCTTACCCGTGACCCACGTATGAAAGAACGTAAGAAATATGGTCTCAAAGCAGCCCGTCGCGCTCCGCAGTTCAGCAAACGATAAGAATACCAAAAGTCCCGAAAATGCAGCATTTTCGGGGCTTTTTTTAGTGGGTGATAAGGTACATGCGATGAAAATACTGTATAAAAAGGATGTCACTGTATGTCCATGTTGTGGAGGAAGTGCATCATATGAAATCTGTTCCGGATATGTGAAGAATTGAATAAGCAGTGCCTGATACAAGCTCAAATCTAATATTTCACTCACAGATCTGGCGTGAATGTTCATAATTTAATGTACAATAATACCAAATGCGGAGACTAAAATTTATGAAGAATGACAATGATAGAAAATTATATTCCTTACCGCTGTAAAAAAATGATTGACTAAAAACCGTAGTCACCATATAATATATGTAGGAGAGATGCCTGCGTAAGCGAAGTAAAAGTAGACGGGACAGCCTACTTCCTGATTGGGGGCAAATAATAGCCATTGAAGATTGACCGGTGTATTCCGATCCGCTGTCCATTTTAAGAGATTAGGCGTCTGTGAAACAACAGACGCTTTTCTTTTACATGAGAATAAGGAGGCAAAAGATGTTACATAGCAACGATTTATTAACAATCGAAACTATGCCATCTTGGTCTGATATAAGCCTGGCACTGTATAAAGAATTTTCAGAACAATATCTGATTCCGACGGTATTTCGTTACTATTTAGAAAATGGAGAGATTATAGATGTTCGTTTTGAGGAATGGGCAATCTATCATATTCTTGGAATACAGCACATTAATGGAAAGATTTCAAAAACGAAATTCTTTGAAGAAATCGAAAACGGACTTGAGTTGGATTCATTCATGGAGAATAAAAAACTAAAAAAGCGTTTGAATGATTTTAAATACAGAATTCGGATGTTTGGATGTATATATCAGATCATGAAAGATGAGGAATTGTTTTATATTAAAGACAAACAACTTAAGGGCAGTTCCGTAAAAGCAGATTATATTAAATATGCTCTGATCGATAACAAGGGAGCCAATGTGGGAATTAGATATTTTGAGAATCAGTATATTGCATATACAATGTTGATTGACAGAAGTATCAATCCAACTGCAACAGTTGAAGGGTTAATCCCAATAAAAATAGAAGAATTGGAAATAATTCGAGATGGTGAGGTTGTTGAGACGATAGTACATAAAGAAAAGCCAGATACCATCTTTGATACCTGGCTATGAAGAGAGGTGCTCAATTGTTATAGGATGCTGTGGGTTTGTAGCAAGTATGCAGCACACATATCCGCAAGGCCTTATTTTATGGGCTTCCACATTTCAGCAAACGATAATCATGCGTTGGAAGATAGACAGTTTTATACGATTCAAAGCGTCACAGGATGTTTTAAAATCTCATTAGTATGATTTGAATGGAGCCGAAACAAAGACAGATGCGTATGTCTTTGCTCAGGCTCCTTTTGCATGCGGGGGGGGGATACTGATCAGGAAGAGCATAATGAATAAGGAATTGATTCTTTTTTGAAAATTATGTGCCAACTCCATTTAAACTCCATATTTTTACTGTATAATAAAAGACAGAATCATTTTGAAGATGTACAGCGGGATAAGTGGAGGGAAAGATGTATCGGATACTGGTAGTTGAAGATGAGGAAGATATTCGGGAAATTTTAAAGAATTATCTGAGTTCGGAAGGATATCAGGTGGTTTTGGCAGATGATGGAGTGGATGGAATTGCCAAATTCCATGGGGGAAGCTATGACCTGATTCTCCTGGATGTGATGATGCCAAAGATTGACGGATTCGGTGTGTGTGAGCTCATTCGCAGGGAATCCGATGTTCCTGTCATCATGCTGACTGCTCTGGATGAAGAAGAGTACCAGATCCGGGGGCTTGACCTGAAGGCGGATGATTATATTACAAAGCCTTTCTCCATGCCGGTTCTGCTGCGGAAAATTGCGGCCGTTCTGAGGAGGATACATAAAGAAGAGGGTGCAGGACAAATCTGCTATAAATCACTGAGGGTCGATTTGACAGGACATCATATATATGTACTGGAAAACGAAGATTCGGAGAAGCCGGGGAAAAGAACAGAAGTGGAACTTACCCAGAAGGAATTTGAGATGCTTCATGTGCTGCTGATTAATAAAGGAATTGTACTGACACGCCAGAAGCTGTTGAACCTGGTGTGGGGAGAAGATTATTTTGGAGAGGAGCGGATTGTGGATACCCACATTAAAAATATCCGCCGGAAGCTTGGATGCAATTACATCAGTACGATCAGAGGGGTGGGATACCGCATTGATAAGGATTATTAAAGACAGTCTTACCATTAAAATCTGCCTTCTTGTGGGAATTCTTCTTGTAGCTGCAAGCGGAATTACCTATGGGGCAGTTGCTCGTTTTCTTCCTGCGTATTATTCCAGCCAGTTGGAAGAAAATCTGGATGCCATATCCAAAGAAATGGCAGAGACGATCAGCAGTCATAAAAGCATTGAGGATGCAGGCAATGTGATTGAACTGTTTGAGGCAGGTTCACAGGTGCAGGTTGTGATTCTGGATGAAGAAGGAGTAGTTGCATGGCCGCTGATGGATGCAGTGGCGGAAGAGACTGCAGTTTCGGACAGCAGTATTTCGGATGGATATGAGGCAGACGAGAATTGGTATGAAGGTGAAAGCGAGACATTCTCTCAGAGTGCGGAAGTGGCAGAAGATACAGAAATCTCAGAAGATACAGAAACCTTAGAAGATACAGAAACCTCAGAAGTGATAGAAACAGCAGAGAATATGACGGAAAAGGAGTATGCGGAGACGGATGGAGGGCAGTCCGGGGTGGAAGAGCTTCTGAACGAAAATACCAGCAATTCCGCTGTGAAACACTATGACCTTAAAATAGGCGGGCAGCAGTACACAATGCTTGTCTCCGGCGGAATGCAGCCGGTGAATCAGGCCATGGGAATTCTGAAACAAATTTTTCCTTATATATTAGGGGTTTCTATCCTGATAGCCATTCTTTTTGCACTTGCTGCTTCTCTCTATCTGACAGCTCCTGTGGTTCGTCTCAGCCAGATTTCGAGAAAAATGGCGGCTCTTGATTTTACCGGAGCTTATCAGGGCAGGAGGACAGATGAAATCGGAATTCTGGGAAGAAATCTGAATGAAATGTCGGAAAATCTCTCAAGATCTCTGGGAGAGCTTCAGGAAGCAAACGCAAAATTAAAGTCCGATATAGAATTGGAACGGGAGATTGAGCAGAAGAGAATCGCCTTTTTTTCAGCAGTGTCTCATGAACTGAAAACACCCATCACCATTTTGAAGGGGCATTTATCCGGAATGCTGCAGGGGGTCGGGGCATACAGGGACAGGGATTATTATCTCAGGCGCTCTGAGGAAACCGCAGAGAAGATGGAAGATATGGTACAGGAGCTGCTGACGGTATCCAGAATTGAGAGCCGTATCTTTACCCTGCAGGAAACGGATATTGCGGAGCAGCTCCGCCTTCAGCTTGCAGAACTGACAGAGTGGATGGAAGAAAAGAAGCTGGAACTGGCGGTAGAAATGCCGGAGCATCTGAATGTGCAGGTAAATCCTTCTATGATGGAAAAGGTATTCCGCAATCTGCTGGTCAATGCCATTCGCTATACTCCGGAGGGAGAGGGGAATCAGATCCGTGTCATCCTGAAAGACGGCTTTTCTCAAGAAAAAAGAATGATCTGCTCTGTGGAAAATACCGGTGTACATATCCAGGAGGATGCTCTCCCCCATCTATTCGAAGCCTTTTATCGCGTGGAACAGTCACGAAACCGCCAGACAGGAGGAAGCGGACTTGGCCTTTATATTGTAAAAATGGTATTGGATCAGCATGGAGCAAAATACCGGATAGAAAATACAAAGGAAGGCGTCAGATTCTTCTTTTCTTTTTAAACAACACTTCACACAAAACACATAATAACTCCGGATGAATTACAAATTCCAATGATATCCTATGCCTGTAAAATAAAACAGTAAAGGAGTTGGAAATTATGAAAAAAAGAATTGCAGCAGGATTACTTGGAGGCGTATGTGTACTCTTTGCAGCAGCAGGAACAGTTCGGGCAATGACCTGGGGATATGATCTGGGCAGTGCAGATACGGAGCGGGGAAGCACAACCTTATATATAACAGAAGACTGTGATTCCGGGAGCTGCCGTATGACACAGGAGGGAACTATAACGGAGTATGGGGATTTCAATGAAATCCGGGGACTTTCCGAGGAAGAAAAAAAGAAGCTGGAGAACTGGCACAGAGAGGAAATGCGGGAGCAGCTGGCTTACCTTGAAATATACGGAGTGACTTATGATGCGGATGCAGACGAGATTCTGTATCAGGGAAAAAACGTGCGCTGGCTGATTGACCGTCAGATTGACAACACCTGTATGGCTATCGAGATGCCGGAGGGAGAGATTGATCTTTATACGGTACGTTCAGATGATTTCAGACTGACGGGAGTGCGTATTGCCACTGAGGAGGAATATCAGGAACGTACGGAAAAGGGAATGGATTCCGGCAGCGTGGATGCGGTGGCAGAGGAAATACCGCAGAAAGCGTATCGCCCTGATAAGGTATGCGAGACAGCCGTTGATATCGAGGCTGATGCGGAGAATTGTGCAGAAGAGTACGCCCTTTCCCAGGATGTATGTGAGACAACGGCAGCAGAGGCATATTCCCTGACGAGAGAGGAACAGGAAGAGCAGAACCATAAAATAAAAGAATATGCGCAGGCCGGAATCGGATATGATGCGAAGAACGGCTGCTGGCTTTGGAATGACAAGCAGGTGTATTTGTTAATGGATGAAAATGGGGCCTTATACCAGAATGGGTCTGATGAGGCGGTCAAAAATAAAATCTATATCATTGTAAAAAGGAACAGCGATGGAGGTATAAAAGAGGCAAAGCAGGTGACTATGGAAGAGGTCATGAAAGAAAAAATGCTTATGGATCAGTAAATAAGCCCGGAGTTACCACCCATAGCCTTGCAGCCGGTGCAAGGCTTGGGAGTAAACAGTAACACCTTGCAGCCAGTGCAAAGCTTTGGAATGAACAGGAACATTGACACTTCCTGTATATTCATGGATAATAAAGGATATAGTAGAAATACGGAATTCGTGAATGGAAAAGGAACGGGGAGAGATCAATGGAGAAAAAAGAATTGAAAAAGCTGCTGCTTCGGACAACCAAGATTGCAGTAGGAAGCAGTGCGGCTATTTATGCGGCGGAGTTTCTGCACCTGGATTATGCAACTTCGGCAGGAAGTATTGCCCTGCTGACACTTGTGACGACCAAGTGGGAAACTTTAAAGCTTTCTGTTTTTCGGGTCATTACTTTTCTGGCATCTGCAGCGCTTGCCTGGCTGGCATTTGCTCACTTAAGCAGTGAGTGGGTGGCATATGGAGTCTTTATTTTTGTTATGGTCCTGGTCAGCGAAATTCTGGGCCTGAAGGCTACCATATCGGTTAATGCAGTCATCGGAACACATTTTCTGGCAACCCATGACTTTAGTATTGCCTTTGTAAAAAATGAATTTCTCCTGGTGTTGATCGGCATTTCCATTGCCATTGTGCTGAATCTTTTTCATGACAATCACAATCAGAAAAAGGATATTATCCGTAATATGCGCTGGACGGAGCAGCAGCTTCAGACGATTCTGGGGGAGATGGCTTCGTATCTTCTGAATCAGGAAATGGGAAGAAATGTATGGGAGGATATTTGTAATCTGGAAGAACAGCTTCACGGATTTATCAAGAATGCCTATGAATATCAGAATAATACATTTCAGTCTCATCCGGGATACTATATTGATTATTTTGAAATGCGGATGAAGCAGTGCAATATGCTTCATAACCTTCATTATGAAATGAGAAAAATCCGTACCATGCCCGGTCAGGCAGAGATCATTGCGCAGTATATCCTGTATCTGGTGGATTATGTGATTGAAGTGAATGTTCCTACACCGCAGTTGGAGCGCCTGCATCAGATATTCAAAGAGATGGAGCAGCAGCCTCTTCCTGTTACCAGAGAAGAGTTTGAAGGCAGGGCCATGCTCTATCATATCCTGATGGATCTCGAGGAGTTTTTAATCTTTAAAAAACGTTTTGTAAATGAACTGGACCAGCGCCAGATGGAACGTTACTGGAAGAAGGATCACCCAAATAGTATCTGACAATTGATTTTCAATGAGAAAAAGCTGTTGCTCATTCCTGCGGCAGCTTTTTTTCTATGGACTTTTTTTTTATTTAGGGTCTTCTCAAAAACGGTCAATCAGATATAATAAAAATTAACCGGAGTGGTCAGCGAAACAGAGGAAGGTATTTCCGGAAGACAAAAAAGAAGAGGAAACGTTATGAATGAGAAATTTTTTGCACTGCCCCAGGAAAAAAGGGATAGAATCATTAATGCAGGATACCGGATTTTCAGCCGGAATACCTATAAAAAAAGCCCTGTGGGAGAAATCGCAGCAGAGGCGGGAATCAGCAAATCCCTGCTGTTTCATTACTTTCATAACAAAAAGGAACTGTACCTGTTTCTGTGGGATGAGGCCCTGAGGACAGCCATGCAGGCTATTGAAGATGAGAAATGCTATGAACCGGACAGGCTTTTTGAGATGATGTATAAAGGAATAAAAGCCAAGACCAGGATTATGAAAAAATATCCTGATCTGACTGCATTTGTCATGAAAGCTTTTTATGAGCAGGAACCGGAGACAGTTGACCACATTCAGAAAAGCTATGAAAAACTGCTGAAGGGAAGAGCCGGTGAGGCGCTTAAGAAGGTAAAAAAAGAGGAATTTCGGGAAGGCCTGGATATGGAAATGATGTACAGGGAGATGTTCTGGGCATCGGAGGGATATCTTTGGGAGGAAGTCCAGAAGGGGCCTCTGGACGCGGAAAAAATAGAAAAGGATTCCATGAAAATGCTGGAATACTGGAAGCAGATTTATTCGAAATAAAGGTGTACCGGCTATGGAAATTATATGGACGGGGCATATGGAGGAGAATGGGTATGAAGGATATTATCAGCACAACAGGCTTGACCAAATATTATGGCAAAAACCGCGGAATTATTGACTTGGATCTGAATGTCCGTGAGGGAGAAATATTTGGATTTATCGGGCCGAACGGAGCCGGGAAAAGTACCACTCTGCGTGTGCTTCTCGGTCTTGTGGCACCTACATCAGGCAGCGCCAGGATCTTCGGCAGAGAGGTGGGAAGGGAACAGAAGAAAATACTGGAGGAAATCGGTTATCTTCCGTCAGAAGCGATGTTTTACAGCGGAATGCGGGTATCGGAGGTTCTGAAATTATCTGAAAAACTGTATGGAAAAGATTGCAGTACAGAACGAAAACAATTATGCGAACGATTTGACCTTGATGTACGCCGGAAAATCAGTGAATTGTCTTTGGGAAACCGCAAAAAGGCAGCGATTGTCTCTGCCTTTCAGCATCATCCAAAGCTTCTGATACTGGACGAGCCCACCAGCGGTCTGGATCCTCTAATGCAGAAGGAATTTTTTGAACTGGTGGAGGAACGCCATCATGCGGGAAGTACGATCATTCTTTCCTCTCATGTGCTTCCGGAAATCCAGCAGCATTGCACCAGGGCGGCCATTTTACGGGAAGGGCGGCTGATTGCCTGTGACAGTGTGGAACACCTTGCAGGCAAGCGGTGCCGGAAGATCGAAGTAAAGGGGATTTCCCGGGTTCCTTCCATCCCGGGAATCAGAGAAACACGGCGTGAGGATGGACAGGTGAGCTTTCTTTTTGAGGGAGAAATGAAAGAGCTTTTGGATGTTCTGCAGGGGCTTCCGGTTGAAGATCTGTTGATTACGGAGCCGGAACTGGAGGAAATTTTCCTCCACTATTATGAGAAGGGAGGGGCATTGAAATGACGATTTTATTTCATGAATTAAGGCGGGGAAGGGCAGCATTTGTTGTTTGGACAGGAGTGATTGCTTTTATGATCATCATCTGCATGGCTCTCTTTCCGGAAATGAAGGAGCAGATGGCAGGGGTGAATGCCCTGTTTGCCAATATGGGAAGCTTTACGGCGGCTTTTGGGATGGATCAGGTGAGCTTTGGAGAGGTGATGGGATTTTATGCCATTGAGTGCGGAAATATTTTAGGGCTTGGAGGGGCTTTTTATGCAGCGCTTCTTGGAATCTCTGCCCTTGCCAAAGAGGAAAAGGAGCATACGGCTGAGTTCCTTCTGGCACATCCGATAGCGCGTTTTTCAGTTATCATGCAGAAGCTGTCCGCAGTGTTTGTACAGCTTCTGGTTATGAATCTGCTGATCGCCGCCGTGGCTGCGGTCTCCTTTCAAATGATCGGGGAATCCATGAAAACGGAGGAATTTCTGCTTCTTCACGGGGCTTTTCTGGTGATGCAGATAGAAATTGCAGGCATCTGTTTCGGGATTTCCGCCTATATAAGGAGCAGCGGACTGGGGATCGGTCTTGGCCTGGCAGCAGTTATGTATTTCCTGAATATTATCGCCAACATCAGTGACCAGGCGGATATTTTAAGGTATGTTACACCCTTCGCATATGCAGAAGCTTCGGATATCGTGGCGGAATGCAACATTGACGGGAGACTTATGGGATTGGGAATTCTTTATATGGCTGCTGCATTGACAGCGGGGGTGGTTTATTACAGGAAAAAAGATATTGCAGTATGAAATGGGGGATGCAATCGGTTAGATATGCGAGATTATCCTCAGGAGGCAATCCCTGAGGCACTACGGAATGCTATCGTCCCCCTGTTGTAAGTTATCAGGAACTTATTTGTTGTCCGGGAAAATGTTTTTCCAACCCGTAAAAGGGCACCACATTGGATTATTTATATTTTGAGAAAATATTATAGCACTAAACAATAGTTGTGCATAGCTCAACAAACAATTTCATAAGTGGACTTTGCCATTTATTAACATGGCTACCGCAAACAGCAGTAATGAAGGGGGTTGACATATCTGTTGGAATTTCTACCAAACTTCCGGATTCCAGTTCTTTTTCTACGGAAAATCGCGGTAGGAATGTAATCCCCACATTGTTCCGGACGAGGTTTTTAATGGTTGGTATGCTCCAAAGCTCAATCGTATGATCGAGTACAATAGATTTGTCTCGAAGATACTGTTCAAATATTTGCCGAAAAATGCAAGTTGGCTCATTTATGATGAACGGAACAGGAATCTGCTGATTCGGTGTAGTAAAGTCAGGATATTGCGCTTTGATATCGGGAGAGGCCACCAAAATAACCGGATAGGTGTTGAGCGGGTGAATGGCAAGGTTAGAGCCAAATCCGCCCACTTCTTCATAGAATACCCCTAAATCAAGTGTACCGTTCAACAATTCATTCCGAATATCATAGCAATTCATAGAATGCAAAAATAGGCGGGCTTTGGGTGCTCTATTACAAAATTCTTTTAAGACAGGAGGTAATTTATAGCATAACAATGTTTCGCCGACCCCTATATGTATGGCTCCTTGATAAGTGGATAAATCGCTTTTAAAACAGTGCATTCTTTCAACGGAATTTAGTACATCACTGACATATGGGATCAACTGTTCACCGGCTTTTGTAAGTACCATCCTTCGCCCGATTTTTTCAAACAGTTTTGCAGATAGCTCTTGCTCTAACTGTCCAATTTGAAATGTGATCGTCGATTGAGTATAGTTCAGTTTTTCGGCTGCTTTTGAAAAACTTCCTTCTTCTACGATTGTCTGAAATGTATAGAGATACTTCAACTCCATAATCTTCCCCCTACAATACTTTTGCAAAATTGAATAATAACTTCAAATTGTTCAAATTGATTTAATTGTTGCCTGATGGTATTATACTAAGAAAATGAACAATTTGCAAGGAGCTTTGAAATGAATCAAGAACGAAAAAGAAATAATATTTTTCAGCTAATTATTATTGTAGCTGCCGCCTGCCTTATCCATGGTATCATGCAGGGAGTGCATGATAATTACGGTATTATGATGAATAGCCTGACGAGTGTAACGGGTATTGATTATGCGTCTATTAGCTTCTGTATTGGTGTTGGCGCGTTGGTTTATGGTTTTTCACAACCTTTTCTTGGGATGCTTGCACTGAAAAAATCAAACACATTCGTTATCATGCTGGGAATTATTTTTACCGTATCAGGATTGATTATTACACCGCTATGTAGGAATTTTTTCACATTACTCCTCTTTTTTGGCCTGATCCTGCCTTTTGGAACAACTGGCCTTTGCTTTGGAATCGTTATGGGTGCAATTACTCCCGTTTTGGGTGAAGAAAGGGCTGCATACATATCTGGAATTGTTCAGGCCAGCGCTGGTATTGGAGATGCGCTGATGTCTCCCGGATTAGAAACCCTGATTTCTAAATTTGGCATCCAAGCAGCTATGTGTACGCTGAGCATTCCAGTCTTGGTTATCATTCCGATTGTTATATGGATTGCCTCTATAAACAAAAAAGCTGCCGTAGCGGTTCAGACCAAAAGTGAGAAGCCGGCATCCCTGTTCTCAATACTGAAAAATGCGTTTCAAGATAGAGATTACCGCTTAATCTTGATTGGCTTTGCTACCTGCGGATTCAATATGTCCATTATCGAAAGCCACTTATTTTCACAATTTCGATCCTATGGAATAACGGGAGAAACCGCTTCTCTGACCTTGACCGTTTATGGAATCGCAACAATGCTCGGTGCTGCTGGTGCCGGATTCCTTGGGGTAAGATACCAGATGAAAAATGTGCTGGGCTGTGTTTATACAATTCGGGTACTGATTTCTCTCGGATTTCTCTTTTTACCCAAGTCAGTTCCTTTTGCATTTATTGTAACTGCCTTATTGGGATTGAGTGGAGATTCTACCGTTCCTCCAACTTCCGGCATTATCAGCAAGAAATTTGGAGCAGAGAAAATGGCCGTGATTTATGGCTTTGCATTGATAGGCCACCAAGTTGGGGCTTTTGCAAGTTCGTTTCTCGGAGGTGTTCTTGTGCGAGCGGGCTTGGGATATACACCACTTTGGATCATCAATATGTGTTTATCTGCTATTGCTGCAGCGGCAAGTTTTTCCATTCATAAGGATAACATTACAGTTCATCAATCTTGACAGAGAAGGTAATGGCGGCATCTTATTCTATTGTGGCATATCGCCTCCTCTTGTGATATAATTTTATATTATGCAATCACAAGAGGAGGCGTTTTCATGGGTGAACAAGAGACAAAAAAAGTAAAAAAACATATTAGTGCCGGTCTGTTGGCTCATGTGGATGCGGGGAAGACGACGCTGTCTGAAGGACTTTTATATCAGTGCGGTAAAATACGGAAGATGGGACGGGTAGACCATGGGGATGCCTTTCTGGATACCTTTGAACTGGAGCGGGAGCGTGGGATTACAATATTTTCCAAGCAGGCGGTTCTGGATATCGGGGATATGGAAGTGACACTTCTTGACACACCGGGGCATGTGGATTTTTCGGCAGAGATGGAGCGGACGCTGCAGGTGCTGGACTATGCAATTCTGGTGATCAGCGGAGCAGACGGTGTGCAGGGACATACCCTTACTTTGTGGCGGCTTTTGGCCAGATATAAGATTCCCGTGTTTCTGTTTGTTAATAAGATGGATCAGGAAGGTACGAACCGGGAAGCCCTCCTGGCAGACCTGAAAAAGCATCTGGATGAAAATTGTCTGGACTTTGATGCACAACAGCCGGAGGAGGAACTGATGGAAGCACTTGCCATGTGCGGTGGTGAGGAGCTTCTGGAAAACTATCTGGAAAGAGGCACACTTGAGGACAGGGAAATCATCGATCTGATTGCTTCCAGAAAGGTCTTTCCCTGCTATTTCGGGTCTGCCCTGAAGAACACAGGCGTAGAAGAATTCTTAAAAGGTGTGGAAAAGTATACCCATCCGCCTGTTTACCCTGTGGATTTCGGAGCAAAAGTCTATAAAATTGCCAGAGACGATCAGGGAAACCGTCTGACTTATATGAAAATTACAGGGGGAACCTTAAAGGTAAAAACCCTCCTTACCAATCAAAAAAACATCGGCTCAACCGTTCCTCATCCGGTACATGAGGACGAAATCTGGGAAGAAAAAGCAGACCAGATCCGTATTTATTCCGGTGCAAAATATGAACTGGTAAAGGAAGCGGAAGCAGGTACGGTCTGTGCTGTCACGGGGCTTACCAGAACTTATCCGGGACAGGGACTTGGTATTGAATCCGAGTCAGATATGCCGGTACTGGAACCGGTTTTGAACTATCAGATTCAGCTTCCTGCTGACTGCGATGTGCACCAGATGCTCCGTAAGCTAAGGCAGTTGGAGGAGGAAGAACCGGAGCTTCACATTGTCTGGGATGAGCAGCTTGGAGAAATCCATGCCCAGCTTATGGGGGAGGTACAGATTGAAATTCTGAAGCGGCTGATCTGGGATCGCTTCCGCGTAGCCGTAGAATTCGGAACAGGAAATATTGTTTACAAAGAAACAATTGCTGCTCCTGTGGAAGGAGTGGGGCACTTTGAACCCCTCCGTCATTATGCGGAGGTGCATTTGTTGCTGGAGCCTGGGGAACCGGGCAGCGGCCTTCAATTTTTTACAGCATGCAGCGAGGATGTGCTGGACCGCAACTGGCAGCGTTTGATCCTTACCCATCTGGAAGAAAAAGAGCACAGGGGAGTGCTCACCGGTTCTGCAATCACAGACATGCAGATCACACTGCTTACCGGACGCGCGCACCAGAAGCATACAGAGGGCGGAGACTTCCGCCAGGCAACCTACCGGGCAGTCCGTCAGGGCCTGAAAAAGGCCAGAACCATCCTTCTGGAACCTTATTATGAATTCCGTCTGGAGGTTCCTTCCGAGATGATCGGACGCGCCATGACAGACATCCAGAAGATGCAGGGTACCATAAACCCCCCGGAAATAGACGGAGAAATGTCCGTTCTCACCGGAACTGCGCCCGTATCCTCCATGCGTGACTACCAGAACCAGGTAATTTCCTACACAAAGGGCAGAGGCCGCATGTTCTGCTCCCTGAAGGGCTATGCTCCCTGCCGGAACCAGGATGAAGTGGTGGAGACCATCGGTTACGATGCGGAGCGTGACCTGGAAAATCCTACCGGTTCCGTCTTTTGCGCCCACGGAGCGGGATTTGTTGTTCCCTGGGATCAGGTGGAGGAGTATATGCATCTGGAAGGAGGCATAGATCTGGAAGAAGTCCGGGAATCCGGAACCGTTTGGTACGAGGATTTGTCCGAAAATGAGGAAAGCACAGAAGAATCCTCATTTGCCTGCAGTTACCCATCCTTCCCGGCAGGCGGACATTCCGGCAAAAGATCCGGCTCTTCCTACGGCAGCAGCTATGAGGATGAAAAAGAACTGCAGGCCATTTTTGAGCGTACCTTCGGCCCGGTGAAGCGGGAACGAAACGCCTTTCAGAAGAAGGTTGTCCATGCTGCCACGGACTATGGGAAATATACCCCAAAGAAAAAGGCACAGGAAGAATATCTTCTGGTAGACGGCTACAATATTATTTTTGCATGGGAAGACCTGAAGGAGCTTGCAGAAGTAAATATTCATGCTGCGCAGGATAAGCTGATGGATATCCTGTCCAATTATCAGGGCTTCAAAAAATGCGTATTAATCCTGGTCTTTGACGCATACAAGGTAGAAGGCCACAGGGAGGAAGTTATCCGTTACCACAACATTCATGTCGTTTATACAAAAGAAGCTGAAACTGCAGACCAGTACATCGAAAAAACGGTTCACCGGATTGGCCGTCAGTACCAGGTAACCGTTGCTACCTCTGACCGTCTTGAGCAGATTATCATCCTTGGACAGGGTGCCCACCGCATTTCCGCCCAGGGCCTCAAGGAAGAAATCGAGGATACCACACGCGAAATCCGCCACGACTGGCAGACACGCCGCCAAAGCAGCAAGACCTACCTTTTTGATAACGCATCCGGCGAAGTAGCAGATTATGTAGAAACCCTCCGACTGGGCAAAGGAGAACTAAAAGAGTGAGCAGATTTCATTTGTTTCAGAGTTTTCGAAGAAGGAGCATGCCATGCAGGGAGAAAACGAGTTATACCAGCAGAGTTTTTTTCAGGATGTATCGCCGGAAACCGTAGAGAAGCTCTGGAGGGCCGGAACCGTAAAGGAGTTTCCAAAAGGGCACATTCTGATGCGGGCCAGGGATAAAGTCAATCAGATTTACATCCAGTTATCCGGAAAGTCTATGGTGTACAATCTGACACACAATGGAAAAAGAAAGATTATTTTTATATATGGAGAAGGGGTTCTTCTGAATGAGCATGTGCTTCAGGAAGAATCAATCTCTTTGTTTTGTGAAACACTGGAAAAGAGCAGGATCTTGGGGGTACCGCTCCCGTTTTTTCTCAAATGCATGGAAAAGGACTTCACTCTGACCAGTGCCGTCCTGAAGCTGCAGGAGTGGCGGCTGTGGCGCATGGGGCATCAGCTGAAGAATACGCTTGGAAGCATTTATATGGAACAGAAGCTTGCGGCAAAGCTCTGGAAGCTGTCCAGGGATTTCGGCATGCAGACACCGGATGGTATCGAAATTGATCTGAATCTGTCTGTTACCATGCTGGCCGATATGCTGGGGGCTTCCCGGGAAACCACCTCCAGATTGTGCAGTACCCTGGTAAATATGGGACTTCTGAAGATTCATAAGAAGCGGATCACGATTACGGATTCAGAGAGAATGTCCGTTTTTTATAAGACAGGAAAAATCCGATAAAAAATATAGTTATCATAAGAATTCTGTGACGAAAATCACAGAATTCTTTTTGCTTTTTTTGATAAAGTATTGTCAGCAAAAAATATACAAAAAGAGAGAAAGGAGTCGTTATGGGATATCAATTATCAAAATCGGAAGCCGGGCAGATGTTCCAGAATTGGACGAAAAAGTATGAGGTATTTGCACCGAAGCTGATGGAGGGAGAGGGCTGTTTCTCCGATACGGATATTATCCGGTACGGAAAAGTTGCCTCCCTTGACGAGATCGAATGGGAAAAAAAATCAGACTATTCTTTTAAAGAGGTTCTGCTTGCCATTAATGAGACGCTGTTCTATTTTACGGAAGATCAGACAACAGTTCCTAAAGGACCGGAAAAGGATATTCTGATCTTTCTGCGTGCCTGCGACCTTCATGCAGTCAGACGTTTGGATGAGATTTATCTGAAAAATGGATTTGAAGATTTCTACTATGCAAGAGTGCGGGAACGTGCCAAATTCATCCTGATGGGATGTCAGGAAACCTGTGCATCCGGATTCTGTGTCAGCATGGGAACCAATCAGGCAGACAACTATGATGCTTATCTGAAAATTGACGGCGAAGCGGTTTATGCAGATTTCAAATGCAGTGAACTGGAAGAAAACGTAACAGCAGGAATGCAGGCAGAGGTACATCCTGATTATGTAACAGAAAATAAAGAAAAGGTGACACTTCCCAAGCAGCTTTCCAACGAAAGCTTCACTAAGGAAATCTGGAAAGAATACGGCGCACGCTGTATTGGCTGCGGACGCTGCAACTTCGTCTGTCCGACCTGCACCTGTTTTACCATGCAGGATATTTTCTATAAGGACAACCCGAAGGTGGGAGAGAGGCGCCGCGTATGGGCTTCCTGCCAGGTGGACGGATATACGGATATGGCAGGCGGACACGGATTCCGTCAGAGTCAGGGCGACAGAATGCGTTTCAAAGTAATGCATAAAATCTATGATTACGAAAAACGTTTCGGATACCCCATGTGCGTAGGCTGCGGACGCTGCGATGACGTATGTCCGGAATACATATCCTATTCCAATTGTGTAAACCGTTTAGCGAAGGAGGAAAAAGCATGAAAAACGAATACATTCCTCAGTTATCAACCATCAGGGAAGTGATCAGGCATACAGACCTGGAATATACCTTCCGTATGGATTTTGACGGGGAGGTAAAGCCTGGACAGTTTTTTGAAATCTCCATACCAAAATACGGAGAGGCTCCCATCTCAGTCAGCGGCATTGGCGACGGAACCGTAGATTTCACCATCCGCCGTGTAGGAAAAGTAACCAATGAAATCTTCGAAAACTACGTGGGCGACCGCCTTTTCATCCGCGGTCCTTACGGAAACGGATTTGACATTGAAAACTATAAAGGAAAGGAACTGGCAGTGATCGCAGGAGGAACAGGACTTTCCCCTGTGCGCGGTGTGGTAGATTATTTTGCCCATCATACGGAGGAAACAGTGAGCACCACCCTGATCGCGGGCTTTAAATCACCGAAGGATGTACTGTTCAAAGAGGATTTTGCTTTCTGGAAAGACCGGATCCAGGTGATCCGGACAGTGGATACGGCGCCGGAAGGCTATGACGGCCCTGTGGGAATGGTTACGAAATACATTCCGGACCTGAAATTTGAAAATATCAAAAATACGGCATTCATCTGCGTAGGCCCTCCCATCATGATCAAATTCACCGTGATGGAGATTCTGAAGCTTGGCGTGCCGGAAGAGAATATCTGGATCTCCCATGAGAGGAAGATGTGCTGCGGCCTTGGCAAATGCGGACACTGCAAGATCGGTTCCACCTATATCTGCCTGGACGGCCCGGTGTTTAACTATGTAGAAGGAAAAGATCTGATCGATTAGGAGGTGGCATACGTGGGATTAGATATTAACACAAAAAAATTAAAAAAGAATGCATTCCGTGTGTCAAAGGAGAGAGGTGTGGGAGCGTCCAGAATCCGTGTTCCAGGCGGATACTTAAACGCAGAAGTGCTGGGAATGGTGCAGGACATTGCACAGACCTACGGAAACGGTTATGTACATCTTACCACCCGCCAGGGATTTGAAATTGAAGGAATCCGCCTGGAGGATATGGATGAGATCAATAAAAAGCTTCAGCCCATCATCGAAATGCTGGAGATCAACCAGACAGACCCGAATACGGGATATCCCGCATCCGGCACCAGAAATATCAGTGCATGCATCGGCAATAATGTCTGTCCGTTTGCAAACTATAACACAGCGGAACTGGCAAAGAAAATTGAAAAGGCAGTGTTCCCCAATGACCTGCACTTTAAGATCGCCCTTACCGGATGCTCCAATGACTGTGCAAAAGCGAGAATGCATGATTTCGGCATCATCGGCATGACCATGCCCCAGTATGACCCGTCACGCTGCGTCACCTGCCAGGCCTGTGTAAAAGGGTGTAAAAGTCTGTCCGTGGACGCTCTCCGTGTGGAAAACTACAAGATCGTCCGCGATGAGGAAAAATGCATCGGCTGCGGTGTCTGTATCACCAAATGTCCTACAAGGGCACTGACCAGAAGCAAAAAGAAATATTATAAGCTCACCATCATGGGAAGAACCGGAAAGCGCAACCCGCGCCTGGGCGAAGACTTCCTGGTATGGGCAGATGCGGACAACATTGTGAAGATTATTTTAAATACCTATAAATTCGTGAAAGAATATATTTCTCCAAACGCTCCGGGCGGAAAGGAGCATATCGGTTACATTATTGACCGTGTAGGTTTTGAAGAATACAAAAAGTGGGCGCTGGACGGTGTGGAACTGATGCCGGAGACGATCATGAAAGACTGCGTATATTGGAATGGCATCCATTTTGACCGGTAAAAAAGGGGGAAGCTATGAAAAAGATACAATCGACCTGTAATTACTGTGCCATAGACTGTAATCTGGACTTTTATGTGGAAGACAACCGGGTGATCAAGACCGTACCTACCAAAGGATATCCGGTAAATGACGGGTTCTGCTGCATCAAAGGGCTGTCCCTGGACAAACAGCAGCAGACCGTGAAGCCCAACAGCCTGCCGAAGATCCGCCGTGACGACGGAAGCTTTTGTGAGGTTTCCTGGGAGGAAGGATTTCAGTATGTGGCAGACAAACTAAAAGAGCTGCAGGCAAAGTACGGACAGGAGAGCGTGGCCGGCATCAGCACCGGCCAGCTTACCATGGAGGAATTTGCCATTTTCGGCCATGTGATGAGAAATTATCTGAAAACCAATGTAGACGGAAATACCCGTCTCTGTATGGCCACCGCGGTGGTGGCGCACAAACAGAGCTACGGATTTGACGCACCGGGATTTACGCTGAAGGATCTGGAGCTGTCCGACAGGATCATTTTTATCGGTGCCAATCCCGTCGTTGCCCATCCCATCCTGTGGGGAAGGGTGAGACAGAATCAGG
Source organism: Eubacteriales bacterium (assembly GCA_030524545.1). Taxonomy (GTDB): domain Bacteria; phylum Bacillota; class Clostridia; order Lachnospirales; family Lachnospiraceae; genus Blautia_A. The sequence goes on from JAUNGM010000014.1 coordinate 31,896, forward strand.
TGCCGGATCATAAGATTATCGTGATCGATCCCAGAAAATCCGAAACTGCCATGAATGCGGATCACTGGTACGGCCTGAAGTGGAGAAGCGACCTCCTCCTTCTGTATACCATTGCAAACCAACTGATTGAAAAGGATTATCTGGATCATACCTTTATTGAAGAGCATACCGAGAAGTTTGAGGAATTCCGTGAGTTTGTAAAATCCTATACCCTGGAACGGGGAGCCAAAGGAACCGGACTGGCAAAGGAGCAGATCCTGGAGCTTGTGGAACTGATCCACAGCGGAAAACGGGTATCCTTCTGGTGGACGATGGGTGTGAATCAGGGATATGAGGCAGTGCGTACGGCACAGGCCATCATCAATCTGGCCCTGATGACCGGAAATATCGGAAAGCCAGGAACAGGGGCAAACTCTATTACCGGGCAGTGTAATGCCATGGGTTCCCGTTCTTACAGCAATACGGCTGTATTTTTCGGAGGCGGGGACTTTACCAATCCTGCCAGGAGAAAACGGATTTCCCAGGTTCTGGGCGTAGGGGAAGATATGCTGGCAGAGAAGCCTACCAAGACCTACAACCAGATCATTGAAGGCATCAATGCAGGGGAGATCAAAGGCCTTTGGATCTTGTGCACCAACCCGCGCCATAGCTGGACAAACAACGAAACCTTTGCAAGTGCGGCAAAGAAGCTGGAGCTTTTTGTGGTGCAGGATATTTATGATACCATCGAAAGCGCAGAGGACTGCACCGTATTTTTCCCTGTGGTACCGGGGCTGAAAAAAGAGGGAACCTACATCAATCTGGAACGCCGTCTGGCAGCCATGCGCCCTGTCCTGGAACGCGGAGAAAATGAAATTTCCGACTATGAGGCAGTTCTCGGAGTAGGACGTGCCCTTGGCATGGGGGATGCCCTGAAAGGCTGGGAAACACCGAGAGACTGTTTCAATCTCATGCGTGAGTGCTCCAGGGGAATGCCCTGCGACATTACAGGAATTACCTGGGAGATGCTGGAAAATTCCCATGGAATCCAGTGGCCTTATCCGGAAGGCAAAGAAGCCGAAAATGCGGAAGAACAGCGGCGCCTGTACGAAGACGGAAACTTCTTTACCCCATCCAAAAAAGCGCAGTTTGTATTTGAGGAAGTGCGGGAAAATCCCCTTCCGACTACGGAGGAATTCCCTTATGTACTGAATACGGGTCGCGGAAGTGTGGGACAGTGGCATACGCAGAGCCGTACAAAGGAAGTGCGCTTTGTAGAAGACGTTTCTGTGAAAAAGGCCTATCTGTACATGAATACGGAGCTTGCCCGTGAAAAGGGAATTCAGGAGACGGATGAGATTCGTGTCTATTCCGTAAACGGACAGGATGCCGTCTTTGCCGTAAAGGTTACGGACAATGTGCAGTATGAAGAGCTGTATGCGCCGATCCACTATATAGAATGCAACAAGCTGACACCGTCCTTATATGATTCTTACTCAAAAGAGCCATCATACAAGGCGACACCGGTTCGTTTCGAGAAATGTTAGGAGGGGCTTATGTATCGTATAAAAATTGACCGAAGCCGCTGCATCGGCTGCCTGACCTGTGTGACAGCCTGTGTGGTCAGCCATGAGATGGAGAGCACGGACGCCAGAAACCGTGTGACCATCGACAGTGAAACAAAACCCGCACCGATCTTCTGCCGTCATTGTGAAAGGCCGGAATGCGTGTATACCTGTATGACCGGGGCCATGAAAAAGAATCCGGTCACCGGATATGTGGAATATGACAAAGAACAGTGTGCAAGCTGTTATATGTGTATCATGTCCTGTCCTTATGGAATCCTGAAATACGACAGTATCCATCAGAAAGAAATCATGAAATGCAACATGTGCGTACACAGAAGTGAAGACGGAAGTGCAAAGCCCATGTGCGTGGAGAAATGTCCGATGCAGGCGATTACGTTAGTGGAGGTGTAGGCTGATGAAGTATGTGGTTTTAGGCTCCTCGGCAGCAGGTGTCAACGGAGTAAGAGAATTACGGAAGATTGATAATGAGAGTGAAATTGTCCTGATTTCCAAAGATAAAGCCATTTATTCCCGCTGTATCCTTCACCAGTATTTAAGCGGCGAGCGGAATATGGAGCAGCTTTGCTTTGCGGAGCATGATTTTGCGGAGCTTTACCGGGTGAACTGGATGAAGGGAAGAAGCTGTGTGGGGTTAAAGCCGCAGGAAAAGCTGGTGATTTTGGAAGACGGAGAGACCGTGAGCTATGATAAGCTTCTGATCGCTACAGGCTCCCATACCTTTGTGCCTCCGGTAAAAAATCTCAAGGAAGCTAAAAATGTGGTAGGCTTCCGCAATATCGAAGATATGGAGGTTCTGAAGGAAGTGGCCCGGAAGGCCCGGAACATCATTGTCATGGGTGCCGGCCTGGTAGGTATGGACTGTGCTGTGGGCTTTCTGGAGCTTGGAGTGAAGGTGACCATGGTGGAAATGGCCGGGTGGCTTCTTTCCAGGCAGTTGGATGAAAGAGCTGCAAAAACCTATCAGGAAGCTTTTGAGAAGCATGGTATCCGACAGTATTACGGCGTGGGAATCGCAGAAGTGGTGCTGGATGAAGAACAGAACATCCGGGAAGCAGTGCTTACGGACGGAACAAGGCTGCCATGTGACTATGTGGTAGTGACGGCAGGCGTCCGCTCCAACGTGGAATTTCTGGAAGGAACGGGAATTGAGACAAGCCGTTTCGGATTGATTTATGACGAAACCGGAAAAACCAGTGATGATAATATCTACGGAGCCGGGGACGTGTCCGGGACAAGCCCTATCTGGCCTGTTGCCGTGAAGGAAGGCATTGTTGCCGCAGGCAATATGGCAGGCGTGCCGAGAAAGATGACGGACTTTTTTGCCAGCAAATCCACCATGAATTTCCTGGGGATCCCAAGCATGTCTCTGGGGGATGTAAACTGTGAAGATACTGATATTACGGCAGAGGTGAAGGAAACGAAGGACTCCTACAAGAAAATCCTGCATAAGGATGGAAAGATCGTGGGCGCTGTCCTTCAGGGAGACCTGGCTTACGGCGGCATCCTTCAGCAGATGATCGCCCGGAAGATTGATGTAAGAAAGGTGAAGAAGCCAATCTTTGACATTGATTATTCTGATTTCTTCCACATAAAAGAGAACTTTGAGTTCTATTTTGAAGAGGCATAACTGTCCGGCCGGCTGTGAGAATACCGGACAGATCAGAAGAAACATAGAAACATAAGGAGAGAGCATATGGATCGTTTAGAGAGAATGCCCGTACCTGTGCTGCCTACCTTTGTAGGCGCGTTGACTTTGAGTAATGTGTACAGCGGAATGGGATATACCTGGGTCCGCCATCTGACCATGTGGGCAGCAACGGTGGTTATCCTGCTGTACGTGATCAAGATCGTGAGATTTCTCGGAACCTGTAAAAAAGAATACGAGACCGTGGTTCCCTGCAGCCTTTATGCAGGCTTTACCATGGTGCTGATGATCCTGGGAAGTTATTATTTTGACTATGTGCCTGCTCTCAGCAAAGGAATCTGGATGGCGGCCCTTGCTGTCCATGCAGTGCATATTCTGATCTTTACTTACCGGAATGTGATCAGAAAAAGAGACATCAATACCTTTGTCCCGAGCTGGTATGTTACTTACAATGGAATCATGGTGAGCTGTGTTGTGGGCGGCGCCATGAATGCAGGGCCGGTTTTAAAAATCGTGCTGTACTATGGAATCATTGTTTATTTTGTCATCCTGCCGTTTATGCTGCGCAGGCTGCTGACTGTGGAAGTGAAGCCTGCCGTATATCATACGATGGCTGTGCTTCTGGCACCCTGCAGCCTGTGTGTGGTAAGCTATCTGAATGTGGAGAAAAATCCAAATCAGATTCTGCTGTTTATCCTGTATGCCTGTGTACTGGCATCCCTGGCGTTTATCATCATCAAGCTGCCGAAGTTTTTTTCCTTCCCCTTTGCACCGGGGTTTGCGGGAATGACCTTCCCCATGTGTATCGGAATTGTGGCAACGAACAAGATGACCGCATATCTTACCGGAACAGGCAGGGAGTCCTGGGCAGCTCTGACAGGACAGCTTTCGGGTATCCAGATTTACCTTACCAGCATGATCGTGGGATATGTGCTTCTGCAATTCCTGATCATGGCATTGCGTGTGGAACCGAAAAAGTAGGGCCCAAAGCAGCAGGAGGATTTTGTGTCCTTCTGCTGCTTTTTAACACCGGTAAAAACGGAGGACAGAAGGAGAAACAGATGGAACTTGACGGACTGATCCTGGCGGGAGGAAGAAGTGCCAGAATGGGAGGAAATCATAAGGGAGAGCTGATATACCGGAAGCATACCTTTGTGGAACGGATTCTGAAGGAGTTTGAGAAAGAAGCAGACAATATCTGGCTGTCATATGGCACGGAGAAAAAACGGGAATATCCCGGATGCAGGATTGTGATGGATATCTGTCCGGACTGCGGGCCGATCGGAGGACTTCATGCGGGGCTTTGCGCATGCAGGAGCGATGGCCTGATGGCGGCCGCGTGTGATATGCCGCTGCTGGAAATAGAACTGTTCCGTTATCTGCACAGGCAAATGGAGCAGAAGCAGAGGGAAACAGGCACCTTCTTTCAGGGGGCTGTCCCTGTGACAAATGGGAGGATGCATCCCCTGGCAGCGATTTACAGAAAGGATATGAAAGAGATCCTTGAGGAACAGATAAGGAAAGAAAACTACAGGATGACAGATGCCCTGAAGCGGGCGGATATTTTGTATGCGGATGTAACGGACCAGAAAGAGTTTGAGCGAATGCTTCGAAATGTCAATACGGCTTCGGAGTATGAAGCACTGGTCTGGGCGGAAGAAAAGAGAGAGGAGCAGAGAGCCGGATGGAAGCGTTGACATTGGAGCATGCCGTGGAAATTTTGCTCGGCAAAGTAAAGAAAATAGAGGAGAAGGAGGAAATTTCCCTGTGGGATGCAGCGGGCAGGGTACTGGCCGGGGATATCACGGCGAAAAGAGACCAGCCCCCGTTTCCCCGTTCTCCTCTGGATGGTTATGCCGTGCGCAGTGAGGATATCCGGGAAGCCTCGAAGGAGCATCCGGTGTCTCTTCGTGTGACAGATGAGGTAACGGCAGGCCATGTGTCAAAGAACCGGGTAGAGCCGGGGACGGCGATCCGGATCATGACGGGGGCACCTATTCCGGATGGCGCAGACTGTATCGTGATGCAGGAGGATACGGATTACGGTGAGGATACGGTACAAATTTACCGGAAAGCAGGCGCCTATGAGAATTACTGCTTTGCGGGGGAAGACTATATAATTGGTACAAAGCTGCTGTCAAAGGATACGGTACTTGGTGCTGTGGAAATCGGTACTCTGGCAAGTTTGGGGATGGAGACGGTTTCAGTGTACAGACGTCCCAGGACAGCGATCATTACTACAGGAGATGAGATCATTCTTCCCGGGGAGGAACTGACGGAAGGGAAGATTTACGATTCCAATCTGTATACACTGGGAACCAGGCTGGCCCTTTGGGGGATGCAGGTGACGGACAGAGGAAAAGTGGAAGATGATGTATTCGCGGCAGCAGCAAGGATTCGAAAAGCAGCAGAAAACGCGGATATTATCATTACAACAGGCGGGGTATCCGTGGGGAAAAAAGATATCATGCATGATGTAACAGAGCTGCTTTCCTGTGAAAAGCTGTTCTGGCGGGTGGCGATTAAACCGGGAATGCCCACACTTTGCGCAATGTACGAAGGAAAATTGCTGATCTGTCTGTCCGGCAATCCGTATGGTGCGGCTGTGAATCTGGAGCTTCTGGTACGCCCTGTTCTGGCAGAAATGTCCGGACGGGGAGATCTCAGGCTGCAGAGAAAACAGGCAGTTTCGAGAAGCGAATTTCCCAAAAAGAGTCCTGTGCTGCGATATGTCCGTGCGTACTATGAGGACGGGATGGTCCGTAAGGCGGACGGATTAAATGATTCCGGAATCCTGAGCAACATGTGCGGGTGCAATTGCCTGATCGAGATTCCGGCGGGGACGGAAGCGCTGAAGGAAGGGGATACGGTATGGGTGGTAATGCTGTAGACAGGATGTCGAAGGTGGTCGCCGTATGCGGCGTAAAAAATTCCGGAAAGACTACGCTCCTTGAAAAGCTGGTGAGGGAGCTGTCAGGTATGGGAATCAGGGCTGCGGTCATCAAGCATGACGGACATGATTTTTCCTGCGATATTCCCGGAACGGACAGCCACAGGCTATGGAGCGCCGGGGCTTATGGAACGGCAGTGTTTTCCGAGAATAGAATCTTTGTGCACAAAGAGGAAAGAACGGAACCGGGGAAGAAGGAACCGAAGAAGCAAAAAACAGAAGAAAAGATCCGGGAGCTTCTGGGTCTTTTTCCGGAGGCGGACATCATTTTTCTGGAAGGAATGAAAGAGAGCAGTTTTCCAAAGATTGAAGTCGTTCGGAAAGCAGTTTCCAGAGAGCCGGTGTCAAACCCGGAAGGAAGATTCCTGATCGTGACTGATCTGGAACCGGGAGAGTTTCCGGAGGAAATGTTTGCAGGGGAAGAGACGGCAGGTATGGAAGAGACAGACCTGATCATTGAGAAAATCCTGCGCATTTGAGTAATGCTGCAGGATTTGGATCTTATGTCTGAAAACACCCGGGCAGCAGCAAAATGCATAAAAACTTGTCCGATACTTCTACAAAACCCCGAAGTATTTTATGGAAGAATGTGTTATACTAATTACAAATTGCAATTATGGAAATAACTCCGCTTATCGGGCGGCGAGGGGGCCGGACGATAGGTAACGATTCAGGATTGCAGCCGAATAAAAAGCGAAAATACAAGGAGGGCTACAAATGCGCAAGACAAAAATCATCTGTACGATCGGACCATCCAGTGACAATGAGGAGACCCTGACCCAAATGTGCCAGGCCGGCATGAATATTGCCAGACTGAATTTTTCCCATGGAACCCATGAGGAGCATCAGGTGAAGATCGACCTTGTAAAAAGAGTCCGTGAAAAACTGGATCTTCCCATTGCTATCATGCTGGATACCAAAGGCCCGGAATACCGCATTAAGACCTTTGAAAACAAAAAGATCCGCCTGGAAGACGGCGATATCTTTACCTTTACAACGGATGACATAGTAGGAGACCAGACAAGAGTTGCCGTTACCTACAAGCATCTGATTGATGACCTGAAGGTGGGAGATACGATTCTGGTTAATAACGGACTGGTCATTTTTGAGGTTCAGAGCCTGGAAGGAAGCAATGCCGTATGTAAAGTAATTGCAGGCGGTGAATTATCCGACAGAAAGAGCATGAATTTCCCGAACCGTCTTTTGACGAATGAATATCTCAGCGAACAGGATAAGGAAGACCTTCTTTTTGGTATTAAGAATGATGTGGATTTTGTAGCCGCATCCTTCGTATCCACCAAGCAGGACATGAAAGACATCCGCGATTTCCTGGATGCCAACGGCGGCAAAAATATTGACATCATTGCCAAGATCGAGAATCGTTCCGGTGTGGAGAATATTGATGAGATCTGCAGCATTGCTGACGGCATCATGGTAGCCCGCGGCGATCTGGGTGTGGAGATTCCGTTTGTGGAAGTACCTTCCGTTCAGAAGCTTTTGATCCGTAAATGCCGCCTGATGGGCAAGAGAGTTATCACTGCAACGGAGATGCTGGAATCCATGATCCACAATCCGCGTCCTACCCGTGCAGAGATTTCTGACGTTGCAAATGCAGTGTATGACGGAACTTCCGCAGTCATGCTTTCCGGTGAATCCGCAGCAGGTGATTTCCCTGTGGCAGCAGTGAAGAATATGGCAGAGATCGCAGAATTTACAGAGAAGAGAATTGACTATACGGAATGGTTCCATTCCACCAAGTATGAGATTCAGAATAATCTGGATGCCATTTCCCACGGTACCTGTGCAATGGCCATTGACGTAAAGGCCAAGGGAATCGTAGTAAGCTCCTTAAGCGGAACAACCGCCCGTATGGTCAGCCGTTTCCGCTGTCCTGTGGATATTATCGGGATGACCACCTCTGAGAAGGTATGGCGTAAACTGAATATGAGCTGGGGTGTAACACCGGTACTCAGCGAAGAATTCAATTCCCAGGATGTAATGTTCTACCATGGAACCAGATCTGCAAAAGAAATCTTCGGCCTGAACAAGGGCGACAGTATTGTGCTGACAGGCGGACAGATCAATGGCAAGACCGGAAATACCAATACCATTAAAATCGAAACAATCTAAATGGTGTAAAGCAAAAGTAAAATAAGAAAAGCCATCGTTCCCCTCCTTTCCGGACAGATAACGATGGCTTTTTGATATCGTCACGGGAGGAATGGATATGAGAGAAAGTTATTTGACAAATGCAGAAGGAAAACGGGCGGATAATTACGAACTGACCTGTGAAAAGTGGCGGAACATCTTTCTGGAAATGGATCAGGAAAAACTGGCAGAGCGCTTTGGACTGGAAAGTGACGGAGAAGCATTGTATATTACATATTATGCGCAGAAATACCGCATAGACCGCCGAAACGGAATGATCACCCTGGCGGACTATCCGGAACAGAAACTGGCCTTTAATACACTGATGTCTATTTATAATCTTTTCTATTATGCAAAGCCGGGAGCAGCGGTGAAAGGAGAATTTGTACCCTTCCGCCAGGTGAAGCGGGCGGCACCCTTTGATCCGGCATTCCAGCGGACCGTACTGAAGCCCCTGGCAAAAACTTTTGAAGGGCGGATGGAACTGCTGGAAAAGGCCTGCACAGCTCTTCACGGATCACCTGTCCGGCAGGGAGATGTGGGATATGTGATCAAAGCCTTTGACTGCATGCCCCTTACTATGATCTTCTGGGACGGGGATGAGGAATTTGAGGCACAGGCAAACATTCTCTTTGATGCGGATATCACGGATTTTATCCATGAGGAAAGTGTGGTATGCGTTGCCTCTGACCTTGTGCGCCGCCTGTCTGAGGAAGCCGGGGTGAAGGAAGCGGGGCAGCTTATGGGAAATGATATCAGGCGGAAATAAATATCCGGAAACTGCTGTACATCAGAATCCGGAAACTGCTGTTCCTCAGAAGCATTGACAAAAAGTGAAAAACGCAATAAAATAAAAATTAATTAGTTTTTAACTTAAATAATGAAGAAAGAAAAATAAATGGAAGAAACGAGAGGGGCAGATATGGCGAAGGCAGTAACGCTTGCGGATATAGGGAAACGGCTGAATGTAAGTGCGGTGACGGTTTCCAAGGCGCTTTCCGGGCAGAAGGGCGTCAGCGCGGAAATGCGCAGCAGAATCATTGAGATTGCGGAAGAGATGGGCTATACGAAAAGCGCCACGGAAGAAAAGAAGAGCTATACCATCGGTGTGATCGTGGCAGAGCGTTATCTTGGAGATGGGCAGTCCTTTTACTGGCAGTTATATCAGGAAATCTCTCAGAGGGCGATTGCTGTCAACTGTTTTACGATTTTTGAAGTAATCGAACATCGGATGGAAAAAGAGGGAGGCCTGCCGAAAATTATTACGGAAAAGAAGGTAGATGGTCTGATCGTAATGGGCGCCTTTAAGTCAGGGTATGCCAATTATCTGGCCTGTGCTGTTAAAATTCCATTTCTGTACCTGGATACTCCGGGCACTTTGGACACCTGCGATTCTGTTGTTTCCAATAACCTGATGGGAGGGTATCGGATGACCAACTATCTGTTTGAAATGGGACACAGCCGCATTGGCTATGTAGGGACAAGGCTGGCCACCACAAGCATTGATGACCGCTATCTGGGGTATGTCAAGTCCCTGATGGGGCATGGGATTCCTTTACGGGAGGATTGGATCATTGATGACCGCGACCGGGAAACAGGCGCTGTAGATGCGGAAATAAATTTCCGGCTTCCGAAGGAGATGCCGACGGCGTTTTTTTGCAACTGTGATACTTCTGCCTGCATTTTGATCCGAAAGCTGAAGGATGCGGGATATTCCGTTCCGGGAGATGTTTCTGTGGTGGGATTTGATAATTTTGTGACAGAGCGGTTTCAGGATGTTGGCCTTACCACTTATGAGATCAATACAAAAGAAATGGCAAGACGTGCAGTACACATATTGACTCATAAGCTGAACAATTCCAATTACTCCACCGGGATGTTTATGCTTCCGGGAAGGTTTATTGAGCGTGACAGCGTGAGTAGGATCGGCCCGGAGGTACCGTTTATTTAAAGAAAATTCTAAGAAAAAAATTTAACAGGAAAATGTAAAGAATAAAATCCGCGCAGCGTCAGATGTGCGGGGCAGTTATAGAAAGGTAATGAAGCGGCTATTGTGTTCTCTTTCCGGGGAGAACAGATATCCGCTTATTTTTTTATACTATAGGATACTTCGGCTATTCTGAAAAAGTAAAAAAGAAATTGACTTTTTATAAATATTAAGTTAAGATTAACTAAAAATAAGCTAAAACAAAAGAAAAAAGAAGCTAAGCAAACCGGATAAGGAGGAAAATATGAATGGCCATCCAATTTGACCTCTCAAAAAAAATATTTAAACTGGATACCTGCACTACTTCCTATGTGATCGGCCTTTCTCCGGAGGGGTATGTGGGTCATATTTACTACGGCCCACGGCTGAATTTTATGTGCACGAACTCCCTTCTGCGCATGGAGGAACGTCCTTATACCCCATCCGTGAATAGAAGAGAAAAATGTTCCTTCCTGGATTTTTTTCCTATGGAATACCCTACGGGAGGAATTGGGGATTACAGGGAAAGCTGTCTGGATGTCCGCAGTGAAAACGGCTCCATGGCCTGTGAAATCTTTTATCAACACCATACGATCCAAAAGGGAAAACCTGCCCTGAACGGACTTCCTGCTTCTTTCGGAGCGGAAAATGAGGTGGAAACCCTGGAAATCTTCTGTGAGGATCCCGTCCTGAAGCTGCAGGTGGTTTTGTCCTATTCCGTATTTGTACAGGAAGATATTATCACCAGGAATGTGAAAATCCTCAATCAGGGAACCGGACGCCTGCGCCTGGAAAAGGTATACAGTGCCTGCCTGGATATGGACAATGAAGAATTTGAAATGCTTTATCTTTGCGGTTCCTGGGCGAGAGAGAATCATCTCCGGAGAGGAAAGGTACGCAGGGGCAGGCAGCGGATTTCTTCCAATAAGGGAGAATCGGGCCATCAGGAACACCCGTTTCTGGCACTTGTGACACCGGAGACCACCCAGACAACAGGGAAGGTATACGGAATGCATTTCGTATATTCCGGAAATTTCCTTGCCCAGGCGGAGCAGACGCAGTTTGGGCAGGTGCGTATGGTGATGGGAATCAATCCGGAAGAGTTCTGCTGGAACCTGGAACCCGGATGTGAATTTCAGGCACCGGAGGCGGTGCTGGTGTACTCTAATGAGGGGCTGGGGAAAATGACCAGAAGCCTTCACGATTTTTATCGCAGCCACATGATTCGCAGCAAATACCTGTATCAAAAGAGACCGATTCTTATCAATAACTGGGAGGCTACTTACTTTGATTTTGACACGGAAAAGCTTCTCTCCATCGCCAGAGAAGCCCAAAAGGACGGCATCGAAATGCTGGTCATGGATGACGGCTGGTTCGGTAAGCGTAATTGTGATGACAGTTCTCTGGGGGACTGGTATGTAAATGAGGAAAAGCTTCCGCAGGGACTTCCAGATCTTGTAAATAAGGTACGGGAAATCGGTCTGGAGTTTGGTATCTGGTTTGAACCGGAGATGATCTCGCCTGATTCCGGGCTCTATCGTGCCCATCCGGATTGGGTTATCCGGATTCCGGGGAGGGAGCCCGGACAGAGCCGTGCACAGTATGTGCTGGATCTTTCCAGGCCGGAGGTGCGTGACTATGCTTACGAAAGCGTTGCCCGGATTCTCAGAAGTGCCCCTATTTCCTATTTGAAGTGGGATATGAACCGTCAGCTCTGTGATATGGGAAGCTCCTATCTTGCAGCGGACGCACAGCAGGAGCTTTTTCACAGATATGTACTGGGCGTTTATGAAATGCAGGAGCGTCTGGTAACGGAATTTCCGGATCTCCTTCTGGAAAACTGCTCCAGCGGCGGCGGCCGGTTTGACCCGGGAATGCTGTATTACAGCCCGCAGATCTGGTGCTCCGATGATACGGATGCCATGGAACGTCTGCGGATTCAGGAGGGAGCAGCCATGCTGTATCCTCTGTCTTCCATCGGTGCACATATAAGCGACTGCCCGAATCATGTAACAGGAAGAACGACGCCGTTTGCCACAAGAGGACATGTGGCGCTTGCGGGAACATTCGGCTATGAGCTGGATATTACCAGGATTCCCAAAGAGGACCGGTGCCAGATCCCGGGACAGGTGGAAACCTGCCGCAGATATCAGCATTTGATCCGGACAGGAGATTATTACCGCATTGCCTCCTGGTCGGAAGCGGCCCCATATGACTGCTGGGAGGTAGCGGCCAAAGACCGGAGGGAGGCGCTGGTCACGTATGTCCAGGTACTTGCCGTGCCCAATATCCACAGCCGGAAAGTTCTTCTTCAGGGTCTTGCTCCGGAGAAACGATATATTCTGGAGGAAACCGGGGAAGTATATACAGGGGAAGAACTGATATACTGCGGTTTTTTGATAAAAGAGCTGTACGGAGACTGCCAAAGCAGACTGTATCATTTTGTGGCTGCCAAGGAGTGAAAGTACAGGGAGTGACAAAGTTACAGAATGCCGTGGGAATCTTTGACGATCTGAAAATCATCGGAAATGAAAAATAGAATCCAGGAAGAAAAGAATATGGAAAAAAGTGCAAAGAAAAATGCAGTTACACAGACAGATATTGCAAGAGAATTAAATATCAGTGTGGTGAGTGTATCCAATGCGCTTGGCGGAAAGCGGGGCGTCAGTGAACAACTGCGGCAGCGTATTCTGGATGCGGCAGAGGAATTGGGATACAGAAGAAACAATCAGACAGAGACACAGGAAAATGGCGCTCTTTGTATTGGTATCTTGATATCGGAACGCTATCTGAGTGAAAGTGTAAGCTTTTATAAGAACATTTATCAGGAAATTGTCCGCGCTGCTTCCGATAAACAAATATTTACGGTTTTGGAGATTCTGGATAAAGAGGACGAGACTAAGACGGCGATGCCTGACATGCTGTACAAGGAACAGCTTCATGGTATTCTTGTGCTTGGAGAGCTGAAAAAAGAATATATAAGGCTGATGAAAAAAGAAAGCGGAATTCCCGTGATCTTTGTTGATTTTTATGCGGATGTGCCGGATACGGATTTTGTTATCAGCGATGGATACCATGGTACTTATCAGCTTACCAGGAGCCTGATCGAATCAGGATACCGGGACATTGCTTTTGTGGGAAATATAAAGGCAACCTCCAGTATCATGGATCGGTATCTGGGGTACCGTAAGGCTATGATGGAGAAGCGGCTTCCGGTCTGCGGGGATCGGCTGATAAAGGACAGGAAGGAGTGGGATTCGGAAATTTATGTAGAGCTTCCTGTGGAGCTGCCGGAGGCCTTTGTGTGTAACTGCGACAGAACGGCAATGCTTGTAATTACCCTGCTTAAAGATAGAGGCTGTCTTGTTCCGGAGAATGTGGGAGTGACCGGATTTGACTACTTTGCTCCCGATAACAACAGCGGGATTCGGCTTTCTACATATGATGTAGATTGCAGGGCTATGGCACGGATCAGCATCAATGCGTTGATTCGGAAGATTCGGCATCCGGATTCGCCTGCAAGAGTACGGATGGTGTCCGGACAGGTGATTATGGGAAATAGTTTTATTCGTAAGGAAGAGTGAGCAGCATGGGTGGAAAGCCTACATTAAAAGATATTGCCGGGAAGCTTCAGGTGAGTACCGTAACGGTATCAAATGCCCTGGCAGGGCGAAGCGGCGTCGGCGAGGAACTAAGAAGCAGAATCATACAGGAAGCAAGGGCAATAGGATATCAGCGCGGAAAGCGAAAAGAAAAAGCTTCTTCTGCCAAAAAAAGAACTTTGGTGGGAATGAAAATAGGCGTGATTACGGAGGAACGCTATCTGGAAAAATTTACTTCATTTTATTGGGAACTGTACCAGAAGATTGTGATAGAGGCTTCCCAAAACGGCAATTTTGTCCTTTTGGAGGTTTTGACAGAGGAAATGAGACGGTTTGGGGAGCTGCCGAAGCTTGTGCAGCAGAGCCAGGTGGATGCCCTGATCGTGCTTGGGAGAATGTCCACGCCATATCTGCATAAGCTGCATGATTTATTTATGGAGCCTATGGTTCTGATGGATTTTGATGATGTGGAAATTTCCTGTGATTCGGTGATTTCCAATGGCTTTTACGGGATGTATTATATGACGAATTATCTCATTCATGCCGGGCATACAAAGCTGGGATTTGTAGGCTCTTATCTGGCAACGGACAGTATTATGGACCGGTATCAGGGATTTACAAAATCGCTTCTGGAGCATGGGCTTTTAGAGAGGGAAGAATGGATTCTGGATGACCGCGATACGGATACGGGAAAAACCTTTGTTAATCTTCCAAAGGAAATGCCGACGGCATTTGTATGCAACTGTGACCTTACTGTAAATTTAATGGCAGAGGAGCTTAGGAAAGCCGGATACCGTATTCCGGAAGATATTTCGCTGGTGGGCTTCGACGATTTCCTTGCAGAAGGTGACATGAAGGGAAAGATCACCACCTATTCCGTTGATATGGAAGCAATGGCTCATTACGGACTGAAGCTTTTGATGAAACGGAAAAAGGGCGAGTTGGATGAAAAAATTGTGAGAATTGTGGAAGGCCGGCTGATAGAACGAAGTTCTGCGGCAAAGTATCCGTTTTGCGGGTAAGAACAGAAAAACAGTGAAAAAGAACAAAACAAAAGGTCAGAGAAAGAAAACAGGCGATGACAATACAGCATTTTGCAAGTGTCATCGCCTGTTTTGTGCGCAGAGTTAGTTAAAACGATAATTTAATACAATAATTAAATATTAACTTAAAAGAGGATTAAAGAAAATGGGGATGGAATTGAATAAGAATATACGAATTTAGTAAATATGCACAAAAAAGTATCTTGCTTTAAGGCGTTTGGAATGAAATTATTAAAAAATTAAGTTAAAGCAACCAAAAATGATAAAAAAGAGACTAAAATATTGACTTTCTTAAGCTTAAATAGTATACTTAATGCAAGTTAAAAAACTTAATATTAAAAACAAGGAGGACAAAAAATGAAAACGAAAAAATTGTTAAGTTTGGGACTTGCAGCAGCGATGGCACTGTCAATGCCCCTGGCTGTGAAGGCAGAGGATACCAATATCCTTGATGTGACCCTTGGCGAGGATTACACAGACTTAAAAGCAGATCTGAAGTTCGTGACCCATAGAACAGATCTGGTGGACACTGTATTTGCAGACTATATTGCGCAGTTCCAGGAAATGTATCCAAACATTAACATTACCTACGAGGGAATCACCAACTACGCAGATGATATTATGACTCGTATGTCCACCGGAGACTGGGGTGATATCGGAATGATCCCTACTGCGATCGACAAAGATGAGCTTCCGTCTTATTTTGAGCCGTTCGGCGAGAAGGAAGCACTGGAAGAAAAGTACACCATGCTGAATAACTTTACATACGAGGGTGTTACCTATGGCCTTCCGTCTGTCGGCAATGCACAGGGTATCGTATACAACAAGAAGGTATTTGAAGAAGCCGGCATTACGGAACTTCCCAAAACACCGGATGAATTCCTGGATGCCCTGCAGGCGATTAAGGACAACACAGATGCAATTCCGCTGTACACCAACTTTGCAGCAGGCTGGACAATGAGCGCATGGGATGCTTATATCGGAGGTTCGGCAACAGGTGATCCGGACTTTATGAATACCGGAATGGTTCATGGCGATAACCCATTTGCAAAGAAGGATGACATGACCGGGCCATACGCAGTTTATTATGTATTGTATGAAGCAGTTGCAAGAGGGCTGACAGAAGACGACCCTACTACAACAGACTGGGAAGGCAGCAAAGGCATGATCAATGGAGGCGAAATCGGAACAATGGTACTTGGTTCCTGGGCAGTAACCCAGATGCAGGAAGCAGGCCCGAATCCGGATGACATCGGATATATGACCTTCCCGATCACAGTTGACGGAAAACAGTATGCAACAGCAGGCCCTGACTACAACTACGGCATTAATGTGAACAGCTCTGATGAGAATAAGCTGGCTGCAAAGCTTTATATCAAATTCCTGATGGAAGAATCCAACTTTGCATTTGACCAGGGCGGTATTCCTACTGTAGTAGGCGCTGAATATCCGGATATCTACTCCGCATTTGACGGCATTGAACTGGTAGTTGATAATCCGGCTCTGGAAGGAGAAGAAAATCTTTACACAGAAATCAACAATGATTCTGAAATCGGCCTGAATGTATCTCCTGATGACAAATCTCTGATCGTGGAAGAAGCGATCAGCGGCGGTATGTCCCTGGATGACATTATGGCAGACTGGAATGAACGTTGGACATCTGCACAGGAAAACGCAGGCGTAAAATAAGATAAGAAACCGGATGCAGAATTGGGACCGGCATAAGCCGGTTCCAATTTCATCTGACAGAAAGAAGGAGGTTTCTTTATGGGAGAGACAAGAAAGAAAAATGGATTTATCCGGTGGATTTCAAGCGGAAAAGTAAACAAGAGGCTTTGTATCGTCACATTTATGTTTTTTCCGCTGCTGTTGCTGCTGGTGTTTACCTATATTCCTTTTCTAAAGATGTTCCAGTTCAGCTTTTATGATATGAAATACATCGGAGGCAGGGAATTTGTTGGTTTGGAGAATTACATCAATGTCTTCCAGCGTGATGACTGTTTCCGGGCACTGGCGCTTTGCGGATACTATATTGTGGCATCCTTTATTCAGTTAGGCCTGGCACTTTATTTTGCTTCAGTTTTAAGCTTCAAGGTAAAAGGCGGAGGCATATTCAAGGGCCTGATGTTCTTCCCGTTTCTGGTCTGCGGTATTGCAGTAGGTTTTGTGTTTAAGTTCTTCTATACGAGAGGCTTTGTGCTGGATACGGTATTGCAGTGGATAGGATTTGAACTGGATAATCTTCCATACTGGTTAAGGGACAGCAGTATCAACAATGCTTCCCTGGCAGCATCCTCCATCTGGCGTTACATGGGACAGAATATGGTATTGTTTATCGGTGCGATCATGTCTGTAGACAGCTCTCTGTATGAGGCGGCAGCGATTGACGGTGCTACAGGATGGCACAAATTCCGTTATATTATTTTCCCAAGCATCAAGACGATCATTGTATTGAACATGATTCTTTCTATTACAGGTTCCCTGAGTGTATTCGAGCCTCCATACGTTATCACGGGCGGAAGCTTCGGAACCTCTACTTACTTTGTTATTATGAATAAGCTGGCACATGAAAACCAGAAGGTCGGCCTGGCATCAGCAATGGCGATCGTATTGCTTATGATCATACTGGTGGCAACCGCCGCACAGAAATTAGGCTTTAAGTATTTCTTTGGCGATGGAGAAGAAGAGGCAATCCGTGTCAAACGAAAAAGGGAAAAAGCAGCAAGGAGGGCAAAGGCATGAATATTAATACAACGGCAAAAGTAAAAAAAGGCATATGGGCTGTTTTTAAATATTTTACTTTGATTCTGGGTTCCTTTGTCTCTGTACTTCCTCTGGTAAGCTGTGTGATTACTGCTTTTAAAACAGAAGAAGAATATGCAAGCACCAATGTTATGCAGCTTCCTTCAAGCTGGCTCAATTTTGATAATTTTGTGCAGGCGTTTAAACAGGCTAATATGGGACTGGCATTCCGTAATTCCATTCTGATCATGGTAGTTGTGCTCTGCGGTTCCATTTTGACCGGCGCCATGCTGGCATATGTTCTGAATCGTTTTAAATTCCCGGGCAACGGGCTTATCCGCAATGCATTCCTGTTTGCATCCCTGCTTCCTGGTATTGCCATGCAGGTATCTGTTTACCAGATTATGTATTCTCTGCACCTGATCAACAGTCTGCCGGGTTACATGATCCTGATGATGGGTACGGATGTTATTTCCATTTACATATTTATTCAGTTCTTTGAGAACATTTCCGTAGCTTTGGATGAATCCGCGATTATGGATGGATGTACCTATTTCGGTGTGTTTTTCCGTATTCTGCTCCCGCTTTTAAAGCCGGCGATTGTAACGGTTATGATTTTAAAGGGTGTTGGCGTTTACAACGAGTATTATACTGCGAACCTTTATCTGCAGGATAAAAACACTCTTGTAACGGTTGCAACATCTCTGTTTAAGTTTACCGGTCCTTTGGGCAATCAGTACAACTACATCTGTGCAGGCGTAATTATCACCATGCTTCCGGCACTGATTGTATTTATCGCTTGTCAGAAACAAATTTACAGCGGTCTGACACAGGGAGCGGTAAAAGGTTAAGCAATTACGACATTTTTTTGGAAAGGCAGGACGTTGTTCCGGCGGCATGATAGGAAGCGGCTTCGGAGAATAACGTCTGATGGTAAAAAGATATGAGCGAGATTAGAATTATAGGCCCGGCAGTCCCGAATGTTCCGTGGCAGGACTGCCCGGGAGAATTAAACCATGCACCTGTATGGCGCTATAGTGAAAATCCTATTATTGGAAGAAATCCCGCCAAAGAGGTTGCAAGAATCTTCAACAGTGCGGTGATGCCCTACGGTGATGCATTTATCGGAGTATTCCGGGGAGAACAGACAAACGGCATTCCTTATATCTATCTGGGAAGAAGCCGGGATGCCATTCACTGGGAATTTGGCGAAGAAAAAATTCCGTTTGTGGATGAAGATGGAAAACCATTTATGCCTGTATACGCCTATGACCCCAGACTGGTGAAGGTGGAAGATACCTACTATGTGATCTGGTGCCAGGACTTTTACGGAGCTTCCATCGGAATCGCAAAGACACAGGATTTCAAAACATTTGTGAGGATAGAGAATCCGTTCCTCCCATTTAACAGGAATGCGGTTCTTTTCCCGCGGAAGATCAACGGAAACTTTATGATGCTGTCCCGTCCGAGCGACAGCGGCCATACACCTTTCGGCGACATCTTTGTTTCCGAAAGCCCGGATATGGTGTACTGGGGCAAACACCGCCATGTGATGGGAAAGAGCACGGAATGGTGGGAATCCCTGAAAATCGGCGGCGGTGCAGCACCGATCGAGACATCTGAGGGCTGGCTTCTGTTCTACCATGGCGTGAGCGGAACCTGCAACGGCTATGTATACAGCATCGGCGGAGCGATTCTGGATATTGACAATCCCTCCATTGTAAAATACCGCTGCGAGAATTTCCTTCTGACACCGGAAGAGTGGTATGAAGAAAGAGGTTTTGTACCGAATGTTACCTTCCCGTGCGCAACCATCTGCGATGCCAAAAGCGGAAAGATCGCTATCTACTACGGTGCGGCAGATACTTATGTAGGCCTTGCATTTACAACGGCTGAGGAGATCATTACTTATATTAAAGAACACAGCGTGGTAAGATAAGCAGAACAGGAGATCTTTAAAAGATATCAGAAAAAGAATAAGAGAAAGAAAGATAACAGAAAGATAACAGATAAGGGAAAAGTATATGCAGGCATTTGTAAAAGAAATCAAAGAACATTTGGAAAATAAGCTGATTCCCTTCTGGGAGGGGCTGAAGGATGAAGAATACGGCGGTTATTACGGATTTATGGACTATGACCTTACCGTAGACCGGAAATATGAAAAGGGCTGTATTTTAAACAGCCGGATTCTCTGGTTCTTTTCCAATGCCTACCTGGTTCTTGGGGATAAAAAGCTTCTTGAGGATGCACGCCATGCCTGGGAGTTTATGAAGCAATATTGCCTGGACAGGGAATACGGAGGCATTTACTGGTCCGTGACCTATGACGGAAAAGTCCTGGACAGCACCAAACATACGTATAATCAGGCCTTTGCCATTTATGCGCTGTCATCCTATTATGATGCATCCGGCGATGAGGAGGCGCTGAAGCTGGCTTTTGAGCTTCAGTGCCTGATTGAAAAGCATTGTACGGATGAATACGGATATCTGGAAGCGTTTGACCGCACCTTTGCACCTGTGGAGAATGACAAGCTGTCAGAAAACGGGGTCATGGCGGAAAAGACCATGAATACCCTGCTCCATGTGATGGAAGCTTACACGGAATTATACCGGGTGAGCAAGGAAAACGTAATTGCGGATCGTCTGTGCTTTATGCTGGATCTGGCTGCAGAGAAGGTTTACAACCCGGTGCTTGGAAGACAGGAAGTCTTCTTTGACAGACAGTGGAATACCCTGATCGATCTGTATTCCTACGGACATGATATTGAAACCGCATGGCTTGTGGACAGGGCCTTGGAGGTTCTGGATGACCCGGAATATACGGCAAAGATCTCCCCGATCACAAAAACGATTACGGCGAACATCTATGAGCGTGCCTATAGAAACCATTCCCTTCCAAATGAAGCAGAAAACGGAAGGGTCGATCATACAAGAGTATGGTGGGTACAGGCAGAAGCCATTGTTGGGTTTGTAAACGGCTGGCAGAAGGATCCGGAGAAGAAATGCTATCTGAAAGCAGCAGAGGAGCTTTGGGAATATATCTGTACATATCTGATCGACAAAAGAGAAGGCTCTGAGTGGTTCTGGTCCGTGGATGCAGAAAACAGGCCGGTGGAAAAGCCCATCGTGGAGCCCTGGAAATGCCCTTATCATAACGGGCGTATGTGTATGGAAGTAATCAGGAGGTTAGGGCAATGATACATAAACAGTATTATGTGGAGCAGCAGAAATTGGAAAATTTAATTTCCAGGAAAAACAGGAAGTCAGATTTTTATAACGGCATTTATGACCGTTATGAGGATCCTGTCCTGACCAGGGAACATGCACCGGTGCTCTGGAGATATGACCTGAATGCAGAAACAAATCCGTATTTTATGGAGCGGCTTGGCATCAATGCGGTGATGAATTCCGGAGCAATCGAACTGGACGGAAAGTTCTATCTGGTCGTGAGAGTGGAAGGCAATGACAGAAAGTCGTTTTTTGCAGTGGCAGAGAGCGATAATGGGATTGACGGCTTTCATTTCTGGGATTATCCGGTGGTTTTGCCGGATACCTGCCCGGAGGAGACGAATGTTTATGATATGCGTCTGACAAAACATGAGGATGGTTACATCTATGGTGTTTTCTGTTCGGAAAGCAAGGATACTACCACCTCAGATTTATCGGCGGCAGTGGCCCGGGCGGGAATTGTACGCACAAAGGATCTAAAGACCTGGGAACGTCTGGATAATCTGAAGACCCTGCATTCTCCCCAGCAGAGAAATGTCGTGCTTCATCCGGAATTTGTAGACGGAAAATATGCGTTTTACACCCGTCCCATGGATGGCTTTATCGAAACAGGAAGCGGCGGCGGAATCGGATTCGGGCTGTGCGAGGATATTGCCCATGCTGTCATCGATGAGGAAAAGATCATCAGCAAACGCATCTACCACACCCTTACCGAGTCTAAAAACGGTGCAGGTGCAGTACCCATCAAGGGCAGCAGATGCTGGATCAACATTGCCCACGGTGTCAGAAATACGGCGGCAGGCCTCCGGTATGTGCTGTATGTATTCGCAACGGATCTGAACGACCCGTCAAAAGTGATCGCAGAGCCCTCCGGCGTATTTATGGTACCTCTTGGAAAAGAGCGGGTCGGGGATGTTTCCAACGTGGTCTTTACCAACGGAGCCATTGCCAGGGCGAACGGGGATGTGTATATCTACTACGCTTCCTGCGATACCAGAATGCATGTGGCAACGACGTCGATTGATAAATTGGAGGATTACCTTTTCCATACACCGAAGGATCCTCTGCGCTCCCCTGATTGCGTGAAACAGCGCTGTGAGCTGATTCAAAAGAATCTGGAGCTTTTATAAAACGCCGGAAAGGCGGACCGAATAACCGGGCGGAGCAATATCCGCCCGGAATAAAAAATCAGAGGAGTGATGGAGGTTCGTGTGAAAAAGCATATTGCAGTCAGCCATCATTGCTCTGATTTTTTATTACACAGAGTAAGTTTATGAACACATGATTTTCAGAATGAGGAGGAACGATATGAACATACAGCCGGATCATGAAAATCTCATCTATTCCGGAAGGATAGACTGGAGCAATCCAAAGGCCCCTGTCTTTGTGTATCCCTGTACTTCCGTACAGATGCGGTTTACCGGAAACAGCCTGAAAATTTTTATAGAAAATCATCATGCATACTGGAACAACTACCTGGGCTATCTTCTGGATGGAAAGCAGGAAAAAGCTCTGCTGGCTCAGAAGGGAAAGACGACACTTGCGATCAAAGTCCCGCAGACACCGAACGGGGAGCATGAGCTGTTGTTATTTAAGAGACAGGATGCATGCCATGAATTTGCATTTCTGGGAGCGGAGATCGGCGACGGCGAAAGACTTCTCAGGTGCCCTGCAAAGCCGGAAAGGCGGATTGAGGTGTACGGAGATTCTGTTTCTGCCGGAGAGGTCTCAGAAGCAGTTTCCTGTGTCGGGATGGAAGACCCGGAGCATAACGGAGAATATTCCAATAGCTGGTATTCCTATGCATGGATGACTGCAAGAAAGCTGAACGCTGAGATTCATGATATTGCACAGGGCGGAATCGCACTTATGGATGGGACAGGCTGGTTCTGCGAGCCGGAGGCTGTCGGGATGGAAACGGCGTGGGACAAGATCCATTACAATCCGGTACTTGGAGAATCCATGCAGTGGGATTTCAGCAGATATACACCCCAGGCAGTCATTGTTGCACTTGGGCAGAACGACAGCCATCCGCAGGACTGCATGCGTCAGGATTATGACGGGGAGCAGGCTGTGATCTGGAGACAGCATTATCAGGAATTTCTGAAAAAATTAAGAGAAAGGTATCCCAAAGCAAGGATTATCTGCTGTACCACACTGCTGAATCATGATGCGTCATGGGACCGGTCTATCGGACAGGCAGTACAGGAACTGCAGGATGAAAAAATTACCCGCTACCTTTTTCAACGAAACGGAAGAGGAACTCCGGGACATCTCAGAATACCGGAGGCAAAGGAAATGGCGGAGGAACTGGCAGCGTATATAGAGAGTCTTGAGATAGAAGGGTGGAACTGATGATGAAAGGAATCAATCTTGCAAGATTAAAACAGTGCATGCTGCGGGCGGAAACCGGCGGGGAGCTGACCATCGGATTTCTGGGCGGTTCCATTACCCAGGGAAGCCTGGCAACACAGCATGAAAACACATATGCTTACAGGGTATTCTCCTGGTGGCAGAAGGAATTTCCAGATGCAGAATTTCACTATGTGAATGGCGGAATTGGAGGAACTACTTCCCATTTCGGAGTATCACGGGCTGTGACGGATGTGCTGATGTACCAGCCGGATGTGGTGGTTGTGGATTTTAGTGTCAATGACGAAGCGGATGCGTTTTTTCAGGAAACGTATGAAGGAGTGATCAGAAGGCTTCTGTCCTGGAAGTCAAAACCGGCAGTTATTTTGCTGAACAATGTTTTTTATGATACCGGGAAGAATGCCCAGGAATATCATAATGCTGTGGGAGACTGGTATCATATTCCGCATGTAAGCATGAAAGATACGCTTTACCAAAAGATGAAAGCGGGAATGTACACCAGAGAGGAACTGACCCGGGACGGACTTCATCCTAATGACAAAGGACATGAACTGGTGGCTGCCGAGATTAGCGCCTTTTTGGCTCAGGTAAAGGAATGCTGCCATGAAAATGAAGAAGAGATGACTTTGCCGGAGCCTTTAACCGCCAATGCATATGAACATGCAAGAAGGCTGACGATCCGGGAAATTTCCCCCGAACTTGACGGTTTCCGGGCAGACACGGAAGAAAAGACAGGACATCTGGATTTCTTTAAGAACGGGTGGATCGGCAGAAAAGCAGGCGATAAGATCTTGTTTGAAATCCCGGCATCCTGTATTGCAGTCCAATACAGAAAGACCGTTGCAAAACCTGCTCTGCGTGCAAGGCTGACCCTTGACGGCGATGCGGAAAATGCAAAGATCCTGGATGGGAATTTTGAGGAGGATTGGGGCGACTGCCTGTACCTGGAGCCGGTTCTTCATCACGGGGAAAACAAAATGCATATTGTAGAACTGGAGATCATGGAGGATAAAGAAGAGGCGTCACCGTTTTATCTGTTATCACTTATTATTGCATAAAAATAGCAGGGAGAAAGACATGAGTATTTTAAAATTAAAGCCAAGCTGTAAGGACTACCTTTGGGGCGGCAGCAGACTGAAAGAAGAATATGGAAAAGAGTATGACGGCAATGTGCTGGCAGAAACGTGGGAACTGTCCTGCCATCCGGACGGCCCGTCGTACATCACAAACGGAACATATGCAGGAAAGACCCTGCAGCAGTATATTGACAGAGAGGGAAAAGAGGTTCTGGGAACCCATTGCCGGAGATTCCGCGATTTTCCCATTCTTACGAAATTTATTGATGCAAAGGATCATCTGTCAATCCAGGTTCATCCGGATAACCGGTATGCCCTGAAAAATGAAGGGCAGTACGGAAAAACGGAAATGTGGTATGTAATGGATGCCGGGGAGAATGCATTTCTGTACTATGGATTTAGAAGAGAGATTACCAAAGAGGAATTTGAACGGCGAATTCAGGAGGATACACTTCTGGAGGTGCTGAATGCGGTTCCTGTTCAGAAAGGTGATGTATTGTTTATTGAATCCGGTACCATTCATGCAATCGGAAAAGATATCCTGATTGCGGAAATCCAGCAGAATTCGAATGTGACCTACCGTGTGTATGACTACGGAAGAGTAGGAAAGGACGGAAAAAAGAGGGACTTACATATTGAAAAGGCGCTGGCCGTTACCAATCGGGTTCCCATTGTGAAGGATAAGAGCAGTTATCCGCATGTTGCTGACTGTGACTATTTTACGGTAGATAAACTGAACCTTGACGGAAGAATCATGAAGAAGATGGAGGGAAATGTTTCCGGGGAATCATTTGCCAGCATTTTGATACTGGATGGGAAGGGAACGATTTCCTGCGGGAAGGAAACGGTGGAGTATCAAAAAGGCGACAGCCTGTTTCTTTCTGCCGGCAGCGGTGCATATGAGATCGAGGGAAGCTGCGATGCCCTGATCACCACGATCCGGGCAAATGCAGGACTTGTGAGAGTGGGAATTGATATCGGCAGATCTGCCACGAAAATCGGGCTTGTGGATATGAATTATAAGCTGCTGGCACATAAGGTCATCCGGACGGAGCCGGAAAAGCACCCGGAGGAGATCATCCGGAATATCGGGGAAGCAGTTCTTGGGTTAATGGAAGAGCATGGGATTGCTGTGGATCAGTGTGCGGGTGCCGGAGTCGGTGTACCGGGAACAGTAGATGATAAAAAGGGTGTTGTGATTGAGTCTGACTATATTCCATGGAAGCATGTTCAGCTTGAAAATATGCTGGAAGAATATCTTCCTGTCCCTGTGAAGGTTGCCGATGATGCGGACTTTGCCGCTCTTGGAGCTGCATGCCTGGTGTGACTGCGAAAATTGACAATTGAGGAATCATGTGATAACGTAAAAACAATGATATACAAAAATGAGGTATTGTGAATATAGAGGAGGAACAGGATGGGTTACAGAGAAGTTTATGAAAAATGGTGTACGGACGAATACTTTGATGAAGAAACCAGAGCCGAACTGAAAGCGCTGGAAGGGAACGAGAAAGAGATTGAAGACCGTTTTTACCGTCAGTTGGAATTTGGAACCGGCGGCCTGCGTGGTGTGATCGGTGCGGGGACAAACCGGATGAATATCTATACCGTTCGTCAGGCGACCCAGGGACTGGCCAATTATATCTTGTCTCAGGGCGGTCAGGACAAGGGCGTTGCCATTGCTTTTGATTCCCGGATCATGTCTCCGGAATTTGCCAAAGAAGCG
The DNA here is from genome assembly GCA_030524545.1 of Eubacteriales bacterium. Classification (GTDB taxonomy): domain Bacteria; phylum Bacillota; class Clostridia; order Lachnospirales; family Lachnospiraceae; genus Blautia_A. Next base: position 57,962 of record JAUNGM010000014.1, read on the forward strand.
GCATTGTGTCTGAATGCCAACGGAATCCGGACCTATTTATTTGAGAGCCTTCGTCCTACGCCGGAGCTGTCTTTTGCAGTCCGGAAGCTTGGATGTATTTCCGGCATTGTAATTACCGCCAGCCACAACCCGAGAGAATACAACGGATACAAAGTATACTGGGAAGACGGCGCACAGATCACGCCGCCACATGATAAGAACATTCTGGCAGAAGTGGCAAAGGTAACGGACTTTGGCCAGGTAAAGACCATGGAGGAGAAGGATGCTGTGGAAGCCGGGCTGCATAAGATCATCGGACGGGAAATCGATGATGCCTATATGGTACAGTTAAAGGCCCAGAGCATTCACCCGGAGATGATTCCGGAGGCTGCCAAAAACATGAAGATCGTTTACACTCCTCTTCACGGAACAGGAAATCTTCCAGTGCGGAGAGTCCTGAAGGAGCTGGGATTTGAACAGGTCTATGTGGTAAAAGAACAGGAGCTGCCGGACGGAAAATTCCCGACCGTGGCCTATCCGAACCCGGAGGATGCAAAAGCATGGACATTGGCGCTTGCCCTTGCTGAAGAGGTGGATGCGGATATCATTCTGGCTACTGACCCGGATGCGGACCGCCTCGGTGTCTATGCCAAAGATACAAAGACCGGAAAATATGTCAGCTTTACAGGAAATATGTCCGGAATGCTCATTGCGGAATACATTCTCCGTGAGCGTACAAAGACCGGAACCATGCCGGAAAATTCGGCTCTTGTGGAAACTATCGTTACTACAGATATGGCAAAAGCCATTGCAAAGGCCTACGGCGTGGCATTGATCGAGGTTCTGACGGGCTTTAAATATATCGGTGAGCAGATTAAGTTCTTTGAGCAGGAGAACAGCCATCATTATGTATTCGGCCTGGAAGAAAGCTATGGCTGCCTTGCCGGAACCTATGCACGAGATAAGGATGCCTGTGTGGCGGTGATGATGCTCTGCGAGGTTGCTGCTTACTATAAGACCCGGGGAAAGACCCTCTGGGATGCGATGGTGGATATGTATGAAACCTACGGCTATTACAGAGAAGGCCTGTCTACCCTGACCTTAAAAGGAATCGATGGAGCACAGCAGATTCAGGATATGATGAAAGAATTCCGTACCAACCCGCCGAAAACCCTGGGAGGCTGTAAGGTGCTTGCAGTGCGTGACTATCAGGCCGATACAAGGACAGATCTGGCAAACGGCGGGGCAACACCGACAGGCCTGCCCAAATCCAATGTCCTTTATTACGAACTGGAAAACAACGCATGGTGCTGCGTTCGCCCGTCCGGCACGGAACCGAAGATCAAGTTTTATTATGGCGTAAAGGGGACTTCCATCGAGGATGCGGAAGCGAAGCTGGAAGTGCTGAAGAAGGATCTTGTGAGATAGAAAACCAGGATGATTTGCTGTTTTATCCTTTAGCTTGCTATTTAGGGCATCGGATGGTAGTATTAGAAATATAGCAGAATTCAGGAAGGGCATAAATTTGCTATGAAAATTCTAATTATTGAAGACGACGCCGGACTGAATCGCGGGATTTCTTTTGCGCTTGAGCAGGAAGGATATGAAACCCTGATGGCACGGACTCTCAAAGAAGGGATGGAGTTCTTTGAGAAGGAGAAGCCGGACGGAGTTTTGCTGGATCTGAACCTGCCGGACGGCGACGGGATCGAGGGCTGTAAGAGGATTCGGGAAACGTCGGATGTCCCGGTGCTGATGCTGACTGCACGGGATATGGAAGTGGATGAGCTTATGGGCCTTACCAGCGGGGCGGATGATTATATGACCAAGCCGTTTTCCGTGGCGGTTCTGAAAGTCCGTCTGAAGAACATCCTGGATCGAAAACAAAAAAAGAAAGAAACCGAACCGATTCTTTCCTCCGGGGAGCTGCGGGTAAATCCGGGCAATCTTCGTGTATTTTGCGGGGAGAAAGAGCTGGAGCTGAGCATGACGGAATTCCGCCTCCTCCAGTATTTTCTGGAAAATAAGAACCAGGTGCTTCTGAAAGAGCAGATTCTGCAGCATATCTGGGATGCGGACGGAAATTATGTGGAAGAAAATACTCTCTCTGTGAATATCAGCCGTCTCCGCAGGAAAATCGGCGGAAATTATATACGGACGATTCAGGGAATGGGGTATCTGTGGGAGGAAAAACCATGACACCGGAATTCTGGAATCTGGTATTGGGTATAGGAATTGCGGTATGTCTTGGTGCGCTGGCCGCTGTTGTCCTGTATTTTTTCAGGCAGTGGAATAAGCTGGAGAGACTGCTGGAGGAGTCAGAGAAAGGCTCTTACGGAGAGGGATGCCGGGAACTGCAGGATACCAGGGAATCAAAACTTTTCGGGCAGCTCTGCCGGATCTTAAATACCGCACAATATAAAGAGACGCAGGCGGTGGATGAGAAGAATCAGGTGATGGAGCTGATTTCCGATCTTTCCCACCAGTTAAAAACACCGCTGGCAAATATTGTGATGAACATGGAGCTTCTGAAAGACAGCACCATGGACGAAACCCAGAAAAAAGACTTTCTGGAACATACGGCAGGACAGGCGGCAAAAATGCAGTGGCTCATGGAAAATCTTCTGAAAGCCTCCAGGCTGGAAAACGGGATGATCGATTTTCAGGCGGACAATACGCCGGTCAAAGGGACGATCGCAAAAGCAGTCAGTGCTGTCTATGCCCAGGCAGCCGGAAAGCAGATTCAGATCCGTGTGGAGGAATTTCAGGATTTTCCTTTATATCATAATCCGAAATGGACAGCGGAGGCACTGACGAACCTTCTGGAAAATGCCGTAAAGTACTCACCCCGGGGAAGCTGTGTACGGATCGGAATTTCCCGGCTGGATATTTATACCAGGATCTTTGTTGCGGATGAAGGAATCGGAATTCCTGAGAAGGAATACAACCAGATATTTCAGCGCTTTTACCGGGGCAGGGCAGTGGAGCAGGAAGAGGGCAGCGGCCTTGGGCTGTATCTGGCACAGTTGATCCTGCAATGCGAAAAAGGTTATATTACAGTGGCTTCCAGGCCGGGGAAGGGAAGCACCTTTTCCGTATTTTTACTGAACCAGGGATAAATAACCGCAAAGAAACAGATGATAGGATACAGCAGGCGATTGATAAGCAGGTAGTTGTACAGCAGTCAGAATTCTGACAAAACTGTCACAACTTACCTGCTTTTTTGTCAGGATGGTGTAAGACGTGTCTGCTAAAATAGCAGCAGGCCGGAGGAAAACACGGGACAGCACGGCCATCTGATGAAAGGAGAAGTGGGATATGAGCAGCATATTGGAAACAAAAGACTTAAAAAAATATTATGGAAGCGGCGAGAATCAGGTAAAGGCTCTGGACGGAGTGGATCTCTCTGTGGAAGAGGGAGAATTTGTGGCCGTGGTAGGAGCCTCCGGTTCGGGCAAATCCACTCTTTTGCACATGCTCGGAGGACTGGACTACGCTACCGGCGGAACTGTGAAGGTGGCAGGAAAAGAAATTTTCAGGCTGAATGAAAATGAACTGACGATTTTCCGAAGAAGGAGAATCGGGTTTGTCTTCCAGAGCTACAATCTGGTACCCATCCTGAATGTCTATGAAAATATCGTACTTCCGGTGGAACTGGACGGAAGAAAGGCGGATGAGGAGTTTATCCATGATGTTATAAAAACGCTGGGGCTTTCGGATAAAAAATCGAGCCTTCCGGGGCAGCTTTCCGGCGGGCAGCAGCAGAGGGTAGCCATTGCCCGTGCCCTTGCGACAAAGCCGGCCATCATTCTCGCTGACGAGCCGACAGGAAACCTTGACAGCAAAACGACCCAGGAAGTCTTAGGGCTTTTGAAGCTGACGGGAGAGCGTTTTCACCAGACTGTTGTGATGATCACCCACAATGAGTCCCTTGCGCAGCTCTGCGACAGGGTGATCCATATTGAGGACGGAAAAATAGTAGATGACCGTCGAAACGGAGGTGCTTCCTATGAGAAATAATAATGGGGCAGCTATCCGGAAGCTTTCCGGGCGGAGTTTCCGGAACAACCGTATGCGGAATGCCTTTGCGATTTTGGCGATCATCCTGACAGGAATGCTGTTTACAGCGGCATTTTCTCTTGTAAGCGGGATGATGCAGGTGGCAGAAGAGCAGACCATGCGGGAAGTGGGCGGTAAATTTCACGCAGGCTTAAAGATTGTGACAGAAGAACAATATGAGAAAATCACGGCAGACCCAATGGTGAAACGCTGCGGCTACAATATTCTGATCGGCTATGCCCAAAATATTGTAAAAAGGCAGGCTGAACTTCGGTATCTTCCGGAGGAAAAGGATTTGGAGGATTATTTTATCAAGCTGGAAGAAGGCCATCTTCCGGAAGCGGAAAATGAGATCGCGGTGGATACCATTGTGATGGATGAATGCAAGATCCCCCATGCTCTTGGAGAAACGATTCCTCTGACGTTTACGTTTATGGGAAAAACGATTCAGAAGGATTTTGTGGTAAGCGGCTGGTATGAAGGGGACTTCGTGGGCCATGCAAGTGAGCTGTTTTTTTCGGAGGCTTACTGGAAGGAATTAAAGGGAAATCTCACGGATGAGGATTTTACAGCATGGTATAAGGCGCATCCGGAGGACAGCGGTGTAGGACTTAGAAGCGGGAATTTGTTTTTTGAAAATACCTCTGATCTGGAGGGAAAAGTCCGTACAGTGATCTCCAATGCCGGGTACGAGCCGGGAACGGAAGTGGCTTATGGAGTGAACTGGGCATATATGACCAGCAGGATTTCCTCGGTTGATCCCCTGACACTGGCAATTCTGGGCGGTGCGGTTCTGGTGATCCTGCTGACAGGCTATCTGATTATTTTTAATATTTTCCAGATTTCTGTCATGAGTGATATCCGTTTTTACGGATTGCTGAAGACCGTTGGAACAACGAAAAAACAGATTCGGCGTATGGTGAGGCGGCAGGCTCTGATGATGTCCGGAATCGGCATTCCCATCGGGCTTCTGGCAGGCTACGGGATCGGCAAGTGCGTGCTGCCTTTTGCCATGAGCTTTATGAGTTACAATATAGAAATTTCCCTGAAGTTTCATCCTATGATCTTTGTATTTGGGGCGCTTTTTTCCGCATTGACCGTATTTTTAAGCTGCAGGAAGCCGGGAAAGATTGCGGGAAGCGTGTCGCCCATAGAGGCGGTAAGATATACGGAAGTTTCGGTTTCCAAAAAGAAAAAGAAGAAACGGAAGGGGCAGTTTGGACTGGTTTCCATGGCTTTTGCCAACCTTGGAAGAAATAAAAAGAAAACGGCTGTGGTCGTGGCGGCTATTACCCTGAGTATGGTACTTCTGACGCTGGTCATGACAGGGGTGGGAAGCTTCCGGATCGAAAAATTTATGGACTACCGGATTGTGGGGGATTATATGCTGGGAAGCAACAATCTGATCAGTTCCGTGTCAAGGGTCGTTGACTTTAAAATTGATGATGCTTTTATACAGAATGCAGATTCCCGGAAGGGCATTCTGGAAAAAGATGAGCTGTGGTGGAACAGCTATGGAAGCGAGATCGTAATGGATGAGAAAGCTCTTACCCGGTACAGGAAGCTGGATGCGGACGGAAAGCTGGAACATTCTGATTTTACAGCCTATAGGCTTGAGCAGGTACTTGCAGGGAAAATGAACATGGGCGGCAATTTTTATGGCTATACGGACGCACTTCTGGAAAATCTGACGGTTCTGGAAGGAAAACTGGATATAGAAAAATTTCAGAAAGGAGATTATATTCTGATCGGAATACTGAACGGGGCAGGGGAACTGTCAGCGGAGGACAGCCTTTATCATCCCGGGGATCAGGTAAAAGTCCAGAGCGTGACGGAACAATCCGGAATACATGAGATTACAGATGATTCCGGAGAAGTGATCGACGTATGGTATGACAATATGGAAACAAAGGAGTACGAGGTGATGGCGGTTGTGGATATCCCTCACAGTATGGATGTTCATATGTATAGCTCCAATGCAATGGATGTGGTACTCCCTCTTCGGGAATTTACAGAAAATCCGGAGAGCAACGAATGTTTTGCAGTGTCCTACACGGTGGAGGAAGAAGACCGGGAGGCATTTGAGGCAGCGCTGAAGGATTATACGGAAAACCAAAACCCGGAAATGGGATACCTTTCCAAGAATACCCTGCGGGAAGAATTTTCCGGTATGGTAGGGGTCATCTCTACGATCGGAATTGCCCTGTCAGCAGTAATCGCTTTTATCGGAATCCTGAATTTTATCAATGCGGTGATTACCGGAATTATTGCCCGGAAGCGGGAATTTGCCATGCTCCAGAGCATCGGCATGACCAACGGGCAGCTTCAGAAAATGCTGGTATATGAAGGTATCAGCTATGTGGCTGCTGCCGGGATCATCAGCTTCTGTCTGGGAAGTGTGATGGCATGGCAGTTGTTTACTGCACTGAACCAGGTGATTCTGTTCTTTGAGTACCGCTTCCGGATACTGCCCTTTGTGATCATGCTGCCCGTTCTTCTGGCAGTGGCAGTGGCCGGGCCGATGGCGGCTTACAGGAGAATGAGAAGAAAAAGTATTGTGGAGAGACTGAGGGAAACGGAGTGATATACGGTGAATGCTTTTTAACTTGAATCGGAACTATCGATGTGATAACATGGGGATAACATAAATGTGAAATTATTGTCATGTGTAAAAAGGGACACTTTATTTTGAGGCCGCATTTTTTGCGGCCTTATGACGTGAAGGGGTGACGCGATGTATAAAATGGCGATTGTAGATGATGAACCGCTGATGTTGGAAGGAGTTTCAAAGGCTATGGATTGGGAAGCCAACGGATATCAGTTAATTGGAGCCTTCCGCAGTCCGGAAGGATTAATCCGTTTTTGTGAAAAGGAGCATCCGGATATACTGCTGTTGGATATAACAATGCCCGAGGCTGATGGGATTTCGCTGTTGAAAGAAATAAAAATACAATTTCCTGAAATCAGTGTTATCATGCTTACAGCTCATAATGAATTTTCATATGTGCGGGATTCGCTGCGTTACCATGCAGATGAATATTTGTGGAAGCCGGAGATTGGTTTTCAGGACATTCTGGACTGCATGAATCATGTTTTGGAAGGGCGCAGGAGGAAGGAACAGAGCAGCGAGAAAAAGATTTATGAGTTTGCGGATTATGCTTATAAAGTAGAAAAAAATGAATTTTCATCTGAAGTTTTTAAACAGCTTATCGCAGAAATCGAAAGGGCTCTGGATATGGAAAACGTGCTGGAACTGACGGACATATGGAAAAGGATCAAGGAGCTGCTCACGCAGTCTCATCCATCTAAGGAGAGCTTGCTGAGCAGCTTTCTGCGCATTTTTTATCTGTACCAGCAGTACTTTAGCAAGTCTGATTTACAGGAAAACTGTGTACAGGAAAAAGAGGTTCTGGAGGTATTTTATAAAAGCAATACCCGTCAGGAATTCACAGATGAGCTGTTTCATTTATTTGAAAAAATGAACGATTTTCTGAACTGTCAGAAGATGATTGCTTCAGAAGAGCTAAAACGAAAAATAGAGTGTTATATTGAGGAACATATGGGAAATAATCACCTGAATCTGATGGAATTGTCCAAAGCTATCGGACTGAGTTATTCCTATTGTTCCAGGATATTTCCGGAGATTACCGGAAAGAACTTTTCCAGATATCTGATTGATGTACGTATGGAAAAAGCGTGTGAATATCTTAAGTACAGCAGCTATAAGATTGATCGTATTATGGAGCTTGTCGGATATATCGATAAAAGCTATTTTGTTAAGAGTTTTCGCCAGTATACAACGTTTACGCCGTTTCGCTACAGAGAAGAATATAGGGTGAAGAAACATGCGGAAGAAAAAGAGCAGAATACAATTTCGTAAAATCAGCACAAAGCTGGTAGTAACTTACAGTTGTATCGTATTTTTAATATTTCATGCCATGTGTCTGATCAGCATAAATTTCCTGAGACATCAGTATAAAAAAGAATTGATTCGTACTGATAAAGAGGCACTTCATCAGATATCCAGCAGTATCATTCTTATGACGGATCTGATGGTGGAAAAGATGATTCAGGTATACAGCAACAGCAATGTCCGGATGTTCTTTTCCGAATTTTCGGCGTTGACAAGGGAAGAATTTGCAGAACAAAAAGCACGGGATTATGAAATGGTAAAGGAACTGAGGGAAGTTCGGAAAATCCTGCGGGAAAATGGTATGCTTTATACACAGATGAACGGAGCTGTTACATTGATTACGGAGAAGAGAGCTATTTTTACATCCTGGCCGCAGGATAATTCTCTGGATTATTCTGCCAGCATTACTAAAGAAAAAGCCATGTGGGATCAGTTCTTTAGGGATAATCTGACGAACTATAAATGGGAGATTGTCAATGAGCGGGATGCAATGTCTTTTCAGAAAGATACGGATAAAAACATGCTCATGTGTATTTATCATTACAGAGTTTCTCAGGGGAAAGAGGGAAGAGGCTATATCTGTATCAGCATTGATGCTCGTGAACTTGAAAAGTGTTATGAATCCTGGATGGATGAAAATATGAGCAATGAAATTTTTCTTTTAGACGAACATCAGGAGCGGCTGGTCAGTCTGAACCAGAAGGAAAAGATCAGTATTTCAGAGGAAACGCTCAAAGAGATTCGTCGGGAAGTGCGTACAGGCTGTACAGAAGGAAGCTATGAAGATGAAAAATTTATTTATGATTATCGGGTAATCTCACAGAGAGACTGGATTCTTGTAAATAAAATCCCGCAGAATTACATTGCCAGAAGAGTTGCGGAATCAATAAAGATTTTTATTGTCATTCTTGCTGCGGGATGCCTGTGTGCCTGCGCACTTGTTATTGCATTTACTTTTCGCTTTTCTAACAGAATCAGATATCTGAAGCGTCTGATGACAAGTGCTGCTTCAGAAAAATACAGTCTCCGCTATCAGTCAAAATATGATGATGAATTGGATGAAATCGGGGAAAGTTTTAATTTGATGGAGGACGAGATCAGGGCCTATACACAGAAGCTTGTAGAAGAAGAAAAGAAAAAGAAGCTGAGCGAAATTAATTATCTTCATGCGCAGATCAATACACATTTCCTTTATAATATTTTTAACTCTATTAAAATGCTGTCTGTACTGCATCGTAATGAAGACATTAATGAACTGATCACTTCTCTTGTCCGGCTGCTGCGTGGAACACTGGACGTATCCGGGGAAATGCTTACTCTGGAAGAGGAAATGCAAAATGTAGAGCACTATTTCAGGATAGAGAATATTGTGCATTTGCAGGAACTGGAACTGCATGTGGAGTGCGCGGATGAATTCAAAAAGAAGATGATTCCCAAGCTTCTGATTCAGCCGATCGTGGAAAATTGTATTATTCATGGATTTAAACGCGGAAGCTCCTCGTCAGGGCAGCATATATGGATTTCAGTGGAGGAAGATTTCGCAGAGCGCAGTCTGTATATCAAGATCATGGATAATGGATGCGGAATCAGCAAGCAGCAGATGATGAATATCAAAAGCTTTCAGCATGGATATACCAGAAGTATCGGAATTCGTAATATAGAAGAGCGCATAGAAGTGCTGTTTGGCAGAAATTATGGAATAGAGATAGAGAGCACCGTAAACAAAGGAACCACCGTTCTGCTGAAAATACCTTCCATAGAACAGGAGAAGGGATGAAAATAAAAATTTATATGAAATCGCAAAAAAATTATATTTTTAGAGACAGCAAACATATGACAACGATACAGGTCAAAATATTTATATAAACATGAAAAATGCCTTTCTTTTTATTATGGACAGAAAAATATATACTATAAATATCTAAAATAAAGAAAAGGGGGTAATTACATGAGAAAAATGATTGCGGCGATGCTGGCAGGAAGTATGGTGTTTGCGCTGACTGCACAGGGAGTCATGGCAAAGGCGCAGGAGGATGACGTGGTGGAACTGATTTACTGGAAATCCTATAACGTGGATGTATATAAGGATTTTATTGATAAATTCAATAAAGAGCATCCTAATATTCATGTGACAGCAGAAACATTTCCGGATCACCAGTCTACACTGCAGAAAATTCAGGTACAGGCATCTGCCGGAAATGCCGAAATGCCGAATGTCATCCAGTTGGATACGTGTATGACAGCTACTGTAGACAGTGTGGCACCTCTGGTTGATCTAAAGCCGTATCTGGATGCCAGTGATTCGCTGAAGCTGGATAATTTTTATGATACGTTTCAGAAGGAAGCATATGTTGGTGATAAGCTTGCCGGGCTGCATGTGTGTGCAAATTGTGATGTGCTTTTTTACAACAGGGATATTTTTGAGCAGGCGGGGTTGGATCCGGAGAAAGCTCCTGCCACCTGGGATGAGGTGATCGCATATGGCCGTCAGATTAAAGAGAAATGCGGAGATGCTGTCATTCCGTTTGCCTATACGGGAATTACCGGAGACTATTATGAGCAGTTCTCCTGGGAATGGCAGGCTATGGTACAATCTGCAGGAGGCAGGATGTTTAATGAAGATTATACGGAGCCTCTGTTCAATTCTCCGGAAGGAATTGCCGCCTTGGAGTTTTTGGTTGGGACGGTTACGGATTCTGAGATCGCCAGCTTAAGCTATCCGGAAAAAGGTTTTGAAAACGGAAAAGTAGGTATGTATATGGATGGTACATGGAGTATTAATACGTATCAGGATGCTCTGGGTGAGAAGCTTGGCGTAGGTCTGATGCCAGGCAAAAAAGAGTCCAAAGTTATGGTTGGCGGAGACCAGATGATGATCGTGGACTCCGGAGATCAGAAAAAGAACGATGCTGCTTTTGAATTTTTGACTTATATGATGTCGGAGGAAGTCATTATTGCCAACAGCAAGGATCAGGGGGAGCTGGTATGTCAGAAATCGATTGCTGCAACACCGGAATATCAGGAATATCTGGGAAAGAGCAAGGCTATGCAGGTGGCACAGTCAGCCATGGAGCATTGTGCGTACAGGGCAAGAACCCCATGGTATGACGAATGGTCGCAGCTGGTGTATACGATATGTGAGCCGTGTCTTTACGGAGAAATCAGTTGTAAGGATGCCCTGGCAGATCTGGATGTCCAGACAAAAGAAATCATCAGTAAATACAACTAAATGCTGATCAAAGCCTGCCAATAAGGCCATTGCCTCACGGCAGGCTTTTTCTTTTTGAAAAAGCAGGACAGAAGGGGGCTTGGAAATGAAGAAACAAAAACGGACACTGACGATACGACAGAGAGATAACTTATGGGGATTTGCATTTATCTTTCCCTGTATTCTTATTTTTGCAGTATTTACGATCTATCCTTTTTTTTACAGCGCTTATCTGAGTTTGCAGGAGAAGGCAGGCGTGAGCATGACCGATTTCGCATTTGCCGGATTTAAGCAGTTTTCCAAAGCTTTTGCAAGCAAAGAAATGTGGAATTCGTTTCGGGTAACGGCTGTGTATACGTTTCCTACAGTGACGCTGCATCTGACCATTGGGCTGGGACTGGCAATATTGGTGAATAAAAGTATACATTTCCGTCCTCTGGTGCGGGCGATGTATTTTGTGCCGGTAATTCTTTCTACGGTTGTGGTTTCTATGGTCTGGAGATTTATGCTCAGCCCTAATGTGGGTCTGTTTAACCGGCTTATTGCCCGATTTGGACTATCCCCGGATATCGCCTGGCTGAAATCACCGAAGCTTGCTATGGCAGCAATTATCATTGTGGGGGTATGGAAGTGGATTGGATACTTTATGGTGCTGTATCTGGCTGCGCTGCAGGACATTCCTGTTACGCTTTATGAGGCTGCGGAGATTGACGGGGCCAGCGGTTTGCAGAAATTCTTCAGGATCACGGTGCCGCTTTTATCAAATACCACACAGTTTTTGCTGATTATTTCCATTATTAATACGTTTCAGGTATTTGACCAGGTGTATATGCTGACAGCAGGCGGGCCGATTAAAAAGACGGATGTGATCGTTTATTATATTTACAGGCAGGCATTTAAAAACTACGACATGCCCTACGCCTCTGCAGTTTCCTGGCTGCTGTTTGCAGTCATTTTTGTATTGACCGCCATTCAGATGCGGATATCAAAAAATAAAGAAATTTATTGAGGAGGGGGTACTTCATGTCAAGAAAGACAAAAAAAGAAATTTACAAAATCATCTGGACTATATTGGCTGTGAGCTTTGGTATATTGATGATTACTCCGCTTGTATTTATGATATCGACATCCCTTAAAACGGACAATCAAATATGGAAATATGATATCCAATGGATTCCGGATCCGATTATTTTGGAGAATTATAAAAGGGTGTTTACGGAAATGCCGTTCGGCAGATTCTTTTTGAATTCCGTAATCGTAGCAGGGGGAGTTACGCTTGGCCAGATTGTTACAGGTTATCTGGCAGCTTATGCGTTTGCCAGAATACGATTTTTTGGAAGAGATCAGATTTTTATGCTGTTTCTGGCAACCATGATGATTCCTGGTTATGTACTGATTATTCCGCAGTATATTATGGTGGACAGGCTGGGTCTGATGAACAGCTATGCTGCGATGATCCTTCCTACTATGGTGACTGCTTTCAGCATCTTTTTGCTGCGGAATTTTATGTACTCCATTCCTATGGAACTGGATGAGGCTGCAATGATTGATGGATGCAGCCGGCTGCAGATTCTTACCAGAATTATTGTTCCGCTTACAAAACCGGCTTTGTCAGCAATGGTTATCTTTGTATTTATGACTGCATGGAATAATTTTCTGTGGCCGCTGCTGGTAACCTCCAGTGAGTCCATGCGGACGATTCCGCTGGCACTGTCCTATTTTCAGACCAGCAATGATGCGGAATACGGTCCATTAATGGCTGCAGCGCTGGCGGCATCTATGCCTATTCTTGTTTTGTTTATGCTTGCGCAGAATAAATTTATTGAAGGTATGACAATGAGCGGAGTGAAAGGTTAACAGGTGAAGAAAAATGAGCAGATTTGATAAATTACTGGAACAGGGAACCTGTTCAGCGTATTTTAAGGCAGTGTATGATCCAAAAAGCTATGAGACAGATATGGCATTAAGCGAGCGGCAGCTTTTTACCCAGTCTAACGCAAGAGTCCTGCTGGGGCAGGATACAATGGGGAGAATGCATTTTATTGCGGCACCTCATGAAAAAGATTATGTGATTCCTACCGGAAAGAACAACAGACATCAGCATATTACAGCATGTCCCGGTATGTATTACCAGACAGATCTGACACTGTTCCTTGGAAAGGTGTTTTATCAGGTGGAGGGTGATAACGGAGAAATTCTGCGCGGTGCAAAGGAAGGAAGCAGGACAGCTTATCTGAATGATTTTCTTCCATGGACCTCAGTGCAGGATAAAGGGCTGCGCATGGATACGTTCAGTATCGCCCCGGTTATGGAACGGCCCGGACGGCGCGGAATGAAAACGCTGCCACTGCCCGGACCATCCGGTGCTGTTTATGGAATGCGTATAAAAAACATAGGCGAAAAGATATGGAGTGGAAAGATCCGACTGTGCTTTTCTGATTTATTTATGTCAAAATATGAACACTGCGGGGATCGGGCGGAAACAAGAGCGTATCCGGCTCAGTATATGCAGGCAGACAGAAACCTTCTGCTGATGCAGCGGCCGGAAGGGTATACGGGATTGTGGATGAAGGACGGATGCTGGGAAAAAGAAGGCGGATCTTATACGGCAGCAGCCTGTGTGTGCCTGCAGCCCGGAGAAGAGTATCTTGCAGAGGCGAACATTGCGGTATCTCAGAGTACGGACGGTATCAGCGAGGCTATGAGCCTTTTATATCTGCATGACAGCATTCGCTGGATTGAGATTACGGATCAATTCTGGAAGAGATATCTGGGAGAGTTGAAGGTGGAAATTCGGGGAGATGATGCACTTGCTGCTAAGAGCCGTGATATGCATATCCGCAATATTCTGGATGACTTCAACTGTGTTCAGACGGATGAGAAGGGGAATGTCCTGATTCACTGGCAGGGGGCTCCGTCTCACTGCATGGGCAGACTGTGGGGGATTGATGTAGAGCCTACGACCCTAAGTTTTATCCATATGTTTCCGGAATTGGGAGAACGTCTTATAGAATATATGGTTGACCGCAATGAACCGGGATACGCCTGTTTCCCTGAGCATTCGGTACCAATCATGATGGCTCCGCTGGTAATGGCCGGAGAATATTACAATTATACAGGCAATCACCGATACTTTCTGGAACAGCCGTATGTGATGAGCCGTCTGGACGAAATCTGGGATACGATCACAGGCTTCTGTAAAGAGGGGTGCAGTCTGGTTCCCTCCCGTTATTCAAGTGACGGAATTGTCATGCGCAGGTATGACCATGGTACAAATGTAAAATTTTGGTATGCGTCTGTTTTATATGGAAGAATTTGTGAGGCCCTGGGAAAAGAAAAGGCAATGCAAGTTTATGCTTATGCAGAACAGCTAAAAAAGGATATAGAGAAATATATGGTGGAGGATGGCCCTTTCGGCAGACAGATTTCAGGAGGAACGAATCTGGGAGAGCAGGAGGATTTTTATATGGATGAGGATTTTCCATATTATGACGGGGAAGACTCCTCTTCCGTACTGGCTCCTGTTTATGGGATTTATGGATTTACCTATGAACCCTGGGTCAATTATCACAGGTTTGCAAGGTCATTGTTTTGTTCCAATTATGATCCGGAGATGGATACATTGCGGTGGTTTCCCTATGGAGGCGCATTGGACGGAACCGCTTACATATCGCAACTGGGAGGCTCTGTAACGAAGGAAGAGATGAAGAAATCTCTGGATAATATGATTCGGGCGGCTGTGGATGAGACAGGCTCCCTTTACTGGTGGCCGAAAGCCGAAAACAGGCGGCGTATGATTGCCAGGTGCAGTCAGGGACAGGGAAGCTGGATCGTGCAGTACATAAGGCAGTGGCTCGGCATCCGATTTTATGCACGGGAACGGGTACTGCGGATTCAGCCGCAGGGGCTTTTGGACAGATTTAACTGGAAAGGGGCTTATTTAGGCGGATATGTATTTGACATTGCTTATGAGGAAACGGAACAGAAAGGCAGTATTCAGGTAACAAATCATACTCAGGAGGAATTTCGGGTGATTTTTGGGTGCAGAATGTATGGAGCAGGAGCACAGGGACGCATTCAGGAGAAAGAAGGCAAGATATTGCCTGGAGAGACACTCGTGCTGGAAATCGCATCGGAGGAACAGGCAACTGACGGATATTTTGCTGTGGAAAATACAGAGCTGGAACAGTTTGTGGATAAAGATAAGATTCTGTTGCAGCATTTTGGATTTAAACAGCCATATATAGAGAACGTAGATAAGAAAAATATCTTTCTGCTGCGTCTTGTTCTTGGAAATGCAAATGAAATGGCAATAGAAAATGTGCAGGCAGTTTTTACCTGTCCATCCGGCTTGAAATTAGGAGAAAAAAGATTGCGTATGTGGGATAATGGTGATGACCTGCAGTCTGAAAACTGCCGAATCGTGCGTGAAAAAGTGAACCCTATGGAAAAAACAGTATTGCCGGTATGGGTGGAGGCAGATGCCTCATATGATGCTTCGGAGGTTTGGTTTGACAGTCATCCTTTTTTGGGAGGAACCAGGGGAAAGAGTGGGAAATTATGGATCGCTTCTGAAAAGGAACATCTGGAGGATATAATTTCTGTAAAACTGCAATATGAACTGAACGGTAAAAAAATGGAAAAAAATATGACGATTCCGGTAGCTTCTATGCCTGCTAAAGAGCTGACAGAGTACACAAAAACATTTTTGGGAAGTCTTGGAGAATAATTAATCTTGTTCCTTTTTTCAAACTTGTATGAAAATCATCTGTATGATAATATGTATATAACAGAAATGTGCAAGCATTCTGGAGACAAACTGCAGAATAAAAATGAAAGCAGGTGATATAATGTCAAATACACCATATGATGATGTATTTCGAACGTTACTGAATGACTGCAGTAGTCTGGCCCTGCCGCTGCTTAATGAAGTGTTTAAGGAAGGATACACAGGAAAAGAGCAGATTGAATTTTTTCCAAATGAACACTTTCTGAACCAGCAGGATGGTGAGGAAGATAAAAGGATCACGGATACCTGTTTCGTTGTCAAAGATAAAAAAATGAAACGGTACCACTGGGAATGCCAAAGCACAGAAGATAAAAAAATCCTGATCAGGATTTTCGAGTATGATGCACAGATAGCGCTTGATTATGGGAAAGTAAAAGAAGAGGTTCTGGAAGTGATATTTCCTCATTCTGCAGTTTTATCTCTACGGGGAGGAAGGTCAGCCCCTGATCAAATGAAAATCCGGATTATAACACCGGAAGAGACTGCGGAGTATAGAGTGCCAGTTATGAAAATGTGCAGCTATACACTGGAGGAGATTTTCTCAAAAGAACTGTTTTTCCTTCTTCCGTTTTATATATTTACTCATGAGGGTCAATTTGAGGAATATGAAAAGAATGCGGAAAAGCTGGAAAAACTGAAAGAAGAATATACATATCTGACCGCCGGGCTGGAAACACTGGTGAAAGAAGGAAGGCTTGGAGAATACGAGAAATGTACAATTATTGACATGTGCAAAAGGGTACTGGAAAAAATCGCCTCTAAGTATAAAAGGATTCAGAGAGGAGTGAGGGAGGTTATGGGCGGACAAATATTGGAATACGAAGCCAAGACGATCCTAAATCAGGGGAAAAAAGAAGGCATGGAGGAAGGAATCGAAAAAGGAATCGATTCTTATGCGGCGCTCACATCAAAGCTTCTGCAGGCCAATCGCCTGGAAGATCTGAAACGGGCATCAGAAGATATAGAGTATAGGAAACAGCTTTACCGGGAATTGGATATAAAAATTTCCAAATAACTTAGAACATGAATAATACTGATTCCTCTGTACTAATAGTGAGTCTGTGAAAAACGTAACGCTTGTACAGGGATAGGGAATATGGTATGATAACAGTATCTAAGATTGAAATGGCTATTGAGATCGAAGATGCGTTTATGACTGAGTATACAATGGCTGTCCGGGCAGGTATTTGGAGCGGTTAATTTTGACCGCCGGCTGCAGGAGGCAGATTGTAACGAGTTCAGGTGTATTTGTTGACCGCATCTTTCGGGATGCGGTCTTTTTCGTTGGCAGACATAGGAGGGAATCCGGATGAAGGTTCCTTATCATTGACAAGCATATAAAATGATTCAGTGGACTATTTTTAAGTTTACTACAGCATATGGGGAGGACTGACATGGAAACCAGAATCGCAATTATCGGAATCATTGTGGAGGATATCGATTCTACAGGCGCAGTGAATGAAGTGCTGCATGACTATAGTATGTATATTATCGGGCGTATGGGACTGCCTTACAGGGAGCGGGATATTAACATCATTACCATTGCCCTGGATGCGCCCGGAGATGTGATCAATACGATGGCAGGAAGAATCGGGAAAATACAGGGAGTCAGTGTGAAGGCCATGTATTCGAAACTACCGGAGTGAGACAGAAACATATTTCAGTAATCATATTGGGGGATTTTTATGAAGAAAATAGCGGTTTACGGAAAAGGCGGTATCGGAAAGTCCACGATCGTTTCCAACCTGGCGGCTGCGATGGCAAAGAAGGGCCTTCGGGTCATGCAGATCGGCTGTGATCCCAAGGCGGATTCTACGATTGGCCTTCGCCATGGGGAAAAGCTTCCGACCATTCTGGAAACGGTGCGAAAAAAGAAAGATCAGTTTACGTTAGAGGAAATTACAAAGACCGGCTATGCCGGGGTAGTCTGTGTGGAAGCGGGAGGCCCGATTCCCGGGCTTGGATGTGCCGGACGGGGGATCATCACCGCACTGGAAAAGCTGGAGGCCAAAGGGGCATATGACAGGTTTGAGCCGGATGTGGTGTTTTATGACGTACTGGGCGATGTGGTCTGCGGCGGTTTTTCCATGCCGATGAGGGACGGATATGCAGACCAGGTATTTATCGTGACTTCGGGAGAGAATATGTCCATTTACGCGGCTGCCAATATTGCAACGGCCATTGAGAATTTTCAGGGGCGCGGATATGCCGGGCTTGGAGGCATGATCCTGAACTGCCGCAATGTGAAAAATGAGATGGAGAAAGTGGAAGAACTTTGCGGAGATTTTCATACGGAGATTGTGGGAAAGATAGCGTTCAGCGAGACGGTACAGGATGCGGAAGCGCTGCATAAAACAGTAATAGAAGCCTTCCCGGAAAGCGAGATCGCAGAAGCGTACCGGAATCTGGCAGATGTGATGATAGAGCGGCTGCAGATCAGGGTCCCCTAACGGGATACCAGAATGGCATCCGCCAGGAAAGAGGAAATCCCTAAAGGGATACCAGGGTGGCATCCGCCATCAAAGGAGGAAGAACGAATGTTAAGAAAAGTAGGAGGAGGGATGGACTCTTCCGGGGCGAAGGTAAGCATACGGGAAGCAAATTTCCCCGCGCCCTTTCAGGAAGGACTGGAATACAGCTCTCCGGCAAGAGGGACCTGGAATATTGTACATACCGGTATGCTGATACCGGAATCCCATCAGATTTTTGTCTGCGCCCAGGGATGCCTGCGGGGAGTGGTGCTTACCGCAGCGGAGATGAATGCGATGGGGCGTTACTCCGCAGTAGCCATCCGGGAAGAAAATGTGCTGGACGGAACCATGGAGGAATTGATGATCGAAGGAGTATCGGATGTGCTGAAAAAGCTTTCCTACAGGCCAAAAGCCGTGCTGCTTTTTATCAGCTGCCAGCATTTCTTTCTGGCATATGACCAGAAAGGGGTATTCCGGACTTTGCGAAAGCGCTTTCCGGATATCCGGTTCCTGGACTGCTATATGATACCGACCCTGCGCAAAAGCGGCCTGACGCCGGATCAGAAGATGCGTATCCAGCTCTACAGTGCACTGGAACCGATGCCTCAGAAACTGAAAAAAATAAGTCTGATCGGAAGCAATCTGCCTGTAAGTGCAGACAGTGAGCTGGTAAAGCTGCTGCAGGAAAACGGTTTTGAACTGGTTCAGCTTCAGGATTGCCAAAGCTTTGATGATTATCTTCACATGGCGGAAAGCTCCCTGAACCTCTTTTATGAGCCGCTGGCCCTGATGGCAGCAAAGGATCTGGAAAAACGGCTGGGGCAGAAGTATCTGTACCTGACCTTCAGCTTCTGCTATGAGGAACTGGAAGAAAATTACCGGAACCTGTGCGAAGCACTTCAGATATCCATACCGGATGACTGGAGTGTCGGCCTCAGGGAAAAAGCGGAGCTTTCCTTAAAAAGGGCGAGAGACATTATCGGGGACACGCCCATAGCAGTGGACTATTCTTTTACATTCCGTATTTTGAGCTTTACACGGATGCTGCTGGAGCATGGATTTCATGTGACGGAGATTTACGGTGATGTGTTTCTGCCGGAAGAGAAGGAAGATTTTCTGTGGATTCAGAAGCATTTTCCGGAGATTGCCGTCTCATCCTGCATCCGTCCGAAGATGCGTTATCTGAACCGGAAGCGGGACGGAAAAATGCTGGCAGTCGGACAAAAAGCCGCCTATTTCACGGGAACAGATCATTTTGTTAATGTGGTGGAGAGCGGAGGGCTGTATGGCTATGAAGGAATCGTTCAGATTGCCGGGCTGATGGAGGATGCATTTTTACATACAAAGGATCGAAAATCAATCATTCAAAGAAAAGGATACGGGTGTGAGAGCTGTATATGAAACAGGTAGCAGGTTTGATTTCAACTTATTCGTCGGATGAATTTGGCATCTGTTCCGCCCTTTATGAGCTGGGGGGGATGGTGGTCATGCATGATGCATCCGGCTGCAATTCCACATACACCACCCATGATGAGCCGCGTTGGTATGAGGTGGACAGTATGATCTATATCTCGGCCATTTCCGAAATGGAAGCGATCATGGGGGATGATGACAAACTGATCGGGGACCTGGTAGAGACGGCCGGGGAACTCCATCCCGGATTTATCGCCGTTGTGGGAGCGCCTATTCCGTATATGATCGGAACGGACCTGGGAGCGATCGCGGCAATTACAGAGAAAAGGACAGGCATTCCCTGCTTTGGCTTTTCGGCCAACGGAATGCAGAATTATACAAAGGGAATTTCCATGGCTTTGGAGAAAATCGTGGAGAGGTTCTGCATTCGCGAGATTGCCGGGACAAAGAACCTGTCGGTAAATATCATCGGTGCAACTCCGCTGGATTTTTCCGTAAACGGCAGCGTGGACTCCATAAAAGAATGGATTCAGGAGCAGGGCATGGAAGTGGGAGCCTGTTTTGCCATGGGGAGTACCATGGAAGAAATTGAGAAAGCCGGGCAGGCCCGTGTGAACCTGGTGGTTTCCTACGGCGGGCTTGCAGCGGCAAAAAAACTGAAAGAAATCTTCGGAACACCCTATGTAGTGGGGGTTCCTTTAGGAAAGGCATTTGCGGAGTATCTGGGGAACGCTGTAAAAAAGGCGGCGGAAACAGGGGAATGTGTGATTGGCTATCGGGATGCGGATATATGCGGAGAGGAGACAGTTACCGGATCTTTAAAATCCCTTGCAGTCATTGGGGAAAGCGTATATTCAGCGTCCCTGGCGGCAGCGATACGGATGGAATGCGGAATCGATGCGCGGGTATTCTGCCCCCTTGATACGGAGCCGGAGCTGCTCCGGGAAGGCGATCTGCTGACACCGGAGGAGGATGATCTGATGGAACACCTGCCTGAGGCGGAGGGAGTGATCGCAGATCCTCTGTACCGGCCTTTATGCAGCGAAAATATAAAATTTTATCCGCTTCCTCATGAGGCCTTTTCCGGAAGAATTTATGATGCAGTGAATCCGGATCTGGTGAATCGGGAATTACGGAAAGTGGAGGTTAGGGAATGTTAAAACTTGCAATATACGGAAAAGGCGGGATTGGAAAATCCACCACAACCAGCAACCTGGCAGCGGCCTTTGCGGTGCTGGGGAAAAAGGTGATCCAGATCGGATGTGACCCAAAAGCGGATTCTACCATTAATCTGCTGGGAGGGAATCCGGTGAAGCCTGTGATGAATTATCTTCGGGAGTACGATGAAGAGCCGGAGCGGATTGACCAGATTGCGAAGGAGGGATTCGGCGGCGTGCTCTGTATCGAGACCGGGGGCCCGACGCCGGGACTGGGCTGCGCAGGAAGAGGAATCATCACGACCTTCAGCCTGCTGGAAGATCTGGAGCTTTTTGAAACGTATCAGCCGGATGTGGTGCTTTATGATGTGCTGGGAGACGTGGTGTGCGGAGGGTTTGCAGCTCCTATCCGGGAAGGCTATGCAAGCGGTATCCTGATCGTCACTTCCGGGGAAAAGATGGCGTTGTATGCAGCCAATAATATCAATACTGCGGTGAACAATTTTGAAGACCGGGGATATGCATCCGTGAAGGGAATTATCCTGAACCGCAGGGATGTGGAGAATGAGGAAGAAAAGGTGCGGGAATTTGCCGAAAAGAACGGGCTGGAAATTGTGGCGGACATCCCCAGGAGCCAGGACATTATCCGGTTTGAAGACCGGGGAATGACGGTGATCGAGGGAGATGTAAATCTGCCTGTCAGCCGGAAGTATCTGGAGCTGGCAAAACGTCTGCTGGAAGAGTAAAGATTCCTTAATGCGATAGGAGGTTTTATGGAGAAGGAAGTTTATTATATCACTGCTGCCGAACTGGCAGAACGGGGAAGGGATGGGATTCCGGACGAGCTGCAGTCTTCGAAGCATCTGATCTACAGCTCTCCGGCAACCCTTTCCTTTAATTCCCCCGGAGCGCAGGGCTTTGGGGTAAAGAGGGCGGGCCTTGCTGTTCCGGGATCCGTGGAGCTTTTGGTGGCTCCGGGATGCTGCGGAAGGAATACGACCATGCTCAGTGAACTGGGCGGATACAGTGAGCGATTTTTTTATCTGCTGATGGACGACACGGATATTGTGACGGGACGCCACCTGAATAAGATCTCAAAGGCTGTAAAAGAGGTGGTGGATTCTCTGGAAGAAAGGCCCTCTGCGGTCATGATCTGTATTACCTGTGTGGATGCCCTTCTGGGAACCGATATGGACAGGGTCTGTCGGAAAGCTTCCGATTACGCAGGGGTTCCGGTACTTCCCTGCTATATGTATGCCCTGACAAGAGAGGGACGTGTACCGCCTATGACTGCGGTACGGAAATCCGTTTACTCCCTCCTGGAAAAAAGAGAGAAGAAGTCCACGACAGTGAATCTTCTGGGAGAGTTTGCCCCGTTTCTGGATGATACGGAGTTGTATGAGATTCTCCGGGGGCTTGGGGTGAAGAAGATCAATGAGATTTCCAGATGTAAGGATTTTGAGGAATATCTTTCTATGGCGGAGGCGAATTTTAATCTTGTTTTGAACCCGGAGTGCCGTCTGGCTGCGGAGGATATCCGGAAACGTCTGGATATTCCGGGAATCGAGCTTACCAGACTTTACCAGATCGACAAGATTCACCGCCAGTATGAACTGCTGGGAGGTGCTCTCGGCGTGAAGATCGATGACGGGAAATACTATGAGGCTGCCATGGAAGCGGTAGAACGCTTTTCCCAAAAGTATCCCGAAACGGTATTTGCCATTGGGGAATGCCTGAATGGCGGATCCTTCGAGCTGGCGCTGGCACTGCTTCGTTATGGACATCACGTATCGGAAATATACGGAACGGTTTCTTCAGAAAACTTTATCTATATTAAGAAGATTGCGGCAATAAGCCCTGATACACGGATTTATACAAATCTGTCCCCGACAATGCTCTACTATGACTGCGGGGAAGGGAAGGCGGACATTACCATCGGAAAGGATGCGGAATATTATCATCCGAATTGTGTAAATGTGCCATGGAACCAGGAGCGCCAGCCTTTTGGGTATTCCGGGCTTCGTCATCTGTTTGAGGAATTGGAGGAAGCAATGGACAAGACTGCAGAAGGGAGAACAAGATGAAGGGATTATTAAAATATCTGTCACCCTTTGCGCCGGATCAGTCCGGTGCGGCATCGGTGCTGTATGAGCTGGGCGGGATCACGGTCATCTGTGATGCGGGCGGCTGTACGGGAAACATCTGCGGGTTTGATGAGCCGAGATGGTTTGTACGGAAAAGTGCCATCTTCAGCGCAGGCCTTCGGGATATGGATGCGATTCTCGGAAGAGATGACAGGCTGGTGGAGAAGCTGAAGGATACGGCCAAAAAAGTGGATGCGGAATTTGCCGCTGTCATCGGAACCCCTGTCCCTGCGGTGATTGCAACGGATTTTCAGGCGCTGAAGCGAATGGCAGAGAAGCGCTGCGGGATTCCGGTGATCACCGTGGAGTGTACGGGAACCCGTATATATGATGAAGGGGAAGAGGAAACTTACCTGGAATTGTTCCGCAAATTTGCGGAGGATCAAAAAGAAGTGAATGCGAAAACCATAGGGGTGCTCGGCGCTACCCCGCTGGATCTGGGCAGCATTCATGCAGACCGGGAAATCCATGAGGTGCTGTCGAAGCAGGGATATGAGAATGTTTTCTGTTATGGCATGGGAAGCGGCCTGGAAGCGGTAAAAAATGCAGGGACTGCAGCAAAGAATCTGGTTGTAGCCCCCGCAGGCCTGAAGGCAGCGCAGTATTTGCAAAAACGGTTCGGCACGCCGTATGAGGTGTCTTACCCGCTCCTTGGAGAAGAGATCAAAGAGCAGCTTCATAAGCTGGCAGGAAAAAAAGTCCTGGTTGTTCATCAGCAGACAGCAGCCAACGAAATCCGTAAGGAGATCCGCCGGGCCGGGGAAGCGGATGTAACGGCGGCAACCTGGTTTATGCTGACAGAGGAAGGAAAAGAACCGCAGGATGTGCAGCTTACCACAGAAAAGCAATTTGCAGAGTATGTGGAACAGGGAGGCTTTGATGTGATCATCGGAGACCGGCTTTTGAAACGGGCGCTTAGAACTTATCAGGGAGAATATATCGCAGTCAGCCACTTTGCGGTATCAGGGGAATTGGGATGAGCAGATCAAATGAAAAAAGTACACAGGTCATCCGTGTGTATGGAATTGTCCAGGGAGTTGGCTTCCGGCCCTTTGTGAGCCGAATTGCAGACCGTGCGGGGGTCACGGGAAACGTGGCAAATAAGGGTTCCTATGTGGAAATCTATGCAAGAGGAACCGAAGAGGAACGGGCGGAATTTCTGCAATATCTGCGGGAAGAGCCTCCGGAGCGGTCTGCTGTATTAAAGACCGATATTTCGGACTGTGAGGATATTCCTTTTGAACAGTTTGACATTATTGAAAGTGAAAAAGAAGAGGGGGATATCTTCGTTTCTCCGGATATTGCCACCTGCCCCAAGTGCAGGCAGGAATTGTATGATCCCGGAAACCGCAGATATATGCATCCTTTTATCAACTGTACGGCATGCGGCCCGAGGCTTACGATCCTGGATTCCATGCCCTATGACCGGGAACGGACCAGTATGGGGGAGTTTCCCATGTGCCCGGAATGTGCGTATGAATATACCCATGCGGAAACAAGAAGATACGATGCACAGCCTGTCTGCTGCAATGACTGCGGCCCGGAGGTTTATCTGATCGGAAGAGAGGAACGCGGCCGGGAGGCGATCACTTATGTGCGGAAGGCAATTCTGGAAGGCAAGATCATTGCAGTAAAGGGAATCGGAGGATTTCACCTCTGCTGTGACGCCGCTAATGAGGAGGCTGTAGCAAGGCTTCGGAAGCTGAAAACACGCCCGGCAAAGCCCTTTGCAGTGATGATGAAAAATCTTGAGACTGTGGAGCGGGAATGCATCATCAGCCCGGAGAGTGAGGAAGTGCTGGACGGCCACCAGAAGCCGATCATTCTGCTGAAAAAAAAGCCGGGCGGGATCCTGGCTCCTTCCGTGGCTCCCGATAACCCTAAAGTAGGGGTGATGCTTCCGTATGCTCCTGTGCAGATGCTGCTGTTTGAGTATAATGACGGAATCACCATGACCACGGACTGCTTTGTGATGACAAGCGGAAATGTATCCGGGGCGCCTATCTGCCGGACGGATGAAGATGCGGTGAAGGAGCTTTCGTCTTTTTGTGACATTATCCTGTCCCATGACCGCAAAATCCGGCTGCGGGCAGATGATTCGGTGATGGACTATTACAGGGGGGAACCCTATATGATCCGCCGCTCCCGGGGCTATGCGCCGCTGCCCTTTATGTTATCAGAGGCGTTTCACGGGCAGGTGCTTGCTGTGGGCGGAGAATTAAAAAATACATTTTGCATCGGGAAAAACCAGCTGTTTTATCCGTCGCCCTATGTGGGGGATATGGCGGATATCCGGACAGTGCAGGCATTGGAAGAATCCATCATCAGGATGGAGGAGCTTCTGGAAGCGAAGCCGTCCATTGTGGCCTGTGACATGCACCCGAAATACAATACCACGCTTGTGGCGGAAGAGCAGGGGATCCCTGTTTTCCGTGTGCAGCATCATTATGCGCATATTGTATCCTGCATGGCAGAGAATGACTGCGCAGAACCGGTGATCGGAGTTTCCTTTGACGGGACGGGATACGGAACGGACGGGACAATCTGGGGCGGTGAGATTCTGGAGGCTTCCTATCAGTCCTTTACACGGCTTGGAAGCATCCGGCCGTTTATCCAGATCGGCGGTGATGCTTCGGCAAAAGAAGGCTGGAGGATTGCCGTATCCATGATCAACTGCCTGTATCCGGACAGGGCGGCAGAGATTGTGGAAACGCTCGGGCTGTGTGAGGAGTCTGTGAGGAAGCTGTATGAACAGATGGCAGTGCGGAAGATCAACAGTGTGGTATCCACAAGCGCAGGAAGATTATTCGATGCAGTCAGTGCGATTCTGGGAATCCGGCTTTGTTCTACCTTTGAGGGAGAGGCATCAACGACTCTGGAGTTTGCTGCCGAAGCGTATGAGGAGACAAGGGCCGAAGAAGCGATTCGGGAAGAGCTTCGGGCAGTTTTGAAATCATTTTCCGCTGCTGCGGAGTGTGTGGAGAAGGAATCCCCGGTGGAACTGCCGGAGAAGGAGAATGCACAGAAATTTATTCTCCCGACGGAACGGCTGGTTCGTCTGATCATAGAAAAAAGGCTTCAGGGAACAGAGGCAGGGAATTTAGCTTATCTTTTCCATGCCTTGCTGGCAGAGCAGATCGTGGAAGGCTGTAAGAAAGCGGCAGAAATGACAGGGCTTGAGGTCTGTGCCCTGAGCGGCGGAGTCTTCCAGAATCAGCTTCTTCTGCGGCTGTGCGAGGAGCGGCTGACGGAAGAGGGCTTCCGGGTACTGCGGCACAGCCTGCTTCCGCCGAACGACGGGGGAATTGCATTGGGCCAGGCCGTGGCGGCGATGGTTTATATACAGAAACAGAATGATCTGGAAGATACAAAACAGGTGGAATAAAAGGAGGAACAAGGGCATGTGTGTAGGTTTAGCGGCAAAAGTAGTAGGAATTAAAAACGGAATGGCAGTTGTGGATGCATCCGGTGCAAAGCGTGAGGTTTCCGCGGAGCTTCTGGAAGATCTGGAACCGGGAGATTATGTGATGGTTCATGCCGGAATTGCCATTGCAAAGATCACGGAAGACGATACAGAAGAAACCGACGATCTCATGGGATTGTTATAACGGAGAAAAGATGATGGAAAAAATACAGAAAACAGCAAAAGAGATAATCGAAACTTATGATGGATCTCCCATCCGTATTATGGAAGTGTGCGGCACCCATACCCATGAAATTTTCCGGCTGGGAATCCGAAAGATCCTTCCGGAAAATGTGGAACTGATCTCAGGCCCCGGATGCCCGGTCTGCGTTACACCTGTGGGATTTATTGATGAGGCAGTGATGCTGGCTCTGGAACATGGCGCAGTCATCTGTACCTTCGGAGACTTGATCCGGGTTCCGGGAACAAAGAAAAGCCTTGCGGATGCACGGGCAGAGGGAGCGAAGATCCAGGTTGTGTACACCCCTCTGGATGCGGTGGATTATGCGGCGGAAAATCCGGATAAGCAGGTGGTATTTCTGGCAGTGGGATTTGAGACAACCACACCGTCCGTCTGTCTTGCGGCAAAGAAGGCACAGGAAGCAGGGCTTGAGAACTTCTCCCTTCTTACCGCAAATAAGACCATGCCAAATGCATATCAGGCATTAAAAGGCAGCGCAGACGCATTTCTCTATCCCGGACATGTCAATGCCATCACAGGTGAAGAAGAATGCAGAAAACTGGCGGAAAGAGACGGAGTCTCCGGCGTGATCGCAGGATTTACGGCAAAAGAACTGCTGACAGCCCTGGCTGTAACTATAGAAAAATCAAAGACAGGAATACCGTTTTTTGTGAACTGTTATCCCCGTGTCGTTCGGCCGGAGGGAAATACCGCAGCACAAAAAATCATAGAAGAAGTGATGGAACCCTGCGATTCCGAATGGAGAGGACTTGGTGTGATACCGGGCTCCGGCCTGCAGCTTCGTGAGGGATACGGTGCGTATGATGCCCGGAAGAAATTCCGCCTTCCAAAAGTGGAAGGGCGAAGCAATCCGGCCTGCCGCTGCGGAGAAGTGCTTCAGGGAAAATGCAGGCCGTCGGACTGCAAAGTATTCGGAAAAGGATGTACGCCGCAGCATCCCATCGGTGCCTGCATGGTATCCAATGAAGGTGCATGTTCTGCCTATTATCAGTACAGCAGTGAGGTATAAAGGAGGAAACAGATATGATGGAAAATAAAGTAACCCTTGCCCACGGAGCAGGGGGAAGACAGACAGCCGAGCTGATCGAAAAAGTATTTAAGGCACATTTTGCCAATCCGGAATTTACGGCAGATGATGCGGCAATCCTGAACGTGGGCGACGGCAGAATCGCCATGACTACCGACGGATTTATCGTTTCCCCTTTTGAATTTCCGGGAGGAAATATCGGAAAACTCAGTATCTGCGGTACGGTCAACGATCTGGCGTGTATGGGAGCAAAACCGCTTTATTTAACCTGTTCTTTTATTATAGAAGAAGGATTTCCTCTGGATAAGCTGGAAGAGATTGCTTCCTATATGGAAAAAACGGCTGCGGAGGCCGGGGTAAAGATTGTGGCAGGAGATACTAAGGTTGCCGGAAAAGGCCAGGTGGACAATGTATTTATCACCACCACCGGCATCGGAAAGCTGCAGGAGGGTGTCCATACTTCCGGCGCATTCGCAAAACCAGGAGATGCGGTGATCGTCACAGGGGATATCGGACGGCACGGCTGCACCATCCTTCTGGCACGGGAAAATCTGGGAATTGAAGCGGATGTAAAGAGCGACTGTGCACCTTTGTGGGGAACCGTGGAATCGATGCTTGAAACAACGAAAGACATCCATGTGATCCGGGATGCCACCCGCGGCGGGGTAGGCACGGTTCTTTATGAAATTGCCGCAGAGAGTAAGGTGGGAATCCGTCTGGATGCCTCTTCCATTCCGGTAGACGGAGCCGTCCGCGGCGTTTGCGGAATGCTTGGCCTGGATCCGCTGTATCTGGCAAATGAAGGAACCTTAGTGGTAGTTGCCCCTAAGGAAAAAGCGCAGGCGCTGGTCGAAACACTTCATAAAGGGAAATATTCCGGAAATGCTGCGATTATCGGTGAGGTTACAGATACTATGCCCGGAAAGGTCGTGATGACTACGGAAATCGGTGCCGAAACACTGCTCCCACAGCCGGGCGGAGAATTACTGCCGCGGATTTGCTAGTGTACTGTCAAATTGATATTCAGGAATCCTTATAATAGTCCCGCACAAAGTGAATGAACTGTTTCACATGGGGTTTTAAGATTCTGTTTTTGCTGTAAACAATATAAAAGGTACGCGTATGGGCGGATTCTTCTAAAGGGAATAGGAGAATCTGCCTTGTTTTTTCCAGATCAAGAGCAGAACGGGCTGACAAAATGGAAATACCAAGTCCGTTGACAATGGATTTCTTGATGGATTCCAGATCATTCATGCGGACAACTACATTTAAGTCGGAGCTGGAGATTCCGTGGCGTTCCAGGAAACGGTCCATTTCTTTGCGCGTGCCGGAGCCTGTTTCCCGGAGAATGAAAGATTCATCCAGAAAGTCCCGGAAAGCAGCACCGCGGCTTTTGAGCTTCAGAAAATGGTCGTTGACCGGAGTTGCGATGACGAGAGAGTCGTGGCAGAAGGGAAGGAAGCAGCAGGTTTCTTCTTCTGCTTTCTGGCCCGTAAGGCTTAAGTCCACGCTGCCATCCAGAACCCTTTGGATCGCACCGGCACTGTCGGACTGCCAGGAATGAAAATAGATATTTTCCACCTGCCGTCCGAAAGCACTCAGAAGCTCCGGGAGAAGATAGGAGGAAGGAATGGTGGACACGCCGATATCAATGATCTTTTTCTTGGTTCCGGCAAATTCATCCACCAGATTGTTGCGCATGTTCAGCATCTGCACAGCACAGTCATAGAGCTGGTAGCCTCTGGCAGTGACGGTAAGCTTTTTGGTAGTGCGGATGATGAGGCGGGAATTCAGTTCGGTTTCCAGTGAGCGGATATGCGCACTGATGGTGGGCTGCGTCAGATAAAGGCGCCGTGCTGCCTCAGAAAAACTGTTATATTCTACGACGGCCACAAAGGCTTCCAATTGTTTAAATTCCATAGCGGTTATCCTCGAATCGATTTTATTCTGCCGGGGGCGGCGGGGTTATCCGTTAAGGCCGGTGATCTCGGCCAGAGCATGCAGGGCGGCATCCAGTTCCTCTTGCGTATTCCCGGGGCCGAAGGAGAATCGGATAGTTCCCGCCGGATATGTACCCAGTGTTTTGTGGGCATTTGGAGCGCAGTGAAGTCCCACCCGTGTCATGATTCCATACCGGTCATCCAGTTCATAGGCCGCCTGTGCCATATCCATCTGAAGAGTCTGAATGGAGACAACTGCACAGCGGTCAATGCAGTCCTGTTTTCCCACGATACGGATGTACTCGCTTTCCGGATCCAGATTCCTAAGCCCTTTCAGAAAATAGTCCGTCAAAGCCATTTCATGGCGGAACATTTCTTCCATGGAACTGTTCTCCAGATCGGTCAGTGCTGCATGAAGTCCAAGAATTCCGGGAAGGTTGGGAGTCCCCGGTTCAAAACGGTCAGGCAGAAAATCCGGGATTTCTTCCGTATGGGAAATGCTTCCGGTACCGCCGGAGAGGAGCGGTTCAATCTGTCGGGCAAGGGTATCCCGCACCAGAAATCCGCCGATTCCCTGTGGGCCGCGAAGCCCTTTATGCCCGGTAAAAGCCAGGGCATCAATATGCATTTCTTCCATATCGATCGGAAGGATTCCGGCAGTCTGGGCGGTATCCAGGATAAATGCAATCTTGTGCTTCTGACAGAGCAGTCCAAGCTCCCGGGCAGGCATGACCGTACCGCAGACATTGGAAGCGTGGAGACAGACAAGAGCCCTGGTATTTGGCCGGATAAGCGATTCCGCTTCTTCCAGGCACAGGCTTCCGTCCTGTCTGCAGGGAATCCGGTCAAACAAAACACCGGTTTTTTGAAGCTGTGTTAAAGGCCGCATGACAGCATTATGTTCCATGGCAGAGACAAGTACGTGGTCGCCTGGTTTAAGCAGGCCCTTCAAAAGGATGTTTAAACTGGACGTGACATTGCCCGTAAAGATCACATTCCTGCAGTTGGGAAAATGGAACAGGCGGCAGAGCTGTTCCCTTGTTTCATAGACCTGTTCCTCCACGGAGTAGGCTTCTGTGTAGCAGCCTCGGTTCACATTCACGGAAAAGCCGGAAAGATACCGGTAAACAGCGTCTGCCACGGAGGAAGCCTTGGGAAAGGAAGTACTGGCCTGGTCAAGATATATTTTTTTCCTCATAAAAGTACCTCGCGATCATTCTGATAGATGCAGTATATCATAATTTATTAATTCTATCTATAAATATCCTAAAAAATCATTTATAAATTATTGGAAGGATTTTGAAAGAAATGGTATCATTTTTTTATAAATGATTTATGAACAAGAAAGGAAGGGTTACAAATGAAAAACGAAAAAACAGTGATTACGGGAGCCGGCATTATGATCGGTCTGATAGCTGCTGCGCTTGTATTTTTCGGCAATCCGGTAAATATGGGATTCTGTATCGCATGTTTTCTGCGGGATACATCCGGTGCGCTGGGCCTGCACTCTGCAGCAGCCGTTCAGTACATACGTCCGGAGATCATCGGACTTGTCCTTGGCTCCTGTATCCTTGCACTGGTAAACAAAGAATTTAAACCGCGCGGAGGAAGCGCCCCTGTAACACGTTTTATTTTAGGCGTTTTTGTAATGATCGGATGCCTGATGTTCCTGGGATGTCCGTTCCGCATGATCTTACGAATTGCAGGCGGTGACCTGAATGCCATTTTCGGGCTGGTGGGATTTGTTCTTGGAATCCTGGCAGGCGTCTTTTTCCTGAAGAGAGGCTACACGCTGAAACGCTCCTACAAAATGCCGAAAGCAGAAGGCGGCCTTTTCCCTGCATTGGAAATCGTCTTTCTGGTTCTGCTTGTGGCAGCTCCGGCATTTATTCACTTTACGGAACCGGAAGGAGGCCCCGGCGCTAAACATGCGGCAATCCTCATTTCTCTTGCAGCAGGCCTGATCGTAGGAGCACTTGCACAGAAGACGCGTCTTTGTATGGTAGGCGGTATCCGTGATGCAGTTCTTTTTGGGGAATACAAGCTGCTGATCGGCTTTGCAGCCATTCTGGTCAGTGCACTTGTGGGAAATCTGATCCTTACGGCAGCAACAGGAACTCCTTATTTTACCCTTGGCATGGCAGGCCAGCCGGTTGCACATACGGACGGTCTCTGGAATGCCCTTGGAATGCTTCTTGCAGGCTTCGGCTGCGTGCTCCTGGGCGGATGTCCTCTGCGCCAGCTTGTACTTGCAGGCGAAGGAAATACGGACTCTGCCATCGCGATTTTCGGTCTGATGGTTGGTGCTGCATTTGCACATAACTTTGGTCTGGCTTCTTCCGGAGAGGGCCCGACTGCGAACGGAAAGATCGCTGTGATCATCGGTATCGTTGTAGTTGCCGTGATCGCAGTCCTGAATTCCAGAAAAAGTGAAGCCTGAAAACAGTCAGATACAGATAGGATATGAGAGGAGAAGCAAGAGATGAAAACAATTGATGCAAGAGGCCTGTCCTGCCCGGAGCCGGTTATTATGACAAAGAATGCTCTGGCATCTAAGGAAGCTGCTTATGAAGTGCTTGTAGATAATGTTACTGCCAAAGAAAATGTTACCCGCTTTGCCACACATCAGGGATACCAGGTTAAGGCGGAGGAGAAGGGAGATGAGTATCTCCTTCATCTGAAAAAATAACAGAGGAAGCATGGAAGAGTATATTGCTACGTTTTATTCCCATTTCGGGGCAATCCGGTTCAAAAGATCCTGTGAAGCTGCGGGACTTACCGCCGCAGTGATGCCGGTACCCAGAAATTTAAGCTCCTCCTGCGGGACCTGTGTGAAATTCCAGGCGCGGGGGGAATCATCCATTCCGGAAAAAAACGAGGAGATGGAACAGATTGTCCTTGTCACGGACAGGGGATTTCAGCAGATCTATCAGGCGGAGGATGCCTGACATAACGAAAAAGCGCTGTCTCAGCAGAAATGAAGAAGTCTCATTTCTGTTGGACAGCTTTTTTTGTATTCTTTTCTATGACATATTACAGGATTGTTTCGGAGATTAAAAAATAGTATAATATTTTTTAATAAAATAAAATAAGGATGTGGATACGTTGGGTGTGAAAATATTAGTAGCAGATGATGATGAGCTATTAAGGAATCTTCTGGGAGATATATTGGAAAAAGAAGGATATGAAGTGACAGAGGCGGAGGACGGAGACTGTGCTCTGGAAAGCTTTCGGAAGAATCCGGAATTTAAATTGGTTATATTGGACATTATGATGCCGAAAAAGAATGGTTTTGAGGTTCTTGAGGAGATACGCAGATCTTCGACCGTTCCTGTGATCATGTTGACTGCATTGGGAGATTCCGAGGATGAGATAGAAGGATTTCGGCTGGGGGCGTGTGATTATGTGGCAAAGCCGTTCCACAGGAAGGTTCTTCTTGCCAGGATTCGTGCGGCCCTGGAATATAAATCCGGGTTGGCGGAGGAGGCGCATGGAGATATGCTGTGCTTTAAGGCACTGAAGGTAGATCTGAATGGCTGCCGCGTTTATTCAGGAGGCGAAGAAGTGATACTTACGAACAAGGAGTATCGGCTTTTACTGTATCTGATTGAAAACAGAAACATTGTCCTCACCCGTGACCAGATTCTGGAACGAATCTGGGGATTTGACTATGAAGGAGATATCCGCACCATAGATACACATATTAAGATGCTGCGGAACGACCTGGGAGAATGCGGGGATTATATTCGTACCATACGCGGAATCGGGTATGTATTTCAATGGGAGGAGCGATTATGAAAGGGACTCTTCGCAAAAAATATATTGCAGCAGGCTGCCTGCTGATTATTTGTTTTCTGTCCTGCCTTCTGGTGACGGCAAATCTACTGAGGGAAAGTGTTGTAGAAAGCTGGAATCACCGTAAACTTCAGGAAATCGTATCCGAAATAGCCGGACAATTGATTCAGTCTGACTGGAAAATCTCGGAGGAGGATATGGACAGCCGGGCTTCTGAAAATGATGTAATGATTGCGATTACAGATGAAAACCTGAAAATCCTTTTCAGTACCAGAAGCTGGGAAATTGCCAAAGGAGAATTTGGTACAAAAACAACGAAAGCGATCAATGACGGAGAAAAAAATCTCGACAGTACAGGGAACAGCTTTGCCAGTTACTTTGATGATGCCAATAAAGCATTTTTTGTTGAAGTAAATAAAGTGCTGGGGTATGGGTATATCATTGTCCGCAAATCTATTACAGGTCTGAACAGCAGTACGCAGGCCATGCTGATCTGCTTTTTGATTGCGGGTGGTTTTACCATGCTGTTCGGAACACTTGCGATTATTTATCTGTCCGGAAAAATGGTGAAGCCCATTCAGGAAATCAACAAAGTTACAGGGCAGATTGCCGATCTGAATTTTGATGAAAAGGTTATGGTAAACAGCAATGATGAATTTGGCGCACTTGCAGAGTCTGTAAATGTCATGTCTGACAGACTGAAGGAATCCATGGGAGAACTGCAGAAGGAGGTAGAGATGCGCAAGACCCTGGTACGGAATATGGCCCATGAATTGAAGACTCCGGTGGCAGTCATTATGGGATATGCAGAAAATATGTCTTACATGAAAGATCAGCCGGAAAAGATTGAAAAGTATTGTAATGTCATTTCGGAAGAATGCGGAAGGATGGATGTGATTGTTCATCAAATGCTTGAGAATTCTTCTTATAAAAAAGGGGAATGTGAGCTGCATAAAACATATTTTCAGGTGCAGACGCTGATGGACAGCATTCGGAAATGTTATATGGACGAATTTCCTGGAAGAAAAGGGGATTATGTGGAGTGTAATGAAGTGCGGGGAACTGTCTGGGGAGATATGGAAGTGATTCAGAGAGCACTTTACAATTTTATAAAAAATGCGGTTGCTTACGGAAATAAGGAAGGAATGATCCGCATTTTTGCCAGAGAAGAGGAAGAACTGATACATTTTACCGTGTTTAATGAAGGAAATCCTATTCCAAAGGAGGAGCAGGAAAAAATATGGGACGTATTTTATAAAGTGAATACTGCCCGTACAAGAAACAGGAACAGTTTTGGAATCGGCCTGTCAATCGTAAAACAGGCTGCGGAGGCCCATGGAGGAAGTGTAGGCGTACAGAATGTCCGGGGCGGAGTAGAGTTCCATTTTACGATGAAAAAAACAAAATAAAATAAATATTAAGCAAATATTTCACAAAGATTACACAATAGTGATGCATGATAGCCATGGATAAAATATAGAAAGAGGTAATCCTAAAGGATACCACTATGGCCATACGGCCAGAAAAAGAGGTAATCCTAAAGGATACCACTATGGCCATACGGCCAGAAAAAGAGGTAA
>JAUNGM010000014.1:93201-103940 GCA_030524545.1 Eubacteriales bacterium
TATTCATGGTATGTAATGTATTAGATTACCTGGAGAACGGTGTCAGGAAACATCCGGATAAGATTTTGTTTGCAGATGAAGCACATGAAGTGACATATGGGGACTGTATGGAGAAGGCTAGACGCATAGGTTCTGTTATTGCCGGAATGGATAGCGGCTGCAGACCGGTTGCTGTACTGGTCGATCGAGATATTGAAAGTCTGGAAAGTTTTATGGGCTGCGTTTACAGCGGCAATTTTTATGTGCCCGTGAGCAAAGAGATTCCTATTAAGCGGATTGACATGATCTTGCAGCAGGTTGAGCCGGTTTGTCTGATCTGCCGTGAAAAAGACAGGGAATTTGTGAGAAAGTTCGGATATATGGGGAAAGTGTTTCTGTATGAAGAACTGATTACGGCGGAGATTCGGGAAGAACTTCTGGTGAACATTCGGGAACGCCACCTGGATACGAATCCGCTATATGCAATCTATACTTCGGGTTCCAGCGGTACGCCTAAAGGAGTGTTAGTGTGCCACAGATCAGTGATCGACCTGGTGGAACAGTTTGCAGACTGTTTCGGCTTTGATGAGAATGAGATATTTGGAAATCAGGCGCCTTTTGATTTTGATGTTTCTGTAAAAGATATTTACTCCACTCTCCGAAACGGTGCCACATTATGCGTTGTAACGAGAAAAATGATCACTTTTCCGAAAAAGCTGGTAGCCTATCTGAATGAAAAGAAGATTACTACAATTATCTGGGCTGTTTCTGCCCTGGCAGTGGTGGCCGATTTTAAAGGACTGGAAAAAGAGGTACCGTGCTGTCTGAAAAAAATTATGTTTTCCGGAGAAGTGATGCCGATAAAGGTTCTGAACTACTGGAGGGAAAAACTTCCCGATGCGATGTATGTGAATCTGTACGGACCTACGGAAATTACGTGTAACTGCAGTTATTATGTTGTAGACAGAGAATTTAACCTGGATGAAACACTGCCTATTGGAAAGGCGTTTCCGAATACAGAAATTTTCCTTCTGGATGGGAACGATTGTCCTGCAAAAGAAGAAATTGGGGAAATCTGTGTGAGAGGAACGTCTCTTGCATTGGGGTATTACCACAACAAGGCAGCAACAGAGAAGGCATTTTGCCAGAATCCCCTGAACCAGGATTATCCGGAATTGATTTACCGAACAGGAGATCTTGGAAGATATAAGAATGGAGAGCTGTTCTATGTGACCAGAAGGGATTTTCAGATTAAGCATATGGGACATAGAATCGAGCTTGGGGAAATCGAAGCTGTACTGGATCGGCTGGACTATATTTCCAGAAGCTGCTGCATGTATGATGAGCGGAAAAAAGCCATTTATATGTTTTATCAGGCAGAGGAAGCCTGCGATAAACGGATTGTGAAAGATATGCAGGTATATCTGCCGAAATATATGTGCCCCAACCGGTATGTTTATCTGGAACGTCTTCCCCTAAGCAAAAACGGAAAAATTGATAGAATGCTGCTGAAAGAGAGGTATATCAGTCATGGAAAAGATTGAATCATACCGGCAGTTCAGTGATATCGTCAAGGCATTTAAGAAAAAAGGAAAAGAGATACGGTCCAATTGTTTTTTCCTGCCTGAGGAAGTACGTAAAATGACAGAAAAAGGAACGCTGTATCTGGAACAGACAGAAGACTGCCTTAATTTCTTTGTATCGGAGGCCGGATGCAGGCGTTTGTACTATTATCGGAATGCCGATGCAGTGCCTATGGCAGAAAAGAAGGATACACCGGTATTTCTGGACTTTGTCTATCGGGAGGTTAAAGAAGCTGCTTTAAATACCGAAATCACGGCGTGGGAAAACCAGGGATTTTGGTTATATAAAAAATACCGGAGGATGGAGTGCATGGGAAAGGATTTCATCCCTCCTGCCGATGAGCGGGAAATGGAGAAAACATATCCCGTGCAGGTTCTGCTGCCTTCGGATTATGAAGACTGCATCGCACTGTGGGAGAGCTGCCTGGATGTATACAGCACACTTCTGCCGGATAAGGAGGAATTTGACCGGGCCTGTGACAAAGGCGAAATTATGGGTGTGCGTTTAAAAGACGGTAGAGTAGGAGCGGTTGACAGAGGGATTTTTAAGGGCCGGACTGCTTTCATGCAGCATCTTTCCGTAAGCCATGCGCTTCGCGGTCAGGGACTGGGAAGGACGCTCTGCAGTGCCTCGATTGGTGCCATGTTTACACAGTATGGGGTGGAGAAAGTGAATTTCTGGGTAGATGAAAAAAATACCCATGCTATTGGTATTTATGAAAGAATGGGGTTTGTAAATGACGGAATGATTTCCGTACAATTAAAAATGAATAAAAAAACAGAAGGAGTAGAATCATGAGAGATGAATTAATGGAAATACTGGGAAGATTAAGACCGGAACTGGAATTTGAAAAGGAGCAGAAGTTGATTGACGATGGAATTCTGGACTCTTTTGACCTGGTATCACTGATCGGGGAGATCAACGAGTGCTTTGACGTGGAGGTTTCTTTTGATGATATCGAACCGGAGAATTTTAATTCTGTGGATGCCATGCTGGCTATGATCCGGAAGCTGCAAGAGGAAGATTGATATGACGGTAAATCAGCTTGCCTTTTTTGTGCTGTTTTTTCTGTCTGTGATTATTTATTATTGTGTACCCCGAAAGTGCCAGTGGATGGCACTTTTGGGACTCAGCCTGTTGTTCTACCATTTGATGGGTGTGGACAACTTTATTTATGTTATCGTGACAGCCGTGACGATTACCTGTGGAACCAGAATGATGTACAGGGTTGACTGCAGGCTGGATGGGGAAATCAGGAATGCAGATGTCAAATTAACGCGCAGCGAGAAAAAAGAGAAAAAACAGCGGGCAAAATCAGAAAAAAAACGATGGCTTGCAGGAATCATTGTGATAAATCTCGGGATTCTTCTTGCCCTGAAATACGGAGATTTTTTTGTACATAATGCCAATCGTCTGCTGGGACTGTTTGGAATGGATGGGGTAAATAAGCTGGGGCTAATTGCGCCTCTGGGGCTTTCGTATTATACATTGCAGTCCATTGGCTATGCTTTGGATGTATACAAAGGAAAGAGTATACCTGAAAAAAATCCCTTTAAGGTACTGTTGTTTGTTACCTATTTTCCTCAGATGACCCAGGGCCCTATCGGGCGCTATCAGAGCCTTGCGCCTCAGTTGTATGAAGGCCATTCCTTTTCCTACAAAAATCTGTCCTATGGCTGTCAGAGAATCTTATGGGGTATGGTGAAAAAGGCAGTGATCGCAGATAACCTTCGCCCTATGGCAGTGGGGATTTTTGATAAATGGACTTCTGTCAGCGGCTTCACGCTATTTATGGCCTGTATTTATACAACATTTCAGATTTATGCGGACTTTTCCGGATATTCGGATATCGTATGCGGTGTTTCGGAAATTTATGGAATACGAATGGAGGAGAACTTTCAGAGACCATTCTTTTCCTGCTCTTTGAGTGAGTATTGGAGAAGATGGCATATTTCCCTCAGTTCCTGGTTTCGGGACTATATTTTTTATCCGGCATCTATTTCCAGAGGAGCAGTAAGCTTCGGAAAGCTTGGCAGCAGAATTTTGCCTCCAAGGATTGCCAAGATGTTTCCGGCCGTTTTTGCACTGTCGATTGTCTGGATCTGTACAGGGTTATGGCATGACGCAAGCTGGCGTTATATCATGTGGGGCGTTGCCAATGGCGTGATCATCATTTTCGCGATTATTCTGAAGCCGCAGTTTGATGCTGTCAGGAATAAACTGCATATCCGGGAGGAAGTGTGGTGGTGGAAAGGCTTCTGTATGATACGGACGTTTGTGATCGTTGCGCTTCTGAAGGTCTTTCCCGGAGCCGGAAGTACCATGAACAGTCTCCGTATTTACAAAAAAATTGTATTTGAGTTCCAGCCTTCGCTTAGCTATGAAGCGTTGTTTCTGAACACGGAAAGCTTCCATTTAATTTATGCAGCAGTGGCTTTGGTTTTGTTTTTCCTTGTAAGTATTATGCAGACAAAAGGATGTGTAAGAGATTTTCTGGCATCAAAGCCTGTCGTTGTGCGCTGGACAGTTTATTTGCTGCTGCTGTGCATGATCATTTTTATGGGCGCGTTTGGATCTACTACAGTTGGAGGGTTTGAATATGCGCAGTTTTAGAAAAATTATCTGCAGAATAGCAGTGCTTTGCATATTTGCCGTCGCGGTGAATGAGGCCGGAAGGTATCTTTATGAATCTGTGGAGAATCCGGTTGTTTATGCCAGAAAGGATCTGGAAGAGACGAAAGGAACCGTGGAGACGCTGCTTTTGGGGAGCTCCCTTATTCACTGGGGATTGGATCCTGCAGTAATCAGCGAAGAACTGGATACGGTCTGCATGAATTTGGGAACGGATGTGCAGCCATTAGGCGGCAGTTATTTTCTTCTCAAGGATCAGATACAGAATAATCCGGTTAAAAGAGTGTTCCTGGGAATGGGAGTAGCGGGAATGGTATCGAATACCAATACCTTAACAGGAAGACGGCTTGCGATTTTGGACAGGATGCTCTCCCCTGCTGTAAAACTGGAGTATTTGATACAGGAGGGAGAATTCAAGGATCTTGAGCAGGTTCTTCTGTATCCGACGCGAGTAGAAAACATCTTGAATTTTGACTTAATAAAGAGTAATATTCTATACAGACAGTCCGAAGAATTTCAACAGGGAATTTCGCCTGAATCGGCCAGATGGCAGAATGAAGGTATGGGATTTCAAAGCAATGACCAGGTCTATGACGGCAATTATACAACAGAGAAGATGGTAAGAAATGGTCTGTGGAGCAGGAAGAATATCCGCCCGGAGGCTGTGGAATATCTTACACAAATGGCAGAGCTTTGCCATGAGAATGGAATTGAATTCAATATCATAATCTTTCCTCATTCGTATGAGTATGCCAGTATGCAGGGAGACCTGGCTGACATGGATGTATATTTTGAGGAGTTTTGCAGTAATCTTGGCATTGGACTGTTCGATTATAATTATACGGCTTATGAAGGTATTTATGATATTTTGCCCACGGAATACTACTGGGACAAAAAACATCTGAATAAAACGGGAGCCGCCAGAATTGCACAGCTGCTGTGCAGTGAATATAAGGAGAAGTCAGAGTCATGAGAGAAAAATTAACCCGGGGAGATGTGGAAAAGATTGAACAGGAGATTGAGCACCGTAAGCTTGTCATCCGCAAAGAGGCGATTGAGGCAGTGAAAGAAGCACGCGCGCAGGGGGATCTGAGCGAGAATTTTGAGTACTATGCCGCAAAAAGGCATAAGAATCAGAATGAGAGCCGGATCCGCTACCTGGAGAGAATGTTAAAGACAGCGGATATTGTGACAGATACCTCCGGGTCAGACGAAGTGGGAATGAATGATGTTGTGGAAGTGGAGTTTGAGGAAGACGGCGAGATCGAGAAGTATAAGCTGGTTACCTCGATCCGGGGAAATTCCCTGGAGAACCGTGTCAGCATCGAATCCCCTATCGGCAAGGCATTGAAAGGGCACAAAGCAGGGGAGCGGGTAGAAGTAAAAGTGAATGACAGCTACAGTTATTTTCTCATCATCCGTTCCATTGATAAGACCAATGCAGAGGATGAGGAAATCCGGGGATTCTGAATTTTAACAGCGAAAGGCGGAAGAGCACATAGAACCGTGTTCTTTCGCCTTTTTTAACATTTCTTCGACTATTTTACAAGAATTTAACATTGCACTGGAGATAATTTTACATAAGCATCCTAAAATGAGGGAAATATTAAGAGTATATAAAGGAGAAAAATCATGGATTTTTTTAGTTTCTTGACTCTGTTCGGCGGTCTGGCCATGTTCCTGTACGGGATGCAGGTGATGGGAGACGGACTCGCCAAAGTATCCGGCGGCAAGCTGGAGCGGATTTTGGAAAATCTTACATCCAGCACTGTGAAAGCGGTTCTGCTTGGTGCAGGAGTGACCGCTGTCATCCAGTCTTCCTCTGCCACCACGGTCATGGTAGTGGGATTTGTAAACTCCGGTATTATGAAGCTCTCTCAGGCCGTAGGGGTCATCATGGGCGCCAATATCGGTACGACGGCAACCTCCTGGATCCTGAGCCTTGCAGGAATCGAGAGTGAGAACTTTTTTCTGCGGCTTTTAAAGCCAAGCTCTTTTGCGCCGATTCTTGCACTGATCGGCGTGGTGTTCCTTCTATTTACAAAGAGCACAAAAAAGAAAGATATCGGTACGATCATGGTAGGCTTTGCTGTGCTGATGTTCGGAATGGAGACCATGAGCGGGGCGGTTAAACCATTGGCAGAGGTGCCGGAATTTACGAATATATTGCTGAAATTCTCCAATCCGGTTCTCGGTATCATTGCGGGTGCTGTACTGACGGCTGTGATTCAGTCTTCCTCTGCATCTGTAGGTATCCTGCAGGCACTCTGCGTCACGGGGGCGGTACGCTACAGTGTGGCTCTTCCGATCATTATGGGACAAAATATCGGAACCTGTGTAACTGCGCTTCTCTCTGCAATTGGTGCGAACAAAAATGCAAAGCGTGCAGCCATGGTGCATCTGTATTTTAATCTGATCGGAACCATCGTATTTATGTGTGCCTTTTATCTGATCAATTCCGTGGTTCATCTGGAGATTCTGAACGAAGCAGCAGGCCCGGCCGGAATTGCGGTGATCCATAGTATCTTTAATGTGACAGCAACGATCCTGTGGCTTCCTTTTTCCGGTGTGCTGGAAAAACTTGCCTGTCTTACGATCCGCGATTCCAAAGAGGAGACAGAAATGTCCGGAGAGGATCAGGAGTTTATGATCCTGGAGTCCCGTTTCCTGGAAAAACCGGCATTTGCGGTGGAGCAGGGCAGAAATGCGGCAAGACGTATGGCAAATGAATCCCATAAAGCCCTCCGGCTTGCATTAAGCCTTGTGGGACATTATGAGGAGGAGATGGCAGAGCGTGTGAACAAGATGGAGGCGAAGGTAGACCGCTATGAAGACGAGCTGGGTACGTATCTTGTGAAGTTAAGCCATAAGGATCTGTCGGAGCATGACAGCCACAGCGTTTCCATCATGCTTCACTGCATCGGGGATTTTGAGAGGATCTCCGATCATGCGGTAAATATTGTGGAATCCGCACAGGAACTGTACGAAAAAGGAGCAAGCTTTTCGCAGAAGGCAATGGAAGAGCTGGGCGTGCTCTCACAGGCAGTGGAGGACATCGTGCAGCTGACCTATTATGTGTTTGATAAGCAGGATGTGAAGCTTGCGGAAAAGATCGAGCCTTTGGAAGAGCTGATCGATGAGCTGAGCCAGGAATTGAAGCGCCGCCATGTAAAGCGCCTTCAGGCCGGTACCTGTACCATTGAGATGGGGTTTGTACTTTCTGATATAACAACAAGTCTGGAGCGTATTGCAGATCACTGTTCCAATATCGGTGTCTGTATTACCCAGGTGCGGGAGGACCTTTACGATACACACAGCCATTTGGATGATGTGGCCGCGGATGCCTCTTTTCGTCAGAATCTGGAAGAAATCCGCGGACAGTATGTTCTGCCGTAAAGAAACTTGTGAAAAGCATATAATCAAGGTATACTGAAACTATATTTAAAAGGGGGCGGATGAATTGATCTATTGCGTGGAAGATGAAAGGAATATCCGGGAATTACTGGTTTATACATTAGAAACGACCGGCTTTCATGCCAAAGGACTTACTGACGGCAATGAACTGTGGGAAGCACTGAAAAAAGAAATACCGGAGCTGATCCTTCTGGATATCATGCTTCCCGGAGAAGACGGCTACCGTATTCTGGAAAAATTGAAAAGTGCTTCGGCCACCAGGGACGTCCCCGTGATCATGGTGACGGCCAAGGAAGCGGAATATGACAAGGTGCGCGGCCTGGAGGGCGGTGCGGATGATTATATTACCAAGCCCTTCGGCATGATGGAATTTGTGGCCAGGGTAAAGGCAGTTCTCAGGAGATGCGGGCAGAAGAGCAGTGAAGATAAGATGCTGGGCTGCGGTGAGATCTCCGTATTTGTAAAGAAGCATGAAGTCAGGTGCAGGGGAATCAAAGTGGAACTTACCCGCAAGGAATTTGAGCTGCTTCAGTACCTGCTGGAAAATAAGGGAATCGTCCTTACAAGAAACCAGATCCTCTGCCGGATCTGGGGATATGATTTTGACGGAGAAACCAGGACTGTGGATGTACATGTACGCACTCTTCGCCAAAAGCTGGGAGAGGAAGGAAACCTGATCGAAACCGTGCGCGGTGTCGGCTATCGGATCGGAGGATGAAATGAAACAGAAGATTTTAAATCACGGAAGCTTTCTGGTGGTCCTGTCTGTTTTGCTGACATTCTTCGCAGCAAGCTTTGTGATGTATGACAAATTCAATGTAAGTATGAAACAGGGCGTGCGTGATGAAGCCGAATATGTCAAAACCGGTATGGAAGCCTTCGGAGAAAACTATCTGACAAAAGAAGTGGGGGATCTGACGGAAACCAGGATTACCCTGGCTGATGCGGACGGCAAGGTTCTTTTTGATTCGGAAAAAGACCCTGAGATGCTGGAAAATCACAGCAACCGTCCGGAGTTTATCCAGGCAGCAAAGGAGGGCTACGGAGAGCTGGTAAGGTTTTCGGATACCTTTTCCAAACAGACCTTTTACTGTGCCCTTCGTCTGGATGACGGTAAGATCCTTCGGGTGGCAAGAACAACGGACAG
This sequence comes from Eubacteriales bacterium, assembly GCA_030524545.1. Taxonomy (GTDB): domain Bacteria; phylum Bacillota; class Clostridia; order Lachnospirales; family Lachnospiraceae; genus Blautia_A. The sequence continues at coordinate 101,957 of JAUNGM010000014.1, forward strand.
CGTGTTTCATACCATGATGTCCGGCTTTACGCTTCTTGGAATTCTCATGATCGGCATCCTGCTTTTGGATTTTTTCCTGGTACAGAAACAGACAAACGATCTGATCGCGCCCATCAATGCGCTGGATCTGGAACATCCTCTGCGGGAAGTCTGTTATGAGGAGCTGCGTCCTCTTCTGGTGCGGGTGGATCAGCAGAATGAACAGATTGCAAGGCAGATAGAAGAGCTGAAAGAAGCGGAGGCTATGCGCAGGGAGTTTTCTGCCAATGTTTCTCATGAGCTGAAGACGCCTCTGATGTCTATTTCCGGCTATGCGGAACTGATGATGAACGGGATGGTGCCGGAGGATAAAGTACCGGAGTTTTCCGGAAGGATCTATCATGAGGCAGGCAGGTTAAGCTCTCTGGTTGCGGATATCATTCAGCTTTCCAGACTGGAGGAGAAGGGAAGTGAGCTGGATTTTGCCCCGGTGGATATTTATGACCTGGCGCAGGAGGTAGCATCCCATCTTCAGGCTTCTGCGGAAAAGAAGAAGATTTCCATTTCAGTAGAAGGTGAACCGGAGCAGGTGGAGGGCATGTCCCAGGTACTGTATGAGGTCTTTTATAATGTGGCGGACAATGCAGTACGTTATACGGAAGAAGGCGGTACCGTCCGCATATCCGTAGGCAAAAAAAAGGGACATCCTTATTATCGTGTGGAGGATAACGGGATTGGCATTCCGGAAAACGAGCAGAAAAGAGTTTTTGAACGGTTTTACAGAGTGGATAAAAGCCATTCCCGTGAGACCGGAGGTACGGGCCTTGGTCTTTCTATTGTAAAGCACGGAGCTGCGATGCATCATGCAGATCTTCAGCTGAAGAGTGCACCCGGAAATGGGACACTGATAGAACTGGTCTTTCAGGCCAATTCCAATGAATCGAATGTGAGAAAGAACCGGGAGAAATCCTTTTAACAGGGTTTCTTTCCGGTTCTTTTCGGGTTGCGGAGGATTCTATCTGTCCGAGGTGTAGGGCAGGTCTGCCGGGAAACCGCCGGCCGCCTTCTGCATACCGCGGGGCAGGGCATCTTTAGAGGTCTTCCAGTCCGCATCCTTGTAGCGGTAATCAAATTTGTCGCAGAACCAGTCCAGGTCGTCATAGAGACGCTTCATATGCTGCTGCATCAGAGGAAAGAGCCGGTCAAAAAATTCTTTCTTTTCTTTGTCGGAAAGGACGCGGTCGCCTTCTTCTGCCAATTCTCCGAAATGGGGAACGCAGAACCCCTTACAGTTCTGAAACAGTTCTCTGAATTCCGTATTTTTCGTATATAAGTCAAAAAAGGTATCCAGATAGCGCTGATACGTGTTTTTATAATAATTGCAGATGTAGCAGCTTTCTTTTTTGGAGGCTGCCCAGGCGCCGATGGAAGTGCGCGCAGTGCTTTCCTGCGGTTTGTTCTTCTTCAGGCGGCTCATCAGGGAAGTACGTGATGGTGCAAACATTTTGATCTGCTGCTCCAGCTCCTGATTCATTTTCTGAAAGTGGGTTTTGAGAATCAGTCCGGCTCCCAGACGGTTGCCGTAATCGTACATTTTTTTGTAATGGGTGCGGCAGAAGCCCATGGCATCTGTTTCCGCACGGATGTCATCTTCCATATAGGAAGCACCCGGCCCAAGAACAAAATCCAGGGTATGCTCTTCAAGGCTGCGCTCCACGTAGCAGAAGGGGCATTCTTCTCCGGCTTTGAAGGCATCCATCAAAGGGATGGTATAAAGTTTTTCTTTCATTTTGGAATCCTCCGTTTATTATGATTCTCCGTTACTGTTCACTTCGTTCTCAGTAACGAGGCCAAAATTTTATCTGTGAACAGTAATGATCCTCCTACTAATCTAATGTATCACAAAACCATGAAAAAAGATAGTGCAGAGGAAAGGGCGCCATGCTATAATAACTTGACTTTTGCTAGAGATTGAGTAAAAAAAGCTCTGAACACCGTATAAATA